>NZ_JBIASM010000019.1:63472-132860 GCF_042890765.1 Streptomyces sp. NPDC002032 | reverse complement strand
CGGGCCCCGGTGGGGGGGGGGGGGGGCGGGGGGGGGGGGCGGGGCCGCGGGGGGGGGGCGGGGGGGGCGGGGGGGGGGGGGGGGGGGGGGGGGGGGGGGGGGGGGCGGGGCGCGGGGCCGGGGGGGGGGGGCCGTCCGGGATAGGCATGATTTATGGCGCCCGCTCCGGGGTGGTCCTGCGCAGCGGCACCGCGCGCCAACAAATCACGTTTTACATCCCGGACGACACCCCACCCCGACCCCGCCCCTGCGACCCCCGGCACAGCAGCCCCCAAGCCATCTGCTTCTCGCAGCCAACCCAGCGCCATCTGCCTCGGCAAACAAACGCAGCCCCGTCCGCGCCCGCAGCAACACCCCTCCCCGCCGGTGCCCGCAGCCACCTCCAGCCCCACCGGCACTCGCAGCCAAACCCAGCCTCGCCGGCGTTTGAGGCGCGGGGGTCCGGGGGCTGGCCCCCGGGAACGGCGCCGCACGTGAACGGCTGCGCAGCGACGCCCGGCCCCGGCGGCACGCTCGCAGACACACACTGCCCCGCCGACGCCCGCAGCCACCTCCAGCCCCGTCGGCGCTCGCAGCCAAACCCAGCCTCGCGTGCGTTTGAGGCGCGGGGGTCCGGGGGCTGGCCCCCGGGAACGGCGCCGCGCGCGAACGGCTGCGCAGCGACGCCCGGCCCCGGCGGTGTTCGCAGCCATACTCAGCCCCGCCGGCGTTTGAGGCGCGGGGTCAGGTGGTGCCGAGCCAGGTGCCGGCTGTGTAGGTGACCGTCATGGCCAGGGCGCCGCCCAGGACGTTGCGGGCGATCGCTCGGGGAACCGGCGCCCCGCCCAGCCGTGCGCTGAGCACCCCGCACAGGGTGAGCGCCGCCAGCACCGCCGTCACCGTGACCGGCACCCGCCCCGACGCCCCCGGCAGGACGATCGCCAGCAGCGGCAGCACCGCCCCCACCGTGAAGGCGACCAGACTCGCGGCCGCCGCGTGCCACGGGTTCGCCAGCTGGTCCGGCTCGATCCCCAGTTCCACCCGCGCGTGCGCCCTCAGCGCGTCCCGCTCCGTCAGCTGCTCCGCCGCCTCCCGGGCCAGCCCCCGGTCCAGGCCCCGTTGCATCAGCAGCTCGGTGAGTTCGTCCAGCTCCGCCTCCGGCTCCTGCGCCAGCTCCCGCCGCTCCACGTCCAGCGCGGCCCGTTCGGAGTCCCGCTGCGAGCTGACCGACACGTACTCCCCCGCCGCCATCGACAGCGCGCCCGCCAGCAGGCCGGCCACCCCCGCCGTGAGGATCGCGGTGCGCGAGGTGGTGGCCCCGGCCACGCCCACCACCAGGCCGGCCGTCGAGATGATCCCGTCGTTGGCCCCGAGCACCCCGGCCCGCAGCCAGTTCAGCCGGGTGCTGATCGCCGCGCTCCGCGTATCGGTCACGGGACCACTGTGGTGGGCCCCGCCCGCCGGGGCCACCCGGCGTGCGCGCCCCCGTTCCCGGGACCAGGGTGGAGGGGTGAGACGCGGACGGGAGGACCTGGGCAGCCTGCACGGCACGCCGCCGCCCCGCTGGGCCCGCTTCGCGCCCGCGGTGGCGATGGTGGTGCTCTGCCTCGCCCAGTGGGCGACCCCGGGCGACATCGAGCTGGGCTACTTCCTGGCCGCCCTGCCCGCCGTGGCCGCCTTCTCCTACGGGGCCGCCGGCACCGCCGTCTACGCCGCCATGGTGCTGATCCTGCTCGGCGTGCCCGGGCTCGGCATGGGCCACGCCAAGGGCTCCGACCTGGCCACGGTGGCCAGCGTCGGCGCCCTCAGCGTGGTCATCTCCTGGGTGCGCCGGCGCCGGGACCACCAGCTGGTCAGCGTCCGTACCGTCGCCGAGGCCGCCCAGATGGCGGTACTGCCGCCGGTGCCCGAGCGGGTGGGCCGGGTGCGCTGCGCCGGGCTCTACCGCGCGGCCCAGCGCGGCACGCTGGTCGGCGGCGACCTGTACGACGTACGGGCCGGGCCGTACGGGGTGCGGGCGGTGGTGGCGGACGTGCAGGGCCACGGCCTGGCGGCGGTCGGGACGGTGGTCGCGCTGCTCGGCGCCTTCCGGGAGGCGGTGCTGGACGACGCGGAGCTGACCGGGGTCGCCGCCCGGCTGGACCGCCGGCTGGCGGCGGACGCGGCGGTGGACTGCACCCCGCACGCGGAGCTGTTCGCGACGGCGGTGCTGCTGGAGTTCCCGCCCGGGCGGGACCTCGTGCGCATCGTCTCGTGCGGGCATCCGCCGGTGCTGCTGCTGCGCGATTTCGCGGTCTCGGAGGTGGAAGTGGAACCGGGACCCCCGCTGGGGTTGGGGCTGGCCCCGCCGGGCCCCCCGGCGATGGCAGAACTTCCCCTGCTGGCCGGCGACCGGCTCCTCGCCTACACCGACGGGGTCACCGAGGCCCGGGACGCGGCGGGGTACTTCTACCCGCTGGCCACCCGCCTCCCGGTGCTGGCCGGCGAGCCGGCGGGCCTGGTCCCGGCGGTGTGGCGGGACCTGGCCGCCTTCACCGGGGGCGGCCCGCGCGACGACGTGGCCCTGTTGCAGCTGTCGCCCGTTCTGGAGTGACGCGCGTGACCGCGCCGTACTGATCAGATGACCGGCACGTAACAGTCGCCCTTTTCGCCCGTTTTCCATGGTTTCCTCGGCGGAGTCCCCACTCGAACACGGAAACGGAAAGCCGAGGCCCCCCGATGCGCGCACCGTACAAGCACCGCCGACGGCTCCGGGCGGCCACGGCGTCGGCTTCCGCCGCCGCCGTGGCCCTCCTGGCCGGAGCGCTGCTCCTCGCCGCCGCACCCGACGGCAGCGCCCACGCAGGCTCCTGGACCGGCTCGGTGAGCGCCGTCGCCGGAGCCGGCCCGACGGCGGCCCCGGCGACGCCTCAGACGCTCTCGCGGATGAACGAGCGGACCATCCTGCAGGTGAGGTTCGACGGGCGGTGAATGCCGACCCGCACCGCCATCGTCCGTATCTTGCGGTTGGTGGCGCGCTTGGCCTCGTACGTCCCGGTGTCGAGCAGGGAAATCGCCAGCCGCATCGCCTTGAGGCGGCGGTTGTGGTTCTCGTACCACTCGCGGGGCAGCCCCGCCGGCAGGGGCTTCTTCTTGGGCATCGAAATGATCGCGGCAGCGGCCATCTACAGCCTCCCAAACGGTAGTTGGCTTCCTGTCGTGCTTCCTCGATTTTACCGGGGGGCACTGACAAAAGCCCCTGGCCAGACGGAGTCTGACTACCCTGGCCGCCATGGAGATCTGGATCAATCCCGCCTGCTCGAAGTGCCGTGCCGCGCTGACCCTGCTGGACGCGGAGGGCGCCGAGTACACGGTGCGCCGCTACCTGGAGGACGTGCCCTCCGAGGACGAGATCCGCGAGGTGCTCGACCGCCTCGGACTGGAGCCCTGGGACCTCACGCGCACCTCCGACCCCCTGGCGAAGGAGACCGGCGTACGGGACCTGCCGCGCGAGGCGACCGACACCGCCCGCCGGGCCTGGATCGCCCACCTGGCCGCCCACCCGAAGCTGATCCAGCGCCCGGTCATCACCGCCGAGGACGGCACCGCCGTGATCGCCCGCTCGGACGAGGCCGTCCGCGAGGCGCTCTCCCGCAAGGCCACCTGACCGCCCCCGCCCTTCATCCCGCCCCCACCCCGCGCCTCGTAGGGTGGGCCCGTACCGAAAAGGAACAAACCGACACGAGACACACCAAAGGATCCCCCGTCGTGACCGAGCAGTCGCCGCCGCAGCCCACCACCGTGCCGCCGCACACCGCCGGAGGGCAGCCGATCCCGCCACCGCGGCGGGGGGCCGACTGGATGTTCGGCGGGGTGTACGGAACCGTCCTGGCCAGCGGCCTGCTGGCCGCGCTGGACCAGAAGGGCGGGGAGTACACGCCCTTCTACGACGCCGCCTGGGTCCTGGTCACCGCCGCCACGGCCGCACTCGCGCACGGGTACTCCCACCACATGAGCACCCACCAGCCCGGCTCGGCCGGCCACCGGTGGCGGGTGCTCTCGCGGGCCCTGTGGCACGAGTGGCCGATGATCGTGGCCACCCTGCCCACCGTGCTCCTGCTCCTGATCGCCGGGCTCGCGCACTGGGAGTCGTACGGGGTCACCGCCGTCGGCCTCGGCCTGAACACCGCCCTGCTCTTCGCCTGGGGCGCCTTCATCGCGATCCGGGTCGGCTACCGGCTCGCCCCGGCGCTGCTCATCGGCCTGGCGGACGCCACGATCGGACTGGCCATCATCGTGGCGAACGCCCTGATCAAGTAGCCCCCGGCCGTGATCCGCCGGCACCGGTCCGCCGGAGACCCCCTAGAGCTGGCCCTCCGCCTCCACCAGGATCTCCGTCAGCCGGGCTCCGAACAGCGCCCCGCGCGGGTCCGGGACGCCCGTGCGGGCGGCGGTGAGGAGCGCGTCCAGGGCGCGCCCGTAGGCACCCGGCACATCGCTCCAGTCGGGCAGCGAGAAGACGCCCTCGGCCCCGCGCAGTTCCAGCCCCACCCCGGCGGCCGCGCGCGGCGCCCCCAGGCTGAGCACGGCGGTGCTGGCCGCGCCCGAGGCGTGCCGCAGGGCCAGCTGGACCAGGTCGGAGGGGCCCCGGGCGGCGGTGACGGCGGTGACCTCGCCCAGCACCGGGATCAGGACGGACAGCGCGTGCGGGCCGACGTCCCACAGGCCGCCCTTGGCCTTGCGCCAGGGCGAATCGGCGTACGCGCTGGGCGTGCCGTCGGGCGGGAAGACCGCGCCGAGCCAGTGCGCGGAGGCGGTGAACCAGCCGGTCCGCGCGGCCTGTTCGGCGACCCAGCCGGCGGTCGGCTCGGCGAAGCGCAGGGTGAGGAAGACGACGGAGGCGACGCCGTGCCGGGTCGCGGCGTCGGCCACGGCGCGGGCGTCCTCGACGGTGGTCGCGACGGGCTTGTCGAGCAGCAGATGGCATCCGGCGGCGGCCGCGCGCACGGCCAGCGGGGCCTGGACGTCCGGCGGTAGGGCGAAGGCCACGACGTCACAGTCCGCGAACAGCTCGTCGGGGTCTTCGTACACCTTCACGCCGTGCTCACGGGCCAGCGCGGCCGCCGCTTCGGGGCGGCGGCCCCACACGCCCGCGAAGACGGAGCCGGAGTGGGCGGCGAGGGCGGGGGCGTGGGTGCGGCGGGCCCAGGGGCCCGTCCCCAGCAGCCCGACCCGGGGGCGGACGGGGCCGGAGCCCTCCGCGGACCGCTCGTCGGCGGAGTTCACGTCGTACGAAATGCTCACCCGCTCAATATGCCCCACCCGGCCGGGTGTACGGCCGCCGACCCGCACAGCCCGCCCGACCTGCGGGGTAAACCTCGGTAACACGGGCTTCACATACGGGCAACGGATGAGAAATCGCCACCGGGCACCCTGCGGGGGACACCATGGCGAACCGCCGCGCCCCCGGGTGCGGCACCGCAGAGTCAGGATGGCGCCCGTGAGCTACAAGGCCGAGTACATCTGGATCGACGGCACCGAGCCGACGGCGAAGCTTCGCTCCAAGACCAGGATCCTGGCGGACGGCGAGGCGCTGCCGGTCTGGGGCTTCGACGGTTCGAGCACGAACCAGGCCGAGGGGCACGCCTCCGACCGCGTGCTCCAGCCGGTGTTCTCCTGCCCGGACCCGATCCGCGGCGGCTCGGCCGTCCTCGTGCTCTGCGAGGTCATGAACATCGACATGACCCCGCACGAGTCGAACACCCGCGCCCTGCTGCGGCCCGTCGCGGAGAGGTTCGCCGGGCAGGCGCCGATCTTCGGCATCGAGCAGGAGTACACGTTCTTCGACGGCTCGCGCCCGCTCGGCTTCCCGGTCAACGGTTTCCCGGCGGCGCAGGGCGGCTACTACTGCGGCGTCGGCTCCGACGAGATCTTCGGCCGCGACATCGTCGAGAAGCACCTCGACCACTGCCTGGCGGCCGGCCTGAGCATCTCCGGGATCAACGCCGAGGTCATGCCCGGCCAGTGGGAGTTCCAGGTCGGCCCGGTCGGCCCGCTGGAGGTCTCCGACCAGCTGTGGATCGCCCGTTGGCTGCTGTACCGCACGGCCGAGGACTTCAACGTCTCTGCGACGCTGAACCCGAAGCCGGTGAAGGGCGACTGGAACGGCGCGGGCGCGCACACCAACTTCTCCACGAAGGCGATGCGCGAGGACTACCGCGCGATCATCGCGGCGTGCGAGGCGCTGGGCGAGGGCAGCAAGCCGCTGGACCACGTCAAGAACTACGGCGCGGGCATCGACGAACGCCTGACGGGGCTGCACGAGACGGCCCCGTGGAACGAGTTCAGCTACGGCGTGTCCGACCGCGGCGCCTCGGTGCGCATCCCGTGGCAGGTGGAGAAGGACGGCGCGGGCTACATCGAGGACCGCCGCCCGAACGCGAACGTCGACCCGTACGTGGTGACCCGCCTCATCACCGACACCTGCTGTTCGGGCCTGGAGCGCGACGGCCTGCTCTGACCGGCATGCGATACGCGTGACGGCCCCGGACGGACGGGAGCGGCCGCCGGGGCCGAGGGTTTTGTCGGGAATATTGCGACCTGACGACACCTTGATTGCTGAATATGAGATTCCGCTCCACCAAGTGAGACGGGGTCTGCCCTGGACCCCGTACATCTGCTTGAATGACGCCCATGGCCAGCCATTCGCACTCCTCGACAGGTCGCGGCGACCTCGAGCCGTTCTGGCCGTCCCGTCAGGACCACGATTTCGACCGGGTGTGTTGCCGCGCGAAGAACGCGCCGGCCCCCTAAAGCCCTCCGGGACCTGACGAGCAGACCCTCCCGGGGCCTTCGGCCCGCGCGGTACGACAACGACGACTACGTCACACGTACGTCTCCTGCCGACCACTCCGCGTGAAAGAGCTGACCACTCATGGCGAACACCCGCTCCCTCACTTCCGCCGCCTCCGCCGCGACCTCCGCCCCCCTGACCTTCCCGCCCAGTCCGCGCCACCGGCTGCGGGCCGTGGACCGGGACGAGGTGGCCCGCGTCGTGGACCTGCTCCCGCCCGGCGCCACCTGGCTCCCCGCACCGCAGCACGCCCTGCCGACGCTGCCGGGGCAGCCGCCGATGGTCGGCTACCTGGTCCTCGTACCGGCCGACCAGCAGCCGATCGCCTTCGCCCCGCAGTCCGTTCCCGCCCCGTCGGCCCCGGCCGCCGGCGCGGCCCCGGCCCCCGCGGGCGACTCCCTCGTCCGCATCGACCCGGCGCAGCGCACCGCCGAAGTGGACGGCGAGGTACTGGACCTGACGTACCTGGAGTTCGAGCTGCTGGCCCACCTCGTCGCGCACCCGCACCGGGTGCACAGCCGCGACCAGCTGGTGACCACCGTGTGGGGCTACGGGCACGTCGGTGACGGCCGGACGGTCGACGTCCACATCGCCCGGCTGCGCCGCAAGCTGGGCGCGGCCCACCGAGGTGCGATCCAGACCGTCCGCCGGGTGGGCTACAAGTACGCACCCTGACGCGGAAGCGGGCCCGCACTCCCGAGGGGAGTACGGGCCCGGGCCCGCCGAGCCGGCGCCGGGCCTCAGCCCCGCGGCGCCACGGCCCCCTTGCCACGGCCCGCCACGAGGCCGAGGACCACGTCGACGGCGAGGAAGGCGAGCAGGCTGATCCCGAGGAGCGGGACGAACCAGCCGACGACCGCCGTCACGCAGGCGAACGGCAGCAGCACGGTCACCGGCAGCTTCCGCCAGGCGCCGCGCGGCTGCGCGCGGCCCACGGAGAGCCGGCGGTCCTTGGTGGGCCTGCGCATCCACCACATCCGGTAGCCCCACACCACGAGGAACATCACCGCGACGGCGAGCGCGGCCAGCAGGAGCTGGTTGACGATGCCGAGGGTCAGGCCCATGTGCAGGTCGATGCCGAAGCGGGTGAGCTGCGCGAGCAGCGGATAGTCCGCGAAGCGCAGTTCGTCCATGACCCGGCCGTCGGCGGGGTCGACGGCGACGGAGTCCAGGTGCACCGGCAGCGTCTTGTCGTTCTCCTTGACCACGTAGCCCTTGCCGGCCGCGGGCAGGGTGACGCGCAGGTTCTCGGTGACCCCGGCGGCCCGGGCGGCGGCGACCGCCCGGTCGATGCCGACGTCCGCGGTCGGCGCCGGCGGCGGCATCTCCATGCCCTCGGTCATGACGTGGCCGGCGTGCTCGTCGGAGCCGGCGGCGGCGCCGGTGGTGAGGGCGGCGGACACCGACGGGGTGGCGCCGCCGAGCCGGTCCTGGAGCCGGCCGATGTTCTCACCGGCGTAGCGCGACCAGGTCAGGCCGGTGGCGGAGAGGGCCACGAGGCCGACGGCCGCCCACAGCCCCACGGTGCCGTGCCAGGACAGGACGCGGCGCCGGCCGGTGGCCTTGCGGTCGGGACGGACCAGGTCCGCCCGGCGGGAGCGGCGGCGGCCGGCCCACAGGGCGACTCCGCCCAGCGCGACCACCCAGAGCCAGCTGGCGGCGAGTTCGCTGTAGTTCCGGCCGAACTCGCCCAGCTGGAGGCTGGAGTGGAACTCGCTCAGCCATGCCCGCAGCGGCAGCGCGTCACCGGCGGTGGTGAGCTGCCCGCGCACGTCGGCGGTGTACGGGTCGACGAAGACGGTGAGGGTCTCGCCCTCCCCCAGCCCCGGGCGCTCCATGATCACGCGAGTGGTGGCGTCGGCCTCGGGAGCGGGCCAGACGCCGATCACCTTGCCCTCGGGGACGGCGCCGCGGGCGGCCTTCACCTGGGTGCTGAGCGGTACGGAGGCCGCGCCGACGTGGGGCACCGTCAGCTCGTCGGAGTAGAGGATCTTCTCGGCCTGCCACGAGCCGGCGTACAGCAGGCCGGTGGCGGCGGCGAGGAACAGCAGCGGGGCTATCAGCAGGCCCGCGTAGAAGTGCACGCGCAGGAGCAGCGGCCGCAGGGCGGCCCAGCCGGTGCCCGCGGCGGAACGGGCGGGGGCGGCGGCGGGTGGGGTGGACGGGGTCGGCGGGTTCTCCGGGTCCCGGGCGGGGACGTCGTGGAGTTCGTCGAGGGACATGTGGGTCCTCAGGGGTTGGCGAAGACATGGGTGGAAGGCCCCGGGTCTCGCCCCTCCCGTCGACGGACGGGGATGCGCCGGTCAGGCGCGGGCAGGACGACCGGGGGCCGTGGCGCGGACGTACCGCGCTCCGGGCGGACCCCTGCGGACCGCGGTGTGGGCGTGGACGGCCCCGCGCAGGCGGCGTGGCCGTACGTACGGCGGGCAGTGCGCGGGCGGCGCCGGTACGAGGGCCACCCGGGTCCGGACCAGCGCGAGCGCGCGGGCGAGCGGCCGGGCGGCGAGCAGCGCGGTGGCGCCGAGGGTCCCGGCCAGCCGGAAGACGGCGGCCTCGCCCCATGCCAGCCACGCGGCGCAGAAGAGCCCGGCGAGGAGGTGGACGGCGATCATCCCGAAGCCCCCGCGCCCGGCCATCCCGAACACCCCGGCCACACCATCCCCGGCCATATCGGCCATCCCGGCGACGGCGTGCACGCCCGCGTCGGCCACACCGGCCATGCCGGAGGCCCCGTGGGCGGCGGCATCGGCCATGCCGTGTGCGTCGGCAGCACCGTGGGCGGCCATGGCGTCCAGGCCGGAGGTTCCGTGGGCGGCGGCATCGGCCATGCCTTCCATGCCCGGCATGCCGGAGGCGCCGTGCGCGGCCAGGTCCGCCATGCCGTGCGCGTCGGACGCACCGTGGGCCGCCGCGCCGGGCGGGCCGGGGGCGTGGGGGTGGCCGGGGGTGTGCGCCGCCGGCATGCGGTGCGCGCCGCTCGCGGAGAAGGCCAGGTGCAGCGCCGCCTGGGCGCCGAGCAGCGCGGCGCCGATGCCGACGGGTCCGCAGCGCCGCCAGGTGGCTGGCCAGGCGAGCCCGGCCGTCACCGCGAATGCCCCCAGAAGCCACCCGAACGGGATGTCCATCCCGGACATGGACGAATGCCCCACCGCAGCCAAAGTCACGCACACCGCCGCGAACATCGCGGCCCGCGTGGCGCGCATCGGGGCGCGGTGCCGGGTGTCAGACATGTCCCGGTCATGCTCCCACGGGGCCCGGTGCCGAGCACCACGGGGCCGTATCCGATCATGAACGGGTGAATCCACTGCCGAGCCCCTGGCCGCTGCCGCTGAGCACGCTCTACACCGGCGGGGTCCACCTCGGTTCCCACGCCCTGGAGCGGCTGGCGCCCGCGGAGCGGGAGCGGGTGCTGCGCGCCTGCTCGACGAACGTCGACAATCTCGACTCCGGCCGCTGGGAGACCCTGCTGACCAGCGCCTGCGTGCTCGAAGAGCCCATGCCGCTGCCCTACGCGCTCCTGCTGGTCGCGGTGCTGGGCTATGCGGAGTACGCCTACGGGGCCTGGTGGACCGCCGCGGTGTTCCTCTTCGGGCACACCGCGGCGACCCTGCTCGTCCACGGGGTACTGCGGCGCACCGCCGACCGCGAGACCCGGCGGGCCCTGGACGTGGGCGCGAGCTACGGGCTCAACGCCGTGCTCGGCGCCCTGACCTCGGCCCTGCCGCGCGGCGCGGTCCGCACCACGGCCCGGGCGGGCCTGCTGGCGCTCGCCGTGCGGCCGGTGCTGCGCCGGGAGCGGACCTTCACCGACGCGGGGCACCTGGTGGCGCTCGGGCTCGGCATCGGGGTCTCGCTGGCCGTCGATTGTCTTTCCCGAAGGAATCATCGGAAAATCGCTCTTGCGTGACCCTTTTGTGGCCCTTGCCATGAACAAGCATGAATGACACGAGTCAGTGACCACGACCTCCCCGAGCCGCACACCCGCTGGAGCCGCCACGATGACCGCCACGCCCTCCACCACCGTCGCCAATCTGCGCGACCTCGGTGGCACCCCGCTCGCCGGCGGCCGCACCGTCCGCCCCGGCCTCGTGCTGCGCTCGGGCTCGCTCGACCGGCTCGACCCCGCCGCCGACCCGGCGGTGGCCGGGCTGGGACTGCGTACGGTCATCGACTTCCGCAGCGCCGCCGAGCGCGCCGACCACCCCGACCGGATACCGGCGGGGGCGCGGCTGCTGGTGCGCGACGTGCTGGCCGACAAGATGAGCGAGGGCCGGATGCCCGCCGCCACCCAGCTCAAGGACCTGCTCGCCGATCCGGTGGTCGCCGAGGAGCACCTGGGCGGCGGCAAGGCGCAGGCGCTGTTCGGGTCGGTGTACCGCTCCTTCGTCGCGACCGGCTCGGCGCACGCCGCCTACCGCACGCTGCTCACCGAGGCCGCCGACCCCGGGGCGGGGCCGCTGCTGTTCCACTGCACGGCCGGCAAGGACCGTACGGGCTGGGGCGCGACGGTGATCCTCTCGCTGCTCGGCGCGGACGACGAGACCCTGATGGCCGAGTACCTGTCGGTGAACCCGGCGGTGAAGGCGGCCTTCGCCCCGATGATCGAGGGCTTCACGGTCGCGGGCGGGGACCCGGACATCGCGCTGGCCCTGATCGGGGTCTTCCCCTCCTACCTGGAGGCGGGCCTGGACGAGGTGCGCGTGCGGTACGGATCGATGGAGAAGTACGTGCGGGAGGGGCTGGGCGTCGCGGACGAGACGGTCGAGGCGCTGCGCACCCGGCTCATCGCCTGACCGGCGCCACCACCGGCCCCGCCGCCGGTCATCCCGCAGGCACCCCGGTTCGTCCGAACGTGCGCGCTGGGCACGGGTGACCATCCGACGATTCGCTCGTTCTGCTGAACGTGACTGCGCCGGATACCGCCACCCGCCCCCTTGCTCCCGACGTCGAGCAGGCCGAGGCCGCCATCGTCGAGCACTACCCCCGGCTGGTGCGGCTCGCCTATCTGGTGCTGCCGCCCTCCCTCGGCCGCAACCGGCGGGTGCTCACCGCCCATTCGCTGACCCAGCGGGCGCTGCCGCGCGGGCGGCGGGGGGTCGTCCCCGTGGACGTGCGGGGCGGGGTCCCGGCGCAGCGCGGCGAGCCGGGCGGGGCCGAGTCGGGGTACGCGTACGTCCGGCTGCGGGTGCTGCGCTCCGCCCTGGAGGCGGGGGTCCCGCTGACGTTCCGCTCGCTGCCGCTGCGCGGGCAGCTGCCGGCGCCGCTGCCCCGCGTGTGGGGGCTGCGACTGTTCCCGCGGGCGGGCGGGGCCGAAGAGCTGGCGCTGGACCAGTGGCTGGCCACGCTGGGCGGCCCCGGCCGGGCGGCCTGCGTCCTGCGGGCGCTGGAGGGGCTCTCGGAGCCGGAGGTGCTCCGGGTGCTGGCCGAGGCCGGGGTGGCGGACCCCGCGGGGGCGGTCGCGGAGTCGGGGGACCCGGCGCACGACGCCCTGTTCTCCTCCCCCGAGTTCGATCCGTGCGTGCTCCAGGCCCGGCCCACCGACCTGCTGCGCCGCCGCCGGTTCGCCCGGGCCTCGCTGGCGGGCGCGGCCGCCCTCGCGGTGTGCGGGGCGCTGCTGGCGCTGCCGGGCGGGGGCTGGGGTTCGGACGGGCCCGCGGCCCCGCCGTACGCGCTGAACGCGGCGGCGCAGGCGGCCCTGGACCCGGGGCAGCTGGTGCGGGTCGCTCCCGCGGTGTGGCGCACGTCCTCCCGTACGGACTACTCCGCCTGGCCCGCGCGCGGCGACCGCGCCGGGGACACCGGGCTGCTGCGCCGGGCGCTGGCCGTGTGGGCGCGGCCCGGCCGGGCGGTGGTGGTCTCGGCCACGCCCGGCACCCCGTCGGGTCCGCCGATGGGCCCGGCCCAGCTGCTGTTCGCGGGGACCGTGGACCAGGCGGTGGTGGTCCTGATGTACGACGGGCTGCGCGTGGTCCGGTACGCCGAACCGCGCACCGGCACCGCGGGCGCGGCGCTGGACTTCGCCCGGACCGACGGGGCCTCGGCGGACACGGCGACGGGTCTGGTGCTCAGCCGGGTCGACGGCAACGTCCGCTACCTGACGGCCCCCTGGATCACCGGCGCCGCCCTGCGCGACCTGCTCAAGCCCGCCGAGGCCCCGGCGCCCCTCAAGCTCACCCCCGACGGGGTCACCCCGCCCCTGGTGGGCCCCGCGCCGGGCGGGAACTGTACGAGCTGGAACGCCCTGTCGCTGACCGGCGACGGCGCGACCCGGCTGGTCACGGACCTGGGCGAGCTGACCCCGGCCCGGCTGACCTCCGGCGCGCCGGGGGCCGCGCGGGACGTGACGGAGGCGGCGGAGCTGGGCGACTGGGCGCGGATCGCCTGCCTGCTGCCCTCGGTGCGCTCGCACGGGGTCCGTACCGTCAACGCCTGGACGTACGCGAAGCAGCCGCTGCCGGAGAACGACGGGACGGCCGCCTGGCTGTGCACCCGGGCGGAGACCTGGCAGGGCACGGCGGACCGGGTGCAGGCCCAGTTCCTGGCGCCGGGCGCGCCCGGGGCGGCCCAGGCCGCGAAGGCGGAGGGCTCGCCCGCTTGCGGGCCCCGGGAGCCGCGGGTGCTGGCCGGAGTGCTGTGGAAGTCCCGCGCGGGGCAGTGGTACGTCCTGGCCGCGGGCAGCGCGCAGTTCGCCTCGCTGTCGGTGTCCGGCGGCGGGGTGACCGGCTCCGCCACGGGCAACCGGCTGGCGGTGAAGGCCCCGGAGGGCGCGCAGGTGGACCTGACGGGCAAGCTGACGGACGGCACCAAGGCCGGGGTGCTGCGCTAGCCTTCGCCGTCGCCCGCCCGCCCGCCGGGGCATCAGCCCGCCCGTCGGGCCATCAGCCCGTCAGGGAGCGGCCCGTGGTGGAGCCGAAGCCCAGCCAGGTGTGGCGGTTGCCCCACCAGCACCAGCCGACCTTGGGGGCCTCGCGCCGCTCCCGGCCGTCGCGTCCGGTGCCGTTGCTGATCCAGATCGCCGGGGTGCGGGCGTCGGGGGTGCCGTTCGGCTTGCGCAGCCGGGAGCCGATGGTCATGAAGCAGCGGTCGCGCTCCAGTACCTCCGGCCGCTGGAGGATCCAGTGGATGCCCTCGGTGAGCACGAGCGGGCTGCGGCCCTCCCGCGCGAGCGCGGGCAGCGCCTCCTGCGGGCTCCGGTTGGCCATGCGGTCACCTCGGTCGACGCCGGTCACCAGGTAGAGGGGGGCGTCGGGGAGCTCGACGCCGTCGGGGGCGAAGCGGTCGACGTCCGTCATGTCGACCACGACGAAGCCGGGCTTGCCCGCCCGGACGAGCAGCGGTGCGAGGACGGAGGCGGGCGCGCGGTCCGGGTGGACGGCGAGCAGGACGTCCTCCCGCGCGCCGCCGGCCGCGGCGGCGAAGGCGCGCAGCTCCTCGACGGGGATCCCGGCGAGCGCGTGCACACCGAGCCGGACCAGGTGTTCCGCCTGGGCGGCGAGCGGCGGCAGGGACGGGAGGGGCGGCGCGGGGTCGGATACGGGGGCGGGGGCGGGAGACGGGAAGTCGCTCAAGCCGGTCCTCTGTTCGCAGGGCGCACGCGGGGTCCACCCTGAACGGAACCACCCCCCGAAATGTTCCCGGCGAACCGGCGAACCGGCGAACCGGCGCCCCACGGGCCCCGATCCGGGCGCGGGGGCGGCACATTGGCCGTGCAAGGGGGTTTTCCTCTTCCGTACCCATCAGTACATTGACGCCATGTCTAATACGCCGCTCGCGCCCGCCCCCGTGGCGACGGAACACATAGACCTCCACCCGCGGAACGTCTCGTTCTCCTGGGAGGACACCCCGCTCCACTGGCTGCCCGGCGATCCCTTCGCCGGACACACCATCAACGTGCTGCACCTGCTCCTGCCCGCCGGTGAGCGGTGGTTCGTGCACGTCTACAAGCAGGTCCTCCCGTACATCACGGACGAGCGGCTGCGGGCGGACGTCATCGGCTTCATCGGGCAGGAGGCCATGCACGCCGCCGCGCACGACGACGTCCTCCCGCACCTGCGGCGCCTCGGCCTCGACCCGACGCCGTACACCGCGCAGGTGGACTGGCTGTTCGAGAAGCTGCTCGGGGACCGTACCCTGCCGCCCGGCAAGGCCCGCCGGTGGTGGCTGATGGAGCGGGTCGCGATGATCGCGGCGATCGAGCACTACACCGCCTTCCTCGGCGACTGGGTCCTCAACGCCGACGAACTCGACCGCCGCGGCGCGGACCCGATGATGCTGGACCTGCTGCGCTGGCACGGCGCGGAGGAGGTCGAGCACCGCTCGGTGGCCTTCGACCTGTTCATGCACGTCGACGGCAGCTACCGCCGCCGGGCCAGGACCTGGGCCACCGCCTTCACCGCCCTGGTCTTCCTCTGGCAGCGCGGCGCCCGCTTCTTCATGGAGAACGACCCCTCGCTGCCCGCCGCCAAGGCCTCCCTCGGCCAGTTCTTCCGGGCCGGACAGCAGGGGGTGCTGCCCTCGGCGGGTGCCATGGCGAGGTCGATCCCGACCTACCTCTCCCGTACGTACCACCCCTCGCAGGAGGGTTCGACGGCCCAGGCCGTCGCCTACCTGGCCACCTCCCCCGGCGCGTCCGGCGGGGTGCGGCCGTGAGGCGGGCCCTGGCCGTGACGGCCCTCGCGGGGGCCGCGGTACTGACCCGGCGGGCGCTGCGCAGCCGTATCGGCCGCTCCCCGCTGTGGCCGCTGCCCGCCCTGGACACCCCCGTGTCGGGGTACTCGCCGCGCCGGCTGCTGCGCGTACGGGTCGCGGCCCGGGCCGAACCGGCCGACGGGGTGGTGCTGCTGACGCTGGAGTCCGCCGAACTGCCGCCCTGGACCCCGGGCGCGCACGTCGACCTCGTCCTGCCCTCGGGGCTGGTCCGCCAGTACTCGCTGTGCGGGGACCCCGCCGAGCAGGGCCGCTACACCATCGCGGTCCGGCTCGTCGAGGACGGCCGGGGCGGCTCCCGCGAGGCGCACGCCCGGCTGGAGGTGGGCACCGAGCTGGAACTGCGGCCGCCGCGCAACCGGTTCGAGCTGCTCCCCGCCCCCTCGTACGCCTTCGTCGCGGGCGGCATCGGCATCACCCCGGTCCTGCCCATGCTCCGCGCGGCGACGGCGGCGGGCGCCGGCTGGACCCTGCTGTACGGGGGCCGCTCGCGCGCCTCGATGCCGTTCCTGCCCGAACTCGCCGCCTACGGGGACCGGGTGACGGTGGTCCCCGAGGACGAGGCGGGCCTGCCGGACCTGACCCCGCTCGGGGCGGCCGCGCCGGGCACCCTGGTCTACTGCTGCGGGCCCGAGCCGCTGATGCGGGCTGCCGCGCAGGCCGCGGCGGACCCCTCGGCGGTGCGTCTGGAACGCTTCGCTCCGGCGGTGGCCGCAGCGGCCCGCCCCTTCACGGTGGAACTGGGCCGCTCGGGCCGCACCGTCGAGGTCGGGGCCGGGGAATCGGCGCTGACGGCGGTGCGCCGGCTGCTGCCCGACACCCCGTACTCCTGTGAGCAGGGCTTCTGCGGGACCTGCCAACACCGGGTGCTGGCGGGCGCGGTGGAGCACCGCGACGAGCTCCTCACGGACGGGGAGCGGGCGGACTCGATGCTGCTGTGCGTCTCGCGCGCGGCCGGGGAGCGCCTGACCTTGGACCTTTGACTTCCGCTTCCCCCCGAGGGGAGAAGTAGGGTGTCGGCATGACAACCGGGGTGCGACGCAGGATGGGTGTCGAGGAGCGGCGGCAGCAGCTGATCGGGGTGGCCCTGGAGCTGTTCAGCAACCGCTCCCCCGACGATGTGTCGATCGACGAGATCGCCGCGGCGGCCGGAATATCCCGGCCGCTCGTCTACCACTACTTCCCGGGCAAGCTCAGCCTCTACGAGGCCGCGCTGCGGCGGGCCGCCGACGAGCTGGCGGATCGTTTCGTCGAGCCGCGCGAAGGCCCCCTCGGGGCCCGGCTGCTGCGGGTGATGGGCCGCTACTTCGCCTTCGTCGACGAGCACGGTCCGGGCTTCTCCGCGCTGATGCGGGGCGGTCCGGCGGCGGGCAGCAGCCGGACCAACGCGATGATCGACGAGGTCCGGCAGGCCGCGTACGAGCAGATCATCACCCACATCGGCGTGGCGGATCCGCCCGCGCGGCTGGAACTCGTCGTGCGTTCCTGGGTGTCGCTGGCCGAGTCGACGGCGCTGCTGTGGCTGGACGGGCGGCGGATCCCGCGGGCGGAGCTGGAACTCCAGCTGGTGCACGACTTCGCGGCGCTGGCCGCCGTGAGCGCCGCGTACGACCCGGAGATGGCGGGGATCCTCGTTCAGATCCTGGCGGGCGAGCCGGCCGACGGGCCGTTCGGGGAGCTGGTGGGACGGCTGGCGGCGCTGGTCCCGGCCTCCCTTCCGGGCGAGTGATCCGGTCCGGAACGCGATAATGCCCGCGTGATCATTGACGACGGGATCTTGTTCCGGCAGGCCGGGGAGAAGGACGCCGCCACGCTGGTGAAGCTGTACGACCAGGCGGCCCGCTGGATGCGCAAGCAGGGCATCGACCAGTGGAAGCCCGGGGAGAAGGACGTCGCCCATTTCCGGTCGGTGATGCGCACCGGGGAGGTGTGGCTCGCCGAGGACGCCGACGGGCGGGTGGTGGGCGCGTACGAGCTGTGGTGGTCCGACGAGGAGGCCTGGGGGGTCCAGCCCCCCGTCGCGGGGTACGTCCACCGGCTGATGGTGGAGCGGGAGGCGGCCGCCCCGGGGACCGGGCTGCGGATCCTCGACCACGCCGAGCGGCGGACCGCCCGGACGGGACGGGAACGGGCGCGCCTGGACTGCCGGGCGTCGAACCCGCGGCTGCTCGCCTACTACCGGGCCGCGGGCTACCGGATCGTCGGCGAATGCCCCTCGAAACAGGGCGACGGCGGCCGGGTGTACGGGGTGATCCTGCTGGAGCGGCGCCTCGACGTCTGAGGCACGGCGCCCGTCCCGACCGCAAGCACCCCGCGTGCGCCATGCCGGGGCGGCTCTCGGCCGTGCGTCCCGGTTGGCGTTGCCCCCGCGTCCGGAGCGGCGGTACTGATGGTCGCGACCAGTCGGTACCAGGAGGGGAACACCATGAGGAATTCCACGAGCAGGACCGCGGGGGTCTTACTGGGCGTCGCGCTGGCGGGCGTGCTGGGGGTCTCGGGAACGGCCACCGCCGCGCCGCGGCCGTCCGTGCCCGCCCCGGCGCCGGCCCCCTCGGCCGCGGCGGCTCCCACGGCCGTCGCGGCGGCGCCCGCGTCGGTGATCGCCGAGGTGGAGGCGGCGGCGGCCCGGCACGAGGCGCTGGCCCCGGCCGCCCGGACGGTCTGTTACGCCGCCCACGTCGAGGGCGTCGGGTGGCAGGGCACGGTGTGCGACGGCGCCGTCGCCGGGACCACCGGGCAGGGCCGCCGGATGGAGGCCGCGGTGATCGCGACCGCCGGGACGGGCGGGGTCTGCGCCAACGCCCACCTGGCGGACATCGGGTGGCAGGGCTGGGCGTGCGCCGCCGACGGCAGGGCGGTGACGGTCGGCACCACCGGCCAGTCGCGTCGGATGGAGGCGCTGGGCGTCCAGGTCGGCAACGGCAGCGTGGCGGCGCAGGCGCACGTGGCGGACTACGGCTGGCTGAACGCGGCCGCCGGGAACCCGGTGTACGTGGGGACCACGGGCCAGTCGCGGCGCATGGAGGCCGTGCGCATCTGGGTCTGACGGGCGCCGCATGGCGCTGAACGGCACGGAACGGGCCGGGCGGCGCTGAACGGAGCTGACCGCGGGTGAGCGGGTGGGGCGGTGCCGGACCGCGGCCGGCACCGCCCCGCCCGCCCCGCGGTCAGGACCGCTTGAACACGGCGACGGTCCGCGCCGGGACGGTGAACGTGCCCGCGGCCGCCTCGTAGCCGGACCGCTTCACCACCGGGTCGGAGCCGGCCGCCTGGACCGGGTGCAGGGCGTAGCGGGTGCCCGCGAGGGCCTGGACGCGCTGGGTGCGCTCCTCGGGCGCGGAGTTGAAGACCACGACCAGGTCGCCCAGGGTCATGGTGAGGACGCCCGGGGTCTCCTCGGTCCCGGACAGCGGGAAGGCCAGCGCGGCCTGGACGGCGTCCGCCGTGGTGAGGGCGAAGGCGCTCTCCGTCGTACGGATCCTCAGCAGGTCGCGGTAGGCGGCCGAGGTGGCGCCGGTCTCGGCGCAGCCGGGGACGGCCGTCCCCTTCAGCAGGGGTGCGGCGTACGGCCACTTGGCCCGGTTGTCGGCGGCGGGCGGCAGGCCCCGGCCGAAGCCGTTGCCGCTGCGGCAGTCCCAGTGGATGGCGTTGAACCAGTCCCCGCTGTCGAAGGAGTTGCGGTCCAGGGACTTCGAGCGGAGCAGGTCGCTGCCGGCCTGGGAGAGCGCCGGGCCCTGCGAGAGGGCGGCCGTGGCCAGGGCGAGGACCTGGGCCCGGCCCCGGTCGGCGGGGGTGGTGGTGGCGGGCAGTTTGTAGGCGAGGGCGTCGTAGAGGCTCTCGTTGTCGTGGGCGTCCACGTAGGCGAGGGCGTCGCCGGGGGCGGCCGCGTAGCCGGCGGGGGCGCCGTTGTAGTCCACCTCGGAGCCCTTGGTGCGGCGGCCCGCGGAGTCGGTGAACGCGTAGGAGGCCAGATTGCCGGTGAGCCCGACCTTGATCAGGTCCTGGTCGTGCAGGAGGCGGGCGCGCTGCTCGTCGGGGGTGCCGTTGGCGGGGGCCCCGTTGGGGGCGGTGAACAGTCCGGAGGCGAAGCCCTGGACGCGCGGGTCCTCGTCGAAGGGGCCGCCGCCGCGCACGGCGTCACGGGCGCGGTCGGAGAAGGTGGCGATGCCGGTGCCGGCCATGTTCTTCTGGGTGGCCTGGACGAAGCGGGCGTCGTCGGCGACCTCGCCGAAGTTCCAGCCCTCGCCGTAGAGGACGATCTTCTTCCCGTCCACGCCGTCCTTCGCGGGGGTGAGCGCGTCGAGGGCCGTGCGGACGGCCAGGATGTTGGCCTTGGGGTGGTGGCCCATCAGGTCGAAGCGGAAGCCGTCGACCTTGTACTGCTTGGCCCAGGTGACGATGGAGTCCACGACGAGGCGGCCCATCATGGCGTTCTCGGGCGCGGTGTTGGAGCAGCAGGTGGAGCTGGCGACGGCGCCGTCGGCGAGGAGGCGCTGGTAGTAGCCGGGCACGATGCGGTCGAGGACCGACGCGTCCGACTGGCCGGCCGCCGCGGTGTGGTTGTAGACGACGTCCATGACGGTGCGCAGCCCGGCCGCGTTCAGCCCCTGGACCATCCTGCGGAACTCGACGGTGCGGGCGGTGCCGTTCGGGTCGCTCGCGTACGAGCCCTCGGGGACGGTGTAGTGCAGCGGGTCGTAGCCCCAGTTGTAGGCGTCCTTCGGGGCGGCGGCGGCCACGCAGGCCTGCTGGGCCTCGGAGTCGGGGGCGTGCGCCGTGAGGTCGCAGGCGGGCGGGGTGCGGTCCGCGGCCCGCTCGGGGACGGTGGCGAAGTCGAAGACGGGCAGGAGGTGGACGTAGGAGGTGCCGGAGGCGGCCAGCTCGCGCAGGTGGCGCATGCCGTCCGAGCCGGTGTCGGTGAAGGCGAGGTACTGGCCGGGGTGGCCGCTCGTGGGGTCCTCGGCGGAGAAGTCGCGCAGGTGCAGTTCCTGGATCCGCGCGGAGGCGAAGGGGACGGGCGCGGGCTTGCGCAGGCCCTGCCAGCCGGGCGGGGCGAGCTTCGGGTCGGCCAGGTCCACCACGAGGCTGCGGGTGGAGTCGGCGGTCAGGGCGGTGGAGTAGGGGTCGGTGACGAGGTTGCGGACGACCTGGCGGGTGCTCGGGGCCCAGACGGTGACGGCGTAGCGGTAGGGCTTGCCGGTCCAGGAGCGGTCGCCGCGCACCGACCAGACGCCGGTGGCGTCGTCGCGGCGCATGGCGACGGTGCGGCCGTCGAGTTCGAGGGAGACCTCCCGGGCGGTGGGGGCCCAGACGGAGAGGGTGGGGCGGCCGTCCTTGAAGACGGGGCCCAGGGGTGCGTTCGTCGCGTACAGGTCGTCGAGGACGCCGGCGAGCTGGACGCCGGTGGCGGCGAGGACGGCCCCGTTCGCGGCGCGGGCGCTCGCGACGAGCTGGCCGCGCGGGGCTTCGCGGACCCGGTCGCGGTCGCGGGGGTCGACGGTGAAGGCCCGGTACGCCGCCAGGTGCGGGAACTTCTGCTTCTGGGCGGGGGTGAGCGCGGTGCGCTCCAGCCGCAGCCAGCGGGCGCCGTTCTCGTGCAGGACGCCGTTCTCCGCGGTGATCCGGCCCTCGGGGGAGGCGAGGAGCTGGGCGGAGGCGGCGGCCTCGGGGGCGTTCCAGGCGAGGGTGTCGCGGTCGATCCAGACGGCTTCGGCCTTGGTGAGGTCGAGGGCGGCGGCCGCGGCGGCGGGCTGTGGCAGGAGGTAGTGCTCCGTGCCGCCGAGCATCCACACCTCGTGGCCGGTGGCCTTGAGGTCGAGGGACTGGTCGGTGGGGAGGTCCTTCTGGTCGCCCTTGTGGAGGATGTAGCTCAGGCTGGTGGCCCCGGCGGCGAGGGGGACCTCGTAGACGGCGCCGTAGGAGTCGGTGCGGACGGGGAGCAGCGGCTTCGCCCAGTCGGTGGGGGTCGCGGCGCCGGTCCACACGTGCAGGCCCCAGCCGTCGTAGGAGCCGTCGGGGCGCTGGTAGTGCAGGACGGCCTTGGTCTGGTCCTGGGGCGGTGCGGCGGGGGGGTCGGTGCGGGCGGGTTCCTGGCCCTGTTCGAGCCAGATCTCGCCGGTCCTGGTCAGGTCGACCGTGCGGTCGGCGGGGACGTCCTTGGTGCCGTCCTTGTCGATGACGAGGTAGTTCAGCGTGGTGGCGCCGGGCTTCAGGCGGACGTACGCGAAGGCGCCGTAGGCGTCGCGGCCGGTGAAGGGGTGGCCCTGGGGCCAGGGCGTGGCCTCGCCGTCGGCGAGGTCGCCCCAGGCGTAGAGCCGCCGGTCCGTGTAGTCGCCGTCGGGCCGGTGGTAGTGGACGACCGCGTAGTCGCGCCGGGTCGCGGTGGGGACCTCCGCGGGCGGGGCCTGTCCGGCGGTGGAGGCGGCGAGGGCGGAGGCGGTGCGTCCGGTGGCGTCGACGGCGACGGCCTTGTAGCGCAGGGGTGTTCCGGCGGGGGCCGTGACCTGCTGGGTGACCGTGTAGGGGGCGTGGTCGGCGGAGCCGAGGACCTGCCACTTCCCGGCGCCGGTCTGGGCGGCGAAGACCACCCGGTTCAGGCCGCCTCCGGTGACGTCGGCGGACAGCTCGACGGTCCCGGTGGCGCCGGGCGCGGGGGGCTTCAGCGTCAGCGCGGGCGCGGTGACGGGCGGGGCGAGGGGGGCGGCGGCCCGCAGGACCACCGAGCCGAGGGCGGGGACGGTGACGGTGAGCTTGCCGGCGGCGGAGGCGCGCGGGGCGGCGAAGACGGCGGCGCCGCTGCCGGTGCCGGTGCCGGCGTAGAGGGTGCGGTAGGTCGCGCCGGCCGGGGCGTCGAGTTCGACCGTACGGGCCCCGGTGCCGTTGTTGGATGCGACGAGGTACTCGGTGCGGGTCTTGGGGTCGGTCCGGGCGAAGGCGTACACGGAGCCCTCGGAGAAACGTTCGCTCTGGATGCCGTCGCGCAGGGCCGGGTGGTCCTTGGTCAGCTTCGAGAGAGCACTGATCTGCCGGTAGAGCGGGTGTCCCGGATCGTAGGCGTCGCTCGCGTGCGTGCGCGCCGTCCCGAGCTGGTCGTCGTCCAGGTAGTCGGCGATCCCCGTGGCGAACAGCGGCTGGCGGGCGTCCTTGTCGCCGCCGGAGCCGGTGAAGCCCTGCTCGTCGCCGGAGTAGACGACCGGGTTGCCCCGGGAGAAGAACATCAGCTCGTTGGCGAGCCGGTAGCGGTCGAGGAGCTCCTGCTCCCCCGCGCCCGGCCGGTCCTGCTTCAGGAAGGTGCCGAAGCGGCCCATGTCGTGGTTGCCGAGAAAGGTCACCTGCTCGTAGGCGTTGGCCTTGTCGGTGGTGTACCGGTAGTCGGCGGCCAGTACGGAGCCCAGCCGGCCCGCGTCCGCGCCCTGGGAGGCGTAGGCGCGGACGGCGTCCTGGAAGGGGAAGTCGAGGGTGGCGTCGAGGCGCCCCCGCGTCACGTACGGGGAGGTGACGGCGGTGTCGGCGGAGTAGACCTCGCCGAACATGAAGAAGTCCTTCCGGCCGCGCTGGGCGGCGTACTTCTCCAGGGCGGTGGCCCACTTCGTCCAGAAGGGGGTGTCGACGTGCTTGACGGTGTCGATGCGGAAGCCGTCGACGGCGAAGTCCTTGACCCACTTCTCGTAGATCTTCTCCATCCCCTCCACGACCTCGGGACGCTCGGTCCACAGGTCGTCGAGGCCGGAGAAGTCGCCCTGCTCCGCGGACTCCCCGGCGAAGGTGGAGTCGCCCCGGTTGTGGTACATCGCCGGGTCGTTGAGCCAGCCGGGCGCCTTGAGGTCCCTCTTCGCGTCGGGCACGAAGGGGGTGCGGGGGAAGGTGGCGGGGCCGGTCTTCGGGAAGCCCTTGCCGTAGGCGGAGTCGTCGAAGGGGACCCCGTCCTTCGTCAGGTACGGAAAGGCCCCCTTGGACAGGTAGTCGTGGGAGCCCTCCCGGTAGTCGACCACGTCGGCGGTGTGGTTGGTGATGACGTCGAAGAAGACCTTCATCCCCTTCGCGTGCGCCTTGTCGATGAGCCGCGTCAGGTCGGCGTTGGTGCCGAAGTGCGGGTCGACCTGGGTGAAGTCGGTGATCCAGTAGCCGTGGTAGCCGGCCGACTCGTCCTTGCCCGTCCCCTGCACCGGCTGGTTCTTGAAGATCGGCGCCAGCCAGATGGCCGTGGTGCCGAGCCCCTTGACGTAGTCGAGCCGGTCGGTGAGCCCCTTGAGGTCCCCGCCCTGGTAGAAGCCCTTGTCGGTGGGGTCCAGCCCGGTCTGCGAGCGGCTCCCGGTCAGCCCGCCGCGGTCGTTGCGCGGGTCGCCGTTCGCGAAGCGGTCCGGGAGCAGGAAGTAGAACTGCTCGCGGGTCAGGTCGTGCCGGGCGGGCTCGGCGGCCAGTTTCGCGTCCGGGGGCGGTGGCGGCGGCTGGGCGGCGGCCGAGGCGGGGAGGGCGGGCAGGAGCGTCACGGCCAGCGCGGCGGCGAGCGCTCCTGCGGCGGGGCGTATCACGGGGGATCTCCTCGGGTACGGGGGTGGGTGCTGCGGATCAGCCGCGCCAGGTGTCGGTCAGCGTGACCGTGCCGTTCGCCGGGACGGTGGCGGTGCGGTTGGCCCCGCTCTCCCAGGTAACGGTCCCGGCGGCGTCCTTGCGGAGGTACTTGTAGGCGAAGGCCGCCCCGGCGGGCAGGCCCACGTCGAGCTTCCAGACGGGGTACGCGGCCGGGTCGAGCCTGAGCGCGGCGCCGGCGTTCCAGCCGCCGAGCTCGGCCCGGTCCCCGGTGACGTACACGTCCTGGCCGGGCACGGTGGTGGCGCTGACGGCGAAGGAGGCCCCGGCCCCGGCGGGCGCCTGCGCGCACGTACGGGCTCCGGCGTGCAGGGCGAGGGCGGTCCCGGCGCCGAGGGTGGCGGTGAACCGTCCGCCGGAGTCCACGCTCACGGCCCGGCCGCTCTGCACGTCGCAGTAGCCGCCGGCGGGCAGGGAGGTCTGGAAGGTGCGGGTCAGCGGCCCGGTCTCGTGGTTGATGACCACGTACGCCTTGGACCCCCGGCCGAAGGCGATCTGGTCGGCCCCGTTGTCCCACCAGTCGGTGACGCCCTGCCCGCGCGCGGAGTTCCGGAAGCCGACCATGGAGGAGATCTCCCGCCAGGCGTGCTGGCACTTCCACCCGTCGGCGTAACAGGTGTTCACGGAGCCGCCGTTGGGGGGACCGGCGTCCTTGTCGGTCCACTCGTAGCCGGAGTGCACGTCGGGCGATCCGTAGGGCCAGGCCAGCATGAACACGCTGGCGAGGGTGTAGGCGGAACCGTCCTTGTAGCTGAGGGTGTCCCCGCCGCGCTCGGTGTCGTGGTTGTCGACGAACACCCCGGCCTGCCCGCTCGGCAGGTACCCCCACGCCTCCCCGAAGTTCTTCAGGTAGGCGAGGTTCTCGTTCTGGAACACCCGCTTGAGGTCCCGCCCGTAGCGGAACTCCTGCACGTCGCCGTTCCCGAGGTACTCGCCCGGCTGGACGGCCTCACCGGCTCCGTATATCGCCTCCTGCTTCCAGTAGACGCCCGGATTGCTCAGCCGCGACTTGATGGCGGCGAGGTCGGCGGCGGGCATGTGCTTGGCGGCGTCGATCCGGAACCCGTCGACGCCCAGCGACAGCAGGTCGTTGAGGTAGCCGGCGATCCGGCCCCGCACGTAGTCCTCACCGGTGTCCAGGTCGGCGAGCTGCACGAGCTCGCAGTTCTGGACGTTCGCCCGGTCCTGGTAGTTCGAGACGGTGGCCCGGCAGTCGTCCATGTCGGCGCCCGAATAGAGCCCCGGGTAGCCGTACTTCGTATACGGGGACCCCCCGGTCCCCACCCCGTCACCGGCGGCCATGTGGTTGATGACGGAGTCGGCGACCACCTTCACCCCGGCCCCGTGGCAGGCGGCGACCATCCGCTGGAAGGCCGCCCGGTCCCCGAGCCGCCCGGCGATCTTGTAGCTGACGGGCTGGTACGAGGTCCACCACTGGGGCCCCTGGATGTGCTCCTGCGGCGGCGACACCTGCACGTACCCGTACCCGGCGGGCCCGAGGCTGTCGGTACAGGCCTTGGCGACGGAGTCGAACCGCCACTCGAACAGCACGGCGGTGACGTCCTTCTCCCCGGGCGCGGCGGCCTGCGCGGAGGGCGCCGGAACGGCGACGGCGGCAGCGGCGAGCACGGACGCGGCAAGCAGACTTCTGCGGCTTCTTGCTGAGCGGGGCATGGGGGCCTCCTGGCGGAGAGGTGGGGGGATTGCCGCTGACCGTAGGGGCCGCCCAGGCGTGTTGCAAGAGCTTGCGCAAGAGATTGCAGAATTGTTTCCGGCGGGGGGTGGGGGTGAGGGGCGGGGCGGGGCGGGGCGGGAGCTTCGGGAGCGGGGTACGAGTGACGGGGCGAGCGGGGAGCGGGCGGGAGTAGGGGCGGCGGGGTCCAGCGGAGCGGCCTCAGGGAGGGTTTGGTGGTCTCCCGTCAGTCTCATCGTCCTTCCGCGTCGGGCCGGTCCCTCAAGGGCGCTCCTTCGTCGCGTCGCTTCGCGATGGCCTTCGGCCACCCTTGACCGACCGTCCCGCCACGGAAAAACGAAGACTGCCGGGAAACCCCCAAAAGAACGTTCACGGGGCAGTGAGCCTGGCCGATCGTCATCAGGGAGCCGAGACCCCCACCGCAAGGGACCCCAGGTGGGCCCGATGTCCGGCCCGCGTGCTGCCATTCCGGGCCGGGGGCGGCCAGACCACACCAAACAGCGACCAGAACAACCGGGCGGGACATCCGGCGCATCGGATCGCTACGCGCTTCTCTCGGCATAGCGTCCGCCGGCCGCCTGTGGCCGGACATAGGCCGCCCAAGGCCCGTGGAGGGCGGGCAGTCACGCGTCTGCGGCCGTGATGGAGTGAGAGAGCGAGAGGAGTGAGTTTTCGTGCAGTGAGCCGATTTCCGGCCGCTCTCCGTCCTCCGAGGGTCAGTCGCCCGTCAAGTAGGGCCATTTCTTCGCCTTGGGCGGCTTATGTCCAGCCACAGACGGCCGGCGGACGCTATGCCGGGCGAAGCGCGTAGCGATCTGATGCGCGGGGGCTTCTGCTGGAGCCGCAGGCTCGTCGTATCGCTGTCTCGTGTGGTCTGGCCGCCCCCGGCCCGGAATCTGGTCTGGGAGGGCCGGATGTCGGGCCCACCTGGCCCCTCGGCGGTAGGGGTCTCGGCTCTCTGATGAGGACAGGACTGTCAGTCGTGCCCCGTGAACGTTCTTTTGGGGGTTTCCCGGCAGTCTTCGTTTTTCCGTGGCGGGACGGTCGGTCAAGGGTGGCCGAAGGCCATCGCGAAGCGACGCGACGAAGGAGCGCCCTTGAGGGACCGGCACGACACGGAAGGACGAAGACTGCCGGGAAACCCCCAAACCCTCCCTGATGCCGCTCCATTGGGCCCCGCTCCCCCACCCCCGCCCGCGCTCGGGCAGGCGGGTGGGCAGGCGCCGGGACGTGGAGGGGTCGAGGGGGAATAGCCGGCCCGGGCCCCGCTCCCCCACCCCCGCCCGCGCTCGGGCAGGCGGGTGGGCAGGCGCCGGGACGTGGAGGGGTCGAGGGGGAATAGCCGGCCCGCGCCCCGCCCCCTCAGCTCCCCGGCCGGGCCTGGGCCGTCGAGCCCCTCACCACCAGTTCCGGCTGGAAGACGTACTCCGTGCGCTGGACCGGGGTGCCCGCGACCGCCTCCAGGAGGGCGCCCACCGCCGCCGTGGCCATCGCGCGGACCGGCTGGCGGACGGTGGTCAGGGGCGGGTCGGTGAAGGCGATGAGCGGGGAGTCGTCGAAGCCGACCACCGAGACGTCCTCCGGGACCCGCAGCCCCCGTTCGCGGGCCGCGCGGACGACGCCGAGCGCCATCATGTCGCTCGCGCAGACCACCCCCGTGCAGCCCCGGTCCAGCAGGGCGCCGCCCGCCGCGTGGCCGCCCTCGACGGTGAACAGCGTGCTCCGCACCAGCCCTTCGGCGGCGGCCCCGGGCCGGGCCGCGAGGAAGCCCTGCTCCTTGCGCGCCGACGGGACGTAGCGCGTGGGCCCGATCGCCAGGCCGATCCGGCGGTGGCCCAGCTCCTCCAGGTGCCGTACGGCCATATCGGCGGCCGCCCGGTCGTCCGGGGACACGAACGGGGCGCTGATCGCCTCGTTGAACCCGTTGATCAGCACGAACGGCACCCCCCGCGCCGCCAGCCGCTGGTAGCGCGCCGGATCGGCCGAGGCGTCGGCGTGCAGCCCCGACAGGAAGACGATCCCGGTGACCCCCCGCTCCTCCAGCTGCTCGACCAGTTCGTCCTCGGTGGCTCCGCCCGGGGTCTGCGTGCACAGCACCGGCGTGTACCCGTGCCCGGCCAGGGCCTGCTCGATGACCTGGGCGAACGCCGGGAAGATCGGGTTGGTGAGCTCCGGGATCAGCAGCCCGACCAGCCCGTTGCTGCGCCGCTTGAGCCGGACCGGCCGCTCGTAGCCCAGCAGGTCCATGGCGGCCAGCACCCTGTGCCGGGTCCCGGCCGCCACCCCCGCCTTGCCGTTGAGCACGCGGCTGACGGTCGCCTCGCTGACCTCGGCCTGCGCGGCGATGTCCGTCAGCCTGAGGGGGGAGGTCACCCCTGCCACCACACCGCCGTGTCGGCCGGGAGGAGGTCCGCCTCCCCGGTCAGGGCCTGGCTGGCCAGCAGCACGGTCCCCGGCGCGGGCAGCCGTACGGGCTCCTCCGTCGTGTTGACCGTGCAGACGAAGCCGCCCCGGCGGAAGGCCAGCACCCCGTCCGGCGCGGGCAGCCACTCCACCGCGTCGCCCGCGCCCAGCTCGGGCCGCTCGCGCCGGATCCGCAGCGCGGTGCGGTAGAGCTCCAGCGTGGAGTGCGGGTCGCCGGTCTGCGCGGCCACGCTCAGCGCCGCCCACCCCTCGGGCTGGGGCAGCCAGCTGCCGCCCGCGCCGAAGCCGTACGGGGCCTCGGTCCCCGACCACGGGATCGGTACGCGGCAGCCGTCGCGCAGTCCGTCCTGGCCGGTGGCGCGGTGGAAGGCCGGGTCCTGGCGGACCTCGTCCGGCAGGTCGGTGACCTCGGGCAGGCCGAGCTCCTCGCCCTGGTAGACGTACGCGGACCCGGGCAGCGCCAGCATCAGCAGCGCCGCCGCCCGCGCCCGGGCCAGCCCCCGGGCACCGCCGCCGTAGCGGGTGACGTGCCGCACCACGTCGTGGTTGGACAGCACCCAGGTGCTCGTCGCGCCGACGGGCCGCATCGCGTCGAGGGACTCGTCGATGGCGGCGCGCAGCGCCGCCGCGTCCCAGCCGGTGCCCAGGTAGTGGAAGTTGAAGGCCTGGTGGAGCTCGTCGGGGCGCAGGTAGAGCGCGGTGCGTTCGGCGCTGGGGGTCCAGGCCTCGGCGACGCCGATGCGGTCCCCGGCGTACTCGTCGAGGACGGTGCGCCAGGAGCGGTAGATCTCGTGGACGCCGTCCTGGTCGAAGAAGGGCAGGACCTGGTTGCCGAGGAGCTTGAGCTGTTCGCTGCGGCCGAGGTCGGGCAGGCCGGGGGCCTTGACGAGGCCGTGGGCGACGTCGATGCGGAAGCCGTCCACGCCCAGGTCCAGCCAGAAGCGCAGGACGGAGCGGAACTCGTCCTGGACGGCGGGGTGGTCCCAGTTGAAGTCGGGCTGCTCGGGGGCGAAGAGGTGGAGGTACCACTCGCCGTCGGCGACGCGGGTCCAGGAGGGTCCGCCGAAGAGGGACTCCCAGTCGTTGGGCGGCAGTTCGCCGTCCGCTCCGCGTCCGGGCCGGAAGTGGAAGCGTTCGCGCAGCGGGCTGCCGGGGCCTTCGCGGAGCGCCTGCTTGAACCATTCGTGCTGGTCGGAGCAGTGGTTGGGGACGAGGTCGACGATGATGCGCAGCCCCAGCGCGTGGGCTTCGCGGATCACGGCGTCGGCGTCGTGCAGGGTGCCGAACATGGGGTCGATGGCCCGGTAGTCGGCGACGTCGTAGCCGGCGTCGGCCTGCGGGGAGGCGTAGAAGGGGCTCAGCCAGACGGCGTCGACGCCGAGCTCCTTGAGGTAGGGCAGGCGGCTGCGGATGCCTTCGAGGTCCCCCATGCCGTCCCCGTTGGAGTCGGCGAAGCTGCGCGGATAGACCTGGTAGATCACCGCTTCTCTCCACCAGCCGGGCAGGGTGCCGGTGGGGGTGGAGAGCGTTTCGGCGAGGTGCTGGGTCATGTCGTCCTTGAAGAGATCGGGCCGGTCATGCGGAAAGGGGCGGGGCGCGGGTGGTCAGCCCTTGGTCGCGCCCGCCGTCATCCCGGCGACGAGGTGCCGCTGGGCGAAGAGGAAGAAGATCGCCGCCGGGATCGCGATGAGCACGGAAGCCGCGCTCATGGCGCCCCAGTTGGAGGTGTACTGGGTCACGAAGGTCTGGAGGCCGCCGGCCAGGGTGAGGTTTTCGTCGCCGACCATGAAGGCGGAGGCGTACGCGACTTCGCCCCAGGCGGTGATGAAGGCGTAGAAGCCGGTGACGGCGAGGCCGGGCTTGGCGAGCGGGAGGATGAGCCGCCAGAAGGTGCCGAAGGGGTTGAGGCCGTCGACGCGGCCGGATTCGTCGATCTCGACCGGGATCGTGTCGAAGAAGCCCTTCATCATCCAGGCGCAGAACGGCACGGCGATGGTGAGGTACGTGATGATCAGGCCGAGGGGCTGGTTGAGCAGTCCGAGGTCGCCCATCAGGTTGTAGAGCGGGACGATGAGGATGGCCATGGGGAACATCTGCGTGATGAGCAGGGTCCACATGAGCGGCTTCATGCCGGGGAACTTGAAGCGGCTGACGGCGTACCCGGTGGTGGCGGCGATGAACACGCCGAGGACGGTGGTGACGCCCGCGACGAGGACGGAGTTGGCGAACCAGCTGAGGAAGTGGCTGTCCTCCAGCAGGTAGCGGTAGTTGCCGAGGTTGGGTTCCTTCACGAAGTCCGTGGTGATGGCGTACTTCGCGGGCTTGAGGGAGGTCAGCAGGATCCACAGCACCGGGAAGACGGCGATGACGGACGCGAGCAGCAGCGTGACGTGCAGTGCGGCGGAGGCGAGCGGGGAGCGCCGGCCGCGCTCGCGGACGGGCGTGGCGGGACGGCCGGCGGCCTTGCCCGCCGCAGGCTTCGCCGCCTTCTCCGCCCCGCGCTCCGCGCCGGCGTCCGGGGCCTGCTTGGTGGTCACGGTCACCACACCTCTCCCTGCTTGCGCAGCGAGCGCCGGTAGACCAGCGCGAAGATCATGAGCAGGGCGAGGATGAGGACGCCCCAGGTCGCGGAGCCGGCGAAGTCGCGCGGGCTCGCGATGAAGGCCTCGCGGAAGGCCTGGGTCACCAGGATCTCGGTGGAGTCGCCGGGGCCGCCCCGCGTCAGCAGGAAGATCACCGGGAACATGTTGAAGGTCCAGATGGTGGAGAGCAGGATCACCGTCATGCTGACGGCGCGCAGCCCGGGCAGCGTGATGTGCCGGAACCGCTGCCACGGGCTCGCCCCGTCCATCTCGGCGGCCTCGTACAGCTCGCCGGGAATGGACTGCAGTCCGCCGAGCAGGGCGACCATCATGAAGGGGACGCCGAGCCAGACGTTGACGGCGATGACGGAGAACTTGGCCCAGGTCGGGTCGTCGAGCCAGGGCACGGCGGAGATGCCGCCGCCGTCGAGGACCTTGTTGAGGATGCCGTTGTCGCGGTTGAAGAGGAACCGCCAGGCGAAGACGGAGACGAAGCCGGGGACGGCCCAGGGCAGGATGAGCGCCATCCGGTAGGCGGCGCGGCCCCGGAACCGCCGGTTGAGCATGGTGGCGAGGCCCAGACCGAGGGCGAAGGTGAGGGACACGCACGCGACGGTCCACACCACGGTCCACACCAGCCGCTGCCAGAAGACCGGGTCGCCGAGCACGGCGGTGTAGTTGTCCAGCCCGACGAACCGGTACGTCGCCTCGATGTGGCGGACGCCGATGGTGCGCGAGACGTTGCGCTCGTTGGCGTCGGTGAGCGACAGGTAGACGCCCCGGACGAGCGGCCACCCGATGATCACGCCGAGGACGAGGACGACCGGGGCGATCATCGTCCAGGCGTACCAGTGCGTGGCGAGGGCCCGGGCGAGGCCGCGGCCCGCCCGGGGAGGTGCGGTGGCGGTCGAGCGGCTGGGGCCGCGGGCGGCGCCGGAGTCCTCCCCGGCGTCCGCGCCCGCGGCCTTCGCCACCGACCGGCTGGTGTCGGCAGCCATCGTTGTCGCTACTTCCAGCCCTTGAGGATCTTGCGGAACTCGACGCCGGCCGCCTTGGCCGCGTCCTCGGGGCTCGACGCCCCGGTGACGGCCTTGGTGTACTCGACCTTCAGCGGCTCGAAGAGGGAGCCGTTCTCCGGGATCCAGGCGCGCTCGACGGCCTTGTCGACGGCCGGCTTGAAGAACTGGACCATCTCGCTGGCCTTGACGTCGGGCTGCTCGTAGGCGGCCGTGCGCGTCGGGAGCAGGCTGAGGTCCTTGGCGGACTGGACCTGGACCTCCTGCGAGGTCATGTACTCGACGAAGGCGTGCGCGGCGGCCGTGTTCTTGGAGCCGGCGTAGACGGCGAGGTCGTGGCCGCCCTGCGGGGCGCCGGCCTTGGCGGAGCCGGCCGGGACCGGGGCGACGCCGAGGTTGGCCTTGTCCTTGAACTGGTCGCCCGCGTAGCTGTCGGCCACGGCCCAGGGGCCGTTGATCATCATGGCGGCCTCCCCGGACTTGAAGGCGGTCTGCATGTTGGTCCAGCCGTCGGTGGCGTTGGTGGTCGCCGCTCCGGAGGTGACCAGGTCGCGGGCGGCCTTGAAGGCCTTGACGCCGGCGGCGTTGTCGACGGTGACCGTCTTGGTCTTGGCGTCGACCAGGTCGCCGCCCTCGCCGTAGATGAAGGGGAGGAACCAGTAGGAGTCGTCGCCGCGCAGGTAGAGGCCGGTCTTGCCGGTCTTCGCCTTGATGGCGGCGGCGGCGGTCTTCAGCTCCTCCAGGGTCTTGGGGGGCTGGACGCCGGCGTCGGCGAGCATCTTCTTGTTGTAGAAGAGGCCGAGGGTGTCGATGACCTGCGGGACGGCATAGGTCTTGCCCTCGAACTTGCCGCTGGCGGCGGCCTGCGGCAGGAACTCCGCGTCGATCTTCTTCGCGGTGTCGGCCGGGACCTCGTCGAGGTAGCCGAGCGAGGCGAAGTCGGCGACCCAGCCGACGTCGGCGCGGATGACGTCCGGGGCTTCGGAGCCGCTGCTGAAGGCGTTCTTGACCTTGTTCTGGGCGTCGCCGTACGGGACGTTGACGTACTTGACGGTCACCTTCGGGTGCTTCGCCGTGAACGCCTCGGCGATCTTCTGGAAGCTCGCCTTCTCGGCGTCGTTCGAGGTGTCCCACCACGTGACCGTGCCGGAGAGCTCGCCGCCGGCCTTGGTGTCCCCACCGTCGCCCTTGGTGTCACCGCCGCAAGCCGTCGCCGCGAGCGCCAGGGTCGCGACCAGCGCGGTGGCCGCTATGCCACGCCGCATATGAACTCCTTCGATGATCCCGGACGCGCCCTCGCGGTCCCGAGTTGCCAGGAACGTAACAAGCCTGAAAGCCGACCGAAAGACCTTGCGGCAATTTTCTGCAAGAGGAGCTGATCGTTACATCCGTGTGTCCGTACGGTTGCCGCGGCTTGCTGTCAGTTCGAGTCCCCTTCGATGGCCCGGGCCCGCAACCAGGGGGCGTGTGCTCGCGTTGACCCCGATATGACCCACGAGTTGACGGCCCTCCCGCTTGCAAGCTCTTCCAGCAACTCCACGGCAAGCGGCGGCTGGTGGCGCGACGCCGTCATCTACCAGGTGTACGTGCGCTCCTTCGCGGACAGCGACGGCGACGGCGTCGGAGACCTGCGCGGGGTGCGCGAGCGCCTCCCCCACCTGGCCCGCCTCGGCGTCGACGCCGTATGGCTGACCCCCTTCTACGTCTCCCCGCAGGCGGACGGCGGCTACGACGTGGCCGACTACCGGGCCGTCGACCCCCTCTTCGGAAACCTCGCCGACGCCGACGACCTCGTCCGGGCCGCGCACGAGCTGAACCTCCGGGTCATCGTCGACGTGGTCCCCAACCACACCTCCGAGCGGCACCCCTGGTTCCGCGCGGCCCTCGCCGACGAGCCGGGCGCCCGCGCGCGCTACCTCTTCCGCCCCGGCCGCGGCGCGGACGGCGCGCAGCCGCCCAACGACTGGGAGTCCGTCTTCGGGGGCCCGGCCTGGACCCGCGTCCCGGACGGCGCCTGGTACCTGCACCTGTTCGCCCCCGAACAGCCCGACCTGGACTGGGATCACCCCGAGGTGGCCGAGGAGTTCGCCTCCGTCCTGCGGTTCTGGCTGGACCTGGGCGTGGACGGCTTCCGCGTCGACGTCGCCCACGGCATGGTCAAGGCCCCCGGCCTGCCCGACATCGGCCGGGGCGCGCAGGCCACCCTGATCGGCACCGAGCCGCTCCCCTTCTTCGACCAGGACGGCGTCCACGCCATCCTCCGCTCCTGGCGCCGCCTCCTCGACTCCTACGGGGGCGGCCGCATCGGCGTCGCCGAGGCCTGGGCGCCCACCTCGGAGCGGCTCGCGCTGTACGTCCGCCCCGACGAACTCCACCAGGCCTTCAACTTCCGCTTCCTGAACTGCCCCTGGGACCCGGCCGCGATGCGCACCGTCATCGACGAGTCCCTCGCCGCCACCGCCTCCGTCGGGGCCCCCACCACCTGGGTGCTGTCCAACCACGACGTGGTGCGGCACGTCACCCGCTACGGCGGCGGCGCCCGGGGCCTCGCCCGGGCGCGGGCGGCGGCGCTGCTGATGCTGGCGCTGCCCGGGTCCGCGTACGTCTACCAGGGCGAGGAGCTCGGCCTGCCCGAGGTCACCGACCTGCCGGACGAGGTCCGCCAGGACCCGGCCTTCCACCGCACCACCGGCCAGGACGGACTGCGCGACGGCTGCCGGATCCCGCTGCCCTGGACCGGCACCCGGCCGCCGTACGGATTCGGGCCCGGCGGCAGCTGGCTCCCGCAGCCGGCCGACTGGGCCCCCCTGAGCGTGGCCGCGCAGACCGGCGATCCGCACTCCACGCTGGAGCTGTACCGGGCCGCGCTGGAGCTGCGCCGCGCCCTGCCCGGCCTCGGCTCCCCGGACGCGGGCCCCCTGACCTGGCTCCCCTCCCCCGAGGGCACGCTCCTGTTCACCCGGCCCCACTTCGCCTGCACCCTCAACACCCGGCCCGCCGCGCTCGAAATGCCCGCGCCCGGCCGCCCGGTCCTCTCCAGCTCCCCCGTGGAGACGGACGGCCGCACCGTGCTGCTGCCCGCGGATTCGTGCACGTGGTGGGCTTTGTGAGGCGGGGACCGGTACAGTCCAATCCCGTGACCGCACGGCTAGCCGACATCGCAGCCCAGGCGGGGGTCAGCGAAGCCACAGTCAGCCGCGTGCTCAACGGCAAGCCCGGTGTGGCCGCGGGCACCCGTGAATCCGTGCTGGCCGCGCTCGACGTGCTCGGCTACGAGCGGCCCGTACGGCTGCGCCAGCGCAGCGCGGGGCTCGTCGGACTGATAACCCCCGAGCTGGACAACCCCATCTTCCCGGCGCTCGCGCAGGTCATCGGCCAGGCGCTGACCCGCCAGGGGTACACCCCCGTCCTGGCCACGCAGACGCCCGGCGGGTCCACCGAGGACGAGCTGACCGAGATGCTCGTGGACCGCGGGGTCTCCGGGATCATCTTCGTCTCCGGGCTGCACGCCGACACCACCGCCGACATGGGCCGCTACGACCAACTCCGCGGCCAGGGCGTCCCGTACGTCCTCATCAACGGCTTCTCCGACAAGGTGCGCGCCCCCTTCGTCTCCCCCGACGACCGGGCCGCCATGCAGCTCGCCGTCACCCACCTGACCGCGCTGGGGCACACCCGCATCGGCCTCGCCGTCGGACCCAAGCGGTTCGTGCCGGTGCTGCGCAAGATCGAGGGCTTCCGGCTGGGGATGAGGGAACGGCTCGGTCTCGACGAGGCCGCGACCGAGGAACTGATCCAGCACTCCCTGTACACGCTGGAGGGCGGACAGGCCGCCGCGGCCGCGCTCATCGCCCGGGGCTGCACGGCCGTCGTGTGCGCGAGCGACATGATGGCCCTCGGCGCGATCCGGGCCGCCCGCCAGCAGGGCCTCGCGGTCCCGCGGGACGTGTCGGTGGTCGGCTTCGACGACTCCCCGCTCATAGCGTTCACCGATCCGCCGCTCACCACCATCCGCCAGCCCGTGCAGGCCATGGGGCAGGCCGCGGTGCGCACGCTGCTGGAGGAGATCGGCGGTACGCCGGCCCCGCACAGCGAATTCGTCTTCCTTCCGGAGCTGGTGGTCCGCGGGTCCACCGCCTCCGGCCCGGGGCAGCGCCGCGGCGCGTAGCCGCGTTCCCCGCGGATCGCGTGTAGTCCGCAGGGCGGAGGGCAGGCGCAGAAGACCGTCCCGAGGGATGATCGGAGGCGAGAACGCATCTGGCAGACTCTCTCCCCATGGGTGAATCGAGCGTGAAGACACTGGAAACCCGGACGGACGTCTCGTCACCCCCCGTGACCGAGAGTGAGGCCCGTCCGGGGTCCGAGCGCACCCTCCTCACCCGGCTGCGGCTGCCCCGCCGGCCGCGCATCTGGTTCGAGGTCCTGCTGATCGCGGTCAGCTACTGGACGTACTCGCTGATCCGCAACGCGGTGCCGGAGCAGAAGGCGGCCGCCCTGGCGAACGCCGACTGGATCTGGAGCGTCGAGAGCGCCCTGGGCATCGCGGTGGAGCACTCCGTCAACCACGCCGTGAACTCGGTGACGTGGCTGATCGTGGGGATGAACTACTACTACGCCACGCTGCACTTCGTCGTGACGATCGGCGTGCTGGTGTGGATCTACCGCTTCCATCCGGGGCGTTACGCGGCGACGCGGCTGGTCCTCTTCGCCACCACGGGCGTGGCCCTGGTCGGCTACTACTTCTACCCGCTCGCGCCGCCCCGGCTCATGAACGGCGGCGGGTTCGTCGACACCGTGCTGGTCCACCACACCTGGGGGTCCATGGCCTCGGGGAACCTCAAGCACATGTCGAACCAGTACGCGGCGATGCCTTCCATGCACATAGGGTGGTCGCTCTGGTGCGGGCTGACGATCTTCGCGGTCGCCTCCGCGCCATGGGCCCGAATCCTGGGCCTGCTCTACCCGACGGCCACCCTCGTCGTCATCGTCTCCACCGCGAACCACTTCTGGCTGGACGCCGTCGGCGGCATGATGTGCCTGGCCTTCGGGTACGCCGCCTCGCGCCTGTGGTACGGCTCGCTGCCGCACCGGCTGCCGCGCCAGCCGGTGAACACCGGGCCGCACCCCGCCTCGGCCCTGCTGAACCGCTTCCGGCGGTAGCTCCCCGCCTCAGCCCTCCCCGTGGGTGATCCGGCCGCCCGAGACGGTCAGGCGTACGGGGGCCCCGGCCAGCTCGTCCGGGCCCGCGGTGACCGGGTCGACGGTGAAGGCCGTCAGGTCCGCGCGCAGCCCGGGCGCGATCCGGCCCGCCACCGCCTCCTCCCCCGCCGCGAGCGCCGCGTGCGAGGTCATGCCCTCCAGGGCCATCAGCCCGGTCAGGACCCGTCCGCCGGACGCCGCGCCGCGGGGCCGCAGCGCGGTGGCGAGGACCTGGCGGGCGTCGTGGTGGGCGATGGGCCAGTCCGAGCCGAGGGCCAGGACGGCTCCCGCGTCGCGCAGGTCCCGGCAGCGCCAGGCCCGTCCGGCGCGTGCGTCGCCGAGCCGCTTCGACCACTCGTCGGTGTGGTCGGCGCGGGTGTACGCGGTGTGCGGGGGCTGCATGGAGGCGATCACCCCCAGCTGCGCGAACCGGCCCAGCTGGTCGTCGGGGACGGTCTCGATGTGCTCGATCCGGTGCCGCATGCGGGCCCGGGGCCCCAGGCCCTCGACGGTGTCGAGGACGTGGCGGACGGCGGCGTCGCCGATGGCGTGGGTGGCGGTGCGCACCCCGGCCGCGTCCAGGATCCGCACCGCGCGGGAGTAGGCGCGCGGGTCCGGCCAGAAGGCCTCGGTGCCCTGGCCGTGGCAGTCGGCGTGCTCCAGCCAGGCGGTGCCGCCCTCGACGGTGCCGTCCATGAAGAACTTGACGCCGCCGATCCGCCAGTGGCGCCCGGCGGTCGACTGGAGGGCGATCAGGGCGGCGAGCTCGTCGTCGTCTGCGCCGGGCATGCACCAGGGGGCCAGGCGCAGCCGCAGCGGGAGGTCGTGCTCGTACTCCAGGCCGGCGAGGAGCGCGGGGACATCGCCGTCGCCGAGGTCCATGACGTGGGCGCCGGTGAGGCCGGTGGCGGCCATGTCGGCGAGGAGGGCGAGCAGCCGGGCGCGGCGCTCGGCGGGGGTGGGCTTGGGGGCGAGGGCTGCGACCAGGGCCATGGCGGCGTGCTCGACGAGGTGCCCGGTGGGGCGGCCGTCGCCGTCGCAGACGATCTCGGAGCGCTGCGGGAACGTACGGGGGCCGGTGATGCCCGCCGCGGCGAGGGCCGGGCCGCTGGCGAGGGCGGAGTGGCCGTCGTAGAGGCGCAGGAAGGCGGGGGCGCCGGCCAGGGCGTCCTCGATCGCGGTCCGGTCGACGGGGCGGCCGCCGAAGGCGTTGTGGTCGAGGCCATGGCCCAGCACCCAGCCGCCGGTGCGCTCGGCGGTGCGCAGGACGGCGCGCAGCCCGTCCAGGTCGCGGACGGCGGAGAGGTCGGTGCCGGTGGCCATCTCGATGCCCCAGACCGGGTGGCTGTGGGCGTCGGTGAGGCCGGGGGTGAGGGTGGCGCCGGCCAGGTCGACGACGCGGGTGCCGGGTCCGCGCCAGTCGCGTACGTCGCGCTCGTGGCCGACGGCGACGATGTGCCCGTCGGCGATGGCTACCGCGCCGGCTTCGGGGCGGGCGGGGTCGAGGGTGCGGACGCGGGCTCCGGTGAGGACGGTGTCGGCAGCGGGCACGGCGTTTCTCCTTGGCGGGGTGTGGCGGGGCGGTCTTCGGCGGGGCGGTCTTCGGCGGGGCGCTCTTCGGCGAAGCGGGCGTAGACCTCGGGGCGGCGTGACTCCAGCCGTCCGGCCAGGGCGAGCCCGGCGAGGAAGACGGCGGGGACGAGCGCGACGAGGACGGTGTTGACGGTCGGGGAGGCCATGGTGAACAGGCCGACCTTGGAGACGACGAGACAGATCGCGACGGTCAGCAGCACGGCGGCGGCGACGGGCGCGATCACGGTCCGCCAGGGTCCCTCGGAGTGGGCGGTGCGCCGGAAGTAGACGGGTACGGCGATGGCCGCGAGCAGCATGAGCGCCATGAGGCCGATCATGCCGGGTGTGTTCACCCAGAGCAGGAGCTGCTGGTACGGGTCGGCTCCGGCGAGGGCGAAGCCGAGCACGATGACGGCGCCGAGGACGGTCTGGGCGGCTCCGGCCAGGTACGGGGAGCGGTGGCGGGGGTGGACGCGGCCGAGGGCTGCGGGCAGCACGCCCTCCTCGGCGAGGGCGAGCACGTAGCGGTTGATGGCGTTGTGGAAGGCGAGGAGGGAGGCGATGACGCTGGTGACGATGAAGAGGTGCATCAGGTCCGCCGCCCAGGGGCCGACGTAGGTGCTGATGGCGGTGAAGAAGAGGCCGCCGGGGTCCTGGGCGGCGGCTGCGGTGACGTCACCGGCGCCGTAGGCCTGGATGACGGTCCAGACGATGAAGGCGTAGAAGAGGCCGAGGAAGGCGACGGCGATGTAGGTGGCGCGGGGGACGGTGCGGTCGGGGTCGCGGGCCTCGCGGCGGTAGATGACGGTGGACTCGAAGCCGGTGAAGGCGGCGAACGCGAAGGCCAGGACGGCGGCGGTGCCGGGGACGAGGACGGCGCCGGGGGCGAAGGAGCCGGCGGAGAGACCGTGGGCGCCGCCCTTGAGCAGGACCCCGCCCGCGAGGAGGACGAGTATCCCGGTCTCGGCGACGAGCAGGACGCCGAGCAGCTTGGCGCCGAAGTCGATGGAGCGGTAGCCGCCGTACCAGATGAGGAGGAGGCCGGCGAGGGAGACGGGCAGCCAGGGGATGTCGAGCCCGGCGAGGGCGCGGCCGGTGTCGGCGGTGGTGGTGCCGAGGAGGCCGTAGACGCCGATCTCCATGCCGTTGTAGCCGATGAGGGCGAGCAGGGCGGCGCCGATGCCGACGCGCTTGCCGAGGCCGCGGGCGATGAAGGCGTAGAAGGCGCCGCCGCTGGTGACGTGGCGGCTCATGGTGGTGAAGCCGACGGCGAAGACGGCGAGGGTGAGGCCGGCGAGGAGGTAGCCGGCGGGGGCGCCGATGCCGCCGAGGAGGATGGCGACGGGGGCGACGCCCGCCATGACGGTGAGGGGGGCGGCGGCGGAGACGACGAAGAAGGAGATGTCGGCGGTCCCGAGGGCGCCGGTGCGCAGCGGATCGGTGCGCACCGGATCGGCGCCCTGGGCGTCGGGGAACGGGGCGCCGGGGAGCGGGGCGTCGGGGAGCGGGGCGCCGGGCGCTGGCGGTCTGTACTGCTCGGGCGTTTCGGGCATGCGGAGGCACCCTTCTGCGAACGGCAGGCGGCGGGGAAACAAAAACCTAAAGGCTTTCGGTTCGCGGCAATGTAGCCTCCCGTTTTGGCGTACGGGAAGACCTGGACGAGGGAGAACACCGATGGCACGGCCGCGCACCCCCCTGCTGGACCGGGAGCGGATCGCCACCACGGCCCTGCAACTGGCGGCGGAGCAAGGGGACTTCAGCGTTCCGCAGATCGCCCGGGCCCTGGGGGTGCAGACGGCGTCGCTGTATCACCACGTGGACGGCCGGGCCGGGGTGGTGGAGCTCGTACGCGAACGGGTGTGCGCCGCGATCGACGACGCGGCGCTGGCGCTGGAGCCCTGGGACCGGGCGCTGGAGGCCTGGGCCCGCTCCTACCGGGCCGCCTTCGCCGCCTATCCGCGGGCCATCCCGCTGCTGATGACGACCCCGGTGCGGGAGCCGAGGGTGCTCGCGCACTACGAGCGGGCGGTGGCGCTGCTGCGGACGGCCGGATTCCCCGAGGAGCGGGTGATGCCGCTGCTGACCGGCCTGGAGAACCTGATCCTGGGCTCGGCCCTGGACCTGGCGGCGCCCGAGGCCATGTGGGAGCCCTCGGAGCACACCCCGCTGCTGGCCGGGGCCCTGGCGGCGGGCGGCCCGGGCCGGGCCGACGCGGCGTTCGACCTGGCCCTGACGGCGCTGCTGTCCTACGCCGCGGCCCTGCGGGCCCCGTAAGGGCTCAGGCCCCGTAGAAGAGGTCGTCCACCACCGCGCGGGCGCGGCGCGTCGTACGGCGGTAGTCGTCCAGCATCTCGCCGACCCGGCCCTCCGGGTAGCCGAGGTAGCGGCCGACCGCCGCCAGTTCGCGGACCTCGGTCGGGAAGGTGTCCCCGGCCCGGCCGCGGACCAGCATGACGGCGTTGCGGACGCGGGTGGCGAGCACCCAGGCCTCGTCGAGGACCTGCGCCTCCTCCGTCGGGATCAGCCCGGCGGCGTGCGCGGCGGCCAGGGCCCGGCGGGTGCGGGTGGTGCGCAGGCCCGGTTCGGCCCAGGCGTGCCGCATCTGCATGAGCTGGACGGTCCACTCGACGTCGCTGAGGCCGCCGCGGCCGAGCTTGGTGTGCAGGGTCGGGTCGGCGCCGCGCGGCAGCCGCTCGGCCTCCATCCGGGCCTTGAGCCGGCGGATCTCCCGTACGGCGTCCTCGCCGAGGCCCTCGACGGGGTAGCGCAGCGGGTCGACCAGCTCGATGAACCGGCGTCCCAGCTCCTCGTCCCCGGCGACGGGTTCGGCCCGCAGCAGGGCCTGGCTCTCCCAGGTCAGGGACCAGCGGCGGTAGTAGGCGGCGTAGGAGGACAGGGTGCGCACGAGCGGGCCGGAGCGGCCCTCGGGGCGCAGGTCGGCGTCGATGAGCAGCGGCGGGTCCGCGGTGGGCAGCTGGAGGAGCCTGCGCATCTCGGAGATGACGGACTGGGCGGCCTTGGCGGCCTCCTGTTCGTCGACGCCCTCGCGGGGCTCGTGGACGAAGAGGACGTCGGCGTCGGAGCCGTAGCCGAGTTCGTGCCCGCCGAAGCGGCCCACGCCGATGACGGCGAAGCGGGTGGGGAGGGTCTCGCCCCACTGGTCGCGGACGGCGGCGCGCAGGGCTCCGGCGATGGTGGCGGCGGTGAGTTCGGAGACGGCGTCGCCGACCCGGTCGACGAGGGCTCCGGGGTCCTCTTCGGCCGGGTTCTCCTCCGTACCGTAGGAGGAGATGATGTCGGCGGCGGTGGTCCGGAACAGTTCGCGGCGGCGGACCCCGCGGGCGGCGGTGACGGCCGCCTCGCCGCTTTCGGCGCGGCCGACGGCGGCGAGCACCTCCTGTTCGAGCGCCTCGTGGGCCCGCGGCTCCAGCCCGCCGGGGTCACCGAGCAGGGCGACGGCCTCGGGGGCCCGCATCAGCAGGTCGGGGGCGAGGCGTCCGGCGGAGAGCACGCGGGCCAGGTTCTCGGCGGCGGCGCCCTCGTCGCGCAGCAGCCGCAGGTACCAGGGGGTCTTGCCGAGGGCGTCGGAGACCTTGCGGAAGTTGAGCAGTCCGGCGTCCGGGTCGGCGGAGTCGGCGAACCAGCCGAGCATGACGGGCAGCAGGGTGCGCTGGATGGCGGCCTTGCGGCTGACGCCGGAGGCGAGGGCTTCGAGGTGGCGCAGGGCGGAGACCGGGTCGGCGTAGCCGAGGGCCTCCAGGCGCTGGCCGGCCGCGCGCGGGGAGAGCCGGGTCTCGCCGGGGGTGAGCTGGGCGACGGCGTCGAGGAGGGGCCGGTAGAAGAGCTTCTCGTGCAGGCGGCGGACGGCGGAGGCGTGCCTGCGCCAGGCCTTGTTGAGCTCGGCGACGGGTTCGGTGCGCAGGCCCATGGACCGGCCCAGGCGCCGCAGATCGGCTTCGTCCTCGGGGACGAGGTGGGTGCGGCGCAGCCGGTAGAGCTGGATGCGGTGCTCCATGGAACGCAGGAAGCGGTACGCGTCGTTGAGCTGGGCGGCGTCGGCGCGGCCGACGTAGCCCCCGGCGGCGAGGGCGTGCAGGGCGTCGAGGGTGCTGCCGGAGTGCAGGGTGGCGTCGCTGCGGCCGTGCACGAGCTGGAGCAGCTGGACGGCGAACTCCACGTCGCGCAGGCCGCCGGGGCCGAGTTTCAGCTCCCGGTCGATCTGGGCGGCGGGGATGTTGTCGACGACCCGGCGGCGCATCTTCTGGACGTCGGCGACGAAGTTCTCGCGTTCGGCGGCCTGCCAGACCAGCGGGCTTATGGCGGCGATGTACTCGGCGCCGAGCTCCTCGTCCCCCGCGACGGCGCGCGCCTTGAGCAGGGCCTGGAACTCCCAGGTCTTGGCCCAGCGCTGGTAGTAGGCGAGGTGGGAGGCCAGGGTGCGCACCAGGGGGCCGTTGCGGCCCTCGGGGCGCAGGTTGGCGTCGACGGGCCAGATGGTGCCCTCGACGGTGGTCTCGGAGCAGATCCGCATGAGGTGGGAGGCCAGGCGGGTGGCGGCCTGGATGCCCTTGCCCTCGTCGGTGCCGGGGGCCGCCTCGCCGACGAAGATGACGTCGACGTCGGAGACGTAGTTGAGCTCGTTGCCGCCGCACTTGCCCATGGCGATGACGGCGAGCCGGCACTGGCGGGCGTCCTCGGGAGCCGCGGCGGCGGCGATGCGCAGGGCCGCGCGGAGGGTGGCGGTGGCGAGGTCGGCGAGTTCGGCGGCGGCCTGGGCGACGTCGGTGGTGCCGCAGACGTCACGGGCGGCGATGGAGAGCAGGCAGCGGCGGTAGGCGACGCGCAGGGTGACGGGGTCGTCGGCGTCCGCGAGGCCCTGTTCGAACTCGGCGAGCCCGGGGTGCAGGTCGGCGGCCTCGTAGGTGACGAGGGCCTGCCAGTCCCGGGGGTGCCGGGCGAGGTGGTCGGCGAGGGCCTCGGAGGCGCCGAGGACGCCGAGCAGGCGGTCGCGCAGGGGCTTGGCGCTGACGAGGGTGTCGAGGAGGCGGGGCAGTTCCTCGGGGGTCTGGGCCTCGGCGAGCCGGACCAGCCCGAGGAGGGCGAGGTCGGGGTCGGCGGTGGCGCCGAGGGCGTCGAGCAGGACCGGATCGGCGCGTACGGCGGCCAGCGCGTCGGCGTCGAGGAGCCGGGCCGCGGTGGAGGGGTCGGTGAACCCGCTCCGCAGCAGTCGGATGAAGGTGCTGCTCCTGCGTCCCGGGACTGTCATCCCGCCGCCTCCCGAGTGCGTCGCCGCCGGTGGTCGGCCGGCGCTGCCGGTGATGGTGGCCGGCCTGGGGGCGAGCCTAGCCGGAGCAGGCGTTCGACTCACCCGCGTGGCGTGGCGAATATCATGAGGCGGATTATCGGATTTTCTGATTACTTATAGATCTATGCGTCAGGGGCCCGGTCCCCGTGCGACCGGTTGCGAGGAGCCCCATGTCCGAAGGACGCCCGTTCTCCGCTCCGACGCCGCCGTCCGTCCCGGGCCCGCGCCGTCCCGGCGCGGCGGTCCTCACCCTCCCCGACGCGTCGGGGCCGCACGGTGGTTCCGCTGAGGCCTGTGGGGCCGGCGGTTCTGACGGGGCCGGCGGTTCTGGCGGTTCCGGTAGGGCGGCCCCGGTCCCCGCGCAGGGCTCCCGCCCCGGGGAGGCCCCCGGCCCGGCCGCGTACGCGCACGGGCGGACCGCCCACCACCGCCCGGCACACCCCGCCCGGCACCGGGCGCGGACCGTCAAGACCGTCGCCGCCCTCGCGGCCGCCGCCGCGGCCGGGATGCTCGCGCTCCGCGGAAACGAGGCCTTCGCCGCCCTGGAGGCCCCCACCGGCCCCGACTCCCGGCTCACCACCGCGACCACGGCCGGGGCTCCCGATCCCGGGCGGGTCCTTCAGATCGTCGCGCACCCCGACGACGACCTGTACTTCATGAACCCGGACCTCGGGTACTCCATAGCCACCGGCCACCCCGTGACCTCGGTCTACCTCACCTCCGGCGAGGCCGACGGCATCAACGCGGGCGTCGCCAAGGAGCACTCCACCCCGTCCGACAAGCCCGCGTACGCCGAGGCCCGCCAGAACGGCATCCGCGCCGCCTACGCGAAGATGGCCACCGGCGACCGCGGCAGCGCCTGGAAGCGCACCGTCGTCCCGACCGACGGCGGCGGCCAGGCCGAGGTCGACGTCCTCGTCGCCAAGCCCGAGGTCAACCTCGTCTGGCTGCAGCTGCGCGAGGCCGGCAACGTCTACGGCGACGCGCCCGACAGCCTGCACGGCCTGTGGGACGGCCGGGTCCCGCACCTGGAATCGGTGCTCGCCTCCGGCACCCCCGTCAAGCAGCGGTTCACGTACACGAAGGACCAGGTCGTCCGGACGATCGAGGGGATCCTGGCCCGGTACAAGCCGACGACGATACGGATGCAGGACCCGACCCCCGGCCGCTACCCGGACTCCAAGCGCTACACCGACCACCAGGACCACTTCTACGGGGCCCGGTTCGTGCAGATGGCCTCCGACGCCTACGCCCGCGAGGTCCACGACCGCCCGCACTTCGGCGTCCAGAACTACATCGGCTACTTCAACGGCTCCCTGCCCAGCGCCCTGGACCCGGGCGAGGCCAAGGAGAAGCTGGACATCCTGGGCACCTACGCCTGGCTCGACCGGACGAACCACTGCGGCAGCGCCGCCGGCTGCGGTGACCTCAAGGTCGCCGACCACCCCTCGGGCAACCGCTGGACCGACTCCATCAACTACGCCCGCGGCACCAGCACGTCCTGGCTCGCCTCCGACCGGGACCAAGGCCTGTGGGCCTTCAAGGTGCTCGACGGCCAGGTGGCCGTCTGGCACCGCACCGGCCTGATCGGCAGCTGGAGCGGCCCCGCGCTGCTCCCCGGCACCGGCATGGACCAGGGCATCTCCACGGTCACCCTGCCCGACGGCCGGATAGCCGCCTACGGCACCCGCACCTCCTTCGGCGCCCGGCCCGCCGACTACCGGCGCGAGGTCGTGTACGCCGTCCAGCGGGCCCCCGGCTCCCCGGAGTTCGGGGCGTGGGAGTCGCTCGGCACCCCCGAGGCCTCCGACGACACCTGGACCTCCGACATCAGCGCCCCCGCCGTGTCCGTCGACGGCACCGGCCTGGCCGCGGTGTACGTGCGCGACGGCGCCTCCGGCCTGCGCGGCCGCGTCCAGCGGGCCGACGGCAGCTGGGGCCCGTGGGAGCACCACGGCGGCGCCGACCTGCACGGCACCCCGGCCACCGCGACCGACGGCGCCGGCCGTCGGATGGTGTTCGCCGCCACCACCCGGACGGTGATCGGCTGGGCCCAGCCCGAGGCCGGCGCCCCGCTGGGGCCGCCCACCGCCACCGGACTGCCCGACACCACGCTCCCGCTGACGGCGGAGGGCCGCGAGGGCGGGGTGCGGCTGTGGTTCCGCAAGCCCGGCTCCGGCAACGTCCGCACCGCCCTGATCACCGGCGACGGCGGCCTGAAGGTCAACAACCTCACCGACCTCGGCGGGCTCCAGGGCTTCGGCTCGGTGACGGCGAGCGGGCACGTCCTCGCCGGCCGCGCGGCGGGCGGGCAGCTCGGCTCGGACCTGGGCGCCGGCCGGCCGTGGCAGCGCTCGCCGCTGCTGTTCGTCGGGGCCCCGTCCAGCACCATGACCGGGAAGAACATGGTCAGCCTGGCGGTGGTCGGGCTCGACGCCCGGCTGTACGTCACCTCCTCGGCGGACTCCGCCGACGCGCACCTGTCGCCCTGGCAGCCGGTGGGCCCGCGCAACTCGGTCCCGTAGGGGGCCCGTAGCGGGCCCGTAGCGGGTCCGTAGTGGGTCCGTAGTGGGTCCGTACGCTCCCAGACCGGCAGATAAGGCGCATATCTTCCTTCAACACCCCACACCGGGGTGTTGTTTGCCATGCGGGCCATTTCGCCAGGTCTCGGGCTCCGCCTCGCCTTCTCACAACCGGTCATTTCCGCAAGAGACACGTCATCGGCGGAATCGGTGAACCAACTCGCCCGATTCCGCCTCTCAGTGACTGCACAGCGGTTCTTCCAGCCCGTCCGGAACGACCTAGAGGCGTGACCCGATGCCCGTATCCCGCCGCCGTTTCCTCCTCGCGGCCGTGGTGCCCATGCTCACCGTGGGCGCCACCGGCGCACTCTCCATCGCTTCCGGCCGGCCGACCTCGGCCGAGGCCACCCAGACCGACGGGGCCGGCCGGCCGGCCGCCGCCCTCCCCGTCAGCACCACCGCCGGCTCGGTGGTGCAGATCGTCGCGCACCCCGACGACGACCTCTTCTTCATGAACCCCGACCTCAGCCGGACCCTGCTGGCCGGACTCCCGCTCACCACCGCCTACCTCACCTCCGGCGAGGCCGACGGCCGCAACGAGGCGCACGGCGGCGAGGCCAGGGACCCGGCGCAGCCCGCCGACCGCGCCCGGTACGCGGAGGCCCGGCAGAACGGCATCCGCTCCGCCTACGCCCAGATGGCCACCGGCGACCGCACGAGCGCGTGGACCCGTACGGTCATACCCACGGCGGGCGGCGGACAGGCGGAGCTCGACGTCCTCGTGGCCCGGCCCCAGGTCCACCTCGTGTGGCTCCAGCTGCGCGAGGCCCGCAGCCCGGCCGGCGAGAACCCCGACAGCCTGCGCGGCCTGTGGAACGGCGCGATACCGGCGCTCGGCGCCCAGCTCACCACCGGCACCCCGGTCGGGCAGGCGTTCACGTACACCAAGGACCAGGTGGTCCGGTCGATAGCCGGGATCCTGGAGCGCTACCGGCCGACGACGATACGCATGCAGGACCCGACCCCGAACCGGTACGAGCAGACCGGCAAGTACACCGACCACCAGGACCACATGTACGGCGCCCGCTTCGTGCAGGCCGCCACCGCCCAGTACGCCGAGACCGTCACGGACCGGCCGCGGTTCTCGGTCCAGAACTACCTCGGCTACCACAACGGCACCCTCCCCCACGCGCTGGACCCGCAGACCGCCGCGACGAAGATCGGCTTCCTGAAGACGTACGCCTGGCAGGACCGCACCGACTACTGCGGCAGCCCCTCCGGCTGCGGGGACCGCAAGGTGGCCGGCAGTCCCACCGGCCGCAACTGGGCGCAGTCGCTGCGCTACGCCCGCGCCGACACCACCTCCTGGCTCGCCGAGGGCACGCCCGGCCGGCTCTGGGCCTTCGCCGCGCTGGACGGCCGGATGGCGGTGTGGTCCCGGGATCCGGCCGGGTCCTGGACCGGGCCCGCGCTGCTGCCCGGCACCGGCATCGACTCCGGCGCCTGCACCGCCCGCCTCCCCGACGGCCGCGTCGCGGTCCTCGCCACCCGCACGGCCCTCGGGTCCCGCCCGGCCGACTACCGGCGCGAGGTGGTGTACGCCGTCCAGTCCGCGCCCGACGGGCCGTTCGGGCCCTGGCAGTCGCTCGGCACGCCCGAGCCGGGCGACGAGGGCGGCACCTCCGCCATCAGCGCCCCCGTGGCCGTCGCCGATGCCGACGGCCGGCTCACCGTCTACCTCCGCGACACCCGGCGCACGCTGCGCGCCCGCGTCCAGCAGCCGTCGGGGGCCTTCACCGACTGGCAGCGCCTGGGCGGCGAGGACCTGCAGAGCGACCCCGTCGCCCTCACCGACGCGGCGGGGCGGCGGCACGTGTACGCCACCACCACCCGCTCGGTCCTGGCCTGGACGCAGCCCGCCCCCGGCGCCCCGCTCGCCGGGCCCTTCCCCACCGCGCTCCCCGCCACCACGGTCCCGCTGTCGGCGGCCCGGGAGGGCGCGGGCGTGCGCCTCTACTTCCGGCGCCCCGACTCGGGGGCGGTGCGCAGCGCGCTGGTCACGGCGGGTCCGGGCGCCCCGCGGGTCACCGCTCTCGCCGAGTCCGGCGGCCGGTCGGGCTACGGCGCGGTCGGCGTGGCGGGCCGCGTCCTGACGGGGCGGGCCGACTCCGGGACCGTCGCGGCGGCCGCGTTCGGGGGGCCGCCCGCCTGGGCGGAGTCCCGCATGCTCTACGCGGGCGCCCCGGCGGCGGTGCTCACCCCGGCGACCACCACCGTCACCGCCGTCCTGGGCCTCGACGCCCGCCTGCACACGACGACCGCCCAGCCCACCACCCCCCACCCCACCTGGCACCCGGCAGTCCCCCCGCCCGCGGGGTGACCTGCGGGCGGGGCAGGGGCACCCGGCCGGGGCCGCCGATACCTACGCGTCGGTGTTCCCGGACGCCGACGAGAACGTCAAGGCGCTCAGCACGTATCTGGGACACGGCGATCCTGGCTTCAGGCTCCGGACCTGCACGCACCTCATGCCGAGCAGCGACGGGCGGACCCGGAAGGCCGTGGACGGGGTCTACAGGGCCTCGGGTTCCGCGCCGGACGGCCCACAGACGGCCAGGGCCGGTCAGACGGCTCCGGGCCGGTGGTCGATGACCACCGGCCCGGAGTGTCGTACCTGCCGCGATAGGGCTCCGACCTGCGGTTACAGGACCGGGAGGTTCTTGCGGAGTTCGAAGGCGGTGACCTCCGAGCGGTACTCCTCCCACTCCTGCTTCTTGTTGCGGAGGAAGAAGTCGAAGACGTGCTCGCCGAGGGTTTCGGCGACCAGTTCGCTGCGTTCCATCAGGGAGATGGCCTCGCCGAGGTTCTGCGGGAGGGGTTCGATGCCCATCGCGCGGCGTTCCGCGTCGGAGAGGGCCCAGACGTCGTCGTCGGCGCCCGCCGGGAGTTCGTAGCCCTCCTCGATGCCCTTGAGGCCGGCCGCGAGGAGGACGGCGTAGGTGAGGTACGGGTTGGCGCCCGAGTCGATCGAGCGGACCTCGACCCGGGAGGAACCCGTCTTGCCCGGCTTGTACATCGGGACGCGGATCAGCGCCGAGCGGTTGTTGTGGCCCCAGCAGATGTACGAGGGGGCCTCGCCGCCCGCGCCCGCGCTGCGGGAAGAGCCGCCCCAGATGCGCTTGTAGGAGTTCACCCACTGGTTGGTGACCGCCGCCGTCTCCGCCGCGTGGCGCAGCAGGCCCGCGATGAAGGAGCGGCCGACCTTCGAGAGCTGGTACTCGGCGCCCGACTCGTAGAACGCGTTCCGGTCGCCCTCGAAGAGGGAGAGGTGGGTGTGCATGCCGGAGCCGGGGTACTCCGAGAACGGCTTCGGCATGAAGGTGGCCTGGACGCCCTGCTCCAGGGCCACCTGCTTCATCACCAGGCGGAAGGTCATGATGTTGTCGGCCGTGGAGAGGGCGTCGGCGTAGCGCAGGTCGATCTCCTGCTGGCCGGGGGCGCCCTCGTGGTGGCTGAACTCAACCGAGATGCCCATGGATTCGAGCATGGTGATCGCCTGGCGGCGGAAGTCCATGCCGACGTTCTGCGGAGTGTGGTCGAAGTAGCCGGAGTTGTCCGCCGGCACCGGGCGGGAGCCGTCCAGCGGCTTGTCCTTCAGCAGGAAGAACTCGATCTCCGGGTGGGTGTAGAAGGTGAAGCCCAGGTCGGAGGTCTTGGCGAGGATGCGCTTGAGGACGTAGCGGGGGTCCGCGTAGGACGGGGAGCCGTCCGGCATCAGGATGTCGCAGAACATCCGGGCGGTCCCGGGGGCCTCGGCGCGCCACGGCAGTATCTGGAACGTGCTCGGGTCCGGCTTGGCGATCATGTCGGACTCGTAGACCCGGGCGAAGCCCTCGATGGCCGAGCCGTCGAAGCCGATGCCCTCGTCGAAGGCCTGCTCCAGCTCGGCGGGGGCGACCGCGACGGATTTGAGGAAACCCAGCACGTCGGTGAACCACAGGCGCACGAAGCGGATGTCGCGTTCCTCGAGCGTCCGGAGGACGAATTCCTGCTGCTTGTCCATGCCTTCATCCTCGCAGTTCAGACGATCTGTGCACCACCGCCCCGAGGGACCGGGGGGCACAGTCGGGCCCGCCCAGTATCGCCATTGGTGGTTTCCGCCACATTACGCACCCCCGAAAGCCGATGACACCCCCGCACTGACCACCGAGGCGTCATGAGCATTACCATCTGCGCCCATGGGGGGCTGGAAGCACGCGCGCAACGGGAGCCACGGGCATCCCGTCCGGCGGGCTGCCCTCCTGCTGCTGATCGCCTTCGGCGTGGCGGCCGGCGTGGCGTTCCTGTGCGTGCGTCCCGTGAGCGGGCACGGGGACGCAGGGACGCGGGCCGGGGCACGGGTTCAGGTCGAGGTCGAGGTCCAGGTTGCCGTGCGAGTGCAGGGCCAGGGCCAGGTCAAGGTCCAGGGCCAGGTCAAGGTCAAGGACGGCCGGGTCCGGGCCGCCGGGCAGGTGGCGCGCGTCGCCTGCGTGTCCCCGTACGACCTGCCCGGCTGCTCCCCGCTGGCCCGGGTGACCCCGGCCGTGCTGCCCGCTCCGCCGTCCGCCGTGGCCCTGCCGCCGGCCGGGGCGGCGCCCGCCGCCCGCCCGTCCGCCGTGGCGGGACCGGTCCGGGCGGCCGGGCCGCCGCCGCGCGCCCCCGGCCTGTACGTCCTCCAGGTGCTGCGGACGTGACGGCCGCGGCGCGCCGAGCGCACCACCGGCTCCACCCCGACACCCCCCTCAGCAGAAGGAACCAGGGCACATGGCCAGCAGGACGTCCGAAAACAACTCCCGCCAGAACCGCATAGCCGAAATGCGCCGCGCCGAAAAGGCACGCGACCGGCGCAACAAGTTCCTCGCCATCGGCATCTCGACCGTCATCGTCGCCGGGCTCGTCGGCTTCGGCTCGTGGCTGCTGATCGACCAGAAGCAGAAGGACAAGGACGCCGCCGCGGCCCGCAAGGCGCCGGTGTCCGGCGAGCGGGACTGGGACGTGAAGAAGCTCGGCCGCAACCACGTCGACACCCCGGTGAAGTACGAGATGAACCCGCCGGTCGGCGGCGACCACAGCCCCCGCTGGATGAACTGCAACGGCGACGTCTACAAGAACGCGATCCCCGAGGTCAACGCCGTGCACTCGCTGGAGCACGGCGCGGTGTGGGTGACGTACAACGAGAAGGCGGCCCCGGCCGACGTCGAGACGCTCGCCGGGAAGGTCGGCAAGACCCCGTACACGCTGATGAGCCCCGTCAAGGAGCAGGCCGGCCCGATCATGCTGAGCGCGTGGGGCAAGCAGCTGACGGTGGACAAGGCGGACGACCCGCGCGTGGCGCAGTTCTTCACCAAGTACGTGCAGGGCGCGCAGACCCCCGAGCCGGGGGCCGCCTGCACCAACGGGCTGGCCGACAAGTGACCCGTACGTACTGGGCCGCCGGCGCGGCCGTCGTCCTGGCGGTGCTGTTCGCGGTGGGGGCCACGGTCGCCACCGCGACCGGCGGCCCGGGCGGCGCCGACGCCGCCGGGTCCGCGAAGGCACCGGCGCTGTACTCCCCCGACGCGGGCTTCGCCCGTGACATGGCGGTGCACCACCAGCAGGCGGTGGAGATGTCCTTCATCGTCCGCGACCGCACCCAGGACGACCCGGTGCGCGGCCTCGCCTACGACATCGCCAACACCCAGGCCAACCAGCGCGGCATGCTGCTGGGCTGGCTGGACCTGTGGGGGCTGCCGAAGGTGCTGGCCGACGAGCCGCCGATGTCCTGGATGCAGGCCGCCGAAGGGGGCGGCGAGCACGCGGGACACGCCGGGCACGGCGCCGCCAAGCCGGGGGCGCTGATGCCGGGGATGGCGACCAGGGAGGAGCTGGACCGGCTGGGTGCGGCGAACGGCCGGGACGCGGAGGTGCTGTACCTCCAGCTGATGACCGACCACCACAAGGGCGGTGTCGCGATGGCCAAGGGCTGCGCGGTGCAGTGCCGGACGCCGGCCGAGCGGGCGCTGGCACAGGGGATGGTCGAGGCCCAGCAGTCGGAGCTCACCCTGATGGCGGACATGCTCAAGCAGCGCGGGGCTGCCCCGCGCGGGTGACGTCAGGGGGCGGTCGCCGTCGCGTGCCGGACCGCCCGGGCCACCTGGTCCGGGCGGTCCAGCATGACGAGGTGACCGGCGGGTTCGGCCACCTCGAAGCGGGCGCCGATCCGGTCGGCGAGGGCCGCCTGGCGGGCGAGCCAGCGCCGGGCGGCGCGGCCGGTGCCCCCGCCGTGGCCGACGAGGACCGTGGCGGGGGCCGTCAGCGGGTGGGCCGCGCGCAGGGCCGGCAGTTCGGCGGCGGTGTCGGGGTAGCGGGCGTTCTCCAGCAGGGCACCCCGCCAGACCCGGCCGGTGCGGTAGCAGCGGCGTACGAGGTCCCGCGCGGCCGGGTCCGCGGCGCCCCCGGCCCGGGAGGCGCGGACGGCGGCCCGCCGGGCGGCGGGGCCCAGCGCGGCCGGCAGCCCGGCGGCGGTGACGGCCCGGCCGAGCGCGCGGGCGGCGCCGGTGCGCAGGGCGGACGGGAGCAGGGCGCGGGGGGCCTCCTCGACGCTGGAGTCGACCAGGACGAGCGCCGCCGTACGGTCCGGGTACAGCCGGGCGAAGGCTTCGGCGTGGAACCCGGCGAGGGAGTGCCCGGCGACGGTGACGGGGCCGCGGAGGCCGAGCGCGTCGAGCAGGGCGGCGATGCGGCGGGCCTCGTCGGCGGCTCCCGAGGGGCCGGGGGCCGGGGCGGGGGCGCTGAGTCCGTGCCCGGGGCGGTCGAAGCGGACCACGGTGCGGCCGTGGGCGACGAGCAGGGCGGCGACCGGGTCCCAGTCGAACCAGGCCATCGCGAGCCCGGCGCTCAGCACCACGACCGGCCCGCTCCCCTCGACGACCACGTGCAGCGGCACCCCGTCGACGCGCACGATGCGGCCGGGGACGGGGCGTGTGGGCGGGGCCGTCACGTGCGGCGCTCGCGGTGGACGGAGAGGGCCAGCACCCCGAGCCAGATCGCCACCAGCAGCACCTGGAGCCGCTGGCCCGCGCCCATCGCCCACGTCCCGTGCCCGGCGGTGAACAGGGCGATGGCGGTCAGGGTCCAGGCGGTGGCCAGCAGTTCCAGGACGACCAGGGCGGGGCCGAAGCGGGCGAGCGGCGCGAACCAGCCGTAGCGGCGGGCGGCGACGGTCAGGGCCACTATCCCGACGAGCGCGCCGGTCATGGCGAGGCTGCTGCTGACGGCGTGGGCCTGGTGGGTGGCCGGTACCAGGCCGGCGGTCTCCCGGGCGGCGCACACCGGGTCCACGGTGGGCCGGCAGCTCAGCGGGAGCCAGGCGTCGGCGGCGGTGGCGGCGCCGAAGAGGGCGACCCCGGCCCAGCCGGCGACCGCCCAGGGGCGGCGCGACTCGGGGTGCCGGGGCAGCCGCGCCAGGGCGAGCAGCCCGCCGGCGAAGGCGAGCACCCCGGCGGTGAAGTCGGTGGCCCGGAAGAGGCCGCCGAGGGGCTGGTCCTGGGCGGCGAGTTCACTGACGTAGGTCTCGATGGGGTTGAGGCCGGTGGAGAGGACGACCTCCAGCACCCAGGCGGTGTAGGCGGCGGCGCCGAGCCCGATGAGGACGGCGACGGCCCGGGCGCCCGCCCGGCTGCCCTTCGCGGCGTGTGTACGCATGGTGAGACTGATCCTAAGCAGAACCGGTTCGGACGCGGGGCTCCGCGCGGAGCCGCCGCCGGGGACCACCGTGGGACGCGCCCGGGCCGTCCGGCCGGGTCCCTTGCCCGGTAGGACGCGCGGGGCGGCGCCCGTGTTCCCCGCCCCCGGTCCGGATCGCCCCGTACCACCCCGTACCGGACACGGGGAGGCGGTTCCGCCGGGAGCCGGACGGTTCACCGGCCTCATCGGCTGAGGCGCCTCCGCAACGCCCCGGAACACCCCGGCGGCACGGGATCCAGGACATCGCGTCAGAAAGACGATTAGACTGGGTTCCGTGCCTCAACTTCGTCTCGCGCTGAATCAGATCGACTCGCACGTCGGCGACATCACCGCCAACGCCGACTCCGTCGTCCACTGGACCCGGCACTCGGCCGAGCAGGGCGCCCACCTCGTGGCGTTCCCGGAGATGGTGCTGACGGGGTACCCCGTCGAGGACCTCGCCCTGCGCGGCTCCTTCGTCGAGGCCTCCCGCGCCGCCCTCCGCGGCCTCGCCCGGCGGCTCGCGGACGAGGGGCTCGGCGAGCTGCCGGTCGTCGTCGGCTACCTCGACCGCAGCGAGAAGGCCGCGCCCCGCCTGGGCCTGCCGGCCGGCTCCCCCGAGAACGCGGCGGCCGTGCTGCACCGCGGCGAGGTGGTGCTGCGCTTCGCCAAGCACCACCTCCCCAACTACGGGGTCTTCGACGAGTTCCGGTACTTCGTGCCGGGCGACACGCAGCCCGTGATCCGGGTGCACGGCGTCGACGTCGCCCTGGCCATCTGCGAGGACCTCTGGCAGGAGGGCGGCCGGGTCCCCGCCACCCGCTCCGCCGGGGCCGGGCTGCTGGTCTCCGTCAACGCCTCCCCCTACGAGCGCGACAAGGACGACGTCCGCCTGGAACTGGTGCGCAAGCGGGCCCGGGAGGCCGGCTGCACGCTCGCCTACCTCGCGATGATCGGCGGCCAGGACGAGCTGGTCTTCGACGGCGACTCGATCGTCGTCGACGCCTCCGGCGAGGTCATCGCCCGCGCCCCGCAGTTCTCCGAGGGCTGCGTCCTGGTGGACCTGGACCTCCCGGCCGCCCTCCCCGACGCCCCCGAAGGCACCGTCGAGGACGGCCTGCGCATCGACCGCGTGATCCTCTCCGAGGAGCCCCTCGCCCCCTACGAGCCCGTGGTCCCCGGCGGCTACGCCGACCGGCTGGAGGACGACGAGGAGGTCTACGACGCGCTCGTCGTGGGCCTGCGCGCGTACGTCAGGAAGAACGGCTTCCGCTCCGTCCTGATCGGGCTCTCCGGCGGCATCGACTCCGCACTCGTCGCCGCCCTCGCCTGCGACGCGATCGGCGCGCAGAACGTGTACGGCGTGTCCATGCCCTCGAAGTACTCCTCGGACCACTCCCGGGGCGACGCGGCCGACCTCGCCGACCGGACCGGCCTGAACTTCCGGACCGTGTCGATCGAGCCGATGTTCGACGCGTACATGGGCGCGCTGGGCCTCAGCGGTCTCGCAGAGGAGAACCTCCAGTCCCGGCTGCGCGGCACGACGCTGATGGCGCTGTCCAACCAGGAGGGCCACATCGTGCTGGCCCCGGGCAACAAGTCCGAGCTGGCCGTAGGCTATTCGACCCTCTACGGGGACTCCGTCGGCGCGTACGGCCCGATCAAGGACGTGTACAAGTCGGACGTCTTCCGGCTGGCCCGCTACCGCAACCGGGCCGCCGAAGAGCGCGGCGAGATCCCGCCGATCCCGGAGAACTCGATCGTCAAGCCGCCGAGCGCCGAGCTGCGGCCGGGGCAGGTCGACACGGACTCGCTGCCGGACTACCCGGTGCTCGACGCGGTCCTGGAGCTGTACGTGGACCGCGACCAGGGGCTCGACGCCATCGCCCGGGCCGGGTTCGACCGCGAGCTGGTCGCACGGATCCTGCGGATGGTGGACACCGCCGAGTACAAGCGGCGCCAGTACCCGCCGGGCACCAAGATCTCCGCGAAGGGCTTCGGCAAGGACCGCCGGCTGCCCATCACCAACGGCTGGCGCGAACGCTGACCCGGCCGCCCGCGAACCCGGCGTGAGGGGGGCGCCGTCGGTGGTCAGGGCCTGCGTACGGCCGTCGGACACCGAGCGCGCCCACAGGTCGTGGCCCTGCCGGTACACCACGGCCTTGCCGTCCGGGGAGGGCACCTCCAGCGGGCTGCCCGGCGGCGTGGAGGCGGCCCCCTCGCGGACGTAACCGTCCAGGGTGCAGCGCCAGTACGCGCCGAGCGCGAAGAACAGCACGGCGTCCGCGGTGAGCTCGACGGCCGCGAACGGCAGGGCCCGGGGGTCGACCCGCTGTCCGGAGGCGGCGGCCAGCGCGGCGGCGAGGCGGGCGTGGTCGAAGGCCGGTTCGCGGGTTCCCGCCGCCGGGTCGAGGGGGGCATGGGGAAGGGCGCACTGCGGCTGGCGGACCATGTGCATCCGCAGGGTCCACCGGTGATGTGCGTACCCGTGCGCGGCGTCGGCGAGGTGTGCGCGAACGGGCACGTCGTGGTGCGCGGACAGGCCACTCGGGGGGCGTGAGTGGACCTACGTTCAACCGCGGCGACAACACTCCGGGCGTTCCCCGCCCAGTCGCCGCCCGGCCCCGTTGAACGAAGAAGGTCGATATCCGTGCTCAAGAGGCTCTACGCGATGCTGCTCTCCATGGCCGTGGCCATGGGACTGGTGACCACCCTCAGCACCCCGGCATCCGCCAGCTACAACGTCATCGACTACAACGTCTCGCGCATCACCGACGGCGGGCAGGAACACGCCGCCAACTACTTCCGGGTGATCGGCGCCATCCACACGCTGTCCTACGGGGACACGACCGGCCAGACGGGCATCACCCAGACCCAGGACAACTTCGAGGAGCGGCTCATCCAGGTCCGTATCCGTGACACCGGCGGCAGGGATCTCGTCTCCCTGTACTTCTGGCCTGACACCCTCTACCTCGCGGGCTTCTACGCCGCCCAGGGCGCCGGCCCCGACCGCCACTTCGCCTTCAACGACGACCGCAGCGCCGCGTTCTCCAGGGCCCTGAACATCGGCCCCGTACGGCTGCTCGGCCGGACCGGGAACTACGGCAGCCTGCCGGGCGGAAACAACAGGGAGACCATCCGCCTCACGCCGCAGAACATGTACCACGCGGCGACCGTTCTCTCGACCGCCACCGGCTACACGGACGACGTCGGCCGCCAACTGCTCTTCATGGCGCAGGCGTTCGCCGAGGCATCGCGCTTCGGACCGATCCTCGACCGCGCCTACAGCAACTTCTACCACCACACCGACACCGCCCTGGGCACGGACTACGCGGGGCTGGAAAACCAGTGGTCGGCCCTCTCCGACTTCGTCAACGCGCGACTCCACAACCGTCCCGCGTCCATCTCGATCTTCGGCCAGAACGTCACCAACTTCGACCAGCTGAGGCAGCGCGTGTCCTTCGTGGAACTGCTCGGATCCCGCGTCCAGCGATAGACCCGCAGCGGGCCGCAAGCCAACAGGGCCTCCGGGCCACGGAGGCGAACAGCGGCACGCTGCTCACTCCCCGGCCCCGAGGCCCTGCCCGCGCGCCCTGCCCGCGCGGCCCGCCCGGCCCGGACCACGCGTCGGTACGACCCGGCACGCGCGGGCACAGGACCGTGTCGACGCGTACGTACGGACGCGCCGCTACGGGCGGACGGTCAGGCGGGCCGCCACCGGGAGGTGGTCGCTGCCCGTGCGCGCCAGGGTCCAGGAGGCCTCCGGCTTGATCCCGCGGACCATGATCTGGTCGATGCGGGCCATCGGGAACTGCGCGGGCCAGCTGAAGCCGAAGCCGTGGCCCGCCGCGCCCTGGGTGGAGCGCATCTGGGAGGTGACCTCGGACAGGGCGCGGTCGTTCATGGTGCCGTTGAGGTCGCCGAGCAGGACGACCTTCTTGAGGCCCTCGCTGGCCAGGGCCGCGCCCAGCGCGTCGGCGCTGTTGTCGCGCTGGTTGGCCGTGAACCCGGCGTTGAGCTTGACGCGGACCGAGGGCAGGTGGGCGACGTAGACGCCGACCTCGCCGAAGGGGGTGGCCGCGGTGGTGCGCATGGCGCGGGTCCAGCCGAGGCGGATGTCGACGGGCTTGCTGGAGGTCAGCGGGTACTTGCTCCACACGCCGACGGTGCCCTCGACCGCGTGGTACTTGTACGTGTCCGCCAGGGCCTTCTCGTAGACGGGAACGGCGTCCCCGGTGAGCTCGGTCAGCGCGAGCACGTCGGCCCCGGACTTGGCGACGGACTCGGCGGTGCCGCGCGGGTCGGGGTTGTCGGCGTCGACGTTGTGGGTGGCGACCATGAGGTTGCCGCCGCCCCCGGACTTGTCGGTGATCAGTCCCCCGAAGAGGTTCACCCACACCGCGGTGGTCAGCAGTATCGCGATCAGCGCGGTGGCGGACTTGCGGACCACGGCGGCGACGAGCAGCAGCGGCACGGCCACGCCCAGCCAGGGCAGGAAGGACTCGGTGAGGCTGCCGAGGTTGCCGATGTCGTTGGGCAGTTCCGCATGGAAGATCATGATGAGCGAGACCAGCGCGGCGAGCGCGGCGGTCACGATCCCGCGCCGCCAGATGCCCGGGTCCCGCCTCAGTTCGGCCAGTCGGCGCCGGAGACCGGATCCGGAGGAGCCGGGCTCGGAGCCGCCGTTCCCCGTCTCCGTCATGTACGCCTGTGCCATGCCATTTTCCTCGCTGCCGTGCTCGCGCTCCGTCCCCGCCCCTTGACACTAGGCGATGTACGGAGCCTTACGTGCCGTCCTCGCGGCCCTTCTTTCCGGAGGACGAACGGCCGTGCGGCTCGGGTTCCGCTTGTCACGAAACGCGCACATTGACCTGCGCGCGCCTGGAGCCCCGCCAGGAGTGTGACGTACGGGTCAGCGCGTCGTATCCCGGCCACTTCCGCCCACGGCCGGGAGGGTGCCACCATGGTGGATGAGTCCGGGGACGCCGTGAGGGCGCCTCGAGATGACACTAGGAGCAGTTGCAATGACGCACGCCGTTTCGCCTGCCCGCGAAGCCGCCTCCGCCACGCTGTACGGAGGCTCGGGCACCCGGCGCATCACCGTCCGCGACCTCGCGCTCGCCAAGGAGCGCGGCGAGAAGTGGCCCATGCTCACCGCCTACGACGCCATGACGGCGTCCGTGTTCGACGAAGCCGGCATTCCGGTGATGCTCGTCGGTGACTCCATGGGCAACTGTCACCTCGGCTACGAGACCACCGTCCCCGTGACGATGGACGAGATGACCCTGCTGTCGGCGGCCGTCGTACGGGGCACCAGCCGGGCCCTGATCGTCGGCGACCTGCCGTTCGGCTCGTACCAGGAAGGCGCCGTGCAGGCGCTGCGCAGCGCGACCCGGCTGGTCAAGGAGGCCGGGGTCGGGGCGGTCAAGCTGGAGGGCGGCGAGCGTTCGCTGGCCCAGACCGAGCTGATCGTGCAGTCCGGCATCCCGGTCATGTCCCACCTGGGCCTGACCCCGCAGTCCGTGAACGCCATGGGCTACCGGGTCCAGGGCCGCGGCGACGAGGCCGCGCACCGGCTGCTGCGCGACGCGAAGGCCGCGCAGGACGCGGGCGCCTTCGCGGTGGTGCTGGAGCTGGTCCCGGCCGAGCTGGCCGCCGAGGTCACCCGGTCCCTGCACATTCCGACGGTCGGCATCGGCGCGGGCTCGGAGTGCGACGCCCAGGTGCTGGTGTGGACCGACATGATGGGCCTGACCGGCGGGAAGATGCCGAAGTTCGTCAAGCAGTACGCGAACCTCCGCAAGACCATGGGCGACGCGGCGAAGGCCTTCGCCGAGGACGTGGTCGGTGGAACGTTCCCGCAGGAAGAGCACGCCTTCCACTAGTCCGCCAGGCCGGTCCGCACGGCCGGTCCGCACGGCCCACGACCAGTCCGCACGGCCCGCGACAGCCGGCCGGCCGCCCGTTCCACGGGCTGTCGGCCGGCTGTCGGTCGTTTGTCGGAGCGTTGTCAGTGGCCGGTGGTCCCATGGTGGACATGACGCGAAACGACAACACCCCCCACGCCGTGGAGGTACGGGGACTGGTCAAGCACTACGGCGAGACCAAGGCCCTCGACGGGGTCGACCTGGACGTGCGCGAAGGCACCGTCCTCGGTGTCCTCGGCCCGAACGGCGCCGGCAAGACCACCCTGGTGCGCTGCCTGTCCACCCTGATCGTCCCGGACGCCGGGACCGCGCGGGTCGCGGGCTACGACGTGGTCCACCAGCCCCGGCAGCTGCGCCGCACCATCGGCCTGACCGGCCAGTACGCCTCGGTCGACGAGAAGCTCTCCGGCCGCGAGAACCTCTACATGATCGGCCGGCTGCTGGACCTGCCCCGCAAGGAGGCGCGCCGCCGCGCCGACGAACTGCTGGAGCGGTTCAGCCTGACCGACGCCGCGAAGAAGGCCGTGATGCACTACTCCGGCGGCATGCGCCGCCGGCTCGACCTGGCCGCCTCGATGATCGGCCGCCCGGCCGTCCTCTACCTGGACGAGCCGACCACCGGTCTGGACCCCCGTACCCGCAACGAGGTGTGGGACGAGGTGCAGCGGATGGTCGCCGAGGGGGCGACCGTGCTGCTCACCACCCAGTACATGGAGGAGGCCGAGCAGCTCGCGAGCGAGCTGACGGTCATCGACCGCGGCAAGGTCATCGCCAACGGCAAGGTGGACGAGCTCAAGGCGCGCGTCGGCGGCCGCACCCTGCGGATCCGGCCCGCCGATCCGGCCGACCTGCCGGGCATGGCCCGCGCCCTCGCGGAGACCGGGCTGGACGGCGTGGCCGGTTCCCAGGCCATTCCGGACGAGGGCACGCTGCTGGTGCCGATCCTGGCGGACGAGCAGCTGACGGCCGTCGTCGGTCTGCTGGCCGCCCGCGGGTACGGGATCAGCGACATCGGCACGTACCTGCCCAGCCTCGACGAGGTGTTCCTGTCCATCACCGGCCAGAAGCCCGCCGTCCAGGACTCCCTTCCCGCCGAGCAGACCGAGGAGGTCGCGGCATGAGCACCGTAACCACGACGAAGCCCACCACCGCGGCGCCCTCGCCGCTCTCCGGTCCGCACCCGGCCGCCGAGGGGCGGATCGGCCTGCGGGGCAACCTCCGCCACATCGGCGCCCTGGCGCGCCGCAACATGCTCCAGATCAAGCAGGATCCGGAGTCGATGTTCGACGTCCTGCTCATGCCGGTCATCTTCACGCTGCTGTTCGTGTTCGTCTTCGGCGGCGCGATCTCCGGCAAGGGCAACCAGGGCGAGTACGTCAACTACGTCGTCCCGGGCCTGATGGCCATGATGGGCATGAACATCGCGATGGGCGTCGGCACCGGCGTCAACGACGACTTCAAGAAGGGCGTGATGGACCGCTTCCGGTCCATGCCGATCGCCCGTTCCTCGGTGCTCATCGCGAAGATCGTGGTCGAGCTGGGCCGGATGATGGTCGCCATCGTGATCCTGCTCGGCATGGGCTTCCTGCTGGGCCTGTCGATCAAGTCCAACGTGCTGGACCTGCTCTTCGCCATCGGACTGTCGGCCGTCTTCGGCGCCTCGCTGATGTGGATCTTCATCCTGCTGGGTCTCACCATGAAGACCTCCCAGGCGGTCCAGGGCATGGCGATGCTGGTCCTGATGCCGCTGCAGTTCGGCAGCTCGATCTTCGCCCCGCCGACGACGATGCCGGGCTGGCTGCAGAGCTTCACCGACGTCAACCCGCTGTCGAACCTGGCCGACGCGGCCCGCGGCCTCATCAACGGCACCCCGCTGGGGAACTCCGTGTGGATCACGCTGGCCTGGTCGGTGGCGCTGACGGCCGTCACGATGCCGCTCGCCGTCCGCAAGTTCCGCCAGAAGACCTGATCCGGGGCGGCCGGTCCGTTCGGATCGCGTCCCGGACGGGCCCCGTGCGGGGACGGTGCCGGATCAGATGAGGGCGGTGGCCTCCTCCAGGGTGAGGCTGCCGCCTTCGGCGTACGCGGCCCCGAACGCGGCGTCGCCCAGTGCCGCCCGCGCCGGTTCCTCGGCGCGGGCGGCGTCCTCGCGCTCCGAGAGGAGCGGGACGTGCGCGGCCGGCAGCTGGGCGCGGTAGGCGCCGAGCAGCCGGGCGGCGTCCTCCGCCCGGCCGGGGCCGCCCGGCGCGGCCAGCGAGACGGCGGCCGTCAACAGGAAGGTGGCGGGCAGCTGCGGGGCGACCATCAGCGCGAGCGGGTCGAGGGCGGCCGGCAGGGCGGCGCGGACCGTGGCCAGCGCCTGCGCGTAGCGGCCCTCCCGGTTGTCCAGCCAGGCCGTGGTGCCCAGCCGGAACACGTCGAAGACGGCGTAGGCCCCCACGGAGAACTCCGCGCGCAGGGCGTCGAGCTGGGCGCGGGCCTCGCGGAGCCGGCCGCCGCGGCCCAGGAGGGACGCGAGGAAGAGCCGGGCGGCGGGCACGGCCTCGGTGTCGCCGCCGAGCGCGATGACCTCGCCGAGGATCTCCTCCGCCTCGGGGCCGTGCCCGCTCTCGGCGAGGACCCCGGCCATCCGCACCCGGAGCACCGTCACCTGCGCCTTGGCGCCGAGGCGTTCGGCGTGCTCGATCGCCGCGCGGTAGTCCTGGGCGGCGAGGGCGTACGCTCCCGTCTTCTCGCGGGACTCGGCGCGCGCGGACAGGGCCTCGGCGCAGCCCCAGTCGTCGCCCAGGGCGCGGAAGAGGGCGTGGCTCTCGTCGGCGTCGCGGGCGGCGTCACCGCCCCGTTCGGCGCGGTTGGCGAGGACGTTGGCGCGCAGTTGCAGCGCGGAGGCCAGTTCCCAGTCGTAGCCGAGGGCCCGGGAGGCGTCCACGGTCTCGTCCAGGACGCGGCTGAGCTCACCGGCCGGTCCGGCGATCATCACGGCGTAGATCCAGAGGCCGGCCGGGGGGCGGCAGGTCTGCGGGAGGCCGGGCCGGTAGACGCTGAGGACGGCGTCGACCTGGGCGCGGACCTCGGGGGTCTGCCAGCCGTCGCTGCCCTGCTCGCGGGAGGCGAGGCGGATCATCTGGATGCCGCGCCAGGCCTCGGTGCGCAGTTCGCCCGTGTAGGGCGGGGGCGAGTCCACGAGGCGCTCGTGGACGGGCGGGGCGGGGGCGGCGGGCGGGGCGAAGGGGTCGGGGCCGAGGGTGGCGGCGAGGTCGGCCCAGTGCCGGGACTCGCCGCGCAGGTCGTGCATGAACCAGTACCAGACGAGGGAGTGGACGAGGCAGAGGACCTCGTCGGCCTCGTGGGCGGCGGCCGCGCGGCGCAGGGCGGTACGGAGGTTCTCGTACTCGGTGGTGATCAGCCCGGCGGCCGCGCGCTGGCGGTGCCCGCGGAGCAGGGGCTCGGTGGTGCGGGCGAGTTCGCGGTAGTGGACGAGGTGGCGCCGCTCGGTGGCGGGGCGGTCGCCGCCGGTCTCCGCGAGGCGTTCGGCGGCGTACTCGGCGACGGTCTCCAGGAGGCGGTAGCGCATGCCGTTCGCGGCGGGGTCGGGCTGGGCGAGAACGAGGGACTTGTCGACGAGGGAGCCGAGGACGTCGGCGACGTCGAGGGCGCCGTCGGGTTCGGCGCAGACGGCTTCGGCGGCGGCCAGGTCGCAGCCGCCGGCGAAGACGGACAGCCGGGCGAGGACGGCCCGTTCGGGGGCGTCGAGCAGCTCCCACGACCAGTCGACGACGGCGCGCAGGGTCTGCTGCCGGGGCAGGAGGGTGCGGGCGCCGCCGGTCAGCAGGCGGAAGCGGTCGTCGAGCCGGTCGGCGATCTGGCGCGGGGTGAGCAGGCGCAGCCGCGCGGCGGCCAGTTCGATGGCCAGCGGCAGCCCGTCGAGGCGGCGGCAGATCTCGGCGGCGGCGGCCGGATCGTCGGCGGGGCTGAAACCGGGGCGGACGGCGGCCCCCCGGTCGGCGAAGAGCCGCAGCGCGACGGGGCCGGGGAGGGGTTCCACCGGGCGCAGGAACTCCCCCGGCACGCCGAGGGGTTCGCGGCTGGTGGCGAGGATCTGCACGCCGGGGCAGTGGGTGAGGAGCCGCTCGGCGAGTTCGGCGGCGGCGCCGATGACGTGCTCGCAGTTGTCGAGGAGCAGCAGGAGCCGGCGGCGGGCGCAGTGTTCGGCGAGCCGGGCGAGCGGGGTCTCCCCGGGGCGTTCGGTGAGGGCGCGCAGTTCCTCGGAGGTGGCGCCGCGCAGCCGCGTCTCGCGGGCGCCGAGTGCGGCGAGGGTCGCTTCGGCGACGTCCTCGGGGTCGTCCACGGGGGCGAGCTCGACGAGCCAGACCCCGTCGGGCCAGGCGCCCGGCCCGGCGGAGTGCCGCGCGGCGGCCTCCTGGGACAGCCGGGTCTTGCCCGCGCCCCCGGGCCCGAGCAGCGTGACGAGCCGGGCCCGCGCGAGGTCCTCCCCGAGCACCCGGATGTCCTCCTCGCGCCCCACGAAGGAAGTCAGCCGCGCCCGGAGATTCCCACCCGGGGCCGCGGTCCCGGGGGGCGGGGTGGCCGGGGTCGCAGCCGGGGCGGCCGGGGCCGGATATCCGGGCTCCGGGGTGGCCGGGGTGGCCGGGGTGAACGGGGCCGCAAGGCCCGCAGCCGAAGGGGCCGGGGCGGCCGATGCGGGGGCGAACAGGCCCTGGGTGGCCGGGGCCGGGTATCCCGGCTCCGGGGTGGAAGGGGCCGCAGGGCCCGGGGCCAGGGTTCCGGGGGCCGGAACACCCGGGCCCGGGACAGCCGACCCCGACGTACCGGGGGCGGGGGCCCCGGGGCCGGAGGGCGGGGTACCGGGGGCCGGGGTGAACGGGGCCGCACTGCCCGGGGCCGGGGTGCCCGGGGGCAGTGTCCCCGGGGCCGAAGTGCCCGGGAACGCGGAGCCCGGGCCGGGAGCAGCCGGGCCCGGGGCAACCGGGTGCGGGGCAACCAGGCCCGGGCCAGCCGGGCCCGGGGCAACCGGGTGCGTGCCAGCCGGGTCCAGGGCAGCCGGGCCCCCGCCGACGGGGCCCGGGCCAGCCGGGGGCGGGGTGGGGTCCGGGGTCAGGAGGTGGGTGTGGAGGGCGCGGAGGGCGGGGCCGGGGTCCGTGCCGAGGCGGGCGGCGAGGTCGCGGCGCACGGCTTCGTAAGCGGCCAGCGCCTCCGCCGGGCGCCCCACCGCACGCAGGGCCCGGATCCGCAGCACCTGCAAGGGCTCGTCCAGCGGTCGGCGCGCGCACAGTTCGGCCAGCTCCGGCAGGGCCCGTTCCGCCCCGCCCAGGGCCAGGGCCGCCTCCAGCCGGCCCCGGCGCGCGTCCATCCGTACGGCTTCCCACCGCGCGGACTCCGCACCCGCCTCCGGCAGGGAGGCCAGCGCCGGGCCCCGCCACAGCGCGAGCGCCTCGTCGTACAGGGCCGCCGCCCCGGCCGGGTCCGCCTCCGCCGCGGCGTCCCGCACGAGCCGCTCGAAGCGGTACGCGTCCACGTCCTCCCGCGCCGCCTCCAGCAGGTAGCCGCCGTCGGCGGAGCGCACGGCGGCGTGCCCCAGCGCCCGGCGCAGCCGGCCGACCAGCGCCTGGAGCGCGGGCACGGCCTCGGCGGGCGGGTCCGCGTTCCAGACCTCGGCGACGAGCAGTCCGGCCGGCACCGCCCGGCCGGGGCGCAGGGCGAGCACGGTCAGCAGGGCGCGCAGGCGTGCGCCGCCGACGGCGACGGTGCTCCCGTCGTCGCGGGTGGCCTGGGTGGTGCCGAGGATCGCGTAGCGCACCGGCCCATTGTCCCCGGCCCCGCGCCCCCGCCGGACCGGTGCCCGGGATAGGTTTCGCCGCATGGGTCACCAGGGCAGCCGCGGCGAGCGGCAGATCAGTTCCGTATTCCTCGGCATCGTCGCCGTCATGGCGGTCACGGGCTGGGCGGTGTGGACCGGTTACGCCTCCAGCCCCGGACTGGCGGTGTTCCTGTTCGTCACGGCCGCGTGGGTCGTCTCGCTCTGCCTGCACGAGTACGCGCACGCCCGCACCGCCCTGCACGGCGGGGACATCACGGTCGGCGCCAAGGGCTACCTGACCCTGAACCCGCTGAAGTACACGCACGCGCTGCTCAGCATCGTGCTGCCGGTGGTCTTCGTGATCCTGGGCGGGCTGGGCCTGCCCGGCGGGGCGGTGTACATCGAGCGGGACCGGATCCGGGGCCGCTGGAAGCACAGCCTGGTCTCGGCGGCGGGTCCGCTGACCAACGTGCTGTTCGCGGCCGTCTGCACGGCGCCGTTCTGGCTGGACGCCCTCGACGGGGTCCCCCTGGAGTTCCGCTTCGCGCTGGCGTTCCTGGCGCTGCTCCAGGTCTCGGCGGCGATCCTGAACTTCCTGCCGGTCCCGGGCCTGGACGGCTACGGGGTCATCGAGCCCTGGCTCTCGCACCGGGTCCGGCGCGAGCTGGCGCCGCTGGCGCCGTTCGCCCTGATCGGGGTGTTCGCACTGCTGTGGATCCCGGAGGTGAACGCGTTCTTCTTCGGCGCGGTCGACGGCATCCTGCGCGGGCTGGGGGTCTCCGACCTGGAGACGTACTGCGGCCGGGACCTGTACCGCTTCTGGCAGGACACGGACGGCTTCTGCACGGCCGCCGGCCGCTAGAGCCCCCTAGGCGGCCGGCTGCTGCCGCTTGCCGGCCTTGGCCTTGCGCACGTAGAACCAGGCCATGTTGGAGGTCAGGCCGGCCAGCAGCACCCAGACGATCCCGAGGAAGCTGCCCTCCACGAAGGCGACCACGGCGGCGGCCACGGCGAGGACGCAGACGACAACGGCGAACACGGCAAGGCGGGGCATCGGGCACAGCTCCTCGGCGACACGGAACGGGGTCGAGCCCCTCCAGTGTCCCCCATCCCCGCAGGGGATCTTTTCCGCCTTCCCCTGATCTTGGCCGCGCCTTCTGGTTACGGTTCCCCCGGGGCCCGCCGGACACGTCGGCGGGAGAACGACAGCCCGGGCCGTGCCCGCGTACGCGGCGGTCCGGACACGTGGGGGGATGCGACATGCGGGAGATCCAGAAGGGCGCGAACGTCAGCCTGACCGCCCTCAGCGAGGACGCGGGCTCGGTCGTCGTGAGCCTGAGCTGGACCAGCGCTTCGGGTGCGGGCGACGCGGACGTCTCCGTCCTGCTGCTGGACGGCAGCGGCAAGGTCCGCGACGAGAACGACTTCTACTTCTACAACCATCCCGCCGCCGACGACGGCAGCGTGCAGCTGCTGGGCAAGACGCCGACGGAGAACGGCGACGAGGACCGCATCGGCCTCGACCTGACGGCGGTCCCGCCGGGCGTGGAGCGGATCGTGGTGGCGGCCAGCCAGTACGGCGGGGCGTGCTTCGGGGACCTGGACGACCTGCGGATGACGGTCGCGGACCGGTCCGGGGACCCGCTGGTCGGGTTCTCCATCGAGGACGCGGGCGTGGAGAGGGCGTTCATCTTCGGGGAGCTGTACCGGCGGGGCGAGGAGTGGAAGTTCCGGGCCGTGGGCCAGGGGTACGAGACCGGGCTCGCCGGGCTCGCGACCGATTTCGGCATCGCGGTGCTGGAGGAGGGCGAGGAGGCCGCCGGGGAGTCCGCCGGGGAAACCCCGAAGACCCTGGCGGGCGGGGAGTCCGCCCCCGAAGCGGAGTCGGGGTCGGCGGGTGCGGCCGTCGCGGTGGCCGTCACCGCCGCCGATCCGGAGGAGCAGGCGGAGCCGGAGCCCGCGCCCGCGGCGCCCGTGGCAGCGCCTGCCGTTCCGGCGCAGAGCCGCGGCCGGGGTCCCCGTACGACCAGGAAGAAGGTCACGCTCCCCAAGGTGCCCGGCAAGTCCCTCGCCGAGAACGAATCCTGGCGTCCCGCGCGCCTGTTCCCGGTGCCCTCCCTCAAAAGCGACAAGGAGCGGGAGGTCCGTGCGACCTCCGTGCTGCTGGCGGTCATGGCGCAGGTGCCGGAACTGGGCCGTCGGCTGACCGCCGGGTTCGGAGCGCCCGCGGGGCGGATGCAGACCTTCACCGAGGTGTCGCTGCCCCACGGGGAGAGCCCGCGCCGCCCGGACGGCGTGATCCGGGTCGAGCGCGCGGGCAAGCTGTGGACGGCGCTGGTCGAGACGAAGACCAACGGGAACCCGCTCCGGACCGAGCAGGTCCAGGAGTACGTGGACATCGCCGCGCGCCGCGGCTACGAGGCCGTGATCACACTCTCCAACGACGTGGCGCTCGAAGGCGTTCCGATGGTCGAGGTCAAGGTCGACGGCCGGCGCAAGCACAAGGTGACCCTGTGGCACCTGTCGTGGGCGGAGGTGGCCCATCAGGCCCAGCTGCTGATCCGCCACGAGGGGGTGGGCAACGCCGCCCACGCCTGGCTGCTGCAGGAGCTGCTGGAGTACCTCCAGCACGAGAACTCCGGCTGCCACGGCTTCCAGAACATGGGACCCGCCTGGGTCCCCGTCCGCAAGGGCATCGAGGACGAGACCCTCGGCGGCGGCGATCCGCGTGCCGTGGAGGTCGTGGAGAGCTGGGAGCGGCTCATCCGCCAGGTGTGCCTGCGCCTGGGCGGGGAGCTGGGACAGAAGGCGCTGCCGGTGCAGCGGGCCCGGCGGGGCAGCGATCCGCGGGAGCGGCGGGCGGCCGCGGGCGAGGCGCTGTGCGCGGACGGCCGGCTGACGGCGGAGCTGCGGATCGACGGCACGAGCCGGGTGATCGCGGTGACGGCGGACCTGCGGACGGCGAGGCTGCGCACCTCGGTGGAGATTCCGGCGCCGGCGGGCTCGTACCCGCTGTCCACGGTGAAGCGGCTGCTGCGGCTGCTCGCGGAAGCGCCCGCGGACCTGCACGTCGAGAGCCTGGTCGAGGGGGCGAACGGGCCGCGCGGGACGCTGGAGCGGCTGCGGCCGGAGCCGGCGGACCTGCTGCCCAGGGACGGTGCGCAGCTCACCGGGTTCCGGCTGACCCTGGTCAAGGGGATGGGCAATACGCGGGGCAACGCCGAATCGGGGTTCATCCGGAGCGTGGACGAGGCCGTGGAGCGGTTCTACCACGGGGTGGTGGCGCACCTGGGGGCCGTCGAGGGGCAGCGCTCGGGCGGCCGCCGGGGCTGACCTGGCAGGGCTGACCCGCCGGGGCTGGCCCGGCAGGGCTGGCCCGGCAGGGGCGGCCCGGCAGGGCTGGCCCGGCAGGGGCGGCCCGGCAGGGCTGGCCCGGCAGGGGCGGCCCGGCAGGGCTGGCCCGGCAGGGGCGGCCCGGCAGGGC
>NZ_JBIASM010000019.1:0-63375 GCF_042890765.1 Streptomyces sp. NPDC002032 | reverse complement strand
GGCTGGCCCGGCGGGGGCGGCGGCGCGGGCGGGAGCTCCGGGGGGAGCTCCCGCGGCGGGGTTAGACGTCCGTGAGGCGGAGGCCCGCGTGGGCCTTGTAGCGGCGGTTCGTGGAGATCAGGTTGGCGACCATCGCCTCGACCTGGTGGGCGTTGCGCAGGCGGCCCGCGAAGACGCCGCGCATGCCGGGGATGCGGGCCGCGAGGGCCTGGACGAGGTCGGTGTCGGCGCGGGATTCGCCGAGGACCATCACGTCGGTGTCGATCTCCTCGACCGTCTCGTCCTGGAGCAGGACGGCGGAGAGGTGGTGGAAGGCGGCGGTGACGCGGGAGTCGGGGAGCAGGGCGGCGGCCTGCTGGGCGGCGCTGCCCTCCTCGACCTGGAGGGCGTAGGCGCCCTGCTTGTCGAAGCCGAGGGGGTTGACGCAGTCGACGACGAGCTTGCCCGCGAGGTCCTCGCGGAGGGCTTCGAGGGTCTTGGCGTGGCCTTCCCAGGGCACGGCGATGATCACGATGTCGCTGCGGCGGGCGCACTCGGCGTTGTCGGCGCCCTCCACGCCGAGGCCCAGCTCGCCGGCGGCGGCCCGGGCGCGGTCGGCGGCGCGCGAGCCGATGATCACCTTCTGGCCGGCCCGGGCGAGCCGGTAGGCGAGGCCGCGGCCCTGGTCCCCGGTGCCGCCGAGGACGCCGACGACCAGGCCGGAGACGTCCGGGAGGTCCCAGGGGTCCTTGGCGGGCGGCTTCTGGGTGCTGTCTGAGGAAGTCATGGGGGCGAGGGTACTGCCGAGTACGCCACAGTCGAAGGTATGGGCCGGGCGGGTGAGGCGGCCGTTCCCGCCCCCGGGCGGCCCCGGGGTGCGGCAGGATGCCGCCCATGGATGCCGTGAGGGTCGCGTTGCTGCGGGAGGTGCTCGCCGGGACGCACTGGCCGGGCGAGGCCCGGAGGTTCGCCGGATCGCTGCGGCGGGCCGTGGTGCCTTCGGCCGGGCGGCTGCTGCTGGTGGGGACCGAGCAGTACGAGCCCTGGCACCTGGCGGCGCACCTGGTGGACGAGGCCGCCTGGTCGGGGCTGCCGGAGCTGGCGCCGACGCTGGTGCGCCACCACGTGCGGCCGGGCGAGCCGCCGCACCTGTCGGTCGGGCTGGGCCGGCTGGAGGCCGCCCGGCGCGGTCACACGCTGCTGGTGGTGGCTCCGGACCGGCCGGGCGGCGGGCTGCTGGAGCGGGTCCACGACGCCCGCCGCGCGGGGGCGACCGTACTGTCCCTGGACGGCGGGGACCCGGATCTGGGCACGCTGGCGCACGAGGCGCTGTCGGTGCCCGCGGCCACCGCGGAGCTGGACCTGGACACGGTGCAGCACCTGGTCAGCGCCGCGGCCGGGGAGAACGGCCTGCCGGCCCAGCGGGGGCCGCGCCGGCTGCGGGACCGGCTGGCGCGGCTGGCCGACCAGCTGACCGCGCCGCCGCCCAGCCGCTGGTGAGCCCGGGGTCCGGCGCCGGATGGTCTAGGGCGTCGTGCCTCCCTCGTCTTCCCGGGTCTTGTCGTTCCACTTGGGGTCGTTCTGCCATTCGAGGTTGCGTTCCTGCGCCGTTTCCATGGCGTGGCCCGCCTCCTCGCGCGTGGCGTAGGGGCCGAACCGGTCCTTGGCCGGACACTCCGGGCCCTCTTCGACCTTGTTGTGGACCAGGCAGTAGTACCACTCGCCCGGCTTGCCCACCTGACGCTTCTTGAACAGGGCCATCGTCGGCTCCTTCCTCTGTCGCCATGCTGCCCCATACCCGCTGGATACACTCGCTTGCATGTCTGGCCAGTCGCTGCTCGTACCAGGCGAGCTCTCTCCCGTCCGTTCCGTTCCCGGAAACATCCGCCGGCCCGAGTACGTGGGCAAGCCCATGCCCACGCCGTACACCGGACCGGAGGTGCAGTCGGCCGAGACCATCGAGGCGATGCGCATCGCCGGCCGGATCGCCGCCCAGGCGATGGAAGAGGCCGCCAAGCACATCGTCCCGGGGGTGACCACCGACGAGCTGGACCGGGTCGCGCACGAGTACATGTGCGACCACGGCGCCTACCCGTCGACGCTGGGGTACCGGGGCTTCCCGAAGTCCCTGTGTTCCTCGCTGAACGAGGTCATCTGCCACGGGATCCCCGACTCGACCGTCCTGAAGGACGGCGACATCGTGAACCTCGACGTGACCGCGTACATCGGCGGGGTGCACGGCGACAACAACGCCACGTACCTGTGCGGCGAGGTGGACGAGGAGTCGCGGCTGCTCGTGGAGCGCACCCGCGAGGCGCTGAACCGGGCCATCAAGGCCGTCAAGCCGGGCCGCCAGATCAACATCATCGGCCGGGTCATCGAGTCGTACGCGAAGCGCTTCGGCTACGGCGTGGTCCGGGACTTCACCGGGCACGGCATCAACTCGTCGTTCCACTCCGGGCTGATCGTCCCGCACTACGACAGCCCGCACGCGACCACCGTCATCGAGCCCGGCATGACCTTCACGATCGAGCCGATGCTGACGCTGGGCACCCACGAGTACGACATGTGGGAGGACGGCTGGACGGTCGTCACGAAGGACCGCAAGCGCACCGCGCAGTTCGAGCACACGCTGGTGGTGACGGACACCGGGGCGGAGATCCTGACCCTCCCCTAGGTCTTTTTACCGACAGAACGTCGGGAACACATTGACTTAGGTACACCTAAGTAGGAGGATCAGGCATGGCGGCGGCATGCCGCCGCGCCCGATTCCTCTTTCGGAGGTCCGCCTTGGACGCCTTCTCCACGCTCATCCGTGTCGCCTCGCACGAGCAGCACACCGAAGCCGAGACCTCCACCTTCATGAGCGACCTGCTCGGCGGCCGGCTCGGAGTCGACGCGTACACCCGGTACACCGAGCAGCTGTGGTTCGTGTACCGGGCCCTGGAGGACGCGGCCGACGCACTGCGCGAGGACCCGGTCGCGGGGCCGTTCATCCGGCCCGAGCTGATGCGCGTCGCCGAGATCGAGCGGGACCTGGCCCACCTCATCGGCCCGGGCTGGCGGGAGTCCGTCGTGGCGCTGCCCGCGACCGAGGCGTACGCGGCCCGGGTGGCCGAGTGCGCGGCCTCCTGGCCGGGCGGGTACGTCGCCCACCACTACACCCGCTACCTGGGCGACCTCTCGGGCGGCCAGATCATCCGGGACAAGGCGGAGCGCACCTGGGGCTTCGCGCGCAAGGGCGACGGCGTGCGGTTCTACGTCTTCGCGGACATCGCCAACCCGGCCGCCTTCAAGCGGACCTACCGCGAACTGCTGGACGCGCTCGCGGCGGACGACCTGGAGAAGCAGCGCATCATCGACGAGTGCAAGCGCGCCTTCGACTTCAACGGCGCGGTCTTCCGCGAGCTGGGCGAGCGGTTCCCGCTCAGCGCGTAGCCCTCAGCGCGTAGCGCTCAGCGCGTAGGCGTGGAGACGTAGGGACGCAGGGACGGAGAGGCGTACGCGCGGAGGGGTCAGGAGGCGAAGCGGACCCGGCCGCCGATCTCGACGGTGCCGTCCGGGCCCGGGGCGGTGAGGATCTGCGAGCCGGCGCCCTGGGTGATGTTCAGGGCGCGGTTGAGCTGGGCGGTCAGCAGGATCGCCGCCGAACCGGTGGCCTCGTCCTCGGTGATGGCGCCGTCGGGGCGGCGCGGGAAGCCCCGGGCCCGGATCCGGCCGGCCGCCTCGTCCTCCCAGGCCCACGCGTACAGCCAGCCCTCGCCGGGCGGCGGGGCGGGCAGCGCCTCGACCTCGGCGGCGTCGGCGTACTGCTCGGTGCGCTTGCCGGTCACCCACTCGGGGCGGGCCGTGATCCAGGTGAACTCCCCGTCGCCGCGGGCCCATACCGACCCGGCGGGCGGCTGGAGCTCCTCGATGTCGAGCAGCCAGGCGACGCCGACGAGGGGGTGTCCGGCGAAGGACATCCGGGTCCCGGGGGTCCGGATGTCGACGACCCCGCGCTCGGGGTCGTCGACGAACACCGTTTCGCTGTAGCCCAGTTCGGCGGCGAGGGCCTGACGGTCCGCGTCGTCCGGGCAGGTCCGGCCGTCGCGGACGACTCCGAGCAGGTTGCCGAACCGGCCGTCACCCGCGCAGAAGACCCTGATGACATCGAGATCGTTCACGCGGGCATTGAAGCACGGGCCGGCCCCGGGCCGGACGGCGCCGTCGCGGTGGGCACACGTCGGCTTGACCTGTGCTTTACCTACGTTTGGGGTGACCTTGGAGGGGCCGTGACGGCCTCGTGTCCGGGTCCGGCGGGTGAGAGCTGAATCACTGGACGAGTGGGCATCGGTGAGGTAAGCCTCGGTTAAGTTAGGTCCGCCTCACTACCGTGCCTCCAGTCAGCCTCCACCCTCGCAGGAGCCCCCATGCGCCCCGCCCGTCTCACCGTCCTCAGCGCGGTCGCCGTCGTCGCCGCCCTCACCGCCGTCACCGGCTGCGCGGAGAAGAGCGACAAGGGTGGCGACGGTGCGATCCACGTGAACGCGACGGACAGCGCCTGCGAGCTCTCCACGACCGAGTTCCCGGCCGGCAAGGTCTCCATCGAGGTGGAGAACAAGGGCTCCAAGGTCACCGAGCTGTACGTGCTCTTCCCGGACGACCGCATCGTCGCCGAGCGCGAGAACATCGGCCCGGGCACCAAGGCCACCATCACCGCCGAAATCAAGGCGGGCGACTACGAGTTCGCCTGCAAGCCCGGCATGAAGGGCGACGGCATCCGCACCAAGGCCAAGGCCACCGGCAAGGGCGGCGACGGAAAGCGCAACCCCGCGCTGGACGCCGCGGTCGCCGCGTACCGCAAGTACGCGCAGGAGCAGGCCGACGAGACCCTCCCGAAGGTGAAGACCTTCACCGACGCCGTCCGCGCCGGGGACGTCGAGGGCGCCAAGAAGGCCTTCGCGCCGTCCCGCACCGGCTGGGAGCGCACCGAGCCGGTCGCCGAGTCCTTCGGTGACATCGACCCGAAGACCGACACCCGCGAGGACGGCCTGGAGCCCGGCCAGCAGTGGACCGGCTGGCACCGCCTGGAGAAGGCCCTGTGGGCCGACAACAAGATCGGTGACGAGGAGAAGACCCTCGCCACCCAGCTGGACACCGACCTCACCGACTGGCAGAAGCGCGTCGGCACCGCGGAGATCACCCCCACCTCGATGGCCAACGGCGCCAAGGAGCTCCTCGACGAGGTCGCCACCGGCAAGATCACGGGTGAGGAGGACCGCTACGCCCACACCGACCTGGACGACTTCAAGGCCAACGTCGAAGGCGCGCAGAAGGCGTACGAACTGCTCAAGCCGGTCGCCGCGAAGAACGACCCGGCCCTGGTGACGGAGCTGGACAAGCAGTTCGCCGCGCTCGACACCCTGCTGGAGAAGTACCGCAGCGCCCCGGGCGCCACCGACTTCATCGCGTATGACAAGGTCGGCGAGGCCGACCGCAAGCAGTTCTCCGACAGTGTGAACGCCCTGGCCGAGCCGCTGTCGAAGCTCGCCGCCGCGGTCGCCAAGTAACAACGGTCCAGGAGAGGCGGGAGCGACGAATGACCGAGCAGACGCACCGGGAGCCCGGCGGCGACACCACCGGGGGCGGACGGACAGCACCCTCGCGGCGCTCCGTGCTGGGCTGGGGCGGAGCCGGCCTCGCGCTCGGCGCCGCCACCGCGGGCGGCGCGGTCGCCGCGCTCAACGGCGAATCCGGCATCACCCCGGCGGGCTCCGCCGGGGCGGCCGTCCCCTTCCACGGGGAGCACCAGGCCGGCATCGCCAGCGCCGTCCAGGACCGGCTGCACTTCGCCGCGTTCGACGTGAAGACGAAGGACCGCGCCGAGCTGGTCCAGCTCCTCAAGGACTGGACCGAGGCGGCCCGCCGGATGACGGCCGGCCAGCCGGTCGGCGAGGGCGGCTTCGGCGGCCTCCCGGAGGCCCCGCCGGACGACACCGGCGAGGCGCTCGGCCTGAAGGCCTCCCGGCTCACCCTGACCATCGGCTTCGGCCCGGGCCTGTTCGCCAAGGACCGCTTCGGCCTGGAGGCCAAGCGCCCCGACGCCCTGGTCGACCTGGAGGCCTTCCCCGGCGACAACCTGGACCCGGCCCGCTCCGGCGGCGACCTGTGCGTCCAGGCCTGCGCCGACGACCCGCAGGTCGCGGTGCACGCCATCCGCCAGCTGGCCCGCATCGGCTTCGGCAAGGTCGCGGTGCGCTGGTCGCAGCTCGGCTTCGGCAAGACCTCGTCCACCACCCCGGACGCGCAGACCCCGCGCAATATGATGGGCTTCAAGGACGGCACCCGGAACGTCTCGGGCACCGACACCGCGGGCCTGGACCAGCACGTGTGGGTCGGCGCGAAGGACGGCAGCGACTGGCTGACCGGCGGCTCGTACCTGGTCGCCCGCCGCATCCGGATGCACATCGAGACCTGGGACCGCACCTCCCTCCAGGAGCAGGAGGACGTCTTCGGCCGCGACAAGGGCGAGGGCGCCCCCGCCGGCAAGTCCAAGGAGCGCGACGAGCCCTTCCTGAAGGCGATGAAGCCGGACGCGCACGTCCGGCTGGCACACCCGGACTCCAACGACGGGGCGACGATCCTGCGCCGCGGCTACTCCTTCACCGACGGTACGGACGGCCTCGGCCGGCTCGACGCGGGGCTGTTCTTCCTCGCCTACCAGCGGGACGTCCGCAAGGGCTTCGTGCCGATCCAGCGGCGGCTCGCCAAGAACGACGCGCTCAACGAATACATCCAGCACGTGGGTTCGGCCGTCTTCGCCGTCCCGCCGGGCGTCCGCGACAAGGACGACTGGTGGGGCCGGACGCTGTTCGCGTAGTCCCCGCCGGAGAGGAAACGCCGTGTTCGGCAACTATCTGATCGGCCTGCGCGAGGGCCTGGAGGCCAGCCTGGTCGTCTGCATCCTCATCGCGTACCTGGTGAAGACGGACAACCGGGCCGCGCTGCGCCCGGTCTGGCTCGGCATCGGCATCGCCTGCACCCTGTCGCTGGCGTTCGGCGCCCTGCTCACCTTCGGGACGCAGGAGCTGACCTTCGAGGCGCAGGAGCTGCTGGGCGGCAGCCTGTCGATCGTCTCCGTCGTCCTGGTCACGTGGATGGTCTTCTGGATGAAGAAGACCGCGCGGCACCTGAAGGGCGAGCTGGAGGGCAAGCTCGACGCCGCCCTCGCGATGGGCACCGGCGCGCTCGTGGCCACCGCCTTCCTGGCGGTGGGCCGTGAGGGCCTGGAGACGGCGCTGTTCGTGTGGGCCTCGGTCCGGGCGAGCGGCGAGGGCTCCTCGGCCCCGTTGATCGGGGTGCTGCTGGGCATCGCGACGGCGCTCGTGCTGGGCTGGCTCTTCTACCGGGGCGCCCTGAAGATCAATCTGGCGAAGTTCTTCCGGTGGACCGGCGGCATGCTGGTGGTCGTGGCCGCGGGCGTCCTCGCCTACGGGGTGCACGACCTCCAGGAGGGCGGCTTCCTCGGCGGCCTCCAGGACAAGGCCTTCGACATCAGCTCCGCGATCCCGCCGGACAGCTGGTACGGGGTCCTGCTCAAGGGCGTGTTCAACTTCCAGCCCGACCCCACCGTCCACCAGCTGGTGGTGTGGTCCCTGTACCTGCTCGTCGTGCTGGCGCTGTTCCTGGCCCCGGCCGGCCTCGGCCGCGGGTCCGCCGCCCCGGCCGCCGCCCCGAAGGAGCCCGCGGGGGCCCCGCCGCGCGGCTGACGCCCCCCACACCGCCGAGGCCCGGCCGCGTCCTCCCTCACGGGGGGGGTGCGGCCGGGCGTCGCGCGTTGCGGGGGGGTGTCACCAGAGCCGGTCGACGGCTCCCGGGTGGAGGGGGACGCGGGTCCCGGTCAGGGCGGCGCGGTCCGCGGCGGCTTCGGGATCCGGGGCGAAGAAGGCCGCCAGCACCTCCTTGTCGAAGCCGGGCGCGTCGGTGGCCAGCGGCTCGGCCGGGGTGCCGCCGACCAGGACCGTACCGGGCAGCCGTTCGAAGCCGGCCGCCTCGTAGAACGGGGCCAGCGGCCGGTCGCAGCTGAACAGCGCCAGGTCCACCGCCGGGTCGGCGGCCAGGGCGGCGCGGGCCCCGGCCACCAGACGGCCGCCGAGCCCCCGCCCGCGCAGCTCGGGCCGGGTCACCACCGCGCTGAGCCCGGCGGCCCGCCGGCCGCGGCCCGCGCAGGGGATCTCCTTGTGGAGCAGGGCCAGGCAGGCGCCGACCGTACCGGCCCCGTCCACCAGCAGCAGCACGCGCGGCCGGAGCGCCGGATCGTGCCCGGGCGCGCTGCCGGGCCACGCCCGCGCCTCGATGGCCGCGACCTGCGCGGCGAGCCCCGGCGGCAGGGCCCGCGCGGAGTACGAGAGCAGCCGCATCGGGGGCATCGCGGGCATCAGGGGATGCGGACGGCCGTGCCGCCGACCCGGACGCGGGGGTCGCCCGCGCGCAGCACCACCGTCAGGACGCCGGGGCGGCCCATGTCCTCGCCCTGGTGGAGGGTGAGGACGGCCTCGTCGGGGACCAGGCCGAGCTCCCGCGCGTACGCCCCGAAGGCGGCCGCGGCCGCTCCGGTGGCGGCGTCCTCGACGACGCCGCCGACGGGGAAGGGGTTGCGCACGTGGAAGAGCTCCGGGCCGGCCCGCCACACGAGCTGGAGGGTGGTGAGGTCCAGCCGCCGCATCAGCGCCTCCAGCCGGCCGAAGTCGTAGTCGAGGGCGGCCAGCCGCTCCCGGCTGCCGGCGCCGAGCACCAGGTGCCGGGCCCCGGCGTAGGCGATGCGGGGCGCCAGGGCGGGGTCCAGGTCGGCGGCGGGCCAGCGCAGCGCGGCCAGGGCCTCGGCGAGGTCGGCCCCGGAGATCTCCTCGCTGTGCGGGGCGACGCTGGTCAGGGTGGCGCGCAGGACGCCGTCGTCCGCGGCCACCGTGACCGGTACGGGACCGGCCGGGGTCGCGAAGAGGAGCTCGCCGGGGCCGATCCGCTCGGCCAGCGCCACGGAGGCGGCGACGGTGGCGTGCCCGCAGAAGGTGACCTCCGCCTTGGGGCTGAAGAACCGCAGGGTGAAGGACCGCCCGGGGATTCCGCCCAACTCCGCCGGCGGGGCGGTCAGGAAGGCCGTCTCGCTGTAGCCCAGCTCCGCCGCGACGGCCAGCATCGCGGGGTCGTCCAGGGCGCTCGCGTCGAGGACGACGCCGGCGGGGTTGCCGCCTTCGGGGTCGCGGGAGAAGGCGGTGTAGCGCAGCACGGCGGGGCGGGCGTCAGTGGTCATGCCCGGCACAACCGGGGTGCCGCCGACGGCATTCCCCCGGGCCGCCCCGGGCCGCCCCGGCGACCCGCGCACGCGGCCGGGCCGGCCACGGCCTCGGACCCAGACCCGGCCACGGCCTCGGACCCGGCCACGGCCCCGGACCCCGGACCCGGCCCCGGACCCGGCCTCGGGGCCGGCCTCGGACCCGACCCGGCCACGGCCTCGGACCCCGGACCCGGACCCAGCCCCGGCCCCGGCCCCGGCCGCGCTCTCAGCCGCGCCCGATGTACGGCATCGACGTGGCCATCACCGTCGCGAACTGGACGTTGGCCTCCAGCGGCAGCTGCGCCATGTGCAGGACCGTGCGCGCGACGTCGGCGGCGTCCATGACCGGCTCCACCGCCAGTTGCCCGTTGGCCTGGAGGATCCCCGTCTGCATGCGCTCGGTCATCTCGGTGGCCGCGTTGCCGATGTCGATCTGGCCGCAGGCGATCCGGTACGGGCGCCCGTCGAGCGACAGGGACTTCGTCAGGCCCGTCATGGCGTGCTTGGTCGCGGTGTAGGCGATGGAGTTCGGCCGGGGCACGTGGGCCGAGATGGAGCCGTTGTTGATGATCCGGCCGCCCTGCGGGTCCTGGGCCTTCATCGCCCGGAAGGCCGCCTGCGCGCAGAGGAAGGACCCGGTCAGGTTGACGTCGACGACCTGCCGCCAGGCCTCGGGGGTGATGTCCTCCAGCGCGACCCCGGCCGGGCCGAAGGTGCCGGCGTTGTTGAAGAGCAGGTCGAGCCGCCCGTAGCGCGCGCGGACGGCGGCGAAGAGCGCGGCCACCTCGTCGGCGTCGCTCACGTCCGCCCGTACGGGCAGCACGTCCGCGCCCTCCCCGGCGGCCGCGGCGGTCTCCTCCAGGGGCCCGGTCCGCCGTCCGGCCACGGCCACCGACCAGCCGGCCCCGGCGAGGGCGAGGGCCACGGAACGGCCGATCCCGGAGCCGGCTCCCGTCACAACAGCGATCTTCTTCAGAGGAGCGTTCATGGGGCCGCAGGCTACGTCACGGCGCAGATCCGTCCGCGGACGTTCCGACAGCTGAGAGCATGGGTCGGTCAGGGGTGCGTAAAGCAGATGAAAAGACTGGAGATCCGATGTCGGAGAGAGGCCCCTCGACGGCCCCCTCGCAGGGCCCCGGGCCCGATTCCCCCTCCCCCTCCCCTATCCCCGCTCCCGATTCCGCCCCGGCCGTCCCCCTGACGGCCGCACGCCGCACCGGCCTGCTCGTCACCTTCATCCTGGGCGGGCTCACCGCCCTCCCCCCGCTGTCCATGGACATGTACCTGCCGGCCCTGCCAGAGGTCACGAACGCCCTGCACAGCCCCGCCGCGACCATCCAGCTCACCCTCACCGCCTGCCTCGCCGGCATGGCCCTGGGGCAGCTCGTGATCGGTCCGATGAGCGACAAGTGGGGGCGCCGCCGGCCGCTGCTCGCGGGCATGGCCGTCTACGTCCTCGCCACCGCCATCTGCGCCCTGGCCCCGACCGCCGAGCTGCTGATCGCCTTCCGGCTGCTCCAGGGCCTGGCCGGGGCGGCCGCGATCGTCATCGCGCGGGCCGTCGTGCGCGACCTGTACGACGGGGTCGAGATGGCCCGCTTCTTCTCCTCCCTGATGCTCATATCCGGGGTCGCCCCGATCATCGCCCCGCTCATCGGCGGCCAGGTGCTGCGCTTCGCGGACTGGCGGGGGGTCTTCGTCGTGCTCACGGCCGTCGGCCTCGCGCTCACCCTGGTGGTGTGGCGCGGTCTCGGGGAGACGCTGCCGCCCGAGCGCCGGCACACCGGCGGCGTGGGCTCCGCGCTGCGGACCATGCGGGGGCTACTGGGCGACCGGGTCTTCGCCGGGTACATGCTGGCGGGCGGCTTCTCCTTCGCCGTGCTGTTCTCCTACATCTCCGCGTCCCCGTTCGTGGTGCAGGAGATCTACGGGGCCTCCCCGCAGGCCTTCAGCCTGCTGTTCGGCCTCAATTCCGTCGGGCTGATCATCGTCGGGCAGGTCAACGGCAAGCTGCTGGTCGGCCGGGTCAGCCTGGACCGGGTCCTCGCGGCCGGTCTCGCCGTCATCACGGCGGCGTCCGTCGCCCTGCTGCTGATGTCCTCCGGGGTGTTCGGCGAGGCCGGGCTGGTCCCCGTCGCCGCCGGGCTGTTCGTCCTGATGTCGGCGATGGGCCTGGTCCTGCCGAACACCAACGCGCAGGCCCTGATGCGCACCCCGCACGCCGCCGGTTCGGCGTCCGCGCTGCTGGGCACCTCCTCCTTCCTGGTCGGAGCGGTGGCCTCGCCGCTGGTCGGGATCGCGGGAGAGCACACGGCGGTGCCGATGGCAGTGGTCCAGCTGAGCTGCTCCCTCCTCGCGGTGGGCTGCTTCCTCGGCATGTGCCGCCCCTGGCTCCCCCGGGAGCCGCAGCCCAAGTGACCGGGGCGGCCCGAGCCGCGGCCGGCGGCCGCTGCCGCCCGCGGCCCGAGCCGGGGCCGGGCCGCCGTAAACTTCGCTGGTGAACGCCACCGCCCCCACCACCGCCGAGACCCTCCGCAGCGCCCTCGCCGGGCTGCTCGACGGGCTCCCGCCGAAGCAGGCCACGGCCGCCGTCGAGCGGCTGATCGCCAACTACCGGGGCACCATCCCCACCGACGCCCCCGTCCTGCGCGACCGCTCCGACGTGGCGGCGTACGCGGCCTACCGGATGCCGGCCACCTTCGAGGCCGTCCGCTCCGCCCTCGACGGGCTCGCCGCGGCCGCGCCGGACTGGGTGCCGGGCTCGCACGTGGACGTCGGCGGCGGCACGGGCGCGGCGGCCTGGGCGGCCTGTGCCACCTGGGACGGCCCCCGCACCACGGCCGTACTGGACTGGGCGGAGCCGGCGCTGGCCCTCGGCCGGGAGCTGGCGGGCCGTGCGCACGCGGAGGCGCTGCGCGGGGCGCAGTGGCGCCGGGCGGTCATCGGCACCGGGATCAGCCTCCCGGACGCGGACCTGGTGACGGTCTCGTACGTGCTCGGCGAGCTGACGCCGCAGGCCCGCCGCGCGGTGGTCGCCGAGTCGGCCCGCGCCGGGCAGGCCGTGGTGCTGATCGAGCCGGGCACCCCGGAGGGCTACCTGCGCATCCGCGAGGCCCGCGACCAGCTGATCGAGGCCGGGCTGAAGGTCGCCGCGCCCTGCCCGCACGACGGGACCTGCCCGATCGAGCCCGGCAAGGACTGGTGTCACTTCTCGGCGCGGGTCAGCCGTTCCTCCCTGCACCGGCAGGTCAAGGGCGGCTCCCTGCCGTACGAGGACGAGAAGTTCAGCTACGTGGCCGCCACCCGGTTCCCGGTGACGCCGGTCCCCTCCCGGATCACGCGGAGGCCGCAGATCCGGAAGGGGCTCGTCCAGCTGGAGCTGTGCGGTCCGCAGGACGAGGGCCTGACGCGGGCCACCGTCACCAAGCGCCACGGTGACCTCTACAAGGCCGCCCGCGACGCGGACTGGGGTCGCCAGTGGCCGCCCGCGGAGGCCCCGTAGAGCGGGCCCGCTAGGGGCGCAGCTCCTGGGTGCAGCACTTCACGCTGCCGCCGCCCTTGAGCAGTTCGCCCAGGTCCATCGGCACCGGTTCGAAGCCGCGCTCGCGCAGCGGCTCCAGGAGCCCGGACGCGGCCTGCGGGAGCAGCACGTGCCGCCCGTCGGAGACCGAGTTCAGGCCGAAGGCCGCCGCGTCGCCGGAATCCACGAGCAGGGCGTCGGGGAAGAGCCTGCGCAGGACGGCCTGGCTGCCCGGCGAGAAGGCCGGCGGGTGGTACATGATCTCGTCGCCGTCGAGCACGCACAGCGCCGTGTCCAGGTGGTAGTACCGCGGGTCCACCAGGTCGAGTCCGATGACGGGGCGGCCGAAGAACTCCTGCGCCTCGTCGTGGGAGAGCGGGCTGGAGCGGAAGCCCCGGCCGGCCAGGATGTAGGTGGCGGTGACGGCGAAGTCGCCCTCGCCCTCGTTGACGTGGGACGGTTCGTGGATGTCGGTGAAGCCGTGGTCCCGGAACCAGTCGAGGTGGATCTCCGCCTCGGCGGTGCGTTCCGGGTAGGCGAACCGGGCCCCGAGGACCCGGCCGTCCACGACGAGGGCGCCGTTGGCGGCATAGACCATGTCGGGCAGGTCCGGGTGCGGCACGAGGGTCTCGACGGTGTGGCCGAGGGAGCGGTAGCGGTCTCTCAGGTCCTCCCACTGGGCTTGGGCGAGGGGCAGGTCCACCGGTTTCGTGGGATCCATCCACGGGTTGATGGAGTACGTGACCTTGAAGTGTGCCGGTGGGCACATCAGGTAGCGCCGGGGTGTGGCGTCTCTGCGCAAAGAAGGCTCCTCACGACTCGTCTGTGAAGAGAATCGTCTCTCCTCGACGGGAACCGCGCAGTGAACTGACCGGGTGGTTCAGCGGATGACTGGAAGACGAGACGTCTCGCATTGGTACGTTGGGCCCCATGAGCAAGCCCCTCGACACCGCGTCCTCCCAGGCCAAGGCCCCCGACGCCACCCGCCGCAGCGACCGTTCGCGGCGCGCCATCCTCGACGCCGCGCTCGCCCTGGTGGGCGAGGTCGGCTACAACAAGCTGACCATCGAGGCCATCGCCGCCCGCGCGGGCGTCGGCAAGCAGACCATCTACCGCTGGTGGCCCTCGAAGGCGGCCGTCCTGCTGGACGCCTCGCTGGCGCTGGCCGGGGAGGCGCCGGAGGGCGGCGCGTGGGCCTTCCCCGACACCGGGGACCTGGCGGCCGACCTCAAGACGGTCCTGCGGGCCACGGTGGACGAGTTCGCCGACGAACGGTACGCGGCCCCCGCGCGGGCGCTCGCCGCCGCCGGGGCGACCGACCCCGAGCTGGGGGCCCGCTTCACCGAACGGCTCCTCGAACCGCAGCTCGCCCTCTACGAAACCCGGCTGCGCGGCGCGCGGGACGCCAGCCTGCTCCCGGCGGACACCGACCTGCGCCTGGTGGTGGAGATGCTGGTGGGCCCGCTGACGTACCGGTGGCTGATGCGCACCGGACCGCTCGCGCACGCGCACGCGGACGCCCTGGTCGACGCGGTGCTGCACGGGGTGGGATACGTCACCGGCCGGCGGCCGCCGGCCGGGGCCTGACCCGGCGGCCGGGAACGTATGGCCGAATTCTATCGTTATGGGGGCACCCCTTTCGGGGGGTGCGGTCACCCGGGACCCAGGATGGTGGGACCATGTGAAGGTCTTCCGGGACAACGGTTCAAGGTGAGGGGATAGATGGGGTCTGAGTCCGGCCGCGTCAAACGCGGCGAGCAGAGCAGGATCTCCCAGTGGCTGCGCCGCCGCCCGAAACCCGCTCCCGAAGACCCCGCCGCGGCACGGGAGGAGCTCCTGCTGGCCGTGGCCGCCGCCGGACTCCCCATCGCCCCCGCCGCCCATCCCGTCGGCTACCGGTGTTCGTGCGACCGCGTCGGCTGTCCCACCCCCGCGCGCCACCCGGTCTCGTTCGCCTGGCAGACCCAGTCGACCACCGACCGCGCGCAGATCGAGCGCTGGACCCGCGACCAGCCCCAGGCCAACTTCATCACCGCCACCGGCATGGTCCACGACGTCCTGGACGTCCCGCTGGAAGCCGGCTGCAGCGCGCTGGAGCGGCTGCTCGCCGCCGGCATCGAGGTCGGACCGGTCGCCGAGTCGGGCGGCACGGACGACCAGGCGCGGATGCTCTTCTTCACGGCGACCCGGGGAACGCCCGAGGACGAGGACGAGTGGTGGCCCTGTGAACTGGACTGCCACCCCGAGACGATGGACGAGCACCCCGGCCTGCGCTGGCACTGCCGCGGCAGCTACGTGCTCCTCCCGCCGGCGGCCCTCCCGGGCGACTTCGCGGTGAGCTGGCTGCGGGACGTCAGCCAGCCGCTGCCGGACCCGCTGACCCTGCTGGAAACCCTCACGGACGCCTGCGCGGCCTACGCGGGCACCGCCGCCCGGACCCCGGCGGCCGTCGCCTGGCCCCTGGGCCGCTGACCCCCGCCGCCGCCCCGCGCCCCGGTCAGCCGGGAGCGCGGGCGGCGCGCCGGGCGGGCCCTCAGTGGATCTGGCTGACCACCACGTCCAGCGACCAGGCCTTCGCCGGCTTGGCCGGGGCTTCGGCCTCGACCGTGTAGCCGAGGTCGCGCAGGGCCGTCAGCAGTTCCGCAGGAGAGCCCGGGACCGCGCCGGCCAGCAGCAGGTCCCGTACCAGCCGGCCCTTGGTGGCCTTGTTGAAGTGGCTGACCACCGACCGCTTCTCGACGCCGTCGACGACCTGCGCGTGCAGCACCCGTACCGTCGCCGTCCGGCCCGCCGTCTCCCCCTTCGGCTTCCACGCGGAGGCGTACGCCGAGGACCGCAGGTCCAGCACCAGCCCGTCCCCCGCCGCCTGCGGCATCACCGAGGCCATCGGGGTGCGCCAGTAGGCGCCCAGCGCGCCGAGCCCGGGCAGCTTGACCCCCATCGAGCAGCGGTACGACGGGATCCGGTCCGTCACCCGCACCGCACCCCACAGCCCCGAGAACACCAGCAGCGACCGATCGGCGAGCGCCCGCGCCGCAGCGGGCAACTCCGCCAGGCCGAGGGCGTCGTAGAGCACCCCGGTGTAGACCTCCCCCGCCGGGCGGGCCACCGCGCCGCGCAGGGCCGCGTTCTTGGCGACCTCGCCGCGCAGCCCCTCGCTCAGCCCCAGCACCTCGCGCGCCTTCAGCTCGTCCCCGGAGCACAGCTCGACGAGTTCCTCCAGTACGGCGGCCCGCGCCCCGGCCAGCCCCGGCAGCGACAGGGACCCCGGCTCCAGCGGTGCGCCGGAGCCGCCGGCGGCCTTTCCCTCGGAGGGCGGCAGCAGCACGAGCACGGTGGTTCTCCTTCGACAAGACGCGGCGCAGGGGGTGCGGCCCCCCGGCCAGGGTAGACGGCTCGCCGTGCCGCCACGGCCCGCCGGTCATACGCTCGACCCATGCCACGCCGCCTCCTGCACATGACCGGCGCGGACGGCGGCGCCCTCCGGGCCGCGCTGTCCGCCCTGCGCACCCGTCTCGGCGTGCCGGGGGCGTTCCCTCCCGGGGTGCTCGCCGAGGCCGAGCGGGCCGCCGCCGCCCCGCGCCTCCCGGAGCTCGACGCCACCGACGTCCCGCTGTTCACCATCGACCCCCCGGGCTCCGTCGACCTCGACCAGGCCATGCACCTGGCGAAGCGGCCGGGCGGCGGCTACCGCGTGCACTACGCCATCGCCGACGTCGCCGCCTTCGTCACCCCCGGCGGCGCCCTCGACGCCGAGGCCCACCGCCGGGTCACCACCCTCTACTTCCCCGACGAACGCGTCCCCCTGCACCCGGCCGTGCTGTCCGAGGACGCCGCCAGCCTGCTGCCCGACCGGACCCGGCCCGCCCTGCTGTGGCGCCTCGACCTGGACTCCGACGGCCGCGTCGGGGCCGCCGAGGTCCGCCGGGCGCTGGTCCGCAGCCGGGCGAGGCTCGACTACGAGGGGGTCCAGAAGGCCATCGACTCCGCCACCGCCGATCCCGCCCTGGCCCTGCTCAAGGAGATCGGGACGCTGCGCGAGGCACTGGAGACCGAGCGCGGCGGGATCTCCCTGAACGTCCCCGAACAGGAGGTCGTCGAGCGGGAGGACGACTCGTACGCCCTCGTCTACCGGGCCCCGCTGCCCGCCGACGGCTGGAACGCCCAGATCTCCCTGATGACCGGCATGGCCGCCGCCGATCTGATGATCGCCTCCGGCACCGGCATCCTGCGCACCCTGCCCGCCGCCCCCGACGGCGCGGTCGGCCGGCTGCGGCGCACGGCCACCGCCCTGCGGATCGACTGGCCGCACCACGTCCCGTACGCGCGGCTCGTGCGCTCCCTCGACCCGCGCCTGCCCGCCCACGCCGCCTTCCTCCAGGAGTGCACAGCCCTGCTGCGCGGCGCCGGGTACACGGTCTTCAGCGGCGGCCACACCCCGGACCCGGCGCTGCACGCGGCGGTCGCGGCCCCGTACGCCCACTGCACGGCGCCGCTGCGCCGCCTCGTCGACCGGTACACCGGCGAGCTGTGCCTCGCCGCCGTCGCCGGGGCCGCGCCGCCCGAGTGGGTGACGGCCGCGCTGGAGGCGCTGCCGCGCGAGATGGCGGAGGGGACCCGGCTGGCGAACACCGTGGAGCGGGAGTGCGTGGACCTGGTGGAGGCGGCCCTGCTCCAGGGCCGGGTCGGGGAGACCTTCGAGGCGACGGTCGTCGACGTCAGGGAACAGGACCCGACGGTGGGCACCGTCCACCTGGAGGAGCCGGCGGTCGTCGGCCGCATCGAATCCCCCTCGCGGAACCTGCCACTGGGCGACCGCATCCGGGTCCGCCTCACGCACGCCGACCCGGGCACCTCCAAGATCCTCTTCGCCCCGGCCTGAGCCCGCCGGAGCCCTGGTCACCCGCCCCGGCGCCTGTCATCATCTGCGCAGCGACACCCGGGGAGGCGGTGCGCATGGGGCACACCGGCACGCCCGCGCGGCCGGCGTCCGCCGCGCCGGACGGGGCCGCGGGAGCCACGGGAGCCACCGGGGCCGACGGGGCCCGGCGCCGGCCCGCCGCCGAGCTGCGCCCGCACGTCGTCGGCTACACCGGCTTCCACACCCGCTTCCCGGCCCCCCGCCGCCGCCTGGAGCTGCCCACCGGCTACGTCACCCTCGTCTTCGCCTTCGGCGAGGGCCTGTGGGTGACCCGCACCGGCGAGCTCGCCGGAGCCCGGCCGCGCCCCGCGCCCGTCTCCCGCGCCCTCGTCGCCGGGCCCCGCACCGTCCCGGCGATCGGGGTGCACGCGGGCGCGGTGCACGGGCTGGAGGTGAACATGAGCCCGCTCGGCGCGTACCGGCTCTTCGGGGTGCCGATGGCGCACTTCGAGGAGAGCCTGGTGGACCTCGCCGACGTGCTCGGGCCCGCCGGGCGGCACCTGCCCGAGCGGCTGCGGGCGCTGGACGGCTGGGACGCGCGCTTCGACCTCCTCGACTCCGTCCTCGCCGCCCGCCTGGACCGGGGCCCGGCCGTCACCCCGGGCGTGCGGGGCGCGCTGGCCCTGCTGTGGGCGGACACCGGCCCCGGCTCGCTGGCGCGCGCCACCGCCGCCACCGGCTGGAGCCCCCGCCACCTGCGCGCCCGCTTCCGGGAGGAGGTCGGGCTGGCGCCCAAGGCGGTGGCCCGGGTGTTCCGGCTCCAGCACGCCCTGCGCGCGCTCGCGGCCGGTACGGCGCCCGCCGAGGTGGCGGCCGCCTGCGGCTACCACGACCAGGCGCACTTCGGCCGGGACGTGAAGGCCATGACGGGCCTGCCGCCCGCCCGGTTCGCGGCCCTGCGCGGCGGCCTGCCGCCGGGCTCGGCGCTGGACCGGATGCCGGACCGGATCACCAGCGTGCTGCTCCCGCCGGAGCCGGGCCGGCCCGGCTGAGGCCGGGGGGGCCGGCCGTGGCCGCCGATTTCTGCAAGACAGGCCGGTCCGCGCTTGTCACGCTCGGCGTACGACTCCTCCTCCCCCCGGAGAGTCCCCACGCAGTGCGGCAGCCCGCCACGGGGGTGCGGGTTGCCGTACCGCTGCGGCACGGCGGAACGCTTACACAGTGCGGGTAACATGGCCACCACGACAGACGAGTCGGCCGGGCGGCCGCGTCGGGATCCTCGGATCCCGCCGAGGAACGTCCGGGCTCCACAGGGCAGGGTGGTGGCTAACGGCCACCCGGGGTGACCCGCGGGACAGTGCCACAGAAAACAGACCGCCGGGGACTTCGGTTCCCGGTAAGGGTGAAACGGTGGTGTAAGAGACCACCAGCGCCTGAGGTGACTCAGGCGGCTAGGTAAACCCCACCCGGAGCAAGGTCAAGAGGATCCGTCCCCGGACGGGTCTGCGCGGACGATCGAGGGCTGCCCGCCCGATGTCCGCGGGTAGACCGCACGAGGCCGGCGGCAACGCCGGCCCTAGATGGATGGCCGTCTCCCCGGCGACCGCGAGGTCTCCGGGCGACAGAACCCGGCGTACAGGCCGGCTCGTCTGCCGTTCCGTACGACGCGAAGGCCCCCGCCGCCCGATGGGCTGCGGGGGCCTTCGCACGTCCGGGCTAGCGCAGGTGCGAGGTGTCGTTGAGGAGCCGGAGCGAGGCGTTCCCGTCGGCGTAGTAGGCCACCGCCGACAGGGAGGCCGCGGACAGCTCCATCTTGAACAGGGCCTCGGGCGGCGCGCCCAGCGCGAGGCGTACCAGCGTCTTGACCGGGGTCACGTGCGTGACCAGCAGTACGGTGCGGCCCGCGTGGGCGCTCAGCAGCCGGTCGCGCGCCGCGCTGACCCGGCGGGTGACGGCGCTGAAGCTCTCGCCGCCGCCGGTGGGGGCCGCCCGCGGGGAGTCCAGCCAGGCCTGGAGGTCGTCCGGGAAGCGCTCGCGCACCTCGGCGAAGGTCAGGCCCTCCCAGGCGCCGAAGTCCGTCTCGCGCAGGCCCTCCTCGATCGCCACGGGCAGCCCGAGACGGTCCGCGACGGCCTGGGCGGTCTCGCGGCAGCGGCGCAGCGGGGAGCTGACGACGGCCTGTACGGTGCCCCGCGCGGCCAGCGCCCCGGCGACGGCGGCGGCCTGGCGGCGGCCGGCCGGGGACAGCTCGGGGTCGGTGCCGCCACTGCCGGAGAAACGCTTCTGCGGGGTGAGCGCGGTCTCCCCGTGCCGCAGCAGCACGAAGGTGGCGGGCGCCCCCATGTCGGGACCCCATCCACTGCCCCCGGCGGGAGCGGCGGCGGCCGCCAAGCCGGCGGCGGCCCGCAGCTCGGCACCGCCAGTGTCGCGGGCGTCGGCGGTGTCGCGGGCGCCGCCGGTCGCGCGGGCGCCGCCGGTCGCGCGGGTGCCGCCGGTCGCGCGGGTGCCGCCGGTCGCGCGGGTGTCGGCGGTGGCGCGGGCGCCGCCCGTGGCGCCCGTCGCGCTCGTGCCGCCCGCGCCGCCGGAGGCGCCGGTGGCGCCCGTGCCGCCGGTGGCGCCCGTGCCGCCGGTGGCGCCCGTGCCGCCGGTGGCGCCGGTGGCGCCGGTGGCGCCGAACAGCGTGTCGGCGGGGCGGCCGGTGTCGCGAATGCCGCCCGTGGCGCCGAACAGCGTGTCGGTGGGGGCGGGGGCGGGCGGTGCGGGCGCGGGGGTTCCCGTAGCGCCGCCGGAGGCAAGGGCGGCGCGGACCGCCGCCGCGCCCTTCGCCGCGTCGCCGGGCGGGCCGGACGGTGCGAAGACGGCCGTGGACCGCGAGGCCTCCCACCGCTCGCCGCGCTTGCCCGCGTCCATCGCCTCGTTCGCGAGCCGGTCCGCGTGCTTGTTGCGCTCGCGCGGGATCCACTCGTAGCTGACCTGCGCCCGCGGCAGGACCTTCGCCGCCGCCGCCGCGAGCGGCTTCATGTCCGGGTGCTTGATCTTCCAGCGGCCCGACATCTGCTCCACCACGAGCTTGGAGTCCATGCGGACCAGCACCACCGCGTCAGGAGCCAGGGCGCGGGCCGCTTCCAGGCCCGCGATGAGGCCCTTGTACTCGGCGACGTTGTTCGTCGCGACGCCGATGAACTCGGCGCTTTCGGCCAGGGTCTCCCCCGTCGCCGGGTCGAGGACGACCGCGCCGTAGCCGGCGGGGCCCGGGTTGCCCCGGGATCCGCCGTCCGCCTCCACGACGAAACGCGGCATCAGATGCCCGAGTCCGCCGTACGGACCAGGATGCGGCCGCAGTTCTCGTGGCGGACGACCTGGTTGCGGGCCGCGGCCTTGATCTCGTTGACCTCGGCCATGTCCAGCTCCAGCCGGCAGCCCTCGCAGCGGCGCTGGTACAGGCGCGCGGCGCCGACCCCGCCCTGCTTGACGCGGATCTTCTCGTACAGGGCCATCAGGTCGGCCGGCATGGAGCCGACGATGACCTCGCGGTCCTTGCCGATCTTCGCGACCTCGGTGTCGATCTCACCGGTGGCGGCGTCGCGGCGCGCGGTGGCGTCGACGAGCTTGGCCTCCAGCGCGGCGACCCGCTCGGTCAGCTCGGTGACGCGCTCCTGCGCGGCCTCCAGGCGCTCCATGACCTCCAGGACCACGTCCTCCAGGTCACCCTGGCGCTTGGCGAGGGAGACGACCTCGCTCTGCAGGTTGGCCAGGTCCCGCGCCGAGATGCCGACGCCGGTGTCCAGGCGCTGCTGGTCACGGGCCGCGCGCTGGCGGACCTGGTCGACGTCCTGCTCCGCCTTGGTCTGCTCGCGGGCGGCGTCGCTGGCCTGCGTCTGCGCGGCGACGAGCAGGTCGCGCTGCTGGCTGAGGTCCTTGGTCAGGGAGTCGACCTCGGTGTGCTCGGGGAGCGACTTGCGCTTGTGGGCGAGCTGAGACAGCCGGACGTCCAGGGCCTGGATGTCGAGAAGTCGGATCTGGTCGGCGGGCTCGGCGTTCAGTTGGGGGCTCCAGAGGTAGAGGGGGAGGTGACGGACGGCGCGTGCGCCGTCCACGGGTCGGTGACCGTGCGCGAGACGTGGGTCCGCAGACCCCAGCCGTGGCGCTCGGAGATCGCGTCGAGCTGCGCGGCGGCCTGCTCGCACCAGGGCCACTCGGTGGCCCAGTGGGCGGCGTCGACGAGGGCGAGCGGGTTCTGCTCGCGGGCCTCGGACGCCGGGTGGTGGCGCAGGTCTGCGGTCAGGTAGGCGTCCACGCCCGCCGCCCGGACCTGCGCGAAGAGGCTGTCGCCGGAGCCGCCGCTGACGGCGACGGTGTGGATCAGCGCGTCGGGGTCGCCCGCGACCCGGATGCCCTGGGCGGTCGGCGGGAGCCAGGCGGCGGCCCGGGCGGCGAACTCGCGCAGGGTCTCGGGCCGGTCCAGCTCGCAGATCCGGCCGAGGCCGCGACGGCCCGCCGGGTCGGTGGGGTCGGGCACCAGCGGGCCGGTGACGCGCAGGTCGAGGGCGCCGGCGAGGGCGTCGGAGACGCCGGGGTCGGCGGTGTCGGCGTTGGTGTGGGCGACGTGCAGCGCGATGTCGTTCTTGATCAGCGTGTGCACGGCGCGGCCCTTGAAGGTCCCGGCCGCGACGGTGGTGGTGCCGCGCAGGTAGAGGGGGTGGTGGGTGACGAGCAGGTCGGCACCCAGCTTCACGGCCTCGTCGACGATCTCCTGGACCGGGTCCACGGCGAACAGCACCCGGGAGACCTCGGCGTCGGGGTCGCCGCAGACGGTGCCGACGGCGTCCCACTCCTCGGCCCGCGAGGGGGGCCACAGAGCGTCCAGCGCGGCGATGACTTCAGAGAGACGGGGCACAGGCCAAGGCTACCGTCCCTTTCTCAGGCGCTCCTTCGCCCGCTGCCCCTCCCCGCTGCCCGGGAGCCCCGGGCGGGCCGTGGGGGGTTCCGGCGCGGGAGGTGCGCGGACCTCGGGCGGCCCCCACCACCCTCTGACCCCAAACGCCCCGGTATGCCACAGCACAATCGCACCTCCCTCCACCGGCGAATCAACAGGTGGCCACCCTTACGTGTGAAGCGTGCCGAGTCGTGCGGGACGGGGGAGGGCCCGAAAACTAGCTTCCTCATCCGGAGGTGACGGCCCGGATGACTGTCTGCGCCATCGAGATCACGACGACCGCCCGCTTCACGATCGCCGCCGACGGGGCGTATGCCGCACGGCTGGCCGGGGAGGGGCAGGCCCGCTACCCCGAACGCTGGACGCTGGGGGGACCCGAGCCGTACGCGGTGCCGTTGCCGCTCGGGCAGCCCGAGGAGGCCGACAGCGAGGTGCTGCCGCTGGCCGACGGGCGGGTGCTGATCCACCGCCGGGTCGCCGACCGGCACGCCTTCGCCCTGCTCTACCCCTCGGGCGCTGCCGGCGGCCCGCGCACCGGGGAGCTCCCGCTCGGCTCGGTCGCCGCCGAGGAGGGCGTACGGGTGCGCCTGCTGCCGCCCTCCCCCGACGGGCACGGGGCCTTCGCCCTGGCCGTGGGGCCCGGGCGGAGCACCCTGTGGCAGGTGGCCGGGATCCCGGGCGGACCGCGCCGGGCGGCCACGCTGCCGGGCCGCTGCTCCGGCGGCGTGTGGCTGGACCGGGTCGGCCGGCTGCTGGCCCTGGACCACGAGCTGGACGGGCGCACCAAGGCCGTCGCCGTGGACCTGGCGCGGGGCGGCGAGGTCAGCCCGCTGCTCCAGATCGCCGAGGACAGCGACGACCGGCTGCTGCTCGCCGCCCCCGACAGCGGGCTGCTGCTGATCCGCTCCGACGCCCCGGGCGAGCCCCGGCTCGGCTGGGGGGTGCTGGGCAGCACCCGCCCGGTCCGCTTCCCGGAGTGCCTGCGCATCGAGGACGCGCACCCGTTCGCGGTGCAGCCCGGCCAGGCGCTGATGCCGGAGACCTGCGGGGTGGCGCTGCGGGTCGGCGAGAGCGGCCTGGCCCTGTGGCGCCCCGGAGACCGGTACGTGTTCCGGCTCGGCACTCCGGTGGGCTGGCTCGGGACCGGCCTGTGGAGCGCAGAGGGCCGCCTGCACCTCCCGTACACCACCCCGGAGGTGCCGTGCGGGCTGGTCGGCCTGACCCCGCCGGCCGCCCCGCCCCCGCAGGCGCGCCCGTGGCCGCCCGCCGGCCAGGCCCCCGCGGGCCGGGACCCCGCAGGCGCGGACCCGGCCGGTCCGGATCCGTGCCTGCGGGCGGAGCCGGCCCTGCGCCCGGTGCCGCTGCAACAAGCCCCGCTGGGCTGAGCCCTGAGCGGGGGGTGATAGGCAGGCGGGGTGATCACCTCCCCCGCCCCCGGCGCGACGACCCGGCCCTTCGACGCGGTCCTGTGCGACCTGGACAACGTCATCCGCTTCTACGACTCCTCCCGGGTCGGCGCCCTCGAACGCGCCGCCGGGCTCCGTGAGGGGACCACGGCCGAGGTGGCCTTCGCCCCCGCGCTCGACGGCCCCCTGATGCTCGGCCGCATCACCCCCGGCCAGTGGGCCCGGAAGGTGGCCGACGCGCTGCGCAGCACCACCCGGGTGTCCGGAGAGCGGGCGCGGGAGCTGGCGGGCGCGCTGGCCGGGACCCCCTTCGCGGCCGACGCCGAGGTGGTCTCGGTCCTGCGGGCCGCGCGGGCGTCCGGGATGACCCTGGTGCTGGTCACCAACGCCACCCTGGACCTGGAGGCGGACCTGGCGGAGATGGGGCTCACCGATCTCGCCGACCACGTCGTCAGCAGCGCCCTGGTGGGTGTGGCCAAGCCGGACCGGGAGATCTACGAGATCGCCGTCAAGCGGGCGGGCGCGGACCCCGGGCGCTGCCTGTTCGTGGACGACCAGCGGGAGAACGTCGAGGCGGCGCGGGCCCTCGGGATGACGGGCGTGCACTACGGCGGACCCGACGACCTGCGCGCGGCCCTCGGCTTCCCCGGGTAGCCGCCGCGGGCGTCCGGCGGCCGGGGGCTCCCCGGGCCGTCGGCCGCCTCAGCCCCCTCAGCCTCCCCGGCCGCCTCAGGGCGCGGACGTCCAGCCCTGGGCGTGGAGCCGTTCGAATCCGTCCAGGAGAAGGTCCAGCGCGAACTCGAACTCGAAGCGGTCGTCGCAGCCCTGGCCGATGACCGTCCGCCGGTCGTGGGCCACCGCCCCGGCCAGCTCGGTGACGTGGGGATACCGGCGGGCCATCGCCTCGTACGCGGCCCGCCGCGCCCGTTCGTCCTGCGGCGGTGCGCTCGCCGAGGCGTCGAACAGCTCCTCGGTGAAGCCCAGCACGCGGCTGCCGAGGGCGTGCATCACGTGGTGGGTGAGGTCGAGGGAGAAGCCCCCGGCACGGAAGATGCCGATCACCGAGTCCAGGTAGGCCAGTACGGCCGGCGTCGCACTGCTGCGGGACCGGATCACGGGAGCGGCCCAGGTGTGGGCCAGGAGGGCGCCGCGCGCTCCGAGGATCCGGGCGCGGACCGCGCTCTTCCAGCCGGCTCCGGGGGCCTGGCCCCCGATCTCCGCGACGACGATCTCCACCATGCCGTCCAGGAGCTCTTCCTTGTTGGCCACGTGCTTGTAGAGCGCCATCGGCACGACGCCGAGTTCCTGCGCGAGCCGGCGCATGCTCAGCGCCTCGATCCCGGCTCCGTCCGCGAACGCGACGGCGGCGCGCAGCACCCGGTCCCGGTTCAGGGGGGTCCGGCGCTGTTCCTGCGGCTGCTCGGGCATGCGGGGCTTCTTCCTCGTTCCGGTGGACGGCTCTGGCCTTGACGAGTGTACGGCGTACACCTACGGTGAGCGCCAACCGTAAGGTGTACGCCGTACACCTCGTTGAGGGGGTCTGTTCCGCATGAGCTCAGCCAGGAGAAGCGCGGTCGTCGTCGGTGTGCTGTTCCTCGTCACCGAAGTCGCGGCGGTCGGCGGCCTCGCGCTCTACGGGCCCGCCCTGCACGACACCGGGTACGTCCTCGGCGCCGGCCGGGACACCCGGGTGTTCCTGGGGGCGTTGTGCGAGTTCGTGCTCGCGCTGGCCGTCACGGGCACCGGGGCCGTCCTGTACCCGGTGCTGCGGAGGCGCAGCGAGGGGGCGGCGCTCGGCTACGTCTGCGGGCGCCTGCTGGAAGCCGCCGTCATCCTCGTCGGCATCGTCAGCGTGCTGTCGGTCGTGACGCTCAGGCAGCAGGGCCAGGGCGCGGCGGCCGCCGCCGACCCCTCCCTGGTGACGGCCGCCAGGGCCCTGGTGGCGTTCCACGACTGGACGTTCCTGTTCGGGCCGAACTTCGTCCTGGGAGCCAACACCCTGGTGCTGGCCGCCCTGATGTACACCTCGCGGCTCGTGCCGCGGCCCATCGCCGTCCTGGGACTCGTCGGCGGGGCGCTGATCTGCGCCTCGGCGACCGCCGTGCTGTTCGGGGTCTACGAGCAGGTCTCCCTGCCCGGGTCACTCGCGGCCCTTCCCGTCTTCGCCTGGGAAGTGACGCTGGCCGTCCGGCTGCTCGCCAAGGGCTTCGGCGAGGGCGCCGGCACCCCCGTGGGCGCCGGCACCCCCCTGGGCGCCGACGCCGGGTGACTGCGCCACCACGAAAGACGGCCTAGTCGTGCTTGAGGCCCAGGACCTCGGCCGCCGCGAAGGTCTCGTTCGGCGGCCGGGAGTCGTAGTGCGGGGTGAGGAGCGCGTCCAGCTCCTCGTAGGAGAAGACCTCCTTGGCCGTGTCGAACTTGGCGGCCACCTTCGGGCGTTCCATCACGGCCACGATCCCGCCGTGGACGACGAACAGCTGGCCGTTCGCCTTCGCCGAGGCGGGCGAGGCCAGGTAGCCGACGAGCGGGGCGACGTGCTCGGGGGCGAGGGCGTCGAGCCGGCCCTCCTGCGGCACCTGGAAGCCCGCGAAGACGTCCTCGGTCATCCGGGTGCGGGCGCGCGGGCAGATGGCGTTCGCGGTGACCCCGTACTTGGCCAGGGCCAGGGCGGTGGAGGTGGTCAGGCCCACGATGCCGCCCTTGGCGGCCGCGTAGTTGGGCTGGCCGGCCGAGCCGCCGAGGAAGGCCTCGGAGGAGGTGTTGACGATGCGGCCGTAGACCGGGCCGCCCGCCGCCTTGGAGCGTTCCCGCCAGTGCGCGGAGGCGAAGTGGGTGGTGTTGAAGTGGCCCTTGAGGTGGACCCGGATCACCGAGTCCCACTCCTCCTCCGACATCGAGAAGACCATCCGGTCCCGCAGGATGCCCGCGTTGTTGACGAGGACGTCCAGCTTGCCGAAGCGGGAGACCGCGAGCGCGACCAGTTCCCGCGCCTGCTCGAAGTCGGCCACGTCACCGAGGTGCGCCACCGCCTGCCCGCCCGCCGCGCGGATCTCGGCGGCGACCTCCTGCGCCGGGGCGGCCGAGGCCTCCCCCGATCCGTCGCGGCCGCTCTGCCCGAAGTCGTTGACGACGACGCTCGCGCCGAGCCGGGCCAGTTCCAGCGCCTCGGCCCGGCCGAGCCCGCGGCCGGCGCCGGTGACGATGGCGCTGAGCCCCTCAAGTGGCAGTGACATCTACCGGTTTCCTCTCAGAGCGGGTCGGGGTCAGATCTCTATGCAGGTGCGCAGCGCGATGCCGGTGCGCATCTGGTCGAGGGCGTCGTTGATCTCGGCGAGCCGCACGCGGTGGGTGATCAGTCCGGCCAGGTCGACCCGGCCGGCCCGCCACAGGGCGATGGTGCGCTCGTAGGAGCGGAGCACGTCCCCGCCCCCGTACATCGACGGCAGGATCTTCTTCTCGTCGAAGAAGAGCGAGAACATGTCGACCTGGAAGCTGTCGTCGAGGGCGCCCGCGCCGACGATGACGACGTTGCCGCCGCGCCGGGTCATCTTGTAGGCGGTCTGCGCGGTGACGGATTTGCCGACGACCTCGAAGACGTAGTCGAACCCCTCCCCGGCGGTGATCCGGTTCTTGGCGTCGTCGAAGGCGTCGGGGGCCACCGCCTCCGTCGCGCCGAAGCGCAGCGCCGCCTCGCGGCGGGACTCGACGGGGTCGATGGCGATGATCTGCGCGGCGCCCTGGAGCTTGGCGCCCTGGATGACGGAGATGCCGACGCCGCCGCAGCCGATGACGGCGACCGAGGAGCCGGCTTCCACCTTCGCCGTGTTGATCGCCGCGCCGAGACCGGTGGTGACTCCGCAGCCGATGAGGGCGGCGATGTCGAAGGGCACGTCGTCGGGGATCGGGACGGCGCACTTGGCGTCGACGACGAGTTCCTCGGCGAAGGTGCCGGTGGCGGCGAAGCCGAAGATCTCCCCGCCCGCCCGCCGGAAGTTGGGGGTGCCCGCGTTGACGAGGCTCTCCAGACAGAGGTGGCCCTGGCCGCGCTTGCAGGCCGCGCAGTGCCCGCAGGGCGGCAGCCAGCAGACCAGGACCCGGTCGCCCTGCTTGAGGTGGGTGACGCCGTCACCGACGTCGGCGATCACCCCGGAGCCCTCGTGGCCCGGGACGAAGGGCGCGGGCTGGGGCAGTACGCCGCTCATCGCGGACAGGTCGGAGTGGCACAGGCCGGTGGCCTTGATCCGGATCCTGACCTTGCCGGGGCCCAGGCCCACGGCTTCCATGTCGTCGACGACCTCCAGCTTGTCCTGGCCTATCTCGCTCTGCAGTGCTGCGCGCACGGTGCGGCTCCTTCGGTGGGCGGGCTGTCTTACGCGTGTTCGACGACGGTGTCGGCGAGGACCGGCGCGTCGTCCCGTTCGACGGCGGTCACCGCGACGAGGACGCGGCCGGGCTCCCGCCACATCCGGATGCGGAGCGTCTCGCCGGGGAAGACGATCCCGGCGAAGCGCGTGCGGTAGGCCCGGACCCGGGAGACGTCGCCGCCCAGCTCGGTGTCGACGACGGCCTTGAGCGTCATCCCGTACGAGCACAGGCCGTGCAGGATCGGCCGGTCGAAGCCGGCGAGCTTGGCGAACTCCGGGTCGGCGTGCAGCGGGTTCCAGTCCCCCGAGAGCCGGTAGAGGAGGGCCTGTTCCTCGCGGATGGCGCGCTCCTCGACGCGGTCGGGGGCCCGCTCGGGCAGCTCGGTGCGCACGGAGGGGCCGCGCTCCCCGCCGAAGCCGCCCTCTCCCCGGACGAAGAGCTGCGCGTCGCTGGTCCACAGCGGCCCGTCGGCGTCCGCGACCTCGGAGCGCAGCACGATGACGGCGGCCTTGCCCTTGTCGTGGACGGCGACGACCCGGGAGGTGGAGGTGGCCCGCCCCGTGACGGGGATCGGGCGGTGCAGCTCGATGGAGTGCCCGCCGTGCAGGACGTGGGCGAGGTTGACCTCGATGCCGGGTGCGGCGAGGCCGCCCAGCATGGCCATGCCGGCGCCGGCGACGGTGGCGAAGCTGGGGAGGACGTGGAGCTTGGACTCCAGGGTGTAGCGCAGCTCGTCGGGGTCGGTGGCGGGGAGCCCGGCACCGAGGCCGAGGTGGTAGAGCTGGACGTCCTTGTGGTCCCAGCCGATCTCCCCCCGGCGGGGTTCGGCGGCGAGGGCCTTGGCGGCATCGATCGGCATGGGGAGCTGCTCCCTGTCTCGGGGCGCCGCGGCCTGCGCGAGCACCGCTGCCTTGGAAGACCTCGGTGCGGCCGTCCGCACCGTCAGCCGCACCGAGGTCGTACGCGGAACCGGTTCTAGAACGCGTTCTAGCAGGCCGGTCGAAGGCATGTATAACGCACGCCCGATCACTTGGGAAGACTCCTGACCTCACGTCAGATGAGCCCAACGAGTGGCGTGTTGCCTTCGGGCCGGGAGGCCGGACGTTACGCTGCGCCGGTGGACGAAATGCCCGTGACGCACCGCCCCGCCCGTTCCCTGCGCGTCCTGCTGGAGCCGCCGGACCGGGCCCTCGCGATCCTCCTGGGCCTCCAGCCGGACATCGAGGTGGTGGCCTCGGCGGCGGCCCGGCCGGCGGTGGCGCTGGTGGAGGAGCTCGACGCCGTACGGGCCGTACTGGCGGACGAGCCGGAGTGCCGGGTGCTGGTGACCGCCGGGTCGGCGCGGCCGGGGCTGCGCGAGGCGGCGCTGGCGGCGGGCGCGGCGGGGCTGGTCCTGCGCGACGGCCCGGTCGAGGAGCTGGCGGAGTGCCTGCGGCGGGCGTCGACGGGCGAGACGGTGGTGGACCCGGCCCTCGCGGGCCCGTAGCGCGGCGGGCTGAACGCGGCCGGAGTACGGCGCCCGGCGCCCGTAGCGCGGCGGCCGGAGCGCCGCGGCCGGAGCGCCGCGGCCGGAGCGCCGCGGCCGGAGCGCCGCGGCCGGAGCGCCGCGGCCGGAGCGCCGCGGCCGTGCGGAAGCCCCCCGCCGGGGGGCCGGCGGAGGGCTGGGGCCCGGGCGGGGTACCGCTAGGCGGTCGGCGCGGCCGGGTCCGTCCAGTCGTCCACCGTCCGCGAGGGGTCCAGGGCCACCGGCAGCCGCTCCAGCCCCCGGAAGGCCGGGAAGGGCCCCTTCAGCCAGTCCCCCTCCTCCGACTCGGGCATCGCCAGCACCATGTCGGGGAAGCGGTCGATCAGCGCGGTGAGGCAGATCTCCAGCTCCAGCCGGGCCAGCGGGGCGCCCAGGCAGAAGTGCGGGCCGAAGCCGAAACCGACGTGGGTGCGCTGGAGGTGTTCGCGGGTGATGTCCAGGGTGTCGGGGTCGGTGAACTTCTCCGGGTCGCGGTTCGCGGCGGTCAGGGCGATCTGCACGATCGCGCCCTGCGGAATGACCGTCCCGCCGATTTCCACGTCCTCCAGCGCGTACCGGAAGGTGGAGGTTTCCACGCTCCCCTCGTACCGCAGGAGTTCCTCGATGGCCTGCGGCAAAAGTTCGCGGTTCTCCTTCAGCGCCCTGAACTGTTCGGGGTGCGTGAGCAGGTTGAAGACGGAATTGCCGATCTGGAGGGTCGTCGTCTTGTGCCCGGCGAAGAGCAGCACCCACATCATCGAGACGAGTTCGTGGTCGGTCAGCGGCTCTTCCTCGTGGTGCGTCTGCACCAGCATGGTCAGGAAGTCGTCCGTGGGGTTCTCGCGGGTGCGCCGGATGTGGCCGGTGAAGTAGTCCCGCAGCCAGTGTTCCGCCCGGACGAGGTCGTCCTTCATGTCCTTGCTGAACCGCGAGCGCGTCACGACGGAGAACCACTTCAGGACCTCGGTGCGCTCCTCGCCGACGATGCCGAGCAGCTCGCAGATGACCATGACGGGCAGCGGCAGCGCGAAGGCCTTCATCAGGTCGACGGGCTCGTCGGTGGGGCACCGGTCCAGCAGCCCGTTCGCGAGCTCCTCGATGTGCGGGCGCAGGTCCCTGACGTGGCGCGGGGTGAAGGCGGTCTTCGCGATGTGGCGCAGCCGGGTGTGCCGGGGCGGGTCCGCGAAGAGGAGGTTGTCGTCGAGCGTCTCGCACGCGTCCCCGAAGAGCGCGTGGTAGAGGTCGATGCCCTCGTGCATGTCCTTGCCGATGCGCGGGTCGGCGAGGGCGGCGTGGGCGTCCTCGTACCGGGTGATCAGGTACGTGTCGACGCCGTGCCGGGGGGTGAGGCGGGCGATCGGGGCCTGTTCGCGCAGGACCTTGTAATAGGGATGGGGGCACTGCCGGTATTCCGGCGTGCTCAGGGTCGCCGCTTTCACCGCTTCGTCCAGCGCGATGCCGTCGTTGACCGCCGCAGTCGGTTCAGTCGTCACGCGCCAGACCTTTCGTCCATCCCGGAATTGACGTCTCGCTCTTTTCCCGGACGGTGTGCGGGACAAAACCTCATTGGGCCGTTCGGAGTCCGCTGGACGCGCCGGGCGATGTCCGCCGCGCTGCGGCCGGAGCCCGCCCTAGGGTGTGCGGTGATCCGGTCCTCGGCCCGACGGAAGGGAATGCGGACATGCCGGAATACGGTACGAGCGGAATCACCGCCGGCGGGGCGCCGCGGCCCGGAGCGGGCCTGCCGGGCGCGGCGGCCGGGGACGACGACGGCAGCGGTGCGGTGATCGACGTCCACCACCACTTCTGCGCCCCGGCCTGGCGCGCGTGGGCCGAGGAGCAGGGGCTCGTACACCCGAAGGCGCTGCCGCCGTGGTCGCGCTGGGACGCGCGCGAGGCCCTCGCCCTGATGGACCGGGCCGGGATCGCCACCGCCGTGCTCAAGCCGATGCTGCCCGCCCGCTACACGAGCTCCGCGCAGTTGCGCGAGGCGGTCACGGTGACGCTGGCGGCGGCCGTGGAGGTGTGCGAGGCGCATCCGGGGCGGTTCTTCTTCCACGCCCCGCTGTTCCTGGACGACCTTGAGGTGTCCTCGTGGACGCTGCGCCGGGGTCTGGACGAGCTGGGCGCGGTCGGGGTGAACCTGACCGCGAACTACGGGGGCGTCTACCTCGGCGACCCGTCCTACGACGGGATCTTCGCCGAGCTGGACGAACGGTCGGCGGTCGTCGACACGCATCCGCACAACCTGCCGGGCGGCCCGCCCGGGGCCGGGCCCGGCGGGGCGACCGTGCCGGGGGTGCCGAACTTCCTGTGCGACTTCCTCCTCGACACCACCCGGGCCGCCGCGAACATGATCCGCAACCGGACGCTGGACCGCTTCCCGAACCTGTCGGTGATCCTGCCGCACGGCGGCGGCTTCCTGCCGCACATCGCGACCCGGCTGGAGGCGTTCGCGCACGCCTTCGACCCGCCGGTGGAACCCGCGGCCGTACGGGACCACCTGCGGCGCTTCTACTACGACACCGCCGGCCCGCTGTCCCCGGCGGGCACCCTGCTGGCGACGGCGGCCCCGGACCGGATCCTCTTCGGCAGCGACTGGCCGGCCTGCCCGGCCCCGATGGTCACCGACGTCGCCCTGCCCGCCCTGGCCGCCGATCCGGCCTTCACCCCGCAGCTGCGCCGGGCGGTCAACCGGGAGAACGCGCTGCGCCTGATGCCGCGCCTGGTGCCCGCCTGAGACGCGGCCGCGCCTCGGCGGGGGCGGGATCCGGCGCCCCGCCCCTCAGCGGCGCAGCAGGGTGACCACCGCCGCGCCGCCGAGCCCGATGTTGTGCGCGAGGCCGACCCCGGCGCCGGGGACCTGGCGGGCTCCGGCCTCGCCGCGCAGCTGCCAGACCAGTTCGGCGGCCTGCGCGAGGCCCGTGGCGCCGAGGGGGTGGCCCTTGGAGATCAGCCCGCCCGACGGGTTGACCACCCAGCGCCCGCCGTAGGTGGTGGCGCCGCTCTCGACGAGCTCGCCGGAGGCCCCGTCGGCGCACATGCCGAGCGCCTCGTAGGTCAGCAGTTCGTTGACGGAGAAGCAGTCGTGCAGCTCGATGACGTCGACGTCCTCGATGCCGAGCCCGGAGGCCTCGTACACCCGGCGGGCGGCGGCCGCGGTCATCGGCTTGCCGACGACGTCGATGCAGGAGCCGGCGAAGCTGGCGCCGGTGTCGGTGGTCATGGCCTGGGCGGCGATCTCCACGGCCTTGTCGTGCAGGCCGTGGCGGACGACGAAGCGTTCGGAGACGACGAGGGCGGCCGCCGCGCCGTCCGAGGTGGGCGAGCACTGGAGTTTGGTCAGGGGCTCGTGGATGGTCTTGGCGGCGAGCACCTCCTCCACCGTGTACACGTCCTGGAACTGCGCGTTGGGGTTGTTCGCGGAGTGCCGGTGGTTCTTGGCGCCCACCGCCGCCAGCTGGGCGGGGGTGGTCCCGTAGCGCTCCATGTGCTCGCGGGCGGCGTTCCCGAAGATCTGCGCGGTGGGCGGGGACATCTCGAAGCCGTGCGCGGCGGCCATGATCCCGTAGTGGCGGGCGACCGGCGAGGTGCTGAAGTCGCCGCCGTCGGCGCCGCCGCCCAGGGCGCCGCGCTTCATCTTCTCGAAGCCGAGCGCGAGGACGCAGTCGTTGATCCCGCCCGCCACGAACTGGCGGGCCATCATCAGGGCCGTGGAGCCGGTGGCGCAGTTGTTGTTGACGTTGTAGACGGGGACGCCGGTGAGCCCCAGTTCGTACGCGGCCCGCTGGCCGGCGGTGGAGGGCTGGAAGCAGTAGCCGACGGGCACCTGCTCGACGAGCCCGTAGTCCACCCCCGCGTCGGCCAGGGCCGCCGTGCCCGCTTCCCGCACCATGTCCCAGTACTGCCAGTCGCGCGATTCCGGCTTCTCGAACTTCGTCATGCCGACGCCGACGATGTAGGCCTTCATGGCTGGATTCCCTTCCCCTTCAGTCCCGCGGGAGGCCGAGGATGCGCTCGGCGACGACGTTGAGCTGGACCTGCGTGGTGCCCCCGGCGATGGTCAGGCAGCGGGACATGAGCATCCCGTGCACGGCCCGCTCCCCCGCCCCCTCCCGTACCGCGCCCGCCGGGCCCAGCAGTTCGAGCGCGAGCTCGGCGATCCGCTGCTGGTGGGGGGTCTGCACGAGCTTGCGTATGGAGGCGCCCGCGCCGGGCTCCAGCCCGGACACCTGCTGGAGGGTGGTGCGCAGGCCGATGCAGGCCAGGGCGTGGGCCTCGGCGGCCAGGGCGCCGACGCGGGCCCGGTAGGAGCCGTCGAGGCCGGCGCAGCGGGCGATGAGCGCTTCGAGGCCGGTGTCGAAGGTCATCTGGTCGGCCATGTGGACGCGTTCGTTGCCGAGGGTGTTGCGGGCGACCTTCCAGCCCTCGTCGGCCGCCCCGACCAGGGCGTCGGCGGGCAGGACGACGTCGTCGAAGTACACCTCGTTGAAGAGGGCCTCGCCGGTGATCTCCTTGAGCGGGCGGACCTCGATGCCCGGGGTGTTCTTCATGTCGACGACGAAGTAGCCGAGGCCCCGGTGCTTGGGGGCGTCCGGGTCCGTGCGGGCGAGCAGGATCCCGAAGTCGGCCGTGTGCGCGGAACTCGTCCAGACCTTCTGTCCGTTGACCTGCCAGGAGCCGTCCGGCCGCCGTACGGCCTTGGTCCGCAGGGAGGCCAGGTCGGAGCCGGCGCCCGGCTCGGAGAAGAGCTGGCACCAGGTCGTGTCCCCGCGCAGCGTCGGCAGGACGTACGCCGCGCGCTGCGCGTCGGTGCCGTAGGCCAGCAGCGAGGGCACGACCCAGGTGGCGATGCCGAGGTCGGCGAGGACGACCCCGGCCTCCTTCAGCTCCTGCTGCACCACCAGCTGTTCGGCGGGCCCGGCGCCGAGCCCGTAGGGGCGGGGCAGGTACGGGGCCGCGTATCCGGTCGGGGCCAGCACCCGGCGGGCGGCGGCCGGGTCGAGGCCCCGCGCGTCCAGGGCGGCGGCGCGGGCGGCGGGGCGGTGGGCCTCGGCGCTCGCGGGCAGCCGCAGGCGCAGTTCGCGGCGGGCGCCGTCCGCCGCGAGGCGCGCGGCGCGGATGCGGTGGCCGTCGCCGGGGCCGAGGAGCTGGCGGGCGACGAGCGCCCGGCGCAGGTGGATGTGGGCGTCGTGTTCCCAGGTGAAGCCGATGCCGCCGAGGATCTGGATGCAGTCCTTGGCGCAGGAGTGGGCCGCGTCGAGTGCGGTCCCGGCGGCGAGCGCGGCGACCAGGGAGCGGACCCGTGGGTCCTCGCCGGCGCTGTTCGCGGCGTCCCAGGCGAGGGCGCGGGCCTGTTCCAGCCGGACCAGCATGTCGGCGCACAGGTGCTTGACGCCCTGGAACCGTCCGATGGGCCGCCCGAACTGTTCGCGCACCTTGGCGTACTCGGCGGCGGTGTGCACGGCCCAGGCGGCGGTGCCGCAGGCGTCGGCGGCGAACAGGACGCAGGCCAGGTCCCGCACCAGCGCGGCGTCCAGCTCCAGCAGCCGGCCCGGCGGCACGACGGCCCCGCGGGCGCGCACCTCGGCGGTGGGGCGGGTGGGGTCCGCGCTCTCGTGGGTGCGGACGTCCAGCGCGGCGGCGTCCACGGCGAACCAGCGGGTGCCGTGCGCGGTTTCGGCGGCGAGCAGGACCAGGTCGGCCTCGCCGGCGCCGAGCACGGGGGGCGCGAGCCCGTCCAGCAGGTGGCCGCCGCCTTCGACGGCGACGGCGGTGAGACTGCCGGGGCCCAGTGCGACGGCCCCGATCCGGCCGTCCAGGGGCTCGGCCCCGGCCCGGTCCAGGAGTACGGAGGCCAGCGCACTCGGCAGGAAGGGCCCGGGCAGCGCCGCCCGGGCGGCCTCCTCCACCACGACGGCCAGGTCCAGCAGCGTCCCGCCCTCCAGGTGGGGCGCCAGCAGTCCGGCCGCCGCGAGGCCGTCCCAGTAGGCGGGCCGCACCCCGGTCCGGGGCGGGGTGTCGAGCAGCTTGCGCACCTCCTCGGGCGGCACGGCCCGCCCGGCCCAGCCGCGTACGGCGTCGGCCAACTCCCGCTGTTCTTGCGTGATTCCGATGCCCATGCGCGGCAGACTAGAACACGTTCCATTCCGACGGAAGGTCAGAATGGAACGTGTTCTCGTGCGCGACCGGCGGGCGGACGGCTCAGGAGCGCGCGTAGTAGTACCCGTCGCCGTGCGCGGGCCCCACGTTGTGCTGGAGGCCCGACGGCTCGCTCCTCGTGAAGAACGAAGCGTCGAGCGTCCCGCAGAAGGTGCTGTTGGACCTGCTCCTGTCCACCGTGGCCGCACCGACGTTGATCCGGGAGCCGCCGGAGCCCACCGAGGTCACCTTGGCGGTGTTCTCGCAGTGGCCCATGTTGGAGTCACTGATCAGGCGGACCGCCCCGGACCGCGCGATGGTCACCGTCACCGGCTGGTCGATGTTGAGCGGGGCCGTGTAGTTCCAGGCGCCCACGAAGTACGCGGGCACCGCGTCCCCGCCCGACGAACCGCCGCCGCTCGGCGTACCGGAGCCGCCGGGGGTGGCGCCGGAGCCGCCGCCCTGGGCGCCACCGGCCGCGGCTCCGCCCGCCGCCGCGCCGGAGCCCTTGGTCGGGCCGGTGCCCGTACCGCCCGCTCCACCGGGGTTTGCGGAACCGCCTCCCGGATTGCCGGAGCCCCCGCCGGGCGCCCCGCCGCCACCCACGGCCGCACCACCCGCCGCCGCGCCGCCGCCGGGGGCGCCACCGGCCGGGGCGCCGCCCTGAGCGCCGCCTTGCGCGCCACCCTGGCCGCCCCCCTGTGCGGCAGCGCCGCCCGGGTCCGCCGCCCCGCCGGCCTGGCCCTGCTGCCCGGGGCCTGCGGGACTCGGAGCGCCGGAGGCCCCCGGGGGCAGCGCACCGCCGCCCGGCCCGGACGGCGTACCGCTCGCGCCGCCGGGGCTGAGGGGCCCGCTCGCCGCCGGGGGCGAGGCGTGCCCGGCGTCCCCGCCGCCGCCGAACGGCTGGATCAGGGCCACCGTGCCGCCGCCGACCGCGAACACGAGGACGACCGGCACCGCGACGGTCCAGCGACGCCGCTCGCGCCGCTCGTTCCCGGAGGTGGCGGCGCCCCCGGCCAGCGGACCCACCGCCGGCCCGCCGGGCGCCCCGGCCTTCCCGCGCAGGTCCAGCGTCGCCCGGTCGGTGGCGACGGCCGGCCCGGATCCGCCCTCCGCCGCGTCCTGCGCCTCCGGGGCGGCCTCCGCGTCCAGCAGCCGCGCCGCCTGCCGGGCCAGCCGCGCCACCACCTTGGGCGGCAGCCACGCCCCGCCGCGCTGCGCCGGACGGACCCGCTCGGGGTCCGCCAAGAGGTCCTGGACACCGGGCCGCTCGTCGACGTCCTTGATCAGGCAGCGCCGGATGAACGCCCGCAGGGCCTCGTCCCCGACCTTCTCCAGGTCCGGCTCGCCCTCCACGATCTGGAACATCACGGCGTGCTGGTTGCTGGCCCCGTGCCCGAACGGCAGCTCGCCCGTGGCCGCGTACATCAGGACGCAGCCGAGCGTGAACACGTCGCTCTTCGCCCCGGCCCGCTGCCCTCGGACCTGCTCGGGCGACATGAACCCCGGCGAGCCGACGACCATGCCGGTGCTGGTGAGCAGCGACTCCACGGAGGTCTCCAGCGCGCGCGAGATGCCGAAGTCGATGACACGGGTGCCCTCGACGGTCAGCATCACGTTCGACGGCTTGAGGTCGCGGTGCACGATCCCCGCCGCGTGGATGTCCTCCAGGGCCCGCAGCAGCCCGTCGGCGAGGGCGTGCACGGACTCCACGGGCAGGGGCCCGTACCGGCGCACGATCTGCTCCAGCGAGAGCCCCGGTACGTATCCCGTGGCCACCCAGGGCCGGTCCGCGTCGGGGTCCGCGTCGAGGACGGGCGCGGTGTAGCGCTCGCCGACCCGCCGGGCGGCGTCGATCTCGCGCCGGAAACGGGCCCGGAACTGCGCGTTCGAGACGTGCTCCTCGTGCACCACCTTCACGGCGACCGTGCGCCCGCTGCCGGACCGCGCCAGATACACCCGCCCCATGCCCCCGGCGCCGAGCCGCCCGAGCAGCAGGTACGGCCCGATCCGGACCGGATCCCCGGCCGCGAGCGGCTTCACTCCCCCGTCGACGTTGTCGTCGTCACCTAACGCACCGCTCATCCCGACCGCCCCCCGGTGATCCCCTGTGGTCGCCCGAACCGGCCACACGGCCGGTCGAACCCGCCACAGGATAAGGGCACTTGAGTGCAGGCTGAAGGCAAGGGCGGACCGGGGGCAGGGGTTCCGGACGCCGTCGGGCCGCGCACCTGCGGAGCCCCGCCTGACACAATCCGGGGAGGGGTACGAACGTGGAGGTCGGGGACATGATCCTTCTGGTACTGCTCGGCGTGCTGGCGCTCGCCGCCGGCGGCTGTGTGTGCGTGGTGTGGGCCCAGCGGGGCGGCCCGCGCTGGACCCGCGCCGTCGCGGCGGTCACCCTCGGCGCGGGCGAACTCCTGCGCCGCTCCGACAAGCGCCGCCGCCGCGGCGGCATCCTCGGCGGCGGCAACAGTGACGGTGACGGCGGCGACTAGCGCTGCTCCGCGAACGCATGGTTCAGCGGGCGATCAGCGAGTATGCCGGCAGCGGCATGTTGCCATGACACTTCGCCAGGTGTCGGAGCACATCCGCCTGGCTCAGCACCAGGTCCTGTACGGTTTGCGGCAGTTCAGCCATCCGGTTCGCGTCGTCGAGCAGGGTCACGCAGGCGTCCACCTCCCAGTCGCCGTCCTGGAGTGCGGTTGTGTCGACGGCCTGTCCCGGGACGGGGTTCCAGCCTGCTGCCGGGAGGATCCGGAGCAGGCTCTCGCGCGAGAACGGCGTGCGCACATTGCCTTCGCCCCGCGATCCGCCCGCCTCGATCTGGCCCTGGATCAGAACGGCCAGCAGGTGGGGCAGTTGCTCGACCGACCTGGGTGCGAGGTCCCACTCGGCACAGCACAGGTTCCGTGCCCAGCGGCGGAGCCGAGTGAGGGTTGCCCCCAGCTGGTCCAGGGACTCGAAATACCAGGCGCAGTGTGCCAGGACCGCGTAGTCGAACCCGTTGTCGGGGAAGGTGACCGCCTCGTCGAGGACGTCCAGACCGAAGCGGAAATCGATGCGGGAGCCCAGCGGCGTCGCCTTGAGGTGCTTCGCCGACTGCCCCAGGGTGATCGGGGCACCGTACGACGGATCCGCGATGTCGACGGCGACCACCCGGCCCTGCGGGCCGACGGCCTCGGCCAGGGCAGCCGTCATGTCGCCCTGTCCGCAGCCGACCTCCAGGACCGACGCTCCGGCTGGGACGCCCCAACTGGAGACGAGTGCGGTCCGGTACCGGGTCTGGGTCAGCTGGATTTCGGGGGACACGCCGGCGGCGGCCATGTCGGCCGCGATCGAAGGTGCCTTCGCCATCAGTTCGGTCTCGTCCACAGAATCCTTCATCCTGCCTGCGGGTGCGGCACCGGCGTCCAGTCCCGGGCGAGGAGCCCGAGGAGCACCTCGTCCAGGAACTCCCCCATCACCCAGGCCGAGGAGCGCAGTACGCCCTCGCGGACGAAGCCGTTGAGCTCGGCGGCGCGCAGCATCGCCGGGTTGTCGGCGAGCGTGTCGACCTGTAGCCGGTGCAGGCCGCGCACGACGAAGCCGTAGTGGCACAGCACCGCCACCACGTCGGTGCCGTACCCCTTGCCGCGGGCGGACGGCAGCAGCCCCAGCCCGATGTGCGCGGACCGGTTGTGGGTGTCGAGGCCCCACACGTTCGCGATGCCGATCAGCGTGCCGCCGTCCAGCTCCACCACGGAGAAGGGGACGCTGTCCTGCTCCGCGGCGTCCAGCACGAGCCGGGGGTCCTTCGACCCGGCCGAGACCGGCCGCCACGGCCCGCTCTCGGCGCGCGAGGCGTTGACCACGTCGTTGTAGAGCTCGGCCCGCAGGACCGGGATGTCGTCCTCGTGCCGGGCCCTGAGCCCGACCTTGGCGCCAGTAAGCATGCGAGCTTCCTATCGACCCGGCCCGGCCGACGGCAACCGGATTAACCGTTCAGAGGCCGCGCACGAATTCCGCGAAGGCGGCGGGGTTCACGGTGAAGACTGGCCCGTGGGGGTTCTTGGAATCCCGCACGGCGACGAAGCGGGGATGGGCGGCGACCTCGACGCACTCGCCGCCGTTGGTTCCGCTGTACGAGGACTTACGCCACCGCATGCCCGTCAGGGGCTGGGTGCTGTCCATAACGCTCCTCCATTACGCGGGCGATCCTCGCCGCCGAGTCCTCTACGGAAAGCGCGGCGGCCTGCAAGTGATCGTAGCGGAGGGAACTTTCCCTGAGTTCGTGTGGATTGGCCGTCAAACGGCCCTGCACAAAGTCCTCCGTATAGACAATGTCCGGGCCCTCGTCGAAGCGCAGGATGGTGAACGTCCCGTCCAGCCCGACGTGGGCACCCGCCTCAAAGGGGAGGATCTGCACCCGCACCCACTTCAGCCTCCGCAGGGACAACAAGTGGGCGAGTTGCTTCCGCATGACCTCCCGGCCACCGATCTCCTGATGCAGCACGGCTTCGCTCAGCACCACCCACATCGGTGGCGGGTTCTCGCGGTCGAGGATCCGCTGTCGTTCCATGCGGGCCGCCACTTGCCCCTCGACCCCACCATTCCCCCGGACCCCGAGTACCGCCCGCGCGTACGCTTCCGTTTGGACCAACCCATAGACCAGTTGCGCCTGGAAGGTTGAGACGTAGGCCGCCTTCGCCTCCATCTCCGCATATGCCTGGAACCACGCCGGGAGCTGGCTGCGCAACACCAGCCCCACCAGCCGTGAGAACACCCCGCCCGTTCCCAGGGCCGCGTCGACCCGTTCGGAGAAGTCCCGAGCAGGGACCCTCCTCCCGTTCTCGATCTGCCCGATCAGGGAGCCCGTGCAGAACACGATGGCTCCCAACTGCTCCTGCGTCAGATCGGCTGCCTCCCGAAGGCGACGGAGTTCGGAGCCGAAGTAGTCCAACGGCGATGCGCTGGGGTCGAGCTCTCGGATGTTGGCCACGGGTGGTACCCCCAACCGTACGGGTGCGATGTTGTGTTCCATCCGTAGCCGAGCGTAATCACGCGAGCGCAGCCTGATGGCATGAATCAAGCAACTGGTCACCCCAGCACGGAAATCGGCGCCACCTACCGGATGGGCTTCACCGTCGGTGAGCATTCGGCCGGGCACATGCGGCGGATTCTGCTGTGGTTCCTCGTCCGCTGGGGCCTCGCCGAAACGGCGGACACCGCCGGGCTGGCGCTGACCGAGCTGGTCGCCAACGTCGTGCGGCACGTGCCCGGCCGGGGCTGTTCGGTACTGATCCAGCGCAGGCCGCACGGGCTGCGGGTGGAGGTGTCCGACGGGTGCCCCGCCCTCCCGCGCCTCGCGCCGGGCTGCGATCCCCTCAGCGAGGGCGGGCGGGGGCTGCTGCTGGTGCAGGCCGTCACCGACCGCTGGGGCGTGCTGTCCCGGCCGGACGGGAAGACGGTGTGGTTCGAGTGCGACGGGTGACCCCCGCCCGCCCCGCTCGGCGATAATGCCCCGGCGAGGGGACGATCAAGGGGCGACGGGGGCCGAGCGGCGTGCGGGAGACCATCGAGGGGCGTTACGAGCTCGACGAGTTGCTCGGCCGGGGCGGCTTCGGCGAGGTCTGGCGGGCCAAGGACTCCCGGGTGGGCCGCTGGGTCGCGGTGAAGATCGGCCATCCGCAGACCCCGGAGGAGACCCGCCGGTTCGAGCGGGAGGCCAGCCTCGCCGGGAACCTCGCCCATCCCCACATCGCCACCATCCACGACTTCGGCCGCACCGAACGGGGCGGCCGCGACGCCGTGTTCCTCGTCATGGAGCTGCTCCAGGGCCGCAGCCTGGCCGAGGTCCTGGAGGGCGGGGTGCCGCCGCTCGGCGACGCCCTGGAGTGGGCCGCGCGGATCGCGGACGCGCTCGGGGCCGCGCACGACGCCGGGATCGTCCACCGGGACGTCAAGCCGGCCAACGTGATGGTCACCGAGAGCGGCGTGGTCAAGGTCCTCGATTTCGGGATCGCCAAGTCCTCGGGCGCCCCGGGCACGGAGCTGACGGCCACCGGGATGATCATCGGTTCCTTCCCGTACATGGCGCCGGAGCGCTGGACCGGCGGCGCGGGCGGGGTCCCCGTCGACGGGCGGGCCGATCTGTACGCCCTCGGGTGCGTGCTGACGGAGCTGCTGACCGGGCGGCGGCCCTTCCCCGCACGCGAGATGCACGAACTGCTCGCCCACCACCTGACCACCGAGCCCCCCGCGCCCGGTGCGCTGCGCGAGGGGATCCCGGCCGCGCTGGACGAGCTGGTGCTGGGCCTGCTGGCGAAGGACCCGCGCGAACGGCCCGCGCAGGCCCGGGAGGTGAGCCGCAGGCTCACCGAGATCGCCCGGGGAGCCCTCCCGCCCGCGCCGGCCGTCCCCGCCGCGGCCTTCCCGCCGCCGCCCGCCTACTCCCCCACCGTGCACACGGCCGCCGGGGACCCCGTCCGGTCGATGCTGGAGCGGCGCCTCGCGCAGGTGCTGGACGACGCCCCGGCGGACCGGCTCGTACGGCTGGACATGCTGGTCGCCGACCTCACGGAGGAGCTGGGCGCCCAGGACGCGCTGACCGTGCGGGCCGCCTACCACCGGGCCATGACCGTACGCGGGCACTCCCCCACCGACCTGGAGCGCATCCTGCCGAAGATGGTGCGGGTGCTCGGCCTGGAGCACCCCGACACCATCGCCGCGCGCGCCGCGTACGTCGGCGAGGCCGCGGCCTACGGGCCCGGCGACGGCCGCCGCCACGAGGCGGAGCTGCGCGAGGTCATCGAGCAGGCCGGGCGGGTGCTCGGCGCCGACGACCCCGTCACGCTGACCGCCCGCTACCACCTGGCCGGGGCCCTCCAGCGCGGGGAGGCCGCCCGCGAGGGCCGGTGGGGCTCGCAGACCCCCCAGCAGGCGCACGCCGAGCGCGGCTGGCTGGCGCCGCTCCTGCCCGACATGGAACGGCGGCTGCCCGCCGACAGCCCGGTCCTGCTCGACGTACGCCGCCGGCTCGCCCACGACGCCTGGCTGCTCGGCGACTTCGCCGCCGCCGCGCCCCTGTACCTGTGCCTGTACCCGGACCTCGCGGCGCTGGCGGAGCGCGGCGACCCGGAGACCGCGTACCGGGTGCTGCGCAGCGTCGGCGGCGCCGGGGCGCCCGGGCGGGCGCTGCCCCACCTGAAGGCGCTGCTGCACCGGCTGCACCTCACCGCCGGGAACACGCACTGGCTGACCCAGAAGGTGACGGAGGTCCGCGACGTGTTCCGGCGGGCCCTGCGCGAGGACCGGCTCACGGAGCTCGGCGGCGGTCTGTCCCGGCTCTTCGGCCGCTGAGGAAGCGCCGGGGCCCGGCGGAACCGACCCGGGCATGGCGTCCTACCCATCGGTAGGGCAGCATGGCCCGGCACCGACCCGCAGCTCAGCAGGAGGAACGACATGGCCACCCCCAAGCCGGAGACCCTGGCCGCCTTCGAGGCCGCCAAGGGGTTCATGCCCGTGGGCGAGGGCCTCGCGCTGTACGAGGCGGCCGTGGCGGCGGCGGCGCTCGGGTTGCCGCTGCTGGAGGTCGGCACGTACTGCGGGCGCTCCACCATCCTGCTGGCCGACGCCGCCCGCGGGGCGGGGGTGCCCGCGCTGACCGTGGACCACCACCGGGGCAGCGAGGAGCAGCAGCCGGGCTGGGAGTACCACGACCCGACGGTGGTGGACCCGGAGGTCGGGCTGATGGACACGCTGCCGACCTTCCGCCGCACCCTGCACCGGGCGGGGCTGGAGGAGCACGTCATCGCGCTGGTGGGCCGCTCCCCGCAGGTGGCCGCGGCCTGGGGCGGGCCGCTGGGCCTCGTCTTCATCGACGGGGGCCACACCGACGAGCACGCGACCGGCGACTACGAGGGCTGGGCCCCGCACCTGGCCCCGGGCGGGACCCTGGTGATCCACGACGTGTTCCCGGACCCGGCCGACGGCGGGCAGGCCCCGTACCGGATCTACCTGCGGGCGCTGGAGTCGGGCGCCTTCGAGGAGGTGTCCGTGACGGACTCCCTGCGCGTCCTGCGCCGCGTCGGCAGCGGTATCTGAGCCGGCGGCCGGGGTCCGGCGCCCGATGTCCGGTGTCCGGTGTCCGGGCATATGAACGGGTCATCGCACCACGCCCCCGGATGGAGCAGGGTCCGTACGGCTCCCGGTCGCCCGTTCTAGCATCGCGAGGTGCCCTACGACGACAGTTCCCCGGCCCCCGAGTCCCGTGACTCCATCGACCCCGACCGGCCCTGGTACACGCGCCGCTCCACCCTGGCGGTGGCGGTCGCGGTGCTGGCCCCGACCCTCCTCGCGGGCTGGGTCCTGACCCAGGTGGTGACGGGGACGGGCGCGGACGCCAAGCGGCCCGCCGCGCTCTCCCCCCTCCCGGCCTCGCACGCGGCGGCGGGGGACGCGAAGTCCAGCGCGTCCCCGTCTCCGTCCCCGTCTCCGTCCGCGTCCTCGTCTCCGACCGCCAGCGCGAGCCCGCAGGCCCCGGCCCCCGCCAAGGGTCCGCTCGCGGGCAAGACGGTGGTGATCGACCCGGGCCACAACACGGGCAACTTCAAGCACACCGACGAGATCGAGCGCCAGGTGGACATCGGCACCAACCGCAAGGAGTGCGACACCACCGGCACCACCACCAACTCCGGTTATATGGAGGCCGAGTTCAGCATGGACGTGTCGCGCCGGCTGCGCGCGGTCCTGGAGGAGCGCGGGGTGAAGGTCGTACTGACCCACGAGGCGGGCACCGCCCGGCCCTGGGGCCCCTGCATCGACGAGCGGGCCCGGATCGGCAACGAGGCGCGCGCCGACGCCGTCGTCTCCGTCCACGCGGACGGGGTTTCGGCGGGCAACCGCGGGTACCACGTCATCCTCCCCGCGCGGGTCAAGGCGGGCAGCGCCGACACGGCCGCGATCGTCGGCCCCTCCCGTCAGCTGGGCGAACGCATCGGCAGCAACTTCTCCCGCACCACCGGCTCGGCACCCGCCAACTACCTGGGATCCGGCACCGGGCTGGTCGTCCGCGACGATCTGGGCGGACTCAATCTCTCGACTCGGCCCAAGGTGTTCATCGAATGCGGCAACATGCGTGACGGCAAGGACGCGGCGCAGCTGATGAGTGCGGAGTGGCGTCAGAAGGCAGCGCAGGGCATCGCGGACGGCATCGTCGGATTCCTCGGGGGCTGAGTCCCCGGGGGCGGGCCGCCGCCCCGATCCTCTCGGCCTCGGGAAACTCCGTACCATGGTGCCGCCACCCCGCTCCAGCCCCGGTCCGCCTCCGCGCGACCGCGGCGCCACGAGACGACCGAGACCGAGAAGGACACCAGAGACGTGAACATCCGCTCCCTCACTCGAGGCGACGGCGTGGTGATCGGAGCAGCGGCGCTGCTGTTCATCGCCTCGTTCCTCGACTTCTACTCCGCCACCAACCTGGACATGCCCAGCGCGTGGGAGACGGACGCCTACGGGCTGGCGCTGCCCTCGATCTTCCTGACCGGCTTCATCGCCGCCGGTCTGCTGATCGCAGCGCGGTTCCAGCCCGAGGGCCGCAAGCTCGCCGGGCTGCCGCTGACGGGCTGGGGCACGGTGCTCGCGGTCGCCGCCGCCTGGAGCGCGCTGTGGTCGCTCATCACCACCCCGAGCCGGCTGGACCTGGGCGCCGGCTGCATCCTCGCCTTCCTCGCCACGCTGGCGCTGGCCGGTGTCGCGGTCGCCGGTTCGAAGATCCCCGCGCTGGCCGGGCCGCTCGTGCCGGAGGCCCGGCCGGTCGCGCCCGCGCCCTACGGCGGCCACCAGCCGCAGCAGCCGGGCACGGGCTACGGCTACCCGGGCGGCCCGCAGCAGCAGAGCCCGTACGGCGGCACCCCGCAGCCGGTCCCGCCGTACGGCGGCGGCCCCGCCGCGGGCGGACCGCAGGACTCTGCGGCGCAGCAGCCGCAGCCCCAGCCCGCCGCCGATTTCACGCCGTTCTGGTTCGCGGTGCCGGTGGCCCGCCCGCTCTTCGGCGAGGACGGCTCCCCCACCCCGATCGCGGAGCTCGCGCCCGGGACCTGGTACCTGGCCGTCGACCAGCGCGGCCCGGCCTCGCTGATCGCCCAGACCCAGGACGGCCGCCGCGGCGTGCTGAACGACACCTCGGGCATCCAGCGCGGCTGACCCCGCCGCCCGGACCCGCGCGAAGGCCCCCCGCCCCTCCCGGCGGGGGGCCTTCGCCGTCCGGGCCACGGCCGGCGGGCGGACGTCGCCGCCGCGAGGGGGGCAGGGTCGCCGCCGGTTCCCTTCCCGGCGCGGCGCGGGTGCCCTAGAGTCGCCTGACGCCACCTGACGAGCCGTCAGATACGGGGACGGCCGCGCAGGCCTCTCGGAGGGGAACCCATGCGCCTCGGACTCGCACTCGGCTACTGGGGCCGCGGGCCCAGCCCGGCCCACCTCGGCCTCGCCACCGAGGCGGAGCGCCTCGGCTACGACTCGGTGTGGACCGCCGAGGCCTGGGGTTCCGACGCCTTCACCCCGCTGACCTGGATCGCCGCCCACACCTCGCGCATCCGGCTCGGCACCGCCATCGCCCAGATGGCCGCCCGCACCCCCACCGCCACCGCCATGCACGCCCTGACCCTGGACCACCTCTCCGGCGGCCGGATGATGCTGGGCCTCGGCCTGTCCGGGCCCCAGGTGGTGGAGGGCTGGTACGGGCGCCCCTTCCCCGCGAGCCCGCTCACCGCCACCCGCGAGTACGTCGACGTCATCCGGCAGGTGCTGCGCCGCGAGGGCCCCGTCGCCCTCGACGGCCGCTTCCACCGCCACCCGTACCACGGCGAGGACGGCACCGGCCTCGGCAAACCCCTGAAGCCCATCACCCACCCGCTGCGCCCGGACCTGCCCGTCCTGCTCGGCGCGGAGGGCCCGAAGAACATCGCCCAGACCACCCGGATCGCGGACGGCTGGCTCCCCCTCTACTGGTCGCCGACCCGCACCGACGCCTACCGGGCCTCGCTGGACGGCCTCCCCGAGGGGTTCATGATCGCCCCGATGGCCCGCGCCCACGTCTGCGAGGACGTCGCCGAGGGGCTGCTCCCCGTCAAGGCGATGCTGGGCTTCTACATCGGCGGCATGGGCCACGCGGCCCGCAACTTCCACGCCGACCTCATGGGGCGCATGGGCTACGCGGAAGAGGCCCGGCGCATCCAGGAGCTGTTCCTCGCCGGGCGCAGGCAGGAAGCGGTACTCGCCGTCCCGGACGCGTTCGCCGACGAGATCTCCCTGGTCGGCCCCCGCGCACGCATCGCCGAACGCCTGGAGCTGTGGCGCACGGGCCCCGTCACGGACCTCCTGGTCACCGCCCCCGACCCGCACACCCTGCGCGTCCTGGCGGAGCTGAACACCTAGCGGAGACCCGCTAGGGGGCCGCCGCCTCCGGGACCGCTTCCAGGAACTCGCGCAGGTCCAGGGGCATCACGGCGACCTCGATGTCCGGGCCGCCGTCGGCGGCGGCGCAGGTCACGATGCGCGAGCCCGGGTTGATGGAGATGCCCTCCCGGACGGAGGGGAGCCGGACGGTGCCGGCCCGGGCCTCGGCCAGCGGGACGGCCGGACCCCGGCCGGGCTGCCAGCGGGGCGCGCCCCGGTCCGCGTACACCCGGCCGCTGCGCCAGCGGCCGGCCCCGGCCGGACGGCGGGCCATCGACGGGATCCCCTCGGGGGGCCCGGCCGCCCGCCGCCGATGGTGCTTGCGGCGCACGAGCCAGCCGGCGGCAGCGGCCACGAGGGCGAACAGCAGGAACTCGATCACACCGGCCATTGAATCAGGTCCCCGGCAAAACCGGCCACGACGGCTGAAACCCGCCCACCGGAGGACCGGTGGGCGGGAGCCGGGTGCGCTCGGTGGGGCCGGCCGTCAGCCGCCGCTGAGCTGGGAGGCGCTCGGGACCTTGTCGGTCACCGTGGCGCCCGCGCTCTGGCCCGCTTGCTTCACGCCGTTGATGACGTCCTGGAAGGAGCTGATGTCGGCGTCGCCCGCCTGGCCCTTGCGGAGCTTGGAGCCGAGGCCCTTGAGGGAGGCGATGCCCGCCGTCAGCGGACCCATCGCCTTGGAGAGCAGCGGGTCGCCCTTGGCGTTCTCGGACGCGGCCTTCAGCCGGTTGTACGCGAAGGCGCCCGCCAGGCCCGCCTTGACGAGCGCGAAGGTGCGGCCCTTGGCGCCCTTCTTGAACTTGCCCGCCTGGTACGGCTTGATGATCCACTGGTAGGTGGCCCCGGCCGCGAGACCGGCGTTGGCCACGAAACGGGTCTTGGCGAACTTCTGCTTCTCGGCCTCGGTGCTGGGGGAGGGCGTCGCGGCGGCCAGGTCGTCCTCCTCGGCCGCCGCCGGTTCGGCGGCGGCGAGGGCGGCCAGATCGGCCACGGCGGCCGAGGAGATCTCCTCCTGCCGGCCCTGGCCGGCGCTCGCGCCACCACAGGCGGTGGCGCCGGCCAGCAGCGCGGTGGACAGGGCCACCGCCGTCAGGGCGCGGCGGAATCGGACGGTCGTGGGTAGGGACACGGTTGCCTCCGGGGACTGAGGTGTCCTCCGCAGCCTCACCCGGGCCCGGCAGCTGCGCCACTTGGGGGACCCGTTCGGGTTTGGCCCGGCCCGGCGCGGCAACACGCATGACATGTCCCCTTACACCCGAGCACACTCCCGCGCATACGCCGGTGGCGGCAATCCGGTGGCCAGGGCCATCGCCCTGGTGGCGGACGTCGCCGCCTTCCTGATCGTCCTGTGGATCGCACTGTGGCTGCTGGACGCCAACCAGGGCAACGCCCTGGTCTCCTTCGTGCACGATGCGGCCGACTGGCTCGCCGGCTGGTCGTACGACCTGTTCACCTTCGACCACGACTGGGTGCAGGTGGTCGTCGGCTACGGCCTGGCCGCCGTCGTCTACCTGCTCGTCGGCCACGCCGTGGCCGGCCGCCTCGCCCGGCGCTGAACCACCGGCCGCCGGGCCCGCCACCGGGCCGTCGCCGGGCGACGTCCGGTGGCGGTCCGGCGGCGGTTCAGCGGCGGTTCAGCGGCAGCAGTCCGGCTCCAGGCCGCGCGGCAGCGCGAGTCCGCCGAACACCTCGCCCGTGGCCTCGTCCCCGCCCAGCGCCGCCACGGCGAGCAGCAGGGAGCCGGCCGTCCAGGTCGTCTGCTCGACCGGCCACACCGCGCGGTCCTCGAAGACGTAGCCCGTCCAGTACATGCCGTTCTCGGCGCGCAGGTGCCCGATCGAGCGCAGGATCTCCAGCGCCCGGTCCGACTCGCCCATCACCCAGAGCGCGATGGCCAGTTCGCAGGACTCCCCGCCGGTCACCCACGGATTCGGCAGGACGCACCGCACCCCGAGGTCCGGGACGACGAACTCGTCCCAGCGCTCCTCGACGCGCGCCTTCGCCTCCGGCCCGGACAGGGCCCCGCCGAGGACGGGGTAGTACCAGTCCATCGAGTAGCGGGACTTGTCGAGGAAGCGCTCCGGGTGGTGGCGCACGGCGTGCGCGAGCGCTCCCGTCGCCAGCTCCCAATCGGGCTGCGGGTCCCCCCGGTGGTCGGCGATGGCCAGGGCGCAGCGCAGGGCCTGGTGGATGGAGGAGGAGCCGGTCAGCAGCGCGTCGGTGACGGCTGCGCCGTCGGGTTCCCGCTTCCAGCCGATCTCGCCGCCCGGCTGCTGGAGGCCGAGGACGAACTCGACGGCCGCGTGCACCGCGGGCCACATCCGGTCCAGGAAGGGGTCGTCGCCGGTGGCGAGGTAGTGGTGCCAGACGCCGACGGCTATGTACGCGACGAAGTTGGACTCCCGGCTCGCGTCCTGCGGGGCGGCGGTGTCCACGCCGTCGGGCCGGTCGGCGTAGGCGGCGTACCAGGAGCCGTCGTCGTTCTGGTGGCGGACCAGCCAGTCGTACGCCCGTTCCGCGGCCTCGTGCTCGCCCGCCGCGTCCAGGGCCATCGCGGCCTCGGTGTGGTCCCACGGGTCGAGGTGGTGGCCGCGGAACCAGGGTATGGCGCCGTCGGCGCGCTGCGCGGCGAGGATCCCCGCGACGGTGGCGGCGGCCTCCGCGGCGGTCAGGACGCCGTCGAGGACGAGGTGGTGGGGCACCTCGGGCACCGTGCGCCCGGGGGAGGTCACTGGGCCGCGCCCACGGGGAGGTGCGGCTTCGTCGCGTAGGCCACGAAGCTCTTGCCGATGACCGGGTTGAGGGCCTGCTCGGCGAGCCGGGTCGCGAGGGGCTTCTTCATGATGTCCCAGACCAGCAGCTTGTGGTACGCCTTCACCGGCAGCGCCTGGTCGTTGTCGACGCCGAAGGCGCACTTGAGCCACCAGTACGGGGAGTGCAGCCCGTGCGCGTGGTGGGTGCCGTACGGCTTGAGGCCCGCGGCCTCCATCTTGCCGAGGAGTTCGTCCGCCTTGTAGATGCGGATGTGACCGCCCTCGACCTCGTGGTAGGCGTCGGAGAGCGTCCAGCAGATCTTCTCCGGGCCGTAGCGGGGCACGGTGATGGCGATGCGGCCGCCGGGCTTGAGGACGCGGACCATCTCGGCGAGGACGCCCTTGTCGTCGGGGATGTGTTCCATCACCTCGGAGATGATGACGACGTCGAAGGAGTCGTCGGGGAAGGGCAGGGCGAGGGCGTCGCCCTCCATCGCGGTGGCGGTGGCGCCCGCGGGGGCCTCGCCGGCCTCCTTCATGGCGGCGAACCACTTGGCGACCTCGCGGATCTCCTCGCCGTTGCGGTCGACGGCGACCACCTGGGCGCCGCGCCGGTAGCACTCGAAGGCGTGCCGGCCTGCGCCGCAGCCCAGGTCGAGTACGCGGTCGCCGGCGGCGAGCGGGAACCGGGAGAAATCGACGGTCAGCACGGGGTCCTGCCTTCGCGGTCGCGGGGGTGAAGGGTGTTGCGCATGGGACGGGGATGCCTGGGGAGCGGGGAGGCGCGGCAGGTTCGCCAGGTCACCGCGCGGCGCGGCGGCCGCTGACGGCCCCGGCCTGCTCGATGGCGGCTCTGTAGTGCCGGACCGTGCCCTCGGCGGCCTTGGCCCAGGTGAACCGGGCCAGGACCCGCTCCCGTCCGGCCGCGCCCAGGCGGGCGCGCAGGGCGGCGTCGCCGAGCAGCCGGCCCAGCGCGGCGGCCAGGGCCCCCGCGTCGCCGGGCGGCACGGCCAGGCAGGTCTCGCCGTCGGGGCCGGCCACCTCGGGGATGGCCCCGCCGGTGGTGGCGACGAGCGGGGTGCCGGTGGCCATGGCCTCGGCGGCCGGGAGGGAGAAGCCTTCGTAGAGGGAGGGCACGCAGGCGACCTCGGCGCTGCGCACCAGGTCGACGAGCTCGGCGTCGGTGATCCCCTTGACGAAGCGCACCGCGTCCCGGAGGTCGTACTTCTCGATCGCCCGGGCGACCGGCCCGCTCTCGGCCCGCTTGCCGACGACGACGACGTGCGCGTCGGGCCGCTCGGTACGGAGCTTGGCGAGCGCCTCGACGAGGTGGACGAGGCCCTTGAGGGGGACGTCCGCACTGGAGGTGGTGACGATCCGTCCGGGCACCTCGGCCACGGAGGCGTCGGGCGACCACAGGTCGGTGTCGGCGCCGATGTGCACGACGTGGATGCGCTCGTCGCGCACGCCCAGGTGCTCGGCGATCTCCTGCCGCGAGGAGCCCGAGACGGTCAGGACGGAGGGCAGCCGGCGGGCGACGCGGCCCTGCATGCGCGTGAACCCGTACCAACGCCGCACCGAGAGGCGCTTCTTGCGGTCCTTGGCGGCGGCGAGGTCGAGCCGCCGGTCGACGGTGATGGGGTGGTGGACCGTCGTCACCAGGGGTGCGCCGAGTCCGCCCAGCAGTCCGTAGCCGAGGGTCTGGTTGTCGTGGATGACGTCGAACTCACCGGCCCGCGCGCGCAGGTGACGACGGGCGCGCAGCGAGAAGGTCAGCGGCTCGGGGAAGCCGCCGGTCCACATGGTGGCGACTTCCAGGGCGTCGATCCAGTCCCGGTACTCGTCGCGCTTGGGGGTGCGGAAGGGGTCCGGGCTGCGGTACAGGTCCAGGCTCGCCAGTTCGGTGAGCGTGGCACCGGTGTCGAGGACCGGATAGGGCTGCGCGCCGATGACCTCGACGCTGTGGCCCAGCTTCACGAGCTCGCGCGAGAGGTGGCGGACGTAGACGCCCTGACCGCCGCAGAACGGGTTCCCCTTATAAGTGAGGAGCGCGATGCGCAACGGGCGGTCGCCGTCGGTGGCGGAACCCGCGAAAGGGCTCGTCACCATGGCCTCTGCGGTCACTCTCGGCCCCCTTCTCCCTGCACTTTCGCCGGAGCGTAACCGCTCGGATAATGTAGAACAAGTTTCAGACTTGATCCGTCGAAGACCATTGAATCTACCGGCCGGAAACCACACCGTAAGAGGCGGAGCAGGTGATTCGCGCCACGGCTCGGACGCCTGAGATGCTGGCTCCGGACCATCCCGGAATCAGCTCCCCCGCCACGACACGGAACGCCAGGAACGGGACACATGACAGCGGAAGCGAAGGCGGTCGCGAAGCCGGCGGCCACACCGGCGACCACGCCGGCGTCCCCTCCCCTGACGGAGCGCCAGGAGGCCAGGCGCCGCCGGATCCTGCACGCCAGCGCGCAGCTGGCGAGCCGGGGCGGCTTCGACGCGGTCCAGATGCGGGAGGTCGCGGAGGCCGCCGGCGTGGCGCTGGGCACCCTGTACCGGTACTTCCCCTCCAAGGTGCACCTGCTGGTGGCCACCATGCAGGACCAGCTCCAGCACATGCACACGACGCTGCGCAAGCGTCCCCCGGCGGGCGAGGAGCCCGCGGCGCGGGTCGCGGAGACCCTGATGCGCGCCTTCCGCGCGCTCCAGCGCGAACCGCACCTGGCCGACGCCATGGTGCGGGCCCTGACCTTCGCCGACCGCAGCGTCAGCCCGGAGGTCGACACGGTCTCCCGCCTGACCACGGCCATCATCCTGGACGCGATGGGGCTGGAGGCCCCGCCGACGGCGGAGCAGCTCTCGGCGGTCCGCGTCATCGAGCACACCTGGCACTCGGCGCTGATCACCTGGCTCTCGGGCCGCGCCTCGATCGCGCAGGTGAAAATCGACATCGAGACGGTCTGCCGGCTCATCGACCTGACGGCCCCGGAAAAGGCCTGATCGCGCCGTCCGTACGGGGGGGTGCTCACCCCGGCTCCCCGCGCGACTCCCGCTCCCGGCGCAGGAGTTCCGCGCAGGCCGGGGTGGAGCGCACGGCCACCAGGGAGAGCCGCTCCAGCAGGCCGCCGTCGCTGACGGTGAGCCGCCAGGCCCCTCTGGTCAGCGAGGACCGGGTGGCGGGACCCCGGCCGCGCGACACCACGCGCCAGCCCCGCGCGGTCAGCGCCGTCTCCAGGGCGGCGATCCGGTCCCGGCCGGCGGGACCGGCGCCCGTCCAGCCCGCGAGGCAGTCGGCCAGGGGCCCCTCCTCGGTGGTGGCCGGGGGCGCGGCGGGCAGCCCCTCGGTGGCGGCGGCGAGGTCCGCGAGGACGGCGGAGCGCGCGGGTCCGGCCCCCGCCGGGCCGGCCGCGCCGTCCCCGCCGCCGGAGGGGCGCAGCGCGAGGCCGGCCGCGAGGAGCGCCGCCAGGGCGGCCACCCCGGCCGCCGTGGCCACCCACTGCCGGGCGCCCCTGCGCGACCCCGACCCCGTATCCGTATCCGTATCCGTATCCGTACTCGTACTCGTACTCGTACGCACGTTCACGCCCGTCATTCCCCGCACACCCCGTCGGCCGGCCGCCGCGGCGGTCCGTTCCGGCGGCGGGGCACAGGCTAGTCCTCCGGGGGGAAGACCGGTTCGCCGGTGGGGTACAGGGTGATCATGATGGCTTCCACCGGGCAGCCCTCGGCCGCCGTCAGGGCGGGTTCGTTGGCGTCGGTCTCCGCCGCGCGGGGGTGGGACTGGCGGGCCGAGTCGAGGGCGAAGGCGTCGGGGGCGTGGTTCACGCACATGCCCGAGCCGATGCACACCGCCCGGTCGACCTCGATCTGCCAGCGGTCCCCCATCACGCACCCGCCGGGAGGTGGATCATCTTGTGCTCCAGGTATTCGCTCAGCCCCTCCGGCCCGAACTCCCGCCCCAGGCCGCTGTTCTTGTAGCCGCCGAACGGGCCCAGCATGTCCAGGCTGAAGGTGTTCACGTTGAAGGTGCCCGTGCGCACCCGGCGCGCGAAGTCGACGCCGTGTTCCACGTCCCCGGTCCAGACGCTGCCGCTGAGCCCGAACTCCGAGTCGTTGGCTACCCGCAGGGCCTCCTCCTCGTCCCCGTACGGGATCAGGCAGACGACCGGGCCGAAGATCTCCTCGCGGGCGATCCGCATCGAGTTGTCGACGTCGCCGAAGAGGGTGGGCTCCACGTACCAGCCGCGGTCCAGGCCGGCCGGGCGGCCGCCGCCGGTGAGGACCTTGGCGCCCTCCTCCTGGCCGATGCGGATGTAGTCGAGCGAGCGCTGCCGCTGGCGCTCGGCGACGAGCGGTCCGAGCTGGGTGGCCGGGTCCAGCGGGTCGCCGACGACCAGGGCCCCGGCGGCGGCCGCGAAGGCGTCGGCGTACTCCTCGTAGCGGCTGCGCGGGGCCAGGATGCGGGTCTGCGCGACGCAGGCCTGGCCGTTGTTCATCCAGGCGGCGGGCACGATCCCGGCGACGGCGGCGGCCGGGTCGGCGTCGGGCAGGATCACGGCGGCGGACTTGCCGCCGAGTTCGAGGGTGACCCGGGTCAGGTTGCGGGCGGCGACCTCCATGACGCGCTTGCCGGCGGCGACGGATCCGGTGAAGGAGACCTTGTCGACGCCGGGGTGGCCCACCAGGTACTCGCTGACCTCCCGGTCGGCGGGCAGCACCGACAGCACGCCCTCCGGCAGCCCGGCCTCGCGGGCGATGGCGGCCAGGATGAAGGAGTCCAGCGGGGCCTCGGGCGAGGGCTTGAGGATCACGGCGCAGCCGCTGAGCAGCGCCGGGGCGAGCTTCGCCGCGGCCACGAACTGCGGGACGTTCCACGGGATGACGGCGGCGACGACGCCGACCGGCTCGCGGCGCACGAGGATCGGGCCGAGCGCGCCCTGCCGGCGTTCCTCGTACGGGTAGTCGGCGGCGACCTTGATCGCGGAGTCGTAGACCATCATCGCGCCGAGGGCCTGGGCGGGGACGCTCCAGGAGTACGGGGAGCCGTTCTGGGAGCTGATGGAGCGGGCGATCTCCTCGTGCCGGACGGCGATGGCGTCCTTGATCCGGCTGACGATCCCGGTCCGCTCCGCCAGGGACAGCCGGGGCCAGGGGCCCTCGTCGAAGGCCTTGCGCGCGGCGGCCACGGCCCGGTCCACATCGGCCCGGGAGGCGTGCGGGACGCTGCCGATGACCTGCTCGGTGTGGGGGGAGACGACGCGGATGGTGCCGGTGCCCAGCGGGTCCGTCCATTCGCCGCCGATGAACAGTTGTCCGTGTTCCACGAGCTCGGTCATCGCTGATGCCTCCCGGCGCTACCTGCTGCTTGGCGTTCCCGAACTGATACCAGTTCTAGTTCTAGGAGTCCACGGCCAGGACGGAACCGCGGGGAAGATCCACGCGGTGGCGGGGAAGATCCGACGACTAGCCAGAAACCGGCGGAGATGGTCGACTTGGGCGACTACTGAAACAGGTTCTCTTTCCAGGGAGTTCTCATGGCCCTCACCCCCGGGACGGCCCAGGTCACCGATCACGGCGGCGGCGTGTGGGGCATCAAGGTCCCCATCCCGGACAACCCGCTCGGGCACACCCTCGTCCACGTCCTCGACACCGACCGCGGCCCCGTCCTGATCGACACCGGCTGGGACGACCCCGCCTCCTGGGACGCCCTCGCCGCCGGGCTCGGCGCGCTCGGCACCGCCGTCGCCGAGGTGCACGGGGTGGTCATCACCCACCACCACCCCGACCACCACGGTCTGTCCGGGCAGGTCCGGGAGGCCTCCGGGGCATGGATCGCCATGCACGCCGCCGACACCGAGGTCGTCGTGCGGACCCGCTCCGCCGAGCCGGGCGTCTGGTACGACTACATGGGCGAGAAGCTGGCCGCCGCCGGAGCCCCCGAGGAACACCTCGCCCCGCTGCGGGCAGCCCGCCAGAGCGGCCGGCTGCGGACCCTGCCCGGGCTGCGGGCCGCCGTCCCCGACCGGGAGATCGTCCCCGGCGAGCTGCTGGCCCTGGCCGGGCGCCGGCTCCGCGCGATCTGGACCCCCGGCCACACCCCCGGCCACGTCTGCCTGCACCTGGAGGAACAGCACCCGGCGCGGCTGCCCGGCAACGGCCGCCTCTTCTCCGGCGACCACCTGCTGCCCGGGATCTCCCCGCACATCGGCCTGTACGAGGCCCCCGACGAGAACGGGGTCACCCGCGTCACCGACCCCCTCGGCGACTACCTCGACTCCCTCGAACGCATCGGCCGCCTGGAACCCGCCGAGGTGCTCCCGGCCCACCAGCACGCCTTCACCGACGCCCCCGGCCGGGTACGGGAACTCCTGGAGCACCACGAGGAACGGCTGACCGGGCTGTGGCGGCTGCTGGCCGAGCCGCTGACCCCGTGGGCGCTCGCGGAGCGGATGGAGTGGAACCGCCCCTGGGCGCAGATCCCGTACGGCTCCCGCAACATCGCCGTCTCCGAAGCGGAGGCGCACCTGCGGCGGCTGGTGAAGCAGGGCCGGGCGGAAGCGGTACCGGGCACGGACCCGGTGACGTACCGGGCGCTGTGACGGCCGGGGCCGGGCGGCGGCAGGGTGGCGGCGCGGCGGCCGGGCGGCGGCGGGGGCCGCCGGTAAGGGGCGCCGGGGGCCGGCGCCCCCGGGTCCGGGGGCTACGGGCCGGTAGAGTGGGCCCGTCGTCCACACCTCCGTACGGGGGGAAGCCGGTGCGAATCCGGCGCTGACCCGCAACCGTGAGCCGGCCCGCACCCCGCGGAACGGCGAGCCGGAATGCCCCGTACCGAAGGTGCGCGGCTCGTGCCGCCGGGGCCTCCGGCGGCCGGCACCGTCGAGGTAAACGGAGCCGGAGCCCGGTGCCTGCGCGTGCCTGCCTCCCGTTCCCCAGCACGAGAGGCACCCGCCCCCATGAACGTCCGCCGCAGCGCCGCCGCGCTCGCCGCCTCCGCCGTGCTCTGCGCGGGCGCCGCCCCCGCAGCCCTCGCCGACACCCCGCCGCCCTCCCCCTCAGCGCCCCCCGTCGTCCCCTCGGGCCTGTTCGGCAAGGCCGACCCCACGTACGACGGCGTCTGGCGCCAGTCGGTCGCGCTGCTCGCCCAGCGGACCGCCGGCGAGAAGTCCGCCGCGCCGGCCGTGGACTGGCTCACCGGCCAGCAGTGCGCCAATGGCGGCTTCGCCTCCTTCCGCGCGGACGCCGGCAAGGCCTGCGACGCGACGACCGTGTTCGACACCAACGCCACCGCCATCGCCGTACAGGCCCTCAAGGAACTCGGCGGCAAGGACGCGGCCGTCAAGAAGGGCGTGGACTGGCTGAAGTCCGTCCAGAACGAGGACGGCGGCTGGGCGTACGTCCCCGGCTCCCCCAGCGAGGGCAGCTCCACCTCGATCGTGATCAGCGCCCTCGCCGTGGCCGGCGAGAAGCCCGCCGAGGTCAGGTCGAAGGCGGGCAAGTCCGCGTACGACGGCCTGCTCGCCTTCCAGCTGGGCTGCTCCGCCGAGCCGGCCGCCGACCGGGGCGCCTTCGGCTACCAGGCCGCCGACGGCAAGCTCCCCGCCAACGCCGACGCCACGGCCGCCGCCGTCCTCGCCGCGCTCGGCAAGGGCGCGGTCGTCGACCCCGGCGCCGCCGACACCCCGGCCGCCGCGCTGCCCTGCCCGGCCGGCGCCGCCGACCCGGCGGGCGCCGCCCAGGGCGCGGCCGGCCACCTGGCCGAGGCCCTGAAGAAGGACGGCCACCTGACGGCCGTCACCCCCGGCGCGGACCAGCCCACCGCCGACACCGGCAACACCGCCGACGCCGTGCTCGCCCTGGTCGCGGCCGGGCACCGGCAGTCGGCCGCGGGCGCGCTGGAGTGGCTGAAAAAGAACTCCGCCGACTGGGCGAAGGGCAACCCGGCGGCGCTGGGCACCCTGGTCCTCGTCGCGCACGCCACCGGCACCGACCCCAAGGCCTTCGGCGCCACCGACCTGGTCGGCGCCCTGAACGCCACCGGCCCCGCCCCGCAGGCGGCGAACGCCGAGGCGGAGAAGGTCGAGAGCAAGGACGACGGCGGCTCCGGCAACCAGAACGTGTGGTGGATCGTCGCCGCGGGCGCCGCGGCCGGCCTGGGCATCGGCGTCCTGATGAGCGGCCGCCGGAAGAAGAACCAGCTGTGATCCGCCGCCGTCCGCGCACCTCGGCCGCCGTGCTCCTGGGCCTCCTGCTGACCCTGCTCGCCGCCTCCCCGGCCCTCGCGGCGGGCTACCGCTACTGGTCGTTCTGGGACGGCGCCGGCGGGCAGTGGGCCTACGCCGCCCAGGGCCCGTCGACGGCCCGCCCCGCGGACGGCACGGTCCTCGGCTTCCGCTTCTCGGTGAGCAAGGACGCCGCCGCCGAGGCCGCCAAGCCCCGTGCGGCCGCCGACTTCGAGGCCGTCTGCGCGGGCACCGCACCGGCGGCCGGCACGAAGCGCGTGGCCCTGGTCATCGACGCCGGCGTCCCCGGCGACGCGCCCTCCGGCGAGGCCCCGCCGCAGGACGCCCCGCGCACCGCCTGCGCCCAGGTCGCCCCCGAGGCGACCGCCGCCGAAGCCCTGGCCTCGGTGGCCAAGCCGCTGCGCTACAACAGCGCGGCCCTGCTGTGCGGGATCTCCGGCTACCCGAAGACGGGCTGCGGCGAGCCGATCGAGGACTCCGGGGCCGCAAAGCCCGCCCCGTCGGCCACGGCCTCGGCCACGGCGTCGGCCACGGCGTCCGGGGGCGGTGGCTCCGGGCCCTCGGCGGGCCTCGTCGCGGGCCTCGCCGCGGTGGCCGTGCTCGGCGCGGCCGGCGTCTGGCAGTCCCGCCGCCGCCGGCGATGACGCACGGCGCGGCAGGTACGGACGCACCCCCGGCCCGGCGCGGCCCCGGCCGGGCCGGTCGGGGGGTGCGCGGGACGACGTACAAGAGGAGCTGGCGGGCGCCCGAGGCGCGGCGCAGCAACGCCCTGCACGCGGGGGCCTGGTGGCTGTGGGCCCTCGGGCTCGCCACCGCCGCCTCCCGGACCACCAACCCGCTGCTGCTCGGACTGATCGTCGGCGTCGCCGGGTACGTGGTCGCCGCCCGCCGCACCGACGCGCCCTGGGCCCGCTCCTACCGTGCCTTCCTGAAGCTCGGCCTCTTCGTCATCGGGCTGCGGCTGCTGTTCTCCGTGCTGCTCGGCTCGCCCGTGCCCGGCGCGCACGTGCTGTTCGCCCTGCCCGAACTGCCGCTCCCCGGCTGGGCGCAGGGCATCCGCTTCGGCGGCCGGGTCAGCGCCGAACAGCTCGTCTTCGCCTTCTACGACGGGGCGAAGCTGGCGACGCTGCTGGTCTGCGTGGGCGCCGCGAACGCCCTCGCGAACCCGGCGCGGCTGCTGAAGTCCCTGCCCGCCGCCCTGTACGAGGCGGGGGTCGCGGTGGTCGTCGCCATGACCTTCGCGCCGAACATGGTCGCGGACGTGGCCCGGCTGCGCACCGCCCGGCGGCTGCGCGGGCGGCCCACCGGCGGGGTGAAGGCCGTCCTCCAGATCGGCCTGCCGGTCCTGGAGGGGGCGCTGGAGCGGTCGGTGGCCGTCGCCGCGTCGATGGACGCCCGCGGGTACGGGCGCACCGCGCAGGTCCCACCGGCCGTGCGGCACACCACGAACGCGCTCACCCTCGGCGGCCTGCTCGGCATGTGCGCCGGCACGTACGGGCTGCTCGCCGCCGAGGGCGCGGCGTACGGGCTGCCCGTGCTCGGCATCGGCCTCGTGCTGGCCCTGGCCGGGCTGCGCCTCGGCGGCCGGCGCAGCGTCCGCACCCGGTACCGGCCCGACCGGTGGGGGGCGCGGGCGTGGCTGGTCGCCGGGTCGGGGGCGGCGGTGGCGGCCCTGCTGATCCGCGCGGCGTCGGCGGACCCGGAGGCGCTGCTGCCGGGCGTGGTCCCGCTGGTCGCGCCGACGCTGCCGCTGTGGCCCGCTGCGGCGGTCCTGATCGGCCTGCTCCCCGCCTTCGTGGCACCCGTACCTACCCAGGAGTCCGCGCAGTGATCCGCTTCGAGCAGGTGTCGGTGACCTACGCCGACGCCGGGCGACCCTGCCTCCGGGACGCCGACTTCACCCTCCGGGAGGGGGAGCTGACGCTCCTCGTCGGCCCGTCGGGGGCCGGCAAGTCCACCCTGCTGGGGGCCGTGTCCGGGCTGGTCCCGCACTTCACGGGCGGGGTGCTGCGGGGGCGGGTGACGGTGGCGGGCCGCGACACCCGCACGCACCGGCCGCGGGAGCTGGCGGACGTGGTGGGCACGGTGGGGCAGGACCCGTCGGCGCACTTCGTGACGGACGTGGTGGAGGACGAGCTGGCCTACGGCATGGAGTCGCTCGGCCTGGCCCCTGCGGTGATGCGCCGCCGGGTGGAGGAGACCCTGGACCTGCTGGGCCTGGGCGAGCTGCGCGACCGCCCGATCGCCACCTTGTCCGGGGGCCAGCAGCAGCGGGTCGCGATCGGCTCGGTACTGACCGCGCACCCGAAGGTCCTGGTGCTGGACGAGCCGACGTCCGCGCTGGACCCGGCGGCGGCGGAGGAGGTGCTGGCGGTGCTGCAACGGCTGGTGCACGACCTGGGCACGACGGTCCTGATGGCGGAACACCGCCTGGAGCGGGTGGTCCAGTACGCGGACCGCGTCCTGCTCCTGCCCTCGCCCGGCGCGCCCCCGGTCCTCGGCACCCCGGCGGAGATCATGGCCGTCTCCCCCGTCCACCCGCCGGTCGTCGCCCTGGGCCGCCTCGCGGGCTGGTCCCCCCTCCCCCTCTCCATCCGCGACGCCCGCCACCAGGCCACCCCCCTCCGCACCCGCCTCGCCACCCCCCGGAACGCAAGCCCCACCCACCCGGCCCCGCCACCCGCCGCCGCCCGGGACACAAGCCCCACCCACCCCACCGCCGGGGCGCGGGACACAAGCCCCACCCACCCGACTGCCGAGACGCGGGGTGCGGGGCGGAGCCCCGGCGCCGCCGCCGCGGAGGCGGGGGGCCCTGCTGGGGCCACCCCTCCAGCCCCGCCGGCGTTTGAGGCGCGGGGGCCGGGGCGGAGCCCCGGTTTCGGGAAGGGGCGGGGTGGGGGAAGTGCCCCGCGCAGCGGCCCCGGCCTGCTCGCGCGCCTGCGCGGACGCCGCTCCGCCCCCGGCCCCGCCGCCCCGACCGCACCCGCACCCGACGCCCCCGCCGCCACCGTGAGGAACCTCGGCGTGCGCCGCGCCCGCACCGAAGTCCTCCGTGACATCACCCTCACCGTGGCCCCCGGCGAAACCATCGCCCTCATGGGCCGCAACGGCGCCGGCAAGTCCACCCTCCTCGCCGCCCTGGTCGGCACCCTCGCCCCCGCCACCGGCGAGGTGACCGTCGCCGGCCGCGCCCCCCACCGCACCCCGCCCGCGGACATGGTGCGTCGCGTCGGCCTGGTCCCCCAGGAACCCCGCGACCTCCTCTACGCCGACACCGTCGCCGCCGAGTGCGCCGCGGCCGACGCCGACGCCGGCGCCGCCCCCGGCACCTGCCGCGGCCTGGTCTCGGCCCTGCTGCCCGGCGTACCGGACGACACCCACCCCCGGGACCTGTCCGAGGGCCAGCGGCTGACCCTGGCCCTGGCCCTGGTGCTGACCGGCCGCCCCGCCCTGCTGCTCCTCGACGAGCCCACCCGCGGGCTGGACTACGCCGCCAAGGCCCGGCTGATCGGGCTCCTGCGGGACCTCGCCGCCGACGGCCACGCCATCGTGCTCGCCACCCACGACGTGGAGCTGGCCGCCGAGCTGGCGCACCGCGTGGTGATCCTGGCGGGCGGCGAGATCGTCGCGGACGGCCCGACGGCCGAGGTGGTGGTCTCCTCCCCCGCGTTCGCCCCGCAGGTGGCCAAGGTGCTGGCCCCGGGCCACTGGCTCACGGTGTCCCAGGTGGCCGCCGCCCTCGCCCGGGCGGGGGAAACCCCATGACCCGACCGGCCCGACCGGCCCGTCCCGCCCGCCCCGTCCGTCCCGCCCGACCCGTCCGCATCGGCCCCCGCGCCGCCGCGGCCCTGGTCCTCGTCACCCTCATCGGCATCGCCGCCTTCGGCTGGCCCCTGCTCGCCGACGCCGGGTCCGGCCTCGCCCACTCCCGGGACGCCCCCTGGCTCTTCGCCGCGCTGCTCCCGCTCCTCGTGGCCGTCGTCGTCGCGACCATCGCCGACCAGGGCATGGACGCCAAGGCGGTGGCGATGCTGGGCGTGCTCGCCGCCGTCGGGGCGGCCCTCAGACCCCTGGGGGCGGGTACGGCCGGCCTGGAGCCCATGTTCTTCCTGATGGTGCTGAGCGGCCGCGTCCTCGGTCCCGGATTCGGTTTCGTCCTCGGGTCGGTGACCATGTTCGCGTCGGCCCTGCTCACGGGCGGGGTCGGGCCGTGGATGCCGTTCCAGATGCTGGCTTTGGGCTGGTTCTCGCTGGGCGCCGGGCTGCTGCCCGGGGCGATGGGGGTCCCCCCTGCTCGAGCGAAGCCGAGAGCTTGGGGGAGGATCCGGGGCCGGGCCGAGCTGGCGATGCTCAGCGCGTACGGGTTCCTGGGCTCGTTCGCGTACGGGACGATCATGAACCTCCAGGGCTGGGTGCTCCTCCAGGGCATGGGCCAGGGGGTTTCGTTCCACCCCGGCGATCCGGTGCCCCAGAACCTCGCGCGCTTCGTGGCGTACTGCCTGGCCACCTCCCTGGGCTGGGACCTGGGGCGGGCGGTGCTGACCGTCGTCCTGACCCTCACCCTGGGCGCCACCCTGCTGAAGGCCCTGCGCCGGGCCACCCGGAAGGCTGCCTTCGAGGCGCCCGTCTCCTTCGACTCCGGGGCGGTCGCGCCCCCCGGCCCGCGCACCGAAGAGCGTTCACCTGCTCACCCTGGGTGAGATCCGGGGTCCCTCCCGGTGAGGCGGCCCACAGGACGCACGTCACATACGAACCGGGACCGTAGACCGCCCACCCCCCGCGCGGCCGCCGTGCACCGGGCCGGCCGGGGGGCCGGGGGCCTGTCCTGCGAGGGTGGCTAGTATCCGGGGTCTTTGCCAGGGCGGCGGGCCGTCTGTAGAACTGGATGAGTCGCCGGACGGCACGGGTGCTCCAC
>NZ_JBIASM010000018.1:0-144809 GCF_042890765.1 Streptomyces sp. NPDC002032 | reverse complement strand
AACGGCCCGATCACATCCCAGGCCTGATCAGTCACCTCATGACGTCGCACCACGAACGGAGCAACGACCGACCTACATTGCGGACACGCCCTAGGGCCGGTCCGCACCCGCCACCGGATGTGTGCGGGCCCGCCGCGCTGGTGGTGAACCGGCCCTGGCGGCCGCTGTGGTGACACCCCGGCACGGACCGTGTGGAGGCCCCGTCCCGGGGTACACGCACAGCCCCGGGGCGCACGCCCCGCCGGAACGGCCGCCGAGGGAGTGACCCGTGGACGAGCGAAAGACCTCCGCCCCCACCGTGACCAGGCGTCCCGCCTGGCTGCGCGGGCTACGGAAGGAGCCGTCGGCGCCGGCTGCGAAACGGCAGTCCGCGCCGCCGTCGCCCCGGACCCCGGCGCCGCCCCGGCCGTCGGCCCCGCCCGAGACCCCGCCTGCCGCGTCGACCCCGTCCCCGCCCCGAGCGGTGTGGTGGCGCCGGGGGACGGCGCCGACCCCGGCCGCCGAGCCCGTACGGCCTGCCCGGCCCGCTCATCCGGTCGTCCGGGCCCTCGCGATGCTGGCCGCGTTCGCCGGAACGGTCCTGTTCAGCATCGCCCTGGCCCGGGTCACCCTGGAGCCGTCCGCGGCCTCCGCCGCGCTCGTGCACAGCAACGTCCACCCCGGCGCGTCGATCGGCGCCTACCTCGACGGCGCGTCCGTGAAGGACGCCGTCAAGCAGCTCGGCGGAAACCTGCTGCTCGGTGTCCCGTTCGGGATCCTGCTGCCGGTCCTCGTGCCGCAGACCCGCGGCCTGCTGCGGGTGGCGCTGACGACCGCCGTCGTGATGACCCTCGTGGAACTGGTCCAGGGCGCGCTCGTCACGGGGCGGGCCTTCGACGTGGACGACGTCATCCTCAACACCACCGGCGCGCTCCTCGGCTACCTCTTCCTCGGCCGCCGCGCGAGCCGCGCCGTGCACCCGCGCCGCCACCACTGGTGGCAGCGCCGGCCCCGCCCGGCCGCCGAGGAGGCCGCCCTGCCGTCCGCGGTGGCCGGTGAGCGGGCTCCGTGACTCACGCGGGCCCCGTGAGTCACGGGGCGGGAACGGGCCCGATCATCCGCTTGCTGATCCACTCCAGGGGTCCCTGGAACAGGCCGTCGGCGTACTTGTAGCCGTCGTGCCCGGCGTTGGGGATGATGTGCAGATCGGTCTCGATCGGGCCCTTGCCGATCTTCTCCTTGAAGGCCTTCACCTTCGCCCCCTCCTCCTTGTCGCCGAGCAGGAACGACAGGTGGACCTTCGGGCCGTTGCGCTTGGCGAGCGCGTCCGCGAGCCGGGCGGGGTCGTTGGCGAGCCGCTGCTCCTCGAAGCCCTTCCAGAACGGCGAGTCGGGGGCGGTGTCGGGCCCGCCGGCGACCGCCGTGCTGAACCGGTCGGGGTACTGGAGCACCATCTTCATGCCGACGTAGCCGCCCGCCGAGGACCCGAAGAAGCCCCACCCCTTCGGGTCCTTGTAGGTGCGGAAGTTCTCGCGCGCCAGGTCCGGCACGTCGTCGGACATCCACGTGCCCATCTTCGGCTGGTTGGGGATGTCGCTGCCGTCCCAGTACTGGTCCAGCTTCGCGTTCAGCACCGGCATCATCACGATGAACGGCAGCGACTTGCCCTCCTCGATCTGCTGGGCGATCCGCTCCTGGAGCTTGAAGTCCGAGCCGAACCAGTAGTTCGTCGGATAGCCCGAGGCACCCGGCAGCGCCGTCAGCACCGGGAAGGCGCTGTTCTGGTACTTCTTCTCCTTGTACTGCTTGGGCACCCAGGCCCACACCCGCCCCTCGAAGCCCGACTTCGGGCCCTTGAGCGTGGTCCACATGACCTGCGTGCCGTCGCTCAGCTCGCGCTGCAGGTTCCACTTGCGGACGTTGGTGGGCATCTGGACGTTGTCCGGCGCGGCCGGCGTCGCGCTCGCCCCGCCCGGTGCGCTCTTCGGCGGCTTCGCGGGGGCCTTGCCGTCGAACGACGCCTCCGTCGGCCCACTGGAGCACCCCGCCACCGCCAGGGACGCGGCCAGCAGGAAGGTGACGGGCACCAGAACCTTGGAACGGGACTTCACTCGATCACTCCAGACCCCAACAATGTCGCCAAAATCGTCATGCGACACGGAAGAGTCGATTCGGCGCCGGGCGGTTCCCCGCGGCGCCGACGGCCCGGGGTGATCAACACCACGCCGTCCCGGGCCGTCCGCCGTCCGCCGTCGCCCGGGCCGTCCGCCCTACCCCTTGGCGCCGGGCGTTTCGGTGTCGAAGGTGTAGTACTTGCGGTGGTCCAGCATGTCGGCCGGGGTCACGTTGTTCCACGGCCGCATGGCGCCGTGCAGGTCGACCACGTTCGGCGTGCGCGCGGCGGGCTGGTACCCGGACTTCGGGTTCCGCCGCTGCCACTCGGCCCACAGCATGTCGATGAAGGCATGGTGCATCCAGAACACGGGGTCGTTCGGCGAGGCGGCGCTGGCCATGTGGCCGCCCACCCACACGTGCACCCGGTTGTGCAGGTTGGCGCCGCGCCAGCCCTCCAGGTGGTTGCGGAAGCCGTCCGAGGCGCTGTTCCACGGGGCGGTGTCGTACACCGTCATGGCGAGCACGGCGTTGACCTCGGCCTTGGTCGGCAGCTGGGCCCCGCCCGCGCCGAGGGTCCGGCGCAGGAAGTCGCGCCCGTCCACGCCGGCCGTGATGGCCCAGTTGCCCCCCGCGCGGGCGAAGGGTCCGTCGAGCACCTGCCCGTCGCGGGCCCGGTTGGTGCCGCCGAGGAAGTCCGCCGCCCAGAGGGAGGAGGCGGGGGTGCGGTCCACCGTCCAGTCCCAGTACGGGAGCGAGACCTTCGGGTCGACCTTCTGCAGGGCCGCCTCGAAGTCGAGCAGGAACCGCCGGTGCCAGGGCAGGAAGGAGGGGGAGCGGTGACCGACCCGGTCGCCGAAGTCGCTGTCGCTCAGCAGGAAGTTGTTGTGGGCGGCCACGTACCGGTCGTAGACGCCGGTGCGCTTCAGCTCCAGGAGCGCGTTGGTGAGGGCGCGCTTCTCCTCGGAGGTCAGCGTCGCCTGGTTCTTGCGGACGGTCATGACGTGCCTTCTGCGGGGGCGAAGGGGAGGAGGTTCGCACCCTGGAGGTCGCGCACGGCGGCCCGGGCGGCCGAGACGGGATCGGGGAACGTCTCGTAGTGGTGGACGACGGTCACCCAGCTGTTGTCGGCATTGCGCATCAGGTGCAGCTCTTTGCCGTCGATCTTGATGGTGGGCAGCCCCGGCATGGGGTGGCCGTTGTGCTTCCCGCCCGCTTCCATGGAGATCTGGATGCGGCGGCCCTCGTAGACCTCGTCGATGGCGCCGCCGGGTATGGACAGGGCCGGGCCGGACGCCGTGGCCGGGGGCGGGGCGGACGGGGAGGAGGAGGGGCTCGCGGCCTTGTCGCAGCCCGTCAGCCCCGCGACGGCGGCGGCTCCGGCGGCGAGGCCGAAGGCTCGTCTTCGGGTGATCTCGTTCATGGGCCGTAGAAGTATCAGAAGGCCGCGCGCGGCCGACCGGCACCCCACCGGACTTCCGCATGCCGGACCGTCAACTATAGTTACGCAGCACGGGCGTCAACTATAGTTACGCCTGAGGAGAGGGAGTAGCAGCGGTGGCGGAATCGGAAGGCACCCCCGACGGACCGGACGCACCACGGCCGGGCCCCGTCCCGGTCCCGGGACCGGGTGCCGCCTTCAGCGACCGCCTCAACTTCCTGTTCGACCGGGTGCGCCCTCCGGGAGCGGAGGAGTACACCAACGCACACGTGGCCCGCACCATCTCCTCCTACGGCGACGACAGTTACACCCGCTCCCACATCAGCTACCTGCGCGCGGGCAAGCGGACACCGACCATCACCATGGTGCCCCTCCTCGCCCGGTTCTTCGGTGTGGAGGCCGCCTACTTCGTCGAGGACGAGGTCACGCGGAAGATCGCGACCCAGTTCGAGATCCTGCGCAGGCTGAAGGAGAACGGGGTCGAGCAGATCGCCCTCCGCGCCATGGGGGTCTCCGCCGCGGGCCAGCGCAAGGTCCTGGCCGCCCTCGAAGCCGTGCGCAAGGAGGAAGGCCTGCCCGCCGATCCCGAAAGGGACCTGCCGTGACCGGTGTCCGGCGTCACGCCGACAGGAGGAGGCTCCATGTGGTTCAGCCGTCGTGACCGCGGCGCCCGCCGGGGCGCCGACCGCGAGGCCGACGAAGCCGAGCGGCGCAGCCGGGAGTTCGTGGACGGCCTCGACCTGCCCGCGGTCGACAGCGTCCTGGACCTCGTCCCGTTCATGGAGGAGCGCCTGGACCGCTCGATCCGGCTCATGCCCTTCACCTCGGACCCGGCCGATCCCGACTCCCTGGACGCCGCCTCGCCCTGCGGGCTGTGGCTCGCCACGGCCGAGACGGACTACGTCTTCTACGACACCGCCATCAGCCGGGCCCACGCCGAGATCATCGTCGGCCACGAGTTCGGCCACATGCTCAAGCGCCACCGGGGCGCCGCCCCCCTCGCGACCGGCGACCTCGGCGGCCTGATCACCGACATAGACCCCGCCACCGTCCAGCTCGTCCTCGGCCGCACCCGCTACAACGAGCCCGAGGAGTTCGAGGCCGAACTCCTCGGATCCCTCCTGCAAGAGCGCCTCGGCACCTCCCGCGCCACGGATCACCGGGAAGCCGACCCCATCACCCGCACCCTGCTGCGCTGACCGGATACGGAACCGTGAAAGACGTCCTTCACCCCCTGTGCCTGGCCATCGCCGGCACCGGCTTCCTCATCCTGCTGCGCGACCTGTTCAAGGGCCGCCGCGACCCGGCCCTGGTCGCCCTGGCGTTCACCTACGGCTTCTCCGCGATCAGCTACGCCGTCTCCCTCACCCCCGTCTGGGTGCGCCTCGACGGAGCCCTCGGCGTCCCCAACATCGTCGTGCCGATCGCCCAGGGCTGCGTGATCCTCGTCTTCGCCCTCCAGGCCACCGTCCTCGCGCACTGGGCGAAACCGCCCGCCGAGGCCCGCCGCCGCAGCCGCCTGCTGCTCGTCGCGGCCGCCGGGGTCATCGCCGCCATGGCGCTGCTGTTCGTCCTGCTCACCCCGGCCACCACCCGGCCCACCGACTTCTCCCTCTACTACGCCAACGACCCGTTCTTCCAGGCGTACGTCCTGCTGTACTTCGGCACGTACAGCGCCGCCGAGGTCTACCTCGCCCGGTCCTGCTGGAAGTACGCCCGCACCGCCACCAACCGCTCCATCGCCTTCAGCCTGCGCCTGGTCACCGTCGGCGCCGTCATCACCCTCGGCTACAGCGGCATCCGCATCGCCGCCGTCGTCGGAGCCGAGACCGGCTTCGGCGTCGACGGACTCAACGGCTTCGCGTGGGCGTGCGGGGACATCGGAGCCACCCTCACCCAGATCGGGTACCTCATCCCCACCCTCGCCCGGCGCACCACCGGCGCCCTCGACTGGACCACCGCGCACCTGCGCTACCGCCGCCTCGCCCCGCTGTGGTCCGCACTCGACCAGGCCGACCCCGGCATCACCCTGCGCCGCCCCGCCCCCCAGCGCCGGGACCTCCTGCGGGGCCGCAGCGCCCACTTCCCGCTGCTGCGCCGCCGCGTCGAGATCCGCCAGGGCCAGAAGCTGATGCGCCGCTACCTCGACCCCGAGGCCCGGCACCACGCCGAGGAGCTGCGCCGCGCCGAAGGCCTGACCGGCGCCGCGCTCGTCGCCGCCGTCACCGCCGACCAGATCCGCGCCGCCCTCGTCCGGCACCGGGCGGACGCCCCCGTCGCCGCCCCCGCCGAGTACGCCGACGCGGAACTGGACCTGGACACCACCGAGGACGAGCTGCTCCACCTCCAGCGCGTCGCCTCCTACTTCACCCCGCCCACCCCCGCGCGCCGCGAGGCACCCGACCCCCGCGCCACCACCTCAGGAGCCCGCCCGTGATCCTCCGACGCACCCTGATCGTCGCCTGCACGGCCGTCGCCGCCGCCTTCGCCATGACCACCACGCCCGCGGCCGCCCGCGCCGGCTCCGGCTCGGGCGCCGGTACGAAGCAGCCCCCGGGCGAGGACCTGCACCTGGCGCCGGCCCGCGAACAGCTCGCCGCGCTGCGCCGGCGCACCGTCACCAGCCGCGCCCTGCTGGAGCAGTACCTCCGCCACATCGAGCGGGCCAACCCCGCACTCGGCGCCGTCGCCACCCTCGACGCCGCCGGCGCCCGCGCGGCCGCCGACGCCGCCGACCGCCACCTCGCCGCCACCGGCAAACCGCTCGGCGCCCTCCACGGGCTGCCCCTCACCCTCAAGGACGCCCTCGAAACCAAGGGCCTGCTCACCACCTGCGGCTCACCCGACCTCGCCGGCCACGTCCCCGGCCGAGACGCGGACAGCGTGGCGCTCCTGCGCGCGGCCGGCGCCGTCGTCGTCGGCAAGACCAACGTCCCCGTCATGTGCCAGGACATCCAGACCTCCAACCCGCTCTTCGGCCGCACGAAGAACCCGTACGACGCCACCAGGACCGCGGGCGGCTCCTCCGGCGGACCGGCCGCCGCCGTCGCCGCGGGCCTCAGCGCCCTCGAAGTCGGCTCCGACCTCGCCGGCTCGCTGCGCCTCCCGGCCGCCTACTGCGGGGTGTACGCCCTGCGCACCAGCGGCGGGATCGTCCCCACCCGCGGCCACGTCCCCCGGCCGCCCGGCTGGCTCACCAGCTCCGACATGCTCAGCATCGGCCCGATCGCCCGTGACGCGGAGGACCTCGACCTCCTCCTGGACGTGCTCGCCGCCCCGGCCCCCGCCGACGCCCCCGCCTGGCGGGTCGACCTCCCCGCGCCCGGACGCCGCCGCCTCGCCGACTACCGCGTCGGCCTGTGGCAGGACGATCCGTACTGCCACGTCGACGAGGACACCCGCCGGCTCCTGGACAAGGTCGCCGGACTCCTGCGGTCGGCCGGTGCCACCGTCGACGGTGCCACCCGGCCCGTGCGCCTCGCCGACAGCGACGCGCTCTTCCAGCGCCTGATGTACGCCACCGCGAGCGCCACCGCCACCGACGCCGGGTTCGCCGACGACATAGCGGCCGCCGACAAGACCCCCGCCGGCGCCCCCGGCGGACTCTTCCTGCACTCGCGCACCATGCGGCACCGGGACTGGCTGCGCGCGAACGAGGACCGCGAGCAGCTGCGCGGCCGGTGGGCCGACTACTTCGCCACCCACGACGTCCTGATCACCCCGGCCACCCCGACGGCGGCCGTCGAGGACCAGACCGACGTACCGGTCCCCAGCCGGTTCATCACCGTCGACGGGGAGAAGCGCTCGTACTTCGACCAGACGGCCTGGCTCAACCTGGCCGGCCCCGCCCGGCTCCCGGCGCTCGTCATGCCGGCCGGGCGGACCGCCGCCGGGCTGCCGCTGGCCGTCCAGATCATCGGTCCCTACCTGGCCGACCGCACGGTCATCGACGTGGCCAAGCACCTCGCGCGGGGGCTTCCCCAGCCCGTGCGACCGCCCGCGTTCACCGCGTGACCGGGCGTCCCTGACCGGGCCCGTTCTGCCTCCACGGGGGTGGGGCGGGGCGGGCCCGCACGACGGAGGGGCCCCGGGTGATCCCGGGGCCCCTCCGCCTACCGCACGAAGCCGTGCGCGTGCAGTCGTGAAGGGCCCGGATACCGACGGGGGATGCGGTACCCGGGCCCTGCGGTCATCTTAGCCCCACGGACGGCGGCCATGGCCGGGGGGACCGAGACGGGGCTATCGGTTCAGGTCTGCCGGGTCCAGCGCTGGGAGGCCTTCCCGGCGCACGAGGACGTCACCAGGCCCGCGTTCATGCCCAGGTCGAGGCAGCCGCCGTTGTCCACGCTGCGCAGGCTGCCGTCCGAACCGGCCCGCCAGACGCGGCCGTTGTCCTGGGCGCAGTCGCCCACGAAGACGGCCTGGCCCAGCATGTTGGCGTACAGGCACTGGCCCGACTGCTCGTTGGCCAGCTTGAAGCCGCCGTCGCCGGTGCTGCGGACGGTCCACCGCGCGGAGGAGTCCGAGCAGCTGCCCGAGTCCGAGGAGCCGTAGACCTGCGTGATGCAGCTCCCGTCGTTGCCGTTGCGGTAGCGGGAGGTGCCGGACTGCGGGGGAGCGGGGGGCTGCCCGGGCGTCACCTGGCCGCCTCCGGCGGGGTGGGTGCTGCCCGTGCCGCCCGGGTTCCCGGAGCTCGCCGGGCCGCCGGAACCGTTCTGTGCGCCGCCGTTGGCCCCGCCCGGGTTGCCCGCGCCCCCGTTGCCGTGGCCGGCGTCGGCCCCCTGGCCGGCCCCCGCGGCCGGGGGAGCCCCCGTACCGCCCTGGCCGCCGACCGGGCTCGGGACGGGGGAGGAGGCCTGTCCGGAGGGCGCCGGCGCCGACGGGCCGGCACTTCCCGCACCGGGCGCCGCCGGACCCGGCTGCGCCGGAGCCGAGGCGGCCGGGGAATGCTGCGCCCCGGCCTCCGGGGAGGTCCCGAACGGCAGGTGCTGGATGGCGAGCGTCGTACCGCCCGCCACCACCACGACGGGGAGGACGGCGAGCAGGACCCGGGTGCGGCGCCGCTGTTCGGGCCGCTCCGGCCGCGTCCCGGCCCCCGACGGCTCCGCCGCGCCGGGCGGAACCGCCGCCCCGGGCCCCTTCGCCGGCTCCGCCCCGGCCGCCGCCCCTCCGGCGCCGAGGGGGAGCGTGGGGACGTCGACGTCCTGGACGTTCGCGGCGAAGGCGGCCCGCTCGGCGAGGCGCTCGGTGACGGCCGCCGGCCACAGCGGGGAGCCGGACGGGCCGCGGCCCGCGGCGCGTTCGAGGAGCTCCGCCGCGGTCGGCCGGCCCTCGGGATCCTTGTCGAGGCACTCCGCGACCACGTCGGCGAGTTCCGGGTCCAGCGCGCGCAGCGGTTCCAGATCGGGCTCCTCGTGCACGATCCGGTACAGCACGCCGTGCCCCGACTCGTCGCCGAAGGGGGGCCGGCCGCACGCCGCGTACGCGAGGACGGAGCCGAGCGCGAACACGTCGGCCGGGCCGCCCACCCGCTTCTTGCCCGAGGCCTGCTCGGGTGCCATGTAGGCGGGCGTGCCCACGACCATGCCGGTCCTGGTGAGCTGGCTCTGCTCGGCGGCCCGGGCGACCCCGAAGTCGATGAGGGTGAGTCCGTCGAGGGTCAGCATGACGTTGGACGGCTTCAGGTCGCGGTGCACCATGTCGAGGGCGTGCACCGCCGCCAGCCCCGCCGCGGCCTCCCGCAGCAGCAGCCACAGTGCCTCCGCGGGCAGCGGGCTGCCGTTGAGGTCGAGGGCTTCCCGCAGGGTGAGGCCGGGGACGTAGGTGGTGGCGAACCACGGCGGGCGCGCCGTGCGGTCGCTCGCCAGCAGCAAAGCGGTGACCTCCGCCGGCAGCCGGGCGAGGTTGTCCAGCTCGTGCCCGAACCGGCGCAGGAAGTCCGCGTCCTCGCCGACCACGGAGGCCAGCAGCTGTTTGACGGCGACGTAACGGCCCTCGTGCACCCCGAGGTAGACCCGCCCCATGCCGCCGGCCCCGAGCCGGCCCGCCAGCGGAACCGGCCCGATGCGACGCGGATCCTCCGCCTCCAGCGGCTCGGCCCCGCTCCCCCTCAGTTCCACCGCGTCAGCCCCGTAGCCTCGGAATCATTTCCCCGAAAGCTACCCGATGACCCCGCAGGGCCAACGGGAGGCTCGGCAGCGCGAGTTGGCGGGCGCCGCTCAGTCGATCTGGAGCTCGCCCATCCGGCTCCAGCCCGTCGCGCCCTCGATGGTGGTGCTGACGATCTCGGGCGTACGGGTGACCAGCGGGCGCATGGTCTCCAGGGCGGCTCGGAAGTGTCCGGAGGTCACGTGCGCCTCGGCCGCGTCGTCCTGGAAGGCCTCGACCAGCACGTAGGTGTCGGGTTCCTCCAGGCTGCGCGACCATTCGAACCACAGGTTCCCGGGCTCGGCGCGGGTGGCGCGGGTGAACTCCGCGACCTTCTCGGGCCATTGGTCGGCGTGTTCGGGCTTGACGGCGAATTTCACCACGATGAAGATCATTCGGCCATTGTATGCACAGGTGCATGCACAGGCGGATGATGACGATTCGGACACCATGCGCCACGCGGGCACCGGCAGAATCGTTGTGCCTGCATGAAGGAGACGAGGTTCGTCGCTCCGGCGACAGCAGGGGTCCCGCGGCCGGCGGGGGAGCACCAGGCGCAGTCCGGCACACCGATCTACGACCGCCTCCTACGGGAGTGGGCGCGCGCGGGGCGCGCCGTACCCGCCCGTCAGGCCCCGGCGGGGCGCCATCGCGGTTCCGAGCGCGACCGGTTCGGACGGGCCTGACCGCGCCCCCGCCCGCGCCGTGGGGCGCCCTTTAGCACGGCCCGTTCCCGGATGCCACTGCCCGATTTTCGACCCGAGGCCGAAATCGTATGGGAATGCGTTCGAATTCCATGGCGTGTGTACGAGCCGGCATGCCGTGGACCACCGTTTTCGCGGAAGTTCGTGCCGAACGCGGCCGTTGACGGCGGAACTGCGCCGCCGTCAATGGCGCGTAGTGGATCCTCCGGTCCGATGAACTCCAACGAAAGTTCCGAAACCGCGAGTTGGGCGACGTTATGCTCCCGCCCACCGGTCATAAGATCCCCTCTTTCGATGGTTCGAGGAACTTGATGGCGCAACAGAACTTTCCACCCGAAGCCTCCCCCACGGAGCCGGGAATAAGGTGGCCGCTGCCCGCCATCGCGGTCGTGGCCGCCGTGTGCGTGCTCGGAGCCCTGGTGTCCCCCTGGGATCCGGTCCGCATCGCCTGGGTCGCCGTCGGGGCCGCCTGTACCGCCGCGGCCGTCGTCGAGGCGCTGCGGCGCGGCCGCGCGCTCGAAGCGCGGCAGAACGACGTCATCGCCCTGCGGCACGCCCTGTCCCGCCAGGAGGCCGAAGCCGTCCGCCTCGCCGAGGTGGTGCTCGCCGAGGCCATCGAACGCCTGCGCAAGGGCGAACTGCCCGAGGAGGTCCTGACCTCCCTGGGCGGCCGCGGCGGCCAGGGCAACCGGTGGGGCAACGACGCCGCCCTGACCCCGCGGTTCAGATCCGCACTCCAGACCGTGCTGGCCCGCGTGATCGACGCGGTCGACAACGAGGAGAACCTCCGCGACTCCGCCCAGCGGGCCTTCGTCAACATCGCCCGCCGCGTCCAGGCCATCGTCCACCAGCAGGCCCACGAAATGCGGGAGATGGAGGACCGGCACGGCCGCAACCCCGACGTCTTCGGCGACCTGCTGCGCCTGGACCACGGCACCGCCCTCATCGGCCGGCTCGCCGACTCCATCTCCGTCCTCGGCGGCGCCCGCCCCGGACGCCAGTGGAGCAGGGCCGTCACGCTGTACAGCGTCCTGCGCGGAGCGATGTCGAGGATCATCGACTACCAGCGCGTGGAACTCCACTCGGTCTCCGAGGTCGCGGTCCTCGGCCCGGTCGTGGAGCCGCTCATCCACATCCTCGCCGAACTGCTGGACAACGCCACCCGCTACTCGCCGCCGCACACCCGGGTCCACCTGACCGCCGTCGAGGTCCAGTCGGGCATCGCCGTCGAGATCGAGGACGGCGGCCTCAGCATGAGCGAGGAGGCCCGCAAGCGGGCCGAGAGGATGCTCGCCCAGGCGCAGACCGGGATCGACCTCAACGACCTGGGGGAGACCCCGCGCCTCGGCCTCGCGGTCGTCGGCCGGCTGGCCCAGTCCTACGGACTCCAGGTCTCCCTGCGCTCCTCCGCCTACGGCGGCGTGCGCGCGGTGGTCATCGTCCCCCAGCACCTGATCACCACCGCGGCCGCCGCGACCGGCCTCGCCCACGGCATCGGTTCCTCCTCGGGCCCGCGGGCCGTGGCCCCCGCGCCGCGCGAGCACCCCGTCGACCACCTCGCGGCCGGCGCCTCCGCACCCCCGCCCGCGGCCCGGCCGAAGCAGGCCCAGGCGCCCGCCGTCCGGCCGCCGGCCCCGGTGACCAGGCCCGCCCGCGACGCCTCGTACGAGGACGCGCCGGTCACGGACCGGACCGCCACCGGCCTCCCGCAGCGACGCCGGAAGGACCGTGCCACCAGCTCCGACGCCCCGCCCGTCGTGGCGCCGCGGTCCGCGGCGGACGAGGGCCCCGGCATGTGGCTGGAGGCCTTCCACAGCGGATTGTCCGGCGCGTCGGGCCAGGGCGGCCCCGACGGCGAGGACGCGTCCGATCCAGTGACCAAGGGGATGTAAGCAGTGATGACACAGCGAAGCAGCATGGACTGGATGCTCAAGGACCTGGCTGCCGGAGTGCCACAGACGCGGCACGTGATCGTGCTGTCCGCCGACGGCCTGTGCGTGGCCCAGTACGGAGCCGAGACCGACACCGCCGACCGCCTCGCGGCGGCCTGCGCGGGACTGCAGAGCCTCGCCGGAGCCGTGGCTTCGGAACTGCCGCACTCCAAGGGCAGGATGCGCCTGGTCGTCATCGAGATGGACGGCGGGTTCTTCTACCTCATGGCCGCGGGCGACGGGTCCTACCTGGCCGTCCTCGCCGACGAGGGAGTGGACGCGGGCCTCATGGGCGCACAGATGCGGGGCCTGGTGACCCGGATGGGGGACCACCTCAGCAGCCCGCCCCGGCACGACGGACAGCCCGCGTGAGTGAGCCCCCCGCCAGCTGGGAGGACAGCAGCCCCGAACGGCTCTACGTGATCACCGGCGGGCGCAGCGAGCCGTCCACCGCCGCCCACCTCGACCTGGTCACCCTGGTCGTGGCCAAGGTGGCGGCCAGGCCCGAGATGCAGCCCGAGCAGGCCGCGATCCTGCGGATGTGCCAGGCGCCGCTGTCGGTGGCCGAGATCGCCGCGTACGCCCATCTGCCCGTCAGCGCCGTCACCGTCCTCGTCGGAGACCTGCTCGCGGCCAAGCGCGTGCACGTCCGCCCGCCCGTCCCCGCCGCCCACCTACCCGACCTTGCTCTGATCGAGGCAGTGATCGATGGACTTCAAAAGCTCTGACCCGCTCGCCGGGCCCCGGAGCGCGGACATACTCCCGCAGTCGGCGGCCGCCGCCGTCAAGGTCGTCATCGTCGGCGGCTTCGGCGTGGGCAAGACGACGATGGTCGGGGCCGTCAGCGAGATCAAACCGCTGACGACCGAGGAGACCATGACCCGGGCGGGCATCGGGGTCGACGACACGCGCGGTGTGGCGCGCAAGACCACCACCACCGTGGCCATGGACTTCGGCCGCATCAGCATCAACGACGAACTCGTGCTCTACCTGTTCGGAACGCCCGGCCAGGAACGCTTCTGGTTCCTGTGGCGCGGCCTCTTCGAGGGCGCGCTCGGGGCCGTCGTCCTCCTCGACACCCGCCGGCTGGAAATCAGTTTCGACGTCATCGGGCGGCTGGAGGAACGGGGCGTGCCCTTCGTCGTCGCCGTCAACTCCTTCCCCGGCGCGCCCGACCACCCGATGGAAGAGCTGCGCCAGGCCCTGGACCTGCCGCCCTCCGTACCGATCCTCGTCTGCGACGCCCGCAGGCGGGACTCCTCCCGCGATGTCCTGCTGACCCTCATGCGCTACCTGCACTCCCAGGCAGCCACCCCGGAGGCAATGTGAATCCCGACCCGACCCCGCCGCCCCAGTGCCCGGCCCACACGGCCGGCACGGGCGGCCTGTACCGGCTCCACGGCCCCGAGGCGGAAGCCGACCCGATGGGGCTGTACGAGAAGCTGCGGGCCGAGCACGGGCCGGTGGCGCCCGTCCTCGTCAGCGGAGACCTCCCGGCCTGGCTGGTCCTCGGCCACCGGGAGAACCTGGACGTGGCCCGCACCCCGTCGCGGTTCGCCCGCGACCCGCGCGGCTGGCGCGACCTGAAGGAGGGCCGGGTACCCGCCGACACCCCCCTCGGCCCGATGGTCTCCTGGGTCCCGGTCTGCAACTTCACCGACGGCCCCGTCCACGAACGGCTGCGCGGGGCCGTCGTGGAGTCCCTGGAGCGCTTCGACAAGCGGGGCATCCGCCGCTACGTCACCCGCTTCGCGAACCAGCTCGTCGACCGCATCACCGGCGACGGCCACGCGGACCTCGTCTCCGCGTTCTCCGACCAGCTCCCCATGCTGGTGATGACCCAGCTCGTCGGCGCCCCCGACGAACACGGGCCCCGGCTGGTCAAGGCGGCGCGCGACATGCTCCAGGGCACCGAGACCGCCCTGCAGAGCGACCGCTACGTCACCGCCACCCTCGAACAGCTGGTCCGGGACCGCAAGGCGCAACCCGCCCGGGACCTCGCCTCCTGGCTGCTGGAGCACCCGGCGGCACTGACCGACACGGAGGTGCTCATGCACCTGCGCGTCGTCCTGATCGCCGCGTACGAGACCACCGCGAACCTCATCGCCAACACCCTGCGCACCGTGCTGACCGACCAGCGCTTCCGCGCGAGCCTCTCCGGCGGCCACATGACCCTGCCGGACGCCCTCGAACAGGTGCTGTGGGACGACCCGCCGATCAACACGATCATCGGACGGTGGGCCACCGGGGACGCCCTGCTCGGCGGCAAGCAGGTGAAGGCCGGCGACATGCTGCTGCTCGGCCTGGCCGCGGGCAACGTCGACCCGCAGATCCGGCCCGATCCCGACACCTCCGTGCGCGGGAACCGCTCGCACCTCGCCTTCAGCAGCGGACCGCACGAGTGCCCCGGCCAGGACATCGGACGCGCCATCGCGGACACCGGCATCGAGGTGCTGCTGGACCGGCTGCCCGACCTCCAGCTGGCCGTCGACGCGAGCGAGCTGCGCTGGCGCGGCACCCTGATGTCGCGCCACCTGCTGTCCCTGCCCGTACGGTTCACCCCGCGCCCGGCGCAGGGCGCCGAGCCGGCCGCCTACCCGGACCCCGAGCAGCCCGCCGGCCACCCGGGGCACGTGCAGATCCCGCCGCCGCGGCCGTCCGTGCGGCCCGCGCCGGCGGGGGAGCGGCGCCGCACCGGCTGGTGGCGCCGCCTGCTCGGCCGGCTCTGAGACGCGTACCGCCCGTGCGGGGCCCCGGGACGCCGTCCGGGGCCCCGCCGCCGCGTTCAGGCGTCGGCCTGCTGCCACCACCGGGCGAGCGCGGGCAGGGCCGGCGGCCGCGTCGAAGGATCGCTCGGGGTGTCGGCGTACCGGAGCTCGAACCGTGCCTCCGGGTCGGGCAGGGCGTGCCGGTTGCGCGGGCTCGCGTACCGGGGCGCTCGGCTCTGCCAGGCGATGGAGCCAGCGACGTACTGGCCCAGCCCCTCCAGATGGCGGGCCAGTTCCGGGCCGGCTCCCTCCCGGAGCCGTTCCCGCAGGCGGAGGAACAGGCTCATCACCCTGTCCCGCAGGGCCACCGCCGAGGGGACGGCCCCGGCCGGCGGGCAGCCCTCCGCGCGGGCGATGACGTTCACCCAGTTCAGCTCCGGGGGCTCCAGGTGGTCGTCCTTGTCGTAGGAGAAGAGGTCGTTGTCCGCGCTGACGACGAAGCCCGCCGCATCGGTCAGAGCCTGGAGTGCGGGGGAGTAGAGGACGTCCGCGGGCAGGCGGACCCCGCGGGCCACGTCCGACCAGGTCAGGGAGAAGCGGGTGCCGTTCGCCAGCCCGCCCATGGCTGCGAACTCGTTGGGCCCCGGCATGCCCCCGGCCTCCGCCCGGGCCGCCTGCCAGGCCGCGCCGAGCAGCCAGTCCCGGGTCCCCTCGATGAATCTGCGCAGCTCGAAGGGGGTCAGCAGGGCGTGCGTACGGTCCACCAGGTCGGTCAGCGCCCGGGTCACGGGACCGTCGGGCAGGACGGCCGCGGCCGGGTTTTCGAGGGTCCGCAGCAGCCGTACGCCGTGCTCCGCGACGGCGGCCGTACGGACCTCGGCCGCGCCCGAGTCCTGCCAGTCGTCGACGGCGTTGGCCCAGTAGTTCCACTGGGTGAACAGCAGGACCGCCTCCGCGTCCCCCTCGGGGATGACGCGGCAGGAGAAGTCGGCGCTGTGCGTGGCCAGCCCCCAGGCCCGCTCGACGGGATCGGGGTACAGGCCGAAGGAGTCCAGCCACGCGACGGCCCGGGCCTCCACCTCCTTCGCCTCGGGGTGGACGAGGTCGCGCGGCAGGGGGCAGTAGAAGGCGGGCAGCCGCTCCCCGAGGCGGGAGGGGCGGGGCCGTGCCGCCGCGCTCACCGGGCCCCGCCGACGCGGAAGAGCAACAGCCGCGTCTCCACGGCGTGATCGCGCCAGAGGCGGAAGAACTTGCCGTGCGTGACCGTCGACTCCCCGAGCCGCTGGGGGCTCCAGGCCACGGGGGCGCCGCCCGCGCGCAGCCGGTCGAGTTCGGCGGTGTTCCAGGCCATGGACTGCATCCAGAACTCGGCCACCGAGTCGGTGACGTCCTCGTCCGACTCCAGCGCGAAGCCGGCCGCTTCGGCCGCCGCGAGGTACTCGTCGCGGGTGCCGAGCCGCGTCTTGTAGTAGCCGTCGATGAAGTCGAGCCATTCGGGGCGGCGCACGAAGTGCTCCTGGATCCCGAACCAGCCACCCGGCCGCAGTGCCTTGGCGACGACCTCGAACAGCCGGTGGCGGTCGGTGTAGCCGCTGCTCTCGTTCGCGTAGGCGGCGTCGTAGGCGTGGGTGTCGGCCAGTTCGTGCACATCGCCCAGGACCGGGCTGACGCGGCGGCCGACGCCGGCCTGCCGGGCGAAGTGGGCTATCAGCCGGACGTGTTCGGCGGCGACGGTGAGGCCGGTGACCGAGGCGCCGTGGGCCTGCGCCCAGTACAGGGAGGTGCCGCCCAGGCCGCAGCCGATGTCCAGGACCCGGCGGGGTGGCTTCTCGTACGCGCCCCAGGACCGGGCCGCGTGCTCGACTATCAGCTCCTGAGAGGCGACGATGCGCTGCGCGAGCGCCCGTTGCGAGACGGTGGCCGTTGGCAGGATCCCGTCGGGGAACAGTCCCACGTGGAAGTGGACGCGTGGCCCCGGGCCGTACTTGTGCAGGATCTCCTGCGTCTTGCGGTGGTAATAGAGGCTCACTTCCGCATCGTCGCTCATGCCCTGATCACTGCCTAAGGACGCTACGTACGGTGTAACGCTCATGTGGGGCCGGCCCTTTCACGGCGTAGGGCTGCCGGTGCGTGCGCCGTCACTGCTCCGGGGCGCACGCACCGGCACTTTGTTGAAGCACCGATCATCGTGGCACTTCCCCGCCGCCGCGTCAGCCCCCGCGCAGTGGCCGGATCAAGACGGTGTGCCCGGCTGTTGCGTGAGGAGCCGGGTGCGGAACAAGTCGAGCACCGAGTCGAGCGCTTCGCGGGTGGGCTGGCCGGTTTCGTCGACCAGGTGTTCGGTCAGGACGGAGTGCGGGCGCATGACGCTCTCCGGATTCGCCGCGTCGTCGTCCAGCTCCACGGCGACGAAGGCGTCGCCGAGTTCGCGCCGCAGGAAGGCGAACCGGTCTGCGGGGACCAGCCGGTCGCCGCGGAACCGCAGCCCCATCACCCGCAGCCCGTCGCGTTCGCAGCGGCGGCGGACGACCGCCAGCTCGTCGGCGCCGATGTCGATCCCGCCCGCGCGGCCCGCCGTACAGGCCAGGGGCAGCGAGGGCTGGGACAGGACGGGGGCCAGGAGGCGCTCGTCGGTGGCCATGGCGAGGGCGAAGCCGCCGGTCAGGCACATGCCGACGGCGCCGACGCCGGGGCCGCCGCAGCGCTCGTGCTCGGCGGCGGCCAGCGCGCGCAGCCACCCCACCACGCGCGAGCTGCGCCCGGTGGCCAGCAGGGTGAACTCCCGGCTCACGCAGACCTCCCAGAGCGCGGAGGCCAGGGTCCGGGCGGCGCCCGTCCAGCCGTGGGCGGCGGGATCCGGGTCCCGGCCGGGCTTGCCGAACAGCACCGGGAGCACGGCCGTACAGCCGGTGCCGGCCACGCGTTCGGCGAAGCGCAGCACCTTGGGGGTGATGCCCGGGATCTCGGCCATGATGATCACCGCCGGCCCGGTGCCGCGCCGCAGTACCCGCCGCCGTACGCCGTCATGGGTGAAGGTGCCCCGGGTGAAGCCGTCCATCGAGTGATCCGCCACCGTCGTACTCCCGTCGTCGAGGCCCCGTGCGGGATCAAGTTACCGAGAGGTAGGGCGGCTTGGTCAACCGGCGGCGCCGGCCCCGCGCCAGGCCCGGGACGGGACTCGCAGCAGTAGAGGTCAGCACCTGTCCGCATTCCGAGGCACCATGGACGTGTGCCGAAGACCTCAGCGCGGCTGCTGTCGCTGCTCTCCCTCCTCCAGGCGCGCCGTGACTGGCCGGGCGCGCTCCTCGCCGAACGGCTCGACGTCAGCGCGCGCACGGTGCGCCGCGACGTCGACCGGCTGCGCGAGCTCGGCTACCCCATCGCGGCCATGCGCGGCCCCGAGGGCGGCTACCGGCTCGACGCGGGTACGGAACTGCCCCCGCTGCTGTTCGACGACGAGCAGGCCGTCGCCCTCGCCGTCGCGCTCCAGACGGCCGCCACCACCAGCGGCGCCGGCATCGAGGAGGCGGCGGCGCGTGCGCTGAACACCGTCCGCCAGGTCATGCCGGGCCGGCTGCGCCGGCGGATCGACACGTTCCGGGTCACCGCCATGGAGCGGCCCGCGTCCGGGCCGGACCCCCAGGTCGACAGTGGCGTGCTCGTCGCGCTGAGCGCCGCGATCCACGCCCGCGAGGAGCTGCGCTTCGACTATCCCCCGGGCCCGTCCGCCAAGACCGCCCGGTCCGCCGCGCCCGCCCCGCCCGGGGCCGACGGCGCGCTCGCCGTCGCCCCGCCGCGCCGGGTGCAGCCGCACCACCTCGTCACCAGGACCGGACGCTGGTACCTCGTCGGCTGGGACCTCGACCGCGACGACTGGCGCATCTTCCGCGCCGACCGGATCACCCCGCGCACCCCCACCGGGCCCCGGTTCGCCCCGCGCGAGCTGCCCGGAGGGGACGTGGCCGCGTTCGTCGCCGACCGGTTCCGGGGTCCCGGCGGCGCCGACGGCCGCGGCGGCTGGCCCTGCCGGGGCGAGGTGGTCCTCCACCTCGCGGCGGCCACCGTCGCCCGTTACACCCGGGACGGGACCGTCGAGGAACTCGGACCGGACCGCTGCCGGCTGACCCTCGGCTCGTGGTCCTGGCCCGGCCTGGCCGCCGCCTTCGGCGCCTACGACGCCGAGATGGAGGTCATCGGACCGCCCGAACTGAAGGACGCGTTCGCGCACTTGGCCCGGCGCTACGCACGCGCCGCGACAGGTCCGAGCGAGGCGGCCGGACGGCGCGGGGCGGACCCGGACGGATGAGGTCCGGGCCCGCCCCGCCCCGGGTCAGTCCCGGACGTCCGGGATCGGGTCCTTGCTGCCGCGCTGGAGGGCCGTCTTGGAGCCCGACGCCGGGCCGAGGGCCCAGTCGGAGAGCGCCATGGAGTCCACGTACCGTTCCTCGTCGCCCAGCAGGACGCCGATGACCGTCTTGCCGCCCCGGCTCACGGAGAAGACGAGGCACTTGCCCGCCGCCGTGCCGGTGCCGGTCTTGACGCCGATCGCGCCGGGATAGCCGTAGCCGGTGGGACGCGGCTGGATGAGCAGGTTGCTGTTGCTCCAGGTGGCGAGGGCCGAGGTGCCGCCGGAGCTGTAGGAGGTGGTCTTGACGACCGACTGGAACAGGGAGTTGGTCATGGCGGCCCGCGTGAGCTTCGCGAGGTCGCGCGGGGTGGTGAGGTTCCTGCCGGTCGGCGAGATGCCGTCGAAGGTGTCGTACACGGTGTTGGTCATGCCCAGCGCCTTCGCCTTGGCGTTCATCTTCGCGATGAAGTCCGCCTTGCGGGCCGCGATGGTCGTGCCCGAACCGAAGGTGTCCGCGAGCGCGTACGCCGCGTCGCAGCCCGAGGGCAGCATCATCGCGTACAGCAGCTGACGGACCGTCGGGGTGGCGCCCGCCTTCAGCTGCGCCGAACTCGCACCCTCCCGGTAGACGTAGTCCAGGTACTCCTGCTTGACGGTGACCTTCCGGTCGAGGTTCAGGCCGGGCAGCGTGGTCACCACGGTGGCCGTCATGATCTTCGTGGTGCTCGCCATCTGGCGTTGGGTGTCGGGGTTCTTGGAGGTGAGCGTGGCCCCGTCGGCGGCGTCCAGCAAGAACGCGCCGGCGGCGGTGACGGGCGGTGAGGCGGCCGCCTGGGCGGGCACGGACACCGTGAGCAGGGCCCCGGCCGCGATGGTCACGGCGCATGCCGCACGGGCGCGCCGGAAGAGATGAGTTATCAAGTCAGTCCCCGAGTTCGCTGGAGGGTCCGATGCGGGCGGGGGAGCCGCTGCGCCCCCGTCTCTCCGCCCGTGCCGGAGATTATGCGGCCGCCGGCGGTGCTCCGTCTCCGGTCGTGACGGGGGCTTGCGCGCCGGATCGCGCCGGGAGGCGTGCGGGGCCGCGCCGAAGGACACCGGGGCGTCAAGCCGGCCCACGCGATGATCACCGGAACGGGCGTGCTGAACGGGACGTCAGGCCGAGGCCGCCTCCCGTCGCGGCTTCCTTAGCGGAACGTTAGATCTGCGGGGCGGACCTTGTCCGGCCGGGAACGCCGCCGCATGCTCTGGGGACCCCCACTCCGGGGCCCTTCCCGCCTCCCACCAGGGACTTCCCGCTGGAGCCGCCATGTCCGCGCCCACCGTCGCGCCGAAATCCCCGTCCCGCGAGGAACGCCGGAAGCGGCGCACCGCCCTCATCGGGGGATCGCTCGGCAACCTCGTGGAGTGGTACGACTGGTTCGTCTACGCCAGCTTCGCCATCTACTTCGCCGACTCCTTCTTCCCCGGCGACAACCCGACCACGCAGCTCATGAACACGGCCGCCATCTTCGCCGTCGGCTTCCTGATGCGCCCGGTCGGCGGCTGGATCCTCGGCCGCGCCGCCGACCGGCACGGACGCAAGAGCGCCCTGACGCTCACCGTCACCATGATGTCGGCCGCCGCCCTGCTGATCGCCGTGGCCCCGACCTACGGCCAGGCAGGCTACTTCGGTGCCCTGGTCCTGCTGCTCGCCCGCCTGCTCCAGGGGCTGAGCATCGGCGGCGAGTACGCGGCCAGCGCGACCTACCTCACCGAAGCCTCGGCCCCCGGCCGGCGCGGCCTCGGCTCCTCCTTCCAGTACGTGTCGATGACCTGCGGTCAGCTGCTCGGCTTGGGCATCCTCATCACCCTCCAGCACACGCTGACCACCGCCCAGCTGGAGAGCTGGGGCTGGCGCATCCCGTTCGTCTTCGGAGCGCTGTTCGCGGGCGTCGTGTTCTGGCTGCGGCGCCGGCTCCAGGAGACCGACGCGTTCACCCAGGAGCTGTCCGCGGCCGGCGGCGGCGGGGGCGGCGCCCGCGACGACAGCAGGCGCGGCACGCTGGCGGCCTTGTGGCAGCACCGGCGGCAGGCCGGACTGGTCATGGCGCTGACCCTCGGCGGCACCGTCGCCTACTACACGTACACCACCTACCTCACCAAGTACCTCGTCGGCAGCGCGGGCATGGCCAAGACGACGGCCACCCTGGTCAGTTTCACCGCGCTGATCCTCTTCGCCGTGCTCCAGCCCTTCGCCGGGATGCTGTCCGACCGGATCGGCCGCCGCCCGCTGCTGATCACCTTCGCCGTCGGCTGCACGGTGGGGACGTACCCGATCATGACCGCCCTCGGCTCGGCGACCTCGTACTGGTCCGCCCTCGGGCTCTCCCTGCTGGCCCTGGTGATCGTCACCGGCTACACCTCGATCAACGCGGCCGTGAAGGCGGAGCTGTTCCCGACCCGCGTGCGGGCCCTGGGCGTCGCCCTGCCGTACGCCGTCGCCAACGCGCTCTTCGGCGGCACCGCCGAATACGTGGCGCTGTGGTTCAAGAACGGCGGCCACGAGAAGATGTTCTTCTGGTACGTCTCCGGCTGCGCGCTGGTCTCCCTCGTCACCTACGTCCTGATGCCCGACACCCGCCACGCCACGCTCAGCCCCGCCGAGGCGCAGGCGCAGGCGGCGGCAGAGGCCTCGGCAGAGGCGGAAACCGGGCGCGGTGCGGGCCCGGAGCCGCGGACGGCCGCCGGAGCCGACGCCTCGGGCACGCGCTGACCCGCCCCGGTGACCGGGGCCGGCGGCGCCCGTAAGCTGCTGTCCCCGGTCGGGGGTCACCCGTTGCGGGCCGCCCCCGCCCGCGGCCACCCCGCCGGGGGCACCCGCCCCGGGCCACGGCTCACGAGGACCCGCCCATGCACGCGCTGCTCGTCGAGGACGACGACCGGATGGCCCAGGCCCTGGGCACCGCCCTCGCCCGGCGCGGCCACACCGTCCGCCGGGCGGCCCGGGCCTTGGACGCCCTGCGGCACGTCCACGAGGCCGAGTTCGTCCTGCTCGACCTGGGGCTGCCCGATCTGGACGGCCTCGAACTGCTCCGCCGGCTGCGCGCGCTCTGCGACGCGCCGCTGATCGTGGTGACCGCCCGCTGCGAGGAGCGCGACGTCGTCCAGGCACTGCGGGCGGGCGCCGACGACTACGTCGTCAAGCCGTTCCGGACCGCCGAACTGATGGCCCGCATCGACACCGTGCGCCGCCGCACGGACCGCCGCACGGACCGCCGTACCGACCGCGACGGGGCCCACCCGGAGACCGGCCCGGAGCTGCCCGGCGGCGGCCGGACCGTGCGGGCCGGGGACGTCGAGATCGACCCGGCCGCCCGTACGGTCACCGCGGCCGGGGAGGAAGTCCGTCTGACACGGCGCGAGTTCGACGTGCTCGCCTTGCTCGCCGCCCGCCCCGGCGAGGTGCACTCCCGCGCGGAGATCCTGGACCGGATCTGGGGCGACGTCCTGCTCGCGGCCTCCCGCTCGCTGGACGTCCACGTGGCGGGCATCAGGTCCAAGACCGGCCGCCCCGGCCTGGTCCGCACCGTCCGCGGGTTCGGCTACCAACTGGGCCACCCGGTACCACCCGACGACCGGGACGCCGACCGCGACGGCGCACCGTGAGGCGCAGGCTCCTCGTGGTGCTGATGGTGCTCATGGGGGCCGCGGCGCTGCTGCTCTGCGTCCCCCTCGCCGACGCCTACGCGCGCGGACGGACCGAACACCTGCTCCTGCAACGCCGCTCGGAGGCCGTCCGCTTCGCCGATCTCGCCGACCGCGTCCGCTCCCGCGCCGACCGGTCGGAACTGGACGCCGAGATCAGCCGCTACGCCCAGCTGTACGGAGCCGGCGTCGTCGTGGTCGACACGGCGGGCACGACGGTCGGCCGGGCCGGCGCGGCGCCCGCCGGCCCCGGGGGCCCGGCGCAGGAGGCCCGCCGCCGGGCCCTGACCGGCCGCTCCACCGACCGGCTGCCCACCGTGCGCCCCTGGGGCCCGCGCACGGTCGTGCTCGCCGAACCGGTGGGCCGCGACGAGCGGGTCAGCGGGGCGGTCCTGCTGACCGTACGCACGGACGCCGCCCGCCGGGACGTCACCGTCCGCTGGTCGCTCATCGCCGCCGGGGCGGTCGCCGCCTTCGCCGCGGCGGCCCTCGTCGCGGCGGGCATCACGCGCTGGCTGATGCGCCCGCTCCTCGACCTGGACCGGGCCGTGGCGGGACTGACCGCCGGGAGCCTGCGGGCGCGGGCCGCCTCCGACACCGGACCGCCCGAACTGCGCAGGCTGCGGCAGCGGTTCAACACGATGGCCCAGGCCGTGGCCGACTCCATCGGCCGCCAGCGCGACTTCGTCGCCGACGCCTCCCACCAACTGCGCAACCCGCTGGCCACCTTGGTGCTCCAGCTGGAGAACATCGAACCGTACGTGGCCCCCGGACCGGGGCTGGACGACCACGCCCGCGCCCTCGACGAGGCCGAACGCCTGGAGGAACTGCTCGACGGCCTGCTCGCCCTGGCCCGGCTGGAAGCCGCCACGGCCGCGCCGACGGACCAGGACGTGGGGCGCGCCGTCCGGGACCGGGTCACGGCCTGGACGCCGGTCTTCCGAGCCGCGGGCCTCACCCTGACCCTCACCGGGCCGCCCGGGGACCTGCGGGCCCGCGCCCTGCCCGACGCGGCGGCCCGGATCCTGGACTCGCTCCTCGACAACGCCGTCAAGTTCGTCCCCGGCGACGGCCGCGTCGAGGTCCACGCCGTGCGCGGCCCCGGCGGAGAGGCCGTCGTACGGGTCCGCGACGACGGCCCGGGCGTGGCCCGGGAGCACCTCCCGCTGCTGCTGCGGCGGTTCGCGCGCTGCCCCGAGCACCAGAACGTACCCGGCAGCGGACTCGGACTGGCCATCGCGGAAGAGATCGCCCGCGGCAGCGGCGGCAGCCTCGGCGTCCGCGGCAACACCCCGCACGGCCTCGTCGTCGAGCTACGGCTGCCCGCTCCCGGCGCCCCGGCCGCTCAGCCGTAGACCGACCGGTAGTACCGGGCCGCGCCCGGGTGCAGGGGGACGCTCCCGGTGGAGATCGCGAACCGGGGCTCCAGCCGCACCCCCGCCGTCACCTCGCGCAGCAGGTCCCGCCACCGGTCGAACACCACCGCGAGCAGGGCGCGCACCGCGTCCTCGGGGACACCGTCCCCCGCCAGCAGGAAGTTGCCGACCCCGATGGTCCCCACCGGCTCGGTCAGCCCGTAGACCGGCGGCGGCAGGGTGACCGCCGTGTAGACGGGGCCGAAGGCCTCCCGCAGCGGGCCCACGTACCCGTCCAGCGGGAGGAAGCGCACCGGTACCTCGCGCGCCGCCTCCGTCAGGGCCGCAGTGGGCACGCCCCCCGACCAGAACAGCGCGTCGACGGCTCCCTCGCGCAGCGCCGCCACGGAGGCGCCCAGGCCCAGCTGCCGGTCCCGTACGGCGGAGGGTCCCGGCCCGAGGCCGGCCGCCCGCAGGACCCGGCCCGCCACCACCTGCACCCCCGAGCCCGCCGCGCCCACCGCGACGGGCCGTCCGGCGAGACCGGCCACCGACCGCACGGGGCCGTCTGCCGGGACGAGGAGGTGGGTGTGATTGACGTAGGTCCGCGCGAGCGCCGTCACCGCCGCGGGACGGGCGAACGGCTCGCGCCCCAGCACCGCGTCCTCGGCGACGTCCGCCATGGCCAGCGCCAGTTCGACGGATCCGCCGGCGAGCTCGCGCAGGTTGTCCACGCTCGCGGAGGTGCTCACCGGCACGATCTCCAGGCCGGTGTCGCTCGCGCCGACGGCCCGCGCCAGGGCCCGGCCGAAAGCGTTGTACGGACCGCCCTCGGGCCCCGTCGCCAGCCGCAGCCGGCGCCGCGGCCCGGCGGCCGCCCCGCACCCGGTCAGCGCCGCCATCCCCGCCCCGAGCCACCCGGCGGCGACCCGCCGTCGGCTCAACTCCGCCCTGGTCACGGACGAAGCCTAGGGGTCGGCGGGAGGCCCGGGGGAGCCCCGGGGGAGGCGGGCTGGAGCCCGGTGGTCCGGTGAGGTGCCGGACACGGCGGTGTGGCTACTATGGGATTCACGTCAGACACACAGCGTAATGGAGGCGTAATGCTGGGTCTGTTTCCCGGCGCCAAGCCCGATCAGGACACGCGCGCCCTGGGACTCGGCGAGATCACTGCGAACCCCTGGGTCTTCAAGTGCATGGGCCGCAGGTACAGCGCCAGACGGTGCGACGACGCGGTCGTCATCCAGGACATCACCGACATCACCCGCCCCTTCCCCGTCGGCAAGGCCGAGCCGGACACGGGCAGCCTCTGGAGCGTCCACACGCCCCGGGGACAGCTCGCCGGCCGCACCGGCGGAACCCTGCACGCCATCGCCGCCCTGAGGGAGGCCACCCAGCCCCCGGGCGTTTCCTGAACCGGCGGTCCCGCCGGCCCGGGGCTTGAGGCCCCGGGCCGGTCCGGTCGGCCCCGGGTCGGTCCGGCGAGAGGCCGGAGCCGCCGGACACCCACCGCGTGGGCTACGGCAGCCCCTCCCGGTTCAGCCGGCCGGGGGAGCGGCGAGCACGTGCACGCAATCCCGCCACGCCGCCGCGCTCAGCAGCGGCCGCAGCCGCGTGAACAGCGCCAGCAGCCCCGCTCCGTGCGCGGCGCGGAACGCCCCGTCGACGGACGCGATGTCCAGCTCGTTGGCCGCGGTGAGCTCCGCGAAGTCCCGGCGCCGCTGCGCGGCGGGGACGAACCGGCGGCCGGTGAACCGGTCGTGGAAGACCGGCTCCGCCGCGTCGAGGGCAGGGTAGGACGCCGCGCGGTCGCAGCTCGCGTAGAAGTACACGATGGCTTCGGCCTCCGCGCCGATGGCCTCCACCAGCCGCGACCGCTCTCCCGCCGGCAGCGGCGCCACGGCGAAGCCGTCCGTCCCGTAGAAGGCGTGGCACAGCCCCGCGAGCTGGAGCGCGGGACGCGCCTGCCAGCCCTCCAGGCGCCCTCGCACCCGCAGCAGATGGGCCCCGAGCGTGCCGCCCGGGTGCCCGCTCCCCGCGGCGCCCGTCGCCTCCAGGAGGCGCAGGGCGGCGCTGACACGGTCGGCCGGAAGGGTCATGTCGGCCGGAAGGGTCATCGTGGGCGTTCCTTTCGCTCAGCCGGTGAACTTCGTCCCCTCGAAGGAGTACGGCAGGTTGGACTGCGCCGCGACGGAGACCTCGCCCGAGCCCCCGGCCGGAACCGCCAGCACCGTCAGCCCCATGATCCGCTGGGTGTACGAGGCCCAGGGGATCCCCGTCGTACCGGCCCAGCCGCTCGCGCTGAAGGTCTCCGAGCGCCCCGGACCGAGCTCCGTGTACAGCTTGCTGACGGCGGTGCAGGCCACGAGCGCCCCGCCGTCGGCGGTGCGCCACACCGGCCCGTGCGGGGCGCGGGCGACCTCGACGCCGGCTTCGAGCTTGCCCGGCTTGCCGAGCGCCTTGCGCTGGGCCGCGAGCCCCTGTGCGTAGGACTCCCGCAGGTCGGTGATGTCCTGGCTCCACTTCACCCCGCCCGCGCCGAGGTCGGTGTGCAGGTAGTCGCCGTAGCGCCCGCAGACGGTCGCCGGGTCGGCGGCGAGGCCCCGGGTGTCCCCGCCGGTGACGGCCCGGCCGTCCGGGCCGACCGCGACGCGGGGCAGCGCCGTCGGCTCGGGCGCGCGGGCCAGGAAGGTCGCGTGCCAGGGGGCGCCCGCCCGGTCCTGGTGGAAGAGCGACCAGCGCAGGACGGTCTCCTTCTTCTCGTCGCCGACCGTGTGAGCGGGGACCTCGTGGGCGCCGAGGATCCAGCGGTCGCTGCCGTCGTCCTTGCCGGTGGTCCACGTGTGCACGGCCGGATCGGTCGCGGGGGAGTTGGTGGGACCCGGCTCCCGCTCGGTCCCGTACTTCTCGCCGGTCGCCACGACGGCGAGCTGCTGCTCCAGCAGGGGGCCCTCGGTGATCCCCTTCCAGTACCCGGCGTCGAAGCTGTCGGCCTCCACCTTCGCTGCGAGGTCCTTGACGATGCCCCGCGCCTCGTCCTCGGTCAGGGCGGGCGCCTTGACGGGGGCCGCCGTGCCGCTCCTCACGGGCCCGGGCGTCGCCGGGCCCGCGCCCGGCTTCGCGGCCTGCCCGGCGCAGCCCGCCGTCGTGGCGAGCGTGAGCAGCACGGCCAGGGCCGCGGGTACGGAACGTCTCATGTAATCCCCCAGGGAGTGATGTGCAGGCCCCTGATCTTGCACGACGCCCCGCACGCCCCCTCGGGCCCCTCCCCCGCGGCCCGCCTCAGGCGAGGTAGTAGGGCCGGTTGTGCGCCGCGACGGGCGGCGACTGGAAGGTCCACGCCCCGGCCGCGGGCACGTCCCCGACCAGGCCCAGCAGGTCTTCGCCGACGTCCGTGGCCGGGTCGTGCACCGTCAGCAGCGAGCGCCCGGCCGCCGGGCCGGCGAGGTCGTACCACCGGTAGGGGTGGTGGACGTTCATGGGACCGGCGAGCGCGCGCCCGGCCGGGTCGGTTCCGTAGCCGGTGATCGGGGTGTTGTTCGCCGGGACCGGGGCCAGCCCGTCCAGCCGGGCGGTGAACGAGAACAACGCGGCGTCACGAGGGACGATGCCGCCGTCCCGGCCCGCCTCTGCCGCGCGGCAGTCCACCTGCCAGGTCTCGCCCGCCGGGCCGTTGGGCGAAGGCATCCGCGCCTCGAACCACCCCGGGTACTTCGGCTCCGCGAACAGCCTGCGTCCCGCGTCGATGGCCAGCGCGTTGTCGCACAGCACGTGCAGGCGGGCGATGCCGAGCAGCTTGGTCTGGTCGTACCCCTGCGCGTACTGCCGGTAGTCCACCTCCGGCAGCCGGTCCGCGGCCGACGCCGGGTACGCGACGATGCTGACCTCGATCTCCTGCGTGATCCCGCCACCGGTCCCGTACTGGGCGAAGTACAGCTGGTAGTTCAGCGAGACCAGGCACCGCCCGTCGAACTCCGCCGCGCTCAGGGCCGGATGCCGCTTCGCCAGCACCTCCCGCACCGGGTCCGGATCGACGAGGTAGTCCAGCCCGATCTGGTGCAACGCCCCGTAGTGGAAGGGGAGCTGGTACGGGGCGGCGACGGGGGGCAGGGGCATGGGGCTCATGAGGGGGCTCCGGAGGATCGGACGGTTCGGACGGGCCCGCGCTCGCCGGAGCGCAGGGGTTCGCGGGTGGAGGTCAAGGTCACCGGCCGGTCGCGCGCGGCCAGTTCGGCCTCGATCCGCCCGGCACTGCGCAGCGCCAGCGCGGCCATGGTCAGCGTCGGGTTGGAGGTCGCCACCGACGGCATGCTGCCGCAGCCCACCGCGTACAGACCGGGGTGGTCCCAGCAGCGCTGCCACGTGTCGACGACGGAGGTGTCCGGGCCGGAGCCCATGACGTGGGTGCCGGCGGCGTGACCGGCGCCGCGGTAGCCGTAGGTCCGGCCGCGGTGCTCGAAGCGGCCGGGCCAGCCCGCGGCCCCGAAGGAGGTGTGGTCCTCGGCGCCCAGCAGCGCGAAGATCCGGTCGGACACCGCCCTGGCCGCCGCGATCCCGTCCTTGACGTGCGCGGACAGGCCGTAGGTCAGCACCGGGCGCGGCAGGCCGAGCCGGTCCCGCAGCCGCGGGTCGATCGTCACCCGGTTGGCCGGGTCGGCGCTCTGCTCCATCTCGAACTGCAGCGTGAACTGCCGCCCGATCCGGTCGGCCAGCGCCGCGCGCAGCGCGGCTCCGCGCAGCCCGGGCCGCCCCGGCCCAGCCCCCCGGACCAGCTCGGCGACGTCCGTGTCCACCGGCCCCTTCGCCCACACCCAGCCCCAGTTGCCGATCTCGATCCTGAACGGCGCCCGCAGCCGGCGCGCCGGACCGGCCCGGAAGCCTTCGAGGCCCGAGGTGGAACCCGGCCCCCGGTACGGACCCACCTGCTCGGGCAGCAGCCCCCAGGTCAGCAGCACCGGATGGTCCATCAGGTTGCGCCCCACCTGCCCGCTGCGGTTCGCGAGCCCGGACATCAGCAGCAGCTTGGCGTTCTCGATCGCGTGCGCGGCCAGCACCACCACGTCGGCGTGCACCGTGTGGCCCGTCACGGCCCCCGGGCCCGTCCCGCCGGCCGCGCCGTCCCCCGCGTACGCCAGGTACTCGACGCCGGTCGCCCGTCCCCCCGGACCGGCCAGGACCCGGCTGACCACCGCCCGGTCCCGGAGCACGACCGTGGGGCCCCAGCCCGCCTGCGTCTTCAGGGGGGTGTACTTGGCGTGCGAGGGGCAGTGCGGGATACAGGTCGCGCTGCCCACGCAGCGGCTGTCCGGCGCGGGACGGCCGCCCGCGCCGAGGGGCACGTAGCCCGCCCCGCCCCCGTACCGGGGGTCCGGGACTCCGTTGCGGCCCTGCGGGGTGCCCACCACCCGCAGCTCCACCGGCTCCGCGACGCCCGGCTCGGTGATCCGCCGGCCGTCCAGCCGCCCGGCCAGCACCTCGTCGACACGGCTGCGGGGCAGGGCCCGCATGGGGAAGACGTAGTCCTCGGGGAACGGCAGGCCCACCCCGGCGCGCTGCTCGTCGACATCGGCCGACACGCCGATCGCCTGCTCGGCCGCCCGGTAGTACGGCTCCAGGTCCGCGTAGCCCATCGGCCAGCTGCGGCCGTAGCCGAAGAGCTCGGTGTCGAAGTCCTCGGGCAGCATGCGCGGCGTGAGCCCGGTCCACACGTTTCCGGTACCGCCGTTCACCCGGACGTACCCGCTGGCGTACGGGAGCTCCCCGCGCTGGACGAAGTAGCCGTCGGCGCGGTAACCGCCCTCGGTGCCCGACACATCGGTGACCTCGGGCCAGGGGGCGGCGTCCTGCGCGGTGTGCGGCGCGCCGTCCGCGCGCACCCCCGCCTCCAGCACCAGGACGCGGCGGCCGAGCCCGCCCAGGTGCCGGGCGACGAGGGACCCGGCGATCCCGGCCCCGACCACGATCACGTCGTAGCGGTCCGGGCCGGTCACCGCCGCGCCTCCCGTCCCGCGTCGCCGGAGCCCACCGGGCCGGACCAGCTCCCGAACCCCGGCGCGGAGGTGCCCGGCGCGGGCACGCCGACGGCCCGCCACACCAGCGCTCCGGCGTGGGCGCGGGCCGACACCGGCGACGAGGCGGGGCCGCCGCGCCCGGAGCGCTCCGGCAGGCTGCCCGTGTACCAGAGCCGGATCAGGGTCTCGGCCGCCGCCCGGAGTTCGGGGTCGGGAGCGTCGGGCTCCGCGGCCAGCCGCCGCCAGGCGCCGGCGCCGACCTCCTCCAGCAGTACGGCCAGCAGCTCGGCCGGCGGCGCGCCCTCCCGCAGTTCGCCGGGGCCGAAGCCGGTCAGGCGGCTGGAGAGCGCGAGGAACTCCTCGATCTCGGTGTCGTCGAATGCGCGCATGCCGCCTCACGTCCTCGCCCCTGTTCACCGGCATCCCGTACGCGCGCCCGTGGCAGCGCGGAGTTCCCCCGGCGGCGGGGGCCCTCGCCGCCCGCACGGCGATCAGCCCTGCCCCGGCGGACGGCGCGGCATGCGGCCCCGCGCGGCGGCGGCTTGAAGCCTCCGTTGATCGGCCGGATCCGTGACGCACCCGCCCGCATCCGCCCGCTTCCGCACGCGCCCGGCGAAACGGCCCGGCCCCGGCGCGCGGGAGCGGGCGGCGACACCGGCCCGGCCCGGGGCCGAAAGCGGATGCGGGGGCCCTCCCCGCTCCGTAAGCTCGGGCGCTCAGGGACGCACGGAATGCGAACGGACGGGACGTGGAGCCTTCATGACGACACCGCGGGACTTGCTGATCGTCACCATGGACACGGCGTCGGACCGCCCTGTCGAACAGGGCGACCTGTCGCTGGCGCTCGCGGGCGCCGAGCTGATCGACCTCCTCGGCGCCGGCGCCGCCGCACTGGACGGCGAGCTGATCGTGCCCGGCGACCCGTCGTCCCCGGCCGACCCCCTCCTGGCGGAGGCGGCCGCCGCGCTCGACCGGAAGGACCCCCGCGAACCGGTCTCCGACTGGCTGTGGCGCAGGGGCCGCGGCCTGTCCGAGACGTACCGGACGGCGATGGAAGCGGACGGTGAGCTCGTCCGGGAACGCCCTCGCGGCATCTCGTTCCGGGCCGGCCGGCTGGCCCCGGCCGATTCGGCCGCCCGCCGCCGGGCCGCGGACCGCCGGGCCTCGGACGAGCCGGTCCTCGCCCTGCTCGCGGAGGCCCTGGGGGTGCACGCCGAACGGACCGAGGACGCCCCGGACCTGAGCGACGACTCCGTGGCGACCGTCCTCGCCGCCGTCAACGACGCGCTGGTGGAGCTGGGGTCCGTACGGCAGCGGCGCGCCATCGAGGACGCCGCCTTCGACAACATCTGGCGCGGTGGTGGCGGCTGACGGGCCGGCCGGTGGCGGATGTGACGAGGGCTGCCGCGACGTGTTAGATTGATCTTGTTCTCGCGGCCGTGTGACACGGCGGTGGGACCGGCGTTGGTGGTCCAAGGAAAGACACCCCACTTCCCGTGGGGGGATGCAGGTGCAAGGCCTGCCCAGCGCTCGATCAAGGCCCCGGCTTCCTCATGGAGGCCGGGGCCTTTCGTCATCACCTGCCCGGCCTGCCCGCCGGGCGCGACCGCAGTCCCGTCGGGCCTCCGATCCGGGACCGGTGTCAGTGGCGGGGCCTAATCTGCCCGCCATGGGTGTGTATCTGGTGAGCGTCGGTGCGCGGCAGTGGTACGGCACGGACGAGGGGGACCTCGGCGCGGTCGCCTCGGGCCTGGACGAGGAGTTGCGCCGGCGGGGTCTGCCGCCCTGCGGTCCCGTCCCCCCGGAGCCGGATCCCGGCGGCGGTCCGGGGACCGGGTTCGAGGAGAAGTCGGCCGTCTCCATGGACGGCTTCGCCGCCCTGTGCCGGACCCACCTGACACCGCGGGAGGAGGAGACCCTCTGCGGCTGGTCGGTGCTGGTGCCGCTCGCCCTCGACGAGGAGGTGCGGCTGCCCGTCGGTTCGAACTACGCGGACGAGACCGTCATCGCGGGCGCTCCGCAGGTGCTGGCCCTCGCGGAGCGGCTCGCCGCGGCCATCGGCCTCCCGCAGGAGGCGCTGACGGTACGTGAGCGGCTCGGCCTGACCAACTGGTTCCTGAACGGCGCGGCGGCGCGGCGGGCCGAGGCCCTGCCGGGCCCCTGGGGCGAGGACCTCGACGCCGCCTTCCACGTCGCGTTCTTCGTGTGCGCCGCCCGGCACGCGCTGCGCCGCGGCTGCCCCCTCGTCTACGTCTGAGGCTCCCGGCGGCCCGCGACCAGTGACCCCGGACCCGGTTCGGACCGGGCCGTGACCGGGTAGGGAGCCGCGCATGAGGCGCTTCGCGGGGTACGGCGTACTGGTCACCGGTGCGGGCCGCGGCATCGGCGAGGCCACCGCCCGACGGCTGGCGGGGGAGGGCGCGCGGGTCCTCGTCACCGACGTGGACGGGGACCGGGCGCAGAAGGCGGCGGCCGGCATCCGGGAGTCGGGGGGCGAGGCGCTGGCGCTGGTCTGCGACGTCGGCGACCGGGCCTCCGTCGAGGCGGCCGTGGCCCATGCCGTCCGGGAGTTCGGCACGCTCGACGTACTGGTGAACAACGCCTACGCCTGTCACCCGGACGCCGCCCTGTTCGAGGACGAATCCGACGAAGAGTGGCAGCGGGACCTCGACATCACCCTCACCGGCGCCTACCGCTGCGCCCGGGCCGCCCTCCCGCACCTGGCCGCCGCGCCCGACCGCAGGGGCGCGATCGTCGGCATCGGCTCGGTCAACGGCGAGCAGGACTTCGGGAACCACGCCTACAGTGCGGCCAAGGCGGGCCTGGCCTCCCTGACCCGCACCCTCGCCGGGCACGCGGCGCCGCGCGGAGTCCGGGTCAACCTGATCGCGCCCGGCACCGTACGGACCGATGCCTGGGCGGGCCGCGAGGATCTCCTGGCGGCCGCCGCGACCCAGTACCCGCTCGGCCGGGTCGGCCTGCCCCGGGACATCGCGGCCGCCGTCGCCTTCCTGGCCTCCCGGGACGCCGCCTGGATCACGGGCGTGACCCTGCCCGTGGACGGCGGCATCCTGGTCAGCCGGCCCCGCTGGGGGAGTGCGCTGCGCGGGGAGTGAGCGTCAGGCGCCGTCGCCGAGCCGGTCGCGCTGGATCCGGTGCGCCAGGGCGCGCCGTACGGACGCCGAACCGGCGGGACCGTCGGCGGGCGCGGCCTTCGGCGGTACGTCGAGCCCCCGGCTGATCCGGTCGTAGGCCTCACGGCAGCCGCGGGGCAACTCCGCCCGGTGCAGGGCCAGGTCCTCCTCCACGAGGCGGCGCAGCGCGTCGACGGTACGGGGTGTGAACCGCTTCCTGCCCCGGGCGAGGGCGTCCACGTGACCGGCGCAGCGGGCGGCGCCCGGGAAGGCCTCCGCGAGCTCCTCGGCGAGGCCCCACAGGCGGCCCTCCAGCCACGGCACGTCGTACTGGTCGAGGGAGAGTTCCACGGGCGGCGGCACCTCGTCCGCCCGGTGCCTGGTCAGCTGCTTGGAAACGGCGGGCTGGCTCATCCCGGTGAGCCGGGCGATCCTGTCCTGGGTCCAGCCCAGGCCGGCCACCACCCCGATCATCTCCGTGCGCAGTCCGCGCATCTCCTCGCCCGCCCGGATGACCTCGTTCATGTCCGCGAACATGCGCCGCGCCTGTTCCTCGGTCAGCGTTCCGGGGCCCTGCCGTGTCTGCTCCTCGCCTGTCATGACTCGGTTATACACCGGTCTCCGCGCTCGCCATAACCTGGTTGTACAACCTGGTTGTACAACCTGGTTGTACAACCTGGTTATAGCTGTCATGATCCACGGCATGCCCACCTTCACCGCACCCGACGGAACCCGGCTCACCTACCGCGAGACCGGTGACGGCGAACCGCTGCTCTGCCTCCCCGGAGGCCCCACCGACTCCCGCTACCTCGGCGACCTCGGCGGCCTCTCCGCCCACCGCCGGCTCGTCTTCCTGGACCTGCGCGGCACCGGCCGCTCCGCCGTTCCCGCAGACCCCGCGAGCTACCGCTGCGACCGCCAGGCCGACGACGTCGAGGCCCTGCGCGCACACCTCGGGCTCGCCCGCTCCGACGTACTGGCCCACTCCGCCGGCGCGAACCTCGCCGCGCGCTACGCCGCCCGGTACCCCGAGCGCATCGGCAGACTCGCCCTGGTCGGCCCCGGCACCCGGGCGGTCGGCATCGACGTCCCGGCGCGGGCGCGGCGCGAACTCGCCCTGCGCCGGGCGGGTGAGCCCTGGTTCCCGCAGGCCTTCGCCGCCCTGGAGGCGATCACCGCCGGCACGGGTGGCGACTGGGACGCCATCGCCCCCTTCTTCTGCGGCCGTTGGGACGCGGCGGCCCGCGCACAGCACGCCGCCGGGCGCCCCGCCGACGGGGAGGTCGTCGCACGCTTCGGCGCGGAGGGCGCCTTCGACCCCGACGGCACCCGACGCGCCCTCGCCGGCCTGGCGGCGCCCGTGCTCCTGCTCGCCGGGGAGTTCGACCTCAACAGCCCGCCCGAGACGGTCACCGCGTTCGCGGAACTCTTCCCGGACGCCACCCTCGTCGTGCAGTCCGGAGCGGGCCACTACCCCTGGCTGGACGACCCGGCCCGCTTCGTGCGTACGGCGGCCGCCTTCCTCGCCGGAGCGCCCGCGCCCGCCTGAGCGGACGGACGGGGGCCCGCCGAAGGCGCTGTCAGTGCGCCGTGGTGGGATGGCCGGAGTACGTAATCGACCTGCTGGGGGACCTGTTGACATCCGCTTACCCGTCTTTGACCCGCGCCCTCGCCGAGGCCCTGGCCGACGCCCTGTGGTTCATCGAGGGCACCGAAGACGAACAGATGCATCCGGACGACGCCGTCACGGTCCTGGAGAACGCGGCCGGTCTGCTGGGCCTGCTCTCGGAGGACCAGCGCGCCGAGCTGACGTCCCTGCTCGAAGAGATGGCGCGGGCCGAAATCGACCCGGCGCGGCGCGAGTTCCTGGAGGGGTTCGCGGAGGGCTTCGGGCTCCTCGACGACGAGGACTGAACCGCGGGCCCGAGGGGACGGGAACGCCCGCGGACGCGCATACCCGCTGGTCGGGGCCGTGCGGTGGATCGGGAGGGTCCCGCCACGACGTATCCTTCCTGATCGTTCCCCCGCCGGGCGGGGGAGGAGGGCCGGCCCGGCGGAAGGCTGCCGGGCGGGCCGGGTGTGAAGCAACAACGGGGAAGCAACGGGGAAGTGGGCAAGAACGTGCGCAGGTGGATGAGTGCTGTTCCGGCGACGATGGGTACGGCGGCGCTGGTGGCGGCTCTGACGGGCTGTAACCCCGGCGCCGCGGTGTCGGCGGCGGCGAAGGGGAAGAGCCCCTCGCCGAGCGCGGACAGGAAGACGTACGCCCTGGGGGAGAGTAGCCCCCTCCAGGACAGCAACAGGACGACCTCCCAGGGCGGCAAGTTCACGGTCACCCCCACCCGCGTGGTGACCGGAACCCAGACCGACATGGACAACTCGGGGCTGGAGAAGGACGACAAGGACGGCCCGCAGATACCGGTCTTCGTCTGGTCGACGCTCGCCCACAAGAGCGGCCCGGCGATGGAAATCGGCGACATGGACGACAACCTGGCGCTGCGGACGGACGCGGGCCGGCGCACCAAGGCCCTCATCGTGTTCATGGGTTCCGCGAAGTGGCCGGACTGCCCGGGCGAGTTCAGCACGAAGAAGCTCACGCCCGGTCAGTCGGAGCAGATCTGCACCGCGTTCCTCATCCCCGCGAACCAGAAGGCCGCGGCGGTCGAGCTGATGCGCGGCTTCACCAAGGAACCGCTGGAGTGGCCGGTCAAGAACTGACCGGCCGGGCCCCGGGAGCCCCGAACCCCGGGGCGCCCGGGCCACCGCCCGTCGCGGGCCGGGGCGTTGTCAGACCCGTGGGAGAGGATCAGTGTCATGACGATCCTTTCCGCCGAAGAGGCGCTGTCCGCCATGCCCACCAGGTCCGCCATGCCCGCCGTGGCCGGTCCCGAGGCGTACCGGGCGGCCCTCACCCGCCTGCGCGACGCCTCGCGGGCGTACTACGGCGACGGCGACAGCCCCGTGGACGACGCCACCTACGACCGGCTCCGGCTCGCCGTGCTGGACTGGGAGCGGGCCCACCCCGGCGAGGCCGGGCCGGACTCCCCGACCGGACTCGTCGGGGACGGCGCCGCCCCCGCCGGGGACGTCGCGCACACCACCCGGCTGCTCAGCCTGGACAACGTCTTCGACCCGGCGGGCCTCACCGCGTGGGGTGCCTCCCTCCAGCGCCGCCTCGGCCACGAGAGCGCCGGCGGATTCACCGTGGAGCCCAAGCTGGACGGCGCCGCCATCGCGGCCCGCTACCGCGCCGGGCGGCTGGAGCAGATCGTCACCCGCGGCAACGGCACCCACGGCGAGGACGTCAGCCATGTCATCGGGACCATCGAGGGCCTGCCCGAGCAGCTCCCCGTACCCGCCACCTTCGAGGTCCGGGGCGAGGTCCTCTTCACCCAGCAGCAGTTCGAGACCGCCAACGAGGTCCGGGCCGCCCACGGCGCCCAGGTCTTCGCCAACCCGCGCAACGGCACCGCCGGCACCCTGCGGGCGAAGGACCGTCCCTACCGCCTCGCCATGACCTTCTGGGCGTACGGCGCGCTCGACCTCGACGGCGCGGGCTTCATACCCGCCACCGCCACGCACGCCGAGACCCTGGCCGCCGTCGCCGCGGCCGGGGTCCGCACCACCGCCGAGACCCCTGCCGGCCTGCACGTCGTCGCGACCCTCGCCGAGGCGCAGCGCAAGGTCGACGAGATCGCCGCGCTGCGCCCCGTCCTGCCGTTCGGCATCGACGGGGTCGTCATCAAGACGAACGACCCCGCGGAAGCGGCCGCGGCCGGAGCCGGCAGCCGGTTCCCGCACTGGGCCATCGCCTTCAAGCTCCCGGCCGTGGAGCGGCAGACCGTCCTCAAGGACGTGGTGTGGGACGTGGGCCGCACCGGCGTCCTCGCCCCCACGGCGATCCTCGAACCGGTGGACATCGACGGGTCCACCGTCACCCGGGCCACCCTCCACAACCCCGCCGACATCCGCCGCCGCGACCTCCACCTCGGGGACACCGTCACGGTCTACAAGGCCGGCGACATCATTCCCCGCGTCCAGGCCGCCGTCGTCGCCCACCGCCCCGCCGGAGCGGCCGAGGTACCGCTGCCCACGACCTGCCCGCGCTGCGACGGCGCGATCGACAAGGGCCAGGAGCGCTGGCGCTGCGCCAAGGGAACGGCCTGTGCGCTGCCCGCCCTGATCGAGTACGCCGCCGGGCGCGACATGCTCGACATCGATGGCCTGGGCAGGACGTACGTCAAGGCCCTGATCGACTCCGGCGAGGTGTCCGACGTCGCCGACCTGTTCACCCTCACCGAGGAGCAGCTCACCGCCGCCTCCGGCAGCGCCAAGCGCGGTGCGAAGCTCGCCGAGCAGATCGCGGCCGCCAGGTCCCGCCCCCTCAGCCGCGTGTTCTGCGCCCTGGGCGTGCTCGGCACCGGGCGCAGCATGTCGCGCCGCATCGCCGCGCACTTCGCCACCATGGACGCCGTCCGGGCCGCCGACGCCGCCGCGCTGCGGGAAGTAGAGGGCATCGGCGCGGAGAAGGCCCCGGTCATCGTCGAGCAGGTCGCCCTGCTCGGCCCGGTCATCGACAAACTCGCCGCCGCCGGAGTGAACATGACGGAGCCGCGGGAGCAGCCGGAGCGGACCGGCGAGGAGGGGCCGCTGGTGGGCCTGACCGTGGTCGTCACCGGGAAGATGAGCGGCCCGCTGGCCGAGCTGGGGCGTTCCCAGATGAACGCCCTGATCGAGCGGGCCGGCGGCAGGGCGGGCAGCGGAGTCACCAGCAGGACCGGCTACCTGGTCTGCGCGCCGGCGCCGGGCGGGAAGCCGAGCTCGAAGGCCGTCAAGGCGCGGGAGCTGGGCGTCACCGTCCTCACCCCGGAGGCCTTCGCCGAACTCGTCGCCCCGTACCTGGCCTGACTCGACGGCCCACGGGCCCGGCCGTGGACCCGGACGGGGGAAAGGCCGCCCTCCGCCCGCCGCCCGGCGGTGTCACGGCGGGGCGCGGCGGCGGGGGCGGTGAGGATCGGGGCATGGGCTTCGTCGTGCCGGTCCTCTTCGCGCTGTTCGCGGCGCTCAGCAACGCCCTCGCGACCGTCCTGCAGCGGCGGGCCTCGCTCACCGTGCCGCAGAGCGACCGGTTCCGTCTCGGGCTCGTCCTGGACCTGCTGCGGCGGCCGCTGTGGGTCGGCGGGATCCTCGCGGTGATCGCGGCCGGGGTGGGGCAGGCCGCGGCGCTGGCGACCGGCGCGCTGGCCCTCGTCCAGCCCCTGTTCGTACTGGAGCTGCCCCTGGCCCTGCTGATCGCCTCGCTGGTCACGCGCAACCGGCTGCCCGGGGCGGTGTGGACCGCGGTGGCGGGGGTGGTGGCCGGGCTCGGGATCCTGCTCGTGGCCGCCTCACCCGCGGGAAACCGGACGCACGTGCCGCTCGACCGGTGGGCCCTGGCCCTGGCGGCCTGCGCCGGCGCGACTGCCGCCCTGGCCGTCGCCGGACTGCGCCGGCCGCCCGGGCGGATGCGGGCCGGCTGCCTGGGCGCGGCCACCGCCGTCTGCTACGCGCTCACCGCCGCCCTGATGAAATCGGCCGTGCACGTCCTCCAGGAGCGCGGAGTCGTGGCCTTCCTGACGACCTGGGAGACGTACGCCTTCGGAGCGAGCGGCATCTGCGCCCTGCTGCTGCTGGAACACGCGATGCAGGGCGGCCCGCTGGTCGCTTCACAGCCCGCGCTGACGCTCGGCGACGCGGGCGTCAGCGTCGCGCTGGGGGTGCTGCTGTACGAGGAGCACCTGCGCGCCCATTGGTGGCTGCTGCCGCAGCTGCTCGGCCTGGCCCTGATCTGCGCCGGGGTGTTCGCCCTGGCCAGGGCCGGTGCGGGGGCCGGGCCGGACGCGACATGAGGCGCCGGGCGCCGGCGCCGACGGCTGCGGGGGCGGTCGACGTGGATGTCGACCGCCCCCGCACGGGGCTACCCGGTGGATCAGTTGGCGCCGAGGTGAGCGAACTCCGCCCACTCCTTCTCGCCTTCCTTGGTGGCGTTCGAGGTGTAGACGGGGCCGAACGCGGCCGGGATGGCGGCGACCGACGCGCTGGTGGACGCGAAGCCCGCGTGGCCGAGGCTGGCGGAGCCCAGCTCGACGCCGTCGTCGGCCAGGGCGGCGCCGGCGCCGCCCAGCAGGATGCCCGCGGCCAGGACGGAAGCGGTGAGGGCAGAGCGCATACGCATGACTACTCCTAAAGATCCGGATTGCGCGCCGGGAAAGGTGCGCGTCGGCCGGTTCAACGTCACGTGGAGGTCACGGGAAACGGCGTTTCACTCCAATGCCGGACAAGCTGCGCCCAACGACGGCAATGCGGCGGCTATGCGGCGACCCCGTACGTATCGCACCACACCCACACGGCCCAACAAGCGGTGGGACCGCGCCGGCCCAGCCCGGGCGGCCACGCGACGCCCGGCCGCTCCTCATGGCCGGGACCCCCCCTCGTCGAACTCCGCGCCGCAACTGCCCTTCTAGGATGGCGCGATGCCCGCCGCCACTGCTCTCGCCCACGCCCTGACCGCCGTCACCGATCCCGCGCTGCGCCCCTTGCCCGACCCCGTCCCGCACCTGCTGCGCACCCTCGCCGCCCCGCCCCGGCTGGCCGCCCACCTGCGCGCCGTCCACGACGTGGCCCACCGGCTGGCGGACTGGGCCGCGGCCCGGTGCCCGGCCCTGGCCTTCGACCGGGAGGCGGTGCTGTTCGGGGCGGCCACGCACGACATCGGCAAGGTCCTGCACCCCGCCGAACTCAGCGGCCCCGGCTCGGCCCACGAACCGGCCGGCCGCGACCTGCTGCTGGCGCACGGGTTCCCACCGCGGCTGGCCCGCTTCGCCGCCACCCACGCCGGATGGGCCGACCCGGCCGTCACCGTGGAGGACCTGTTGGTGAGCACGGCCGACAAGGTCTGGAAGGGCAAGCGCGTGGCCGATCTGGAAGACCGTCTGACGGCCCGCCTGGCGGCGGCCTCGGGAACGGAGCCGTGGGCCGCGTTCCTGGCGCTCGACGACGCCCTCACCGCGCTCGCCGACGGGGCCCACGCCCGCCTCGCCTTCCAGTCCGCGTACCCGGCCACCGGCTAGGGATCCTCCCGCCGGGAGGGGCGCGTTTGTATCGGGTGGGTATCAGGGGGCGCTCGGCCGGGCATCGATCGGGGCCGGAGCCGAGGGGGCGCCGGGCGGGCTGACCTGGGAGTGGGGCGGGCCGGGGGCGGTCCGGGGCGGGGTGCGGGTCCGGCGGGGCGGGTGGGGTCTGGCCTATCGTTCCTTGCGGGTCGCCGGTCCGGGTGACCCGCGAACGACCGAAGAACAGGAACCGCCTGCCCGTGCCCCCGTCCGCCCCGGATCCGACCGCGCCGCGCCCCGTGCGCGTGCTGCTGGTCGAGGACGACGACCTGATGCGCCGGTCCTTCACCGTCGCCCTCGAACGCTACGGCTACGGGATGCGGACCGCGTCGGACGGGCTGTCCGGGCTGGAGCTCTTCCGCGACGAGCCCTTCGACCTGCTCATCCTGGACGTGATGCTGCCCGGCCTCGACGGGATCGGCCTGTGCCGCCGGGTCCGCGAGAGCAGCCTCGTGCCCGTGCTGATGATGTCCGCCCGCGGCGACGGGCTCGACGTCGTGGCCGGGCTGGAAGCGGGCGCGGACGACTACGTGGTCAAGCCCGTCGACACGTACGTGCTCGTGGCGCGCATCCGCTCGCTGCTGCGCCGGGCGACCTACGGGCGGACCGGGGTGGCGCAGGACGGGCCGGCGCCGTCCGGCGCCGAGCGCCTCGTCTTCGGGGACCTGAGCATCGACACCGCCGGCCTGGAGGTCTCCCGCGCCGGGAGCCCGGTGGCCCTGACCCCGACCGAACTGAAGCTGCTGCTGGAGTTCGCCGCCCACCCCGGCATCGTGCTGGACCGGCACACCCTGCTCCGCGAGGTCTGGGACTACGGCTGGGACGGCGACAGCCGCGTGGTGGACCTGTGCGTGCAGCGCTTGCGCGGCAAGCTGGGCCGCGACCGGATCGAGACGGTCCGCGGCTTCGGCTACAAGTTCAGGCGCTGACAGCGGTGCGCCCGTTCCCCCGCCCCGGCCGGGCGGCCCCCGTCCGCGTCCCCCTGCGCTGGAAGATCGCCGCGCTGGCCGCGGCCACCGCCTGCCTGGTCGCGGCCGCGGTCGGCGTACTCGTCCACGTATGGACCGCCCGCGACATCCGCGGCCGCGCCGAAGCGGAAGCCGCCAACAGCCTGTACGCGGCCATGGACGTCTACCGGCGCACCGGCGCCCTCACCGACGGAGCCCAGCTCGATCCGGCGGGCCTGCCCGCCGCCCTGCGCCGCCCGGCCGACGGCGACCGGCACACCGCCTACGACGCACGGACCGACGCCTACGGAGCGACTCCGGGGGTCTGGGCGGCCCAGCGCACCGACGGCCCCGACAGCCCGACCCTGGCCTACTACGTCCCCATGGGCCCGCGCCTGCACGACCTCTACCAGCTCGACGTGACCATGGCCGTGGCCTCCCTGATCGCCCTCGCGGCGGCCACCCCGGCCGCCGTCTGCGGAGCGGGCCTGCTCGCCCGCCGGCTGCTGCGGGTCTCCGAGACCGCCCGGCGGATCTCCGCCGGAGACCTCGACGCCCGCACCGGCCCCACCAAGGGCGGCGACGAGGTCGCCGACATCGCCGCCACCGTCGACCTCATGGCCGACAGCCTCGGCCGACGGCTGCGCACCGAGCGGCGGTTCACCGCGGACGTGGCCCACGAGCTGCGCACCCCCGTCGGCGGACTGCTCGCCGCCGTCGACCTGCTGCCGCCCGGCGAGGTGGAGGACCTGCTGCGGGCCCGCGTGCGCGACCTGCGCGGCCTGGTCGAGGACCTGCTGGAGATCTCCCGGCTGGACGCCGGCGCCGAACGGCCCGTACGCGACCGGGTGCCGCTCGGCGCGGTCGTCGCCGAGGCCGTGACGCGCACCGGACTGCCCACCGCGGTCACCACCGGCGCGGCGGACGGCCCCACGCCGGCCACCGTGGAGACCGACCCGCGGCGCCTGGAGCGGATCGTCGGCAACCTCGTCGTCAACGCCCACCGGCACGGCGGCGCCCCGGTCCAGGTCACCGTAGAGGGCCGTACCGTCGTCGTCCGCGACCACGGCCCCGGCTTCCCCGACGACCTGCTCCGCGGCGGCCCGCGCCGCTTCCACACCGGCGCGGCGGAACGCGGCTCCGGCCACGGGCTGGGCCTGACCATCGCCCTGGCCCAGGCACGGGTCCTCGGCGCCGAACTGCACCTGGCCAACGCCCCGGACGGCGGAGCCGTCGCCACCCTGCGCCTGCCCGCCTGAGCGCGGTCCGCCGCCCGTCGGCCGGCGCCCGCCGCCCGAAGTCCTACACGACCGCCGCGCAGCGGCGCGGCAACCGATACACGGCGGACCGGGCGCCGATACCTTCCCCGGACACCCTTCGAAGTGCACCGCCCCGCACCCGAAGAGGAGCCCCCGTGACCGCCGACCCCCTGGACCCCCGCCCGACGTACCCGACGACGGGCACCGCGGCCGCCGCCACCACCGAGCTGACGAAGGTCTACGGCAGCGGCGACACCCGCGTCGTGGCCCTGGACCGGGTCAGCATCGACTTCCGGGAGGGCGAGTTCACCGCGATCATGGGTCCCTCCGGCTGCGGCAAATCCACCCTGATGCACTGCGCCGCCGGGCTCGACTCCTTCGGCTCCGGCTCCGTCCGCATCGGCACCACCGAACTGGGCACCCTCGACGACCGGCAGCTCACCGCCCTGCGCCGCGACCGGATCGGCTTCGTCTTCCAGGCGTTCAACCTGCTGCCGACGCTGACCGCGCTGGAGAACATCACCCTGCCGATGGACATCGCCGGACGCCGCCCCGACCGCGAGTGGCTGGACCACGTGATCGCCCGGGTCGGCCTCGCGGAGCGCCTCGGCCACCGGCCCGGACAGTTGTCCGGCGGCCAGCAGCAGCGCGTCGCGGTGGCCCGCGCGCTCGTCTCCCGTCCCGCGATCGTCTTCGGCGACGAGCCCACCGGCAACCTCGACTCCCGCTCCGGCGCCGAGGTCCTCGGCTTCCTGCGCGACTCGGTGCGCGAGCTCGGCCAGACCGTGGTCATGGTCACCCACGACCCCGTCGCCGCCGGGTACGCCGACCGCGTGGTGTTCCTCTCCGACGGACGCCTGGTCGACGAGATGACCCGGCCCACGCCGGACCGGGTCCTGGACCGGATGAAGGCGTTCGACACCCGCGCACGCACCAGCTGACCCGCGACCCCGTCCGCCCGCTCGGTCCCCCGAGCCCGTCTCCCCCCAGGACCCGCATCCCCATGTTCCGTACCGCCCTGCGCAACGTGTCCGCGCACAAGGCCCGCCTGCTGCTGACCGCCTTCGCGGTCATGCTCGGGGTCACCTTCATCTCCGGCAGCCTCGTCTACGGCGACAGCGCGGGCCGCGCCGCCACCGCCCGGGCGACCGGCGGCTACGAGCGCATCGCCGTCAGCGTCTTCCCCGACGACTCCCGCGCCGGCGGCAACGCCGGCCCCGCGGGCGCCACCGGACCGGCCGGGGTCGACGCCGCCGCCGTACCCGCCCTGGCCGCAGTCCCCGGCGTCGCCGCCGCCACCGGCCGGGTCGACGGCTTCGCGGCCGTCGCCGGCCGCGACGGCCGGCTGATCGGCCACGGCCCCTCCCACCGGGGCGGCAACTTCGCCCCCGGCGCGACCGGCAAGGACCCCGCCTACCGCTTCCTCCAGGGCTCCGGCCCGGCCCGCGACGACGCCGTGGCCCTGGACGAGACCACCGCGGCCCACGGCGGCTACCGCGTCGGCGACACCGTACGCATCGGAACGAACCGGGGCGCGGCGCCGTACACCCTCAGCGGGATCTTCCGCGCCGACGGCACCAAGCTGCCCGCCGGGGGCAGCCTGACGCTGTTCACCGACGCCACCGCCCAACGGCTCTTCCTCCAGCCCGGCCGCTACGCGAACCTCGAGCTGACCGCCGCCCCCGGCACCGGCGCACAGCAGCTCCTCGGCCGCGTCGAACCGGTCCTGCCCCCTGGCACCGGCGCGGCCACCGGCGCCCAGCTCGCCCGGATCCAGGCGAACCTCGCCACCCACGACAGCGACACCATGAGCCAGATCCTGGTGGGCTTCGCCGCCGTCGCCCTGTTCGTCGCCACCTTCCTCATCTCCAACACCTTCACCATGCTCGTCGCCCGGCGCACCAGGGAGCTCGCCCTGCTGCGGGCCGTCGGCGCCTCCCGCCGTCAGGTGCGCCGGATCCTGCTGACCGAGTCCCTCCTCGTCGGCGCCCTCGCCTCCGCGGCCGGCCTCGCCGCCGGCACCGGGGTGGCCGCCCTGCTCGGCACGCTCTTCGGCCCCGCCGACGCCCCGGCCGCCCCGCTGGTCCTCACCCCGGGCACCGTGCTCACGTCCCTGCTCGTGGGCACCGCCCTGCCCGTGATCGCCGCGTGGCTGCCCGTCCGCCGGGCCATGACCATCCCGCCCGTCGCCGCCCTCGGCGCCGCCGAACCCGCGGCGCCCGCCCGCACCGGCACCCCGCGCACCGGCATCGGCGCCGCCCTGCTGCTCACCGGCCTGGCCGCCGCGGTGTACGGGGCCCTCACCACGGGGAAGGACGCCCGCACCGTCATCGGGGCCGGCGCGGCCCTCACCCTGACCGGGACGATCGTCCTCATCCCGCTGCTGGCCCGGCCGTTCGTCGCCCTGGTCCGGCCGCTGCTCACCCGCCTCCACCCCGTGCACGGCAACCTCGCCGCGCGCAACACCCTCCGCGACCCCCGCCGTACGGGCGCCACCGCGGCGGCGCTCGCCATCGCCCTCACCCTCGCGTCGGGCCTGTCCGTCCTCGGGGCCTCCGCGTCGCAGTACCTCGACCGTGCGACCACCCACGACTTCGCCGCCGACTACCTGGTCAAGCCCGCCGACGGCGCCATGCGGATGACGCCCGCCACCGCGGAGCTCCTCAAGACGCTGCCCGGCGCCGCCTCCAGCCCGCTCAACCAGTCCACCGGCTACCGGCTGGGCGGCGCGCCGTCCGTGCTGACCGGCGTCGACCCCGCCACCATCGGCCGGCTGCTGCGCTACGAGGTGACCGAGGGCTCGCTCGACTCCCTCGCCCAGGGCCGGATCGCCGTGGCCGACTTCAAGGCGGCGGCCGCCGGCTGGCACCTCGGCCAGACCCTGCCCCTGGAGCGGCCGGACGGCCGGCGCGGCAGCGTCACCATCGGCGCCGTCTACCGGGCCGACGAGCAGAGCAACCTGCTGCCCACCATCACCGCCCCCGACTCCCTCGTCGCCCGCTACGACGAGGCACCGAACACCGCCGCCGTCCTCGTCGCCACGGACGGCGGCCCGAGCGGGGCCGCCCTCGCCGGAATCACCCGCGCCCTCGGCGACAACCCCGCCCTGGCCGTCCTCGACGAGGCCGCGCTCCGTGCCGAGGACAGCGGGAGCATCGGCGAACAGCTGAACGTCTTCTACGCCCTGCTGAGCCTCGCCCTGCTCATCGCCGCGCTGGGCATCGCCAACACCCTCGCGATGTCCGTCCTGGAACGCCGCAAGGAGATCGGCACGCTGCGCGCCCTCGGGGTGGACCGCGCGGGCGTGAACCGGATGATCCGCCTGGAGGCCCTCCTGCTCGGCGCGCTCGGCGCGGCCCTCGGCACGGTCCTGGGCGTCTTCCTGGGCTGGGCCCTCGGGCGGACCCTCCAGGAGAGCGTCGCGGGCTACACGCTGGTCGTGCCCTGGGGCCGGCTGGCGCTGGGCGCGCTCGTCGCCGTGGCCGGGGCCCTGCTCGCCTCGCTCTGGCCGGCCCACCGCGCCGCCCGCGTCGACATCCCCTCGGCCACGGCGGCGCAGTAGCGGTCCGCCCCCGCCGGGCCGCGGACCCCCGATGCCCGTGTGCCCCCGCATCCGCGTACCGGCGGATGCGGGGGCACACGTACGGACGTCAGCCGTCGAAGCGGCCGCAGAGCCAGTTGCCCGGATCCGCCGGGTCGTCGCTGGTCCAGAACTGCTGCCACAGCAGCGCGAACTCCTCGCGGCCGAGGTGGCCGTCGCCGTTCGGGTCGAGGAGTTCGAAGACGCCCGTCGTATCGACGGAGCGCCCGGTCCAGGTCTCGACGAGCCTGTGGTGCTCCTCGGGGGAGATGCGGCCGTCCCCGTTGGCGTCCACCGCGTCGAAGACGGTGTCGGCGGTGGCGGTGACCTCCGCCGTCATGGCGGGCAGCCGGTCGACGAGCGCGAGCAGCTCGCCCAGGTCGACCGTTCCGTCGCCGTTCGCGTCCCCGGCCTCCAGCAGCGCCGCCCACCAGCCCATCAGGAGCGTCTCCACCCGCGCGCGCAGCGGCGTACCGGGGTCCACGCCGGGCAGCCGGCTCCAGCGGGCCACCAGCGCCGTGAAATCTTCCTCGCGCAGGTAGCCGTCCCCGTCCGCGTCGAACGCGGCGAACATCCCCTTGAGCTTCCGCTCCTGAAACGCACTGGCCATGTGCGGCCTCCTCCGACGCCGGACCGAACCGTGAACCGCCGCCGACCGGCCCTGCCGGACGGCGGACGGCGGACGGCGCGTCACCATAGCCCGGCGGGCGCGCCCGCCCCCACGGGCACATCTGCCCGAGCGGTCACCCGCGTGCCCGGCCGCGACGGACGGAGCCGAAGGCGGGGTCCGGGCGGCGCGGGTGTCATCCTGGGGAGGTTCGTGGCCGTCGTCCGGCCGGGTGGGTTTCGTCGCGGGAGTGCACGCTGAGTACCGTCATAGCCGAGTCTTCGTCCCTCGTCGTGCTGCTGGGCGTGCTGGCGTTCGCCGTCGTCCGGCCGCGCGGGCTGCCGGAGGCGGTGGCCGCCGTACCGGCCGCCGGGCTGCTGGTGGCGCTCGGGGCGGTGTCCCCGCGTGCCGCGTGGGAACAGACCCGGGAACTGCTGCCCGTCGTCGGATTCCTCGCCGTGATCCTGGCGCTGGCCCAGCTGTGCGCCGACGAAGGGCTGTTCCGGGCGGCCGGCGACGCGGTGGCCCGCCGGTGCGGGCGCAGTCCCGGCACCCTGCTGGGCGGGGTGTTCGCGGTCGCCGCCGTGGTCACCGCCACCCTGAGCCTGGACGCGACGGTGGTGCTGCTGACCCCGGTCGTGTTCGCCACCGCCGCCCGCCTCGGCGCCCGGCCCCGGCCGCACGTGTACGCCACCGCGCACCTGGCGAACACCGCCTCCCTGCTCCTGCCGGTCTCCAACCTGACCAACCTGCTGGCCTTCACCGCCAGCGGCCTGTCCTTCACCCGCTTCGCGGCCCTGATGACGCTGCCCTGGCTGGCCGCGATCGGAGTCGAGTACGCGGCCTTCCGCCGGTTCTTCCGGAGCGACCTGGCCGAGCCCGTCCAGCCGCCGGGGGCCCTGGACACCCCCTCGCCCCCCTCCGTGCCCCGCTTCCCGCTGGTGGTCCTCGCGCTGACCCTCGCCGGGTTCGCGGTGGCCTCCTTCGCCGGGGCCAGCCCCGCCTGGGCCGCCCTCGCCGGCACCCTCGTCCTCGCCTGCCGCGCGCTGTACCGCCGCGAGACGACGCCCCGACGGCTGGTCCTCTCCGCCGCGCCCGGGTTCTGCCTGTTCGTCCTCGCGCTGGGCATCGTCGTACGGGCCGTCGTGGACCACGGCCTCGGCGACGGCCTCGCGAACGTCCTGCCCCCGGGCGGCTCGCTGCCGGCCCTGCTGGCTGTCGCGGGGGTCGCCGCGCTGCTGGCGAACCTGATCAACAACCTGCCCGCCGTCCTGGCCCTGCTCCCGGTCGCCGCGCCGGCCGGTCCCGGACCCGTCCTCGCCGTACTGATCGGCGTGAACATCGGCCCGAACCTGAGCTACGTCGGCTCGCTGGCCACGCTGCTGTGGCGGCGCATCGTGCACGAGCACGACGAACGCGTCTCCCTCGGCGAGTTCACCCGCCTCGGTCTGCTCACCACCCCGGCAGCCCTCGCCGCCGCCGTCACCGCCCTCTGGGCCTCCCTGCGGCTCCTCGGCACCTGAGCCGCCGGGCCCCGCACGCGCCTGCGGCGCGCCGCGGCCGGATGGCCGTGACGCGCCGCAGACGGGGCGGCCCCAACGTCGTCGTCGGTGGAGCCGCCGGTTCCGGATCAGCCGCGGCTGTGGTGCCCGCCACGGCCCCAGGAGTCGGTGGAGATGACCTTGTTGCGGGCGTCGCGCAGGGTGGCGGTGTCCTGCTTGTCCCAGATCTGCATGCGGCGGCCCTGGTAGACGTCGCGCTGGGTGTTGCGGCCCTTGCCGGTGTGGACCTTGACGGCGGAGTGGCCCGCCAGCTTGAAGTCGCCGAAGCGGTAACGGTTGCCCTCACGGTCGGTCAGGGTGTAGCCGCGCAGGTTGACGGCGTGCTTCCCGGTGTTCTTCACCTCGACCCACTCGCCGTTGAGGGAGTTGTTGGAGCGGGCGTCGCGGCCGGGGCTGTCGTACTGGACGCTGCCGATGGTGACGGCGGAGTGCGCACGCCCGTGGTCGCGGCCGTGGTCGGCGGCGGCGGCGGGCAGGGCCGCCGAGCCGAGCAGGACGCCTGCGGCCAGGAACGCGGTGACGGCCCGGCGGGTGGTGAGAGAAGCAGACATGGAGATGACCCCTTCAACAGACAGCACCGGCCGGCTCGTGAAAGCCGGACGGGCTCCGAACGGTGCCCGGCGTGCTGCCGGGCAGCCACACTGTGGCGCCCCGGACGCGCCTGCCGGCCGCTGCACGCGTCGTGTTTTACCAAATGCGGATATGTCCGTAACTCTTCCTTGTATGTGCAGGGGACGACGTATGTGCGGGGACGACGGCGCTCCGCGCGCGCGGAGCCACCCGCCGGGGGCCGCGCACCCGCGCCGCGTACGCTCTCTCCCGTGCCAGCCCCCCGCCTGCGTCATGTCGCCGTCCTCGTCCTCGAAGGAGCCAAGCCCCTCGACGTCGGCATTCCCGCGCAGGTGTTCACCACCCGCGCGAGCGTGCCGTACGAGGTACGGGTGTGCGGTGCGGCGCCCGGCCTCGTGACCGGCGGCGACGGACTGTCGTACCACGTCGGCCATGGTCTGGAGGCCCTGGAGTGGGCCGACATCGTCTTCGTCCCCGGCTACCGCTTCCCCGACCGCGAAGACCCGCCGCGGGCCGTCGTCGAGGCACTGATCGCCGCCCACGTACGGGGCGCGCGGCTCGCCGCCATCTCCACCGGCGCCTTCGCGCTCGCCGCCACCGGCCTGCTCGACGGCAAGCGCGCCACGACGCACTGGCACTACGCGCGGGCCCTCGCGGCGAAACGCCCGCTCGTCCGGGTCGACGAGAACGTCCTGTTCGTGGACGAGGGCAGCGTGCTGACCTCGGCAGGCGCCGCCTCGGGCATCGACCTGTGCCTGCACATCCTGCGCGGCGACCTCGGCGTGGCCGCGTCGAACCACACGGCCCGGCGCCTGGTGGCCGCCCCCTACCGCAGCGGCGGCCAGGCGCAGTACGTGCCGCGCAGTGTCCCCGAGGCGCTCGGCGAGCGGTTCGCCGCCACCCGCGAATGGGCGCTGCGCCGCCTCGGTGAGCCCCTCACCCTGGAGGTGCTCGCCCGGCACGCGGCCGTGTCGCCGCGCACGTTCTCGCGCCGTTTTGCCGAGGACACGGGATACACGCCGATGCAGTGGATCATGCGGGCCCGCGTGGACATGGCCCGTGAGCTGCTCGAACGCTCGGAGCGGGGGGTCGAGCAGATCGCCGACGACGTCGGCTTGGGGACCGGATCGAACCTGCGGCTGCACTTCCAGCACATCCTCGGGACGACGCCGACCGAGTACCGGCGCACCTTCACCCGCGGCGAGTAGCCCGTACCCCCCCCGGCATCCGGGGTTCCTGGTGCGGGGGCTCCCGGGAGGGGATGGCGGGATCCTTGCGGACCATGGCGATCCCGCCGCTGTCACCGGCGGCCGCGGCGCGCGAAGCTGAAGGCGAACGCACCCGAAAGGACAATCCTCATGACCCGCATCGCCATCAACGGATTCGGCCGCATCGGACGCAACGTGCTGCGCGCGCTGCTGGAGCGCGACAGCGGCCTGGAGGTTGTCGCGGTCAACGACCTCACGGAGCCCGCCACCCTCGCGCGGCTGCTCGCGTACGACACAACGTCGGGCCGGCTCGGCCGTCCGGTGAGCGTCGACGGGGACGTCCTCGTCGTGGACGGCCACCGCATCAAGGTGCTCGCCGAGCGCGAGCCGGAGCGGCTGCCGTGGGCGGAGCTCGGCGTCGACATCGTGCTGGAGGCGACGGGCCGCTTCACCTCGGCCAAGGCCGCCCGCGCCCACATCGACGCGGGTGCCAAGAAGGTCCTGGTCAGCGCACCGGCGGACGGCGCGGACGTCACCCTCGCCTACGGGGTCAACACCGACGCCTACGACCCGGCGCTGCACACCATCGTCTCGAACGCCTCCTGCACGACCAACGCGCTCGCCCCGCTGGCCGCGGTGCTCGACGACCTGGCGGGCATCGAGCACGGCTTCATGACGACCGTGCACGCCTACACGCAGGAGCAGAACCTCCAGGACGGCCCGCACCGCGACCCCCGCCGCGCCCGCGCCGCCGCCGTCAACATCGTGCCGACCTCGACGGGCGCCGCGAAGGCGATCGGCCTCGTCCTGCCGAACCTCGCGGGCAAGCTGTCCGGCGACTCGATCCGCGTGCCGGTCCCGGTGGGTTCGATCGTCGAGCTCAACACGACCGTCGCCCGCGACGTGACCCGCGAGGACGTACTGGAGGCCTACCGCACCGCGGCGCAGGGGCCGCTCGCCGGAGTGCTGGAGTACTCCGACGACCCGCTCGTCTCCTCCGACATCACGGGCAACCCGGCCTCCTCGATCTTCGATTCGGCCCTGACCCGCGTCGAGGGCCGCCACATCAAGGTGGTCGCCTGGTACGACAACGAGTGGGGCTTCTCGAACCGCGTGATCGACACGCTCCAGCTGCTCGCCACCCGCTGATGCGGCGCGGGCACGTGCCCGGGGACCTGCGGTCGGCAGCCGGTGGTCGGTGGTCGGCGGTCAGGGTCCCCTAGGGTGGGCCTTGGTGACGGGCGGTCGGCCCGGCCTCGACCGCAGGAGTGAGAACCATCGTGTCAGCGCGGCAGCCGCTTCCCCGTAGGACGCGTACGACGCGTACGACGCGTACGACCCGAGCCGTCCGGCCCTCCGGCAGGAGGGCCGTCGTGGCCGGCGCCCTGCTGGCGGCGGCGCTGCTCGCGCTCCCGCTCGGCCCCGTCACCGAGGCCCGGGCCTCCGGACCCGCCCCTACGGGACCGCGTACGGGCGCCGCGCCCGCGGCGGCCGGGGCGGTGACGGTCACCGAGGGGCGGATCGGCGAGGCCGCGCCCGGCGGCGTGATCATCTACCCGAGCGTGACCAGCTGCCTCACGGTGACCGTGCGCCTGCGGGACGGCGGCCTGGTCGGAGCGCACGCGAGCCTGTTCCAGGTGCCCGGGGAACTGCGGTCCGACGCGATCCTCACCGCCCTGAGGGACCGCGTCGGTGACCGCCCCGTGACCGCGATCGAGGTCAGGGGGGCCGTCGGTGCCTGGGCTCCCGGCTACTTCGTCAAGGCGATCGAGGGGTACGGGGAGGGCGAGCAGGTGCCCGTCCCCGAGGGCCGGGACTTCGACGGTCTCGCCGGAGCGGTGGCGGCGGGACTCGGCCGGCCCCGCGCCCTCGTGACGGTCGAGGACGTCCCCGACGGGGACCAGACCGTCGGCTGACCGGGAGGGCCGGATGCGCGGGCCGTCAGCCGGCCGGTGCGAACAGGTCGAGCAGCGGCTGCGGCGCGTGATCGTGGAAAAGGGCCTCCAGACCCCGCGCGGATTCCCGCGCCTTCTCCTCGGCGCGCGGGAACAGGCGTGCCTCGTAGGCCGTCAGGGCCGCCTCGGTGTCGCCCGGGTGGGCGGCCAGGCACTCCCCGAGGTCCGCGCCGTCGATCATCGCGAGATTGGCGCCCTCCCCGGCGAACGGTGACATCAGGTGCGCCGCGTCGCCGAGCAGGGTCACGCCCGGAACCCGTTCCCAGCGGTGGCCCTCGGCGAGCGCGTGGATCGGGCGCGGCACCAGCGGCCCGTCCGCCTCGGTGACCAGCCGGCGCAACGCGGGCGCCCAGTCCGCGAAGTGCTCCAGGACCGCGGCCTTCGCCGCCCGCGCGTCCGTGAAGTCGACGGCGGACAGGGTGGATTCGGGGGTACGCAGAGCGGTGTAGACGTGCAGGCCGCCGTCGGCCTCGCGGTGCGCGAGGAAGCCCTTGTGGTCCCCGAGGGCGAAGAACATGCCGCCGCCGATCAGCTCGGCGCACTCGGGGTGGCGCGTGTCGGCGTCGACGAGGTCCAGTTCGACGAAGGAGATCCCGGTGTACGAGGGGGTCGCGTCCGACAGCAACGGCCGGATCCGCGACCAGGCGCCGTCGGCGCCGATCAGCAGGCCGGTGGTGAAGCCGCTGCCGTCGGCGAGGGTCACCTCGTGCCGACCCCCTCCCAGCGGCCGGGCCCCGACGGCCTTCGCGCCCCAGCGCACGGTGCCGGCGGGGAGCGAGCCGAGGAGCAGGTCGCGCAGCTGCCCGCGGTCGATCTCGGGGCGGCCGCCGGTGCTGTCGTCGGCCTCCTCGTGCAGGACGCGGGCGTGCCGGTCCAGCACGCGCACGGCCTGGCCGCCGGGATGGACCCGGGCCCGGAACCCGTCGTGGAGCCGGGCCGCGCGCAGGGCGGCCTGACCGGACTCCTCGTGGATGTCGAGCATCCCGCCCTGGGCGCGGGCGTCGGCGGAGGCGTCCAGATCGAAGACGGCGGCCGCTATGCCGTTCACGTGCAGGACGCGGGCCAGTGTCAGGCCGCCGAGTCCGGCGCCGATGACGGCGATGGGGTGGTGGGTGGTGTGCACGGAATCCTCGAATCGACTCGGGGGACGGGCTTCGGTACCGGGGCGGCGGCCGCTTCCGGCGGGGTCACGGGGCGGCGGGTCCCCGGGTGGAGGTGACGGGCCGTTCGGTGCGCGCCGTGGCCCGCGCGCCGTTGATGACGGCGCGGAAGACCCAGTCCAGGCGCTCCTCGGGAGTGCCGGAGACCAGGTCGCCGCCGATCGCCGCGATGCGCGGGTGGGTGGCGGGGTCGGCGCCCAGCAGCCTGGTGGCGAGGGCGTCGTGGTCGTCCCCGGCGCCGGGGTCGCGGTCGCGCGTGGACTGCTCGGCGGCGGTGGCGGTGGCCACCTGGAGCAGCACGTCCACGCCCCAGGCCGCCTGGGCGTCGGGGACCGCGCCCTCGTGGAGGAGGGCGAGGAGCCCCTCGACCAGGGCCAGGTAGTTCGGGCCCGAGGGGCGGGCCGTCAGCGCGGCGAGCCCCAGGCTGGGGTGGGCGAACAGGACGGCCGTGTACGAGCCGAGTACGGCGGCGAGCCGGTCCCGCCAGTCGCCCTCGTCGGTCACCGCACTCAGGTCCACGGCGCCGAGCAGCTCCTCCAGGATGGCCGCGTGCAGTTCGGCGGTGTTGGCGACGTACACGTACAGCGAGGCCGGCCCGGTGTCGAGCTCCTGGGCCAGGCGCCGCATCGTGACGCGTTGCAGCCCCTCGGTCTCCATGAGGGCGACCGCGGTGGCGACGATGCCGTCGAGGGTGAGCGCGGGCTTGGCGGGGCGCTCGCGGCGGCTGCGGCGCGCGGGGGTGCTCGATGTCATGCGACGAGCGTAACGAACATGTTCGTTACGAACAAGTTCGTTACGCGCTGGACGGACCGCGCGCCGGGGAGGGGGCGCCACCGGCGACGCGGACGCGGAGACGCGGCGGACGGGAACCGAAACCGGCATTCGGTAAGAATTGGACCTGGGTGTCCCCGCTGTCCGTCCCGGCGGGGCGACGCAGACGTACGCCTGGAGGCGACATGACTGAGCGGCCGGTCCTTCTGCCCTACGCCGATCCGGCCTTCGTCGCCGACCCCTTCCCGCTCTACCGGCAACTGCGCGAGGACGGCCCCGTGCGCCGTGCCGTCATCGCGGGCGGACTGGAGGCCTGGGTCGTCACCCGCTACGAGGACGGGCTCGCGGCCCTCTCCGACTCCCGGCTCAGCAGCGACGTGCGCGACGCCTCCGACACCCGGCTCCTGCAACAGCTGCCCGGCACCGAACGCGAGTCCATGCTCGGCAACATGCTGCGCAGCGACCCGCCCGACCACACCCGGCTGCGCCGCCTGGTCTCCAAGGCGTTCACCGCCCACCGGGTCGCCGGCCTGCGGCCCCGGATCCAGGCCGTCACCGACGGGCTCCTCGACGAGATCGTGGCGGCCGGCCGCGCCGACCTCGTCGAGGACTTCGCCCTGCCGCTCCCGGTCACGGTGATCAGCGAACTGCTCGGGGTCCCCGTCGACGACCGCCACGACTTCCAGCGCTGGACCGACCGCATGATCATGCGCGGCGCACAGCCCCCGGACCCCGCCGTCGTCAACGAGGCGTGGCAGCACATGCGCGGCTACGTGGGCGACCTCATCCGGGCCAAACGGGCCGACCCCGGCGACGACCTGCTCAGCGGCCTGATCACCGCCCGTGACCAGGAGCAGCGGCTGACCGAGGACGAGCTGATCGCCATGGTCTTCCTGCTGCTGGCCGCCGGCTACATCACCACCGTCAACCTGATCGCGGGCGGCATCGCCATGCTCCTGGCCCACCCCGCCCAGCTCGACCGGCTGCGCTCCGACCCCGGACTGCTGCCCGGCGCGATCGAGGAGTTCCTGCGCTACGACGGCCCCGTCAGCCCGGGCATCGCCCGCTTCGCCCGCGAGGACCTCGACATCGCCGGCGTGCGCATCCCGCGCGGCGCGACCGTGCTGATCGCCTCGGCCATCGCCGACCGCGATCCGGCCCGCTTCCCCGACGCCGACCGGCTGGACATCACCCGGCGGGACAACACCCACCTGGCGTTCGGCCACGGCATCCACTACTGCCTGGGCGCGCCGCTGGCCCGGCTGGAGGGGCAGATCGCCATCGGCACCGCCCTGGACCGGCTCCCCGGGCTCGCGCTCGCCGTCCCGCCGGAGGAGATCCGCTGGCGTCCCGGCGGCCTTCGCGGCCCGCTGAGCCTTCCGGTGACGTTCTCCCCCGACCGGGGCTGATCCCGGCCCCGCCGCTCCGCCGTGCCGGGTGCGCCCGACCGGCCTACGGTGGAGCGGTGCGCTACCGCCTCGCAGCCGTGGCCCTCACCGCCGCGATCTGCGTGTCCACGTCGTCCTGCGGCGTACCGGAGGCAGCCGCACCCGGGTTCCGGGCGGTCCCGCCGGGGAACCCGGTGGCGGAGCTGGCCGCCGAGGTCTCGGCCGTCCCGGCCGCGAAGCTGGGCGTCGGCTACCGGCCCGACTGCCCCGTCCCCCCGGACCTGCTGCGACTCGTCCGGATGAAGCACTGGGGCTTCGACGGCAGGGTCCACCAGGGGGAGCTCATCGTCCACCGCGACGCGGTGGAACCCCTGCTCCGCGTGTTCGCGAAGGCCTTCGAGGCCCGCTTCCCGATCCGCCGGATGCGGGTGACGGCCGAGTACGGCGGCAGCGACGAACGGGCCATGGCCGACGACAACACCTCCGCCTTCAACTGCCGCCAGGTCACCGGCGACGCCGAACGCAGGTCGCGGCACGCCTGGGGCGACGCCATCGACATCAACCCCGTCGAGAACCCGTACGTCGACCGCCACGGCACGACTTACCCGCCGAACGGCCGGAGTCACCTGGACCGCGACCGCCCCGGCCCCGGCATGATCACCCCGGGATCCGTGCTGACCAGCGCTTTCGAGGAGGCCGGCTGGTCCTGGGGCGCCCGCTGGGCCGAGCCCGACTACCAGCACTTCTCCGCGAACGGCGACTGACGCGCCCCGCGGCGCCGGGGCCGGGTGGAGCAGGCCGGGCTGCGCCCCGGCCGCGCAGCTGATCGCATCGGGGCATGAAGGACCCTTTCGGCTGTGACGACCCGTCCCTCCTGGCACCGGCCGGAGCGGGCGACCGTGAGGCTGCCCGCCGCACGGTCGCCGCGCACGCCACCGACCCCGCCGGCCTCCTGCTGCTGATCGACATGCTCGGCCTGCACCCCGACGACGACCCGGCCCCCTCGGCCCGCGCGGGCCACCGCACCGCGCAGGCAAGGCGACCCCCGCCTTCGCCCCCGCCGCCCCCGCCGCCGCCGTCCCCGTCCCCGTCCCCGTCCCCGCACACCGCGTCACCCTGACCGCCCCTCCCCGCGCCCCCGACAGGAAGTGATCCGATGGCCCCGACCCGGTACCCCGCTGGACCCCGCTTCACCACCGAGAGCACCACCTCCTACGACGTGGGCCTGCCGGTGCTGCGCCTCGTACTCGGCGCGATCATGGCCGTCCACGGCACCCAGAAACTGTTCGGGTGGTTCAACGGCCCCGGCATCACGGGCACGGGGGCGTTCTTCAGCGGGGCGGGCTATCCGGCGGGGCGGACCATGGCGACGCTCGCGGGCCTGACCGAGGTGCTGGGCGGTCTGGGGCTGGTCCTCGGGCTGCTCACGCCGCTGGCTGCCGCGGCCGTCGTCGGCGTCATGATCAACGCCATCGCCGTGAAGTGGACCGGCGCCGTGTTCGGGCTGACGGGCGTCGAGTTCGAGGCCCTGATCATCGCCGCGGCCGTCACCCTCGCCCTCACCGGCCCGGGCCGCTTCGCGCTGGACCGCGCCCTGCCGGTCCTGCGCGAGCACCGGCCCGTGCACGGGGTCCTCGCGCTCCTCCTGGCGGTCGTCCTGGGCGCGGTGGCGCTGCTGGTGCGGAACTGACGGGCCGCTGCCCGCATTCGGGTGGTGGCGCGCCGTGTCGGGCGGCCGCGGGGGGCCGGGTTCGCGATCCTGGGCCGGGCACGGCGGCGCGGTGACCGCCGCCCTTCCCGCACGGCGACAAGGAGTACGGCATGCCGATGGACGCGGTCGGACGTTTCCTCGCGGCTCTGGACCCGGACCACCGGGAGGCCGTCGCCGGCAGACCGCGCGAGGAGCGGGAGCGGCTCGCGGCCGCCTGGGAACGCGAGCTGGCGTCTGACGACGAGCTCGACACCCTCGACGAACTGTCCCCGCCCGCGGCGGAGGCCGAGGCGGCCCGCCGCGTCATGGACCGCGAGGGCTGACGGGCCGCCCGGTTCCCCGCCTGCCCGCCCCCCTCCCCGCACCGGGCGGGTCAGCGGAAATCGCCGGCGTGCTCCCGGCCCCCGGGGCGCCGGCCCGCGCTGCCGGTCACCCGCCCGGGCCCGTCCACGCGCTCCGGGGCTCGCCCTGCCGGAGCTCGGCGAGGAGCTCGCTCTGGCCGGCCAGGAGTTCGGTCAGGATGCGACGGGCCGCCCGCAGCAGCTCGGCGACGTCGCCGCCGGCGAGCGCGTAGCTCACCGTCGAGCCCTCGCGGATGGAGACGACGATGCCCGACCGGCGCAGCACCGCCAGCTGCTGGGAGAGGTTGGACGGCTCTATGTCGATCTCGGCGAGGAGTTCGCGCACGGGCCGGGGACCGTTCTGCAGCAGCTCCAGTACCCGGATGCGGACGGGGTGCCCGAGCATGCGGAAGAACTCGGCCTTCGCCTGGTACAGGGGTACCTGCATTCCCACGCCGCATGCTCCCGCCATCGCCCTCGACCGTGCCTCCCGGCACCGGAGTTCCGGTCCGGGAGCCGCCTCGCCCATCATCGCGTCCGCGGGGCCCACGCCTGCCCGGGTTCGGCCAGTTTCGGATGTGCCCAGTTGCAGAAGTCTGCAACTCGTGGGCATGCGTGGGCCCGGAGGACCGCGGCTACAGCTCCAGTGCCGCCTCGATGCGCTTGAGCTGGTGGCGGGCCATGGCCAGGTTGGAGTTCTTCCTGTCCAGGACGAGGTACAGGAACAGGCTCTGCATGCCGTTGCCCCCCAGCAGGCGGATGAGGTGGTACTGGGTGCCGAGCGTGATCAGCAGGTCCTCGATCCCGTCCTGCAGTCCCAGCATCTCCAGGGTGCGGACCTTCGCCCGGATCACATCGGTGTTGGCCGCGGCGGCGACCCCCAGGTCGAGGTCCTTGCCCCCGCCGAGGGTCCCCAGCGCCATCCCGCTGGTGTAGTCGACGAGAGCGGCTCCCAGCGCGCCCTCGACCGAGGTCATGATCTCCTTCAGGGACACTTCCACATTCGCCATCGGCGCCCGCTCCCTCACGTCACACGTCCGTGCCCGGCGCCGGTACCCGCCCGGCGCCGTGACCTCTAGCCCGGTCCACGCTACTGATCACGCCCGGCGCCGGGCGCGGAACGGAGGATCTGGCGGAAAACGCCCCCTGTGCGGCCGGGTGGGGTCCGTACGCCGTCCTACGGCCTGTCACCTCCACGATCCGCGGGCCGCTCGCGAAGATTTCTGGGAGTCACATGGGGGTTCGTATCCCCCTCGTTCACCCGGCGGTGGGATCCGCTTCGCCCGAACAGAGGATGTTTCGCGTCATGGACCTTCCCGATTTCGGTATCCCCCAGAAGCTCGCCTCCCGCATGAGCATGGCGGAGCAGCACGACTACCTGCGCGCCCGGTTCACCCGGCGCGGCGCCCTGCGGGCCGGCGCGGTGACCGCGGCCGTCGCCGGGGCCGGGCTCGGCGCGGGGACCGCCTCGCCCGCGTACGCGGCCCCGGCCGTGGTGCGCACCTCCGCCGAACGCCGCGGCGTCGACGGCTCCCTGACCGCGCCGTTCGCCCGTCACCTGCAGTACGGCGCCGACCCCAAGACCCAGATGCGGGTCTCCTGGCAGGTGCCCTTCGCGGTGCGGAAGCCCTACCTGCGCATCGGCACCAGCCCCTGGGCGCTGAGCCGGAAGATCGACGCCGAGGTGCGCCACCTCACCACCCCCGTCCTGAACGGCGGCAAGATCGCGGGCGCCGAGCAGTTCTACCTGCACGTGGGCCTGGACCGGCTGCGGCCCGGCCAGACGTACTACTACGGCGTCGGCCACGACGGCTTCGACCCCGCCGACCACCGCAACGCGGGCACGCTCGGCACCTTCACCACGGCCCCCGCGCGCGCCGAGAACTTCACCTTCACCGCCTTCGGCGACCAGGGCGTGAGCTACCACGCGCTGGGCAACGACGCGGTGCTGATGGCCCAGAACCCGGCCTTCCACCTGCACGCGGGCGACATCTGCTACGCCGACTCCTCCGGCTCGGGCGGCAGTGGCGACACCTACGACGCCCGCACCTGGGACCAGTTCCTCGCCCAGACCGAATCCGTGGCCAAGACCGTCCCGTGGATGGTGACGACCGGCAACCACGACATGGAGGCCTGGTACTCGCCGCAGGGCTACGGCGGCCAGAACGCCCGCTGGTCCCTGCCCGACAACGGCCCGGACCCGGTCAACCAGCCCGGCGTCTACTCCTTCGTGCACGGCAACGTCGGCGTCGTCGCGCTCGACGCGAACGACGTCTCGTACGAGATCCCCGCCAACTTCGACATCAGCGGCGGCAAGCAGACCGCCTGGCTGGACCGGCGCCTCGGCGAGCTGCGGCACAACCGCGACGTCGACTTCATCGTGGTGTTCTTCCACCACTGCGCGTTCTCCACCACCAGCGCGCACGCCTCCGAGGGCGGCGTCCGCGAGGCGTGGGTCCCGCTGTTCGAGAAGCACACGGTGGACCTGGTCATCAACGGCCACAACCACGTGTACGAGCGCACCGACGCCATCAAGGGCAACAAGGTCGGCCGCAAGGTCCCGATCGGCGAGCGCACCGACCCGACCCGCGACGGCATCGTCTACGTCACCGCCGGCGCGGCGGGCCGCTCGCTGTACAGCTTCCCCGTACCCGATTCGTACGAGGGCCACGTCGCGGACCGCGACAGCGTCGACACCTACCACTGGGTCAAGGGCGGCACGAAGGCGACCGAGACCGTCGAGTGGTCCCGGGTCCGGTACACCAACTACTCCTTCCTCGCGGTCGAGGTGGAGACCGGCCGCTCCCCGAAGCTGAAGGTCAGCGCCCTCGCCGAGACGGGGCAGCGCATCGACCACTTCGAGATCCAGCGCGGCCGCTAAGGGGTGTCCGGCGCCCCGGGCCCGTCGATGAGCAGCTGGAGCCCGGGTGCGTACAGGTCCGCGAGCCGGTCGGCGCTCGCGCGGGCCCCGGCGCCGTCGGGGCGGTGCAGGCTCAGGGTGGCGCCGAGGCCCAGCAGCTGGCCGGCGATCAGCTCGGCGCGCAGCAGGGCGTCGGGGCCGCTCAGGGTGGCGGCCAGCCGGTCGGTGACCTGCTCGCGGAACCGGTCCCGCAGCAGGGTGCGCTCGTCCTCGATGCCCAGGGAGAACACGACCCGCAGCAGCGGGTCGCCGCGGAACCGGTCGCGCAGCTCGACCATCGTCAGGACCAGGTGCCGCCCGAGCACCGGCGGCGGGGCGGCGAACAGTTCGTCGGCGGCCGCCCCGAAGTCGGCGACCGTGTTGAACAGGGCCTCCTTGCTGCCGAAACGCTTGACGATCAGCGACGGGCTCACCCCGGCGGCGGCCGCGATGCCGCGCATCGTGACCTCGGCGTACGGCCGCAGCGTGAACGCCCGGCGGGCGGCGCGCACGATGGCCTCGCGTCCGGAACCGGCTTCCGCCTCCGCCCCGGCGGCCGTGCCGGACGGGGCGGTGACGGGTTCCCCGCTGGTGCTCATGCGCTCTCCCGGGCGGCGGTCACGGTCGCTGACACGGTGACCGTACCGCCCCCGCAGGCGCGCCCGCGCAGGGGGCCGCGGCCGCGCCCGGTGCGGTCGGACGGCAGGAACAGCGTGGCCACGAGGGCGGCCAGCGCCGTCCCCCCGGCGATCAGGAAGATCAGCAGGTACGCGTGCAGGGTCGGGGCGCTGCGGCCCCCGGCCACGAAGGTCACATGGGCCAGCACGGCGGCGACCACGGCACTGCAACAGGCCTGGCCGACGGAACGCATGAGGGTGTTGAGCCCGTTGGCCGCCGCCGTCTCGCTCACCGGCACGGCCCGCATGACCAGGGCGGGCAGCGCCGAGTACGCGATGGCGGTGCCGGAGGCCACCACGGTGGCTCCGGCCACGATCAGCCAGAGGCTGTGGCTGGTGAAGAAGCGGACCACGTAGCCGGCGGCCATGACGACGGCCGCCAGCGCGAGCGCGGTCCGCGGCCCGTAGGCGGCGGAGATCCGGGCCGAGACGGGGGAGAGGGCCACCATGGCCAGACCACCCGGCAACAGGCACAGCCCGCTCACCACGATGGACGCGCCGAGCCCGTACCCCGTGCTGGTGGGCTCCTGCACCATCTGGCCGGTGACCAGGGAGTTCGCGTAGAAGGCGAAACCGATCAGCAGGGCCGCCACGTTGGTGAGCAGGACGGCGGGCCGGGCGGAGACCCGCAGGTCGACCATGGGGGAGGGGGTGCGCAGTTCGAACCAGCCCCAGAGCAGGCCCACGGCCAGGGAGGCGCCGAGCAGCCCGAGCGTGCGCGCGGAGCTCCAGCCCCAGTCCGAGCCCCGGGTGATCGCGAGCAGCAGCCCGACGAGCGTGCCGGCCAGCCCGAGCGTCCCCGGGAGGTCGAAGCGCCCGCGCGAGCGGACCGCGGACTCGGGGACGATCCACAGCACCAGCAGCAGGTCGAGCAGCCCGAGGGCGGCCGACGCCCAGAACATGGTGTGCCAGTCGAAGTTCTCGATGACCACGGCCGCCACCGGCAGGCCGATCGCCGCCCCGATGCCGAGCGTCGAGCTCATGAGCGCGATCGCCGACAGCACCCGGTCGGCGGGGAGCTCGTCGCGGATGATGCTGATGCCCAGGGGGATCACCGCGAGCGCGGCGCCCTGGAGGGCCCGGCCGGTGATCAGCACGCCGATGTCGGAGCTGATCCCGCACAGGACGGAGCCCGCGGTGAGCACTCCCAGCGAGGCGACCAGGACCCGCCGTTTGCCGTACATGTCGCCGACGCGGCCGAGCACCGGGGTGAAGACCGCGCCGGTCAGGAGGGTGATGGTGACCAGCCAGCCGGCGGCGCCGGGGCTCGCCCCCGTCAGGTCGGGGACGTGCGGCAGCAGCGGGACCACGAGGGTCTGCATGACGGCGACGATCATGCCGCAGAAGGCGAGGACGGGCATGACGAGCCGGGGGCGCGGGGAGCGGGAGCCGGGTGGGGGCGCGGGCGCGGTGTCGGGGGCCGGACCGGGTGCGGGTATCGCGGGGGGCATGCTGCTCCAGACACGGGAGGAGAGCGGGACACACGGGGGTGCACAAATGTTCACCCCCAAGGTAAACGACTGTGCACCCCAGCGGTGGGTATGCGGCCCGAGGGGGCGGTGAGGGTGCCCGTCCGCGCCGCACGGCCCCCGAACCGGCGGGAATACGCGCCCGCGACGCGCGGATGCGGTTTGTGGGACGGCCCGCGATGCTGGAGGTGTCGGATCACTGTGAAAGGGATCACCATGTCGATGATGGACAAGCTCAAGCAGATGCTGAAGGGCCACGAGGAGCAGGCCGGCCAGGGCGTCGACAAGGCGGGCGACTTCGTGGACGGGAAGACCCAGGGCAAGTACAGCAGCCAGGTCGACATGGCCCAGGAGAGGCTCAAGGAGCAGCTGCGCAACGAGGGGCAGGGCGGCACGACGCCGCCTCCGCCGCCGCCGCAGTAGCGGCGCGCTGACCTGCTCCCGGGACGACGGGCCGGCCGTCACCCGCCGCCAGGACCCCGCTGTCGCGGGTCCTGGCGGCGCGTGCGTCGGCTCCCTCCCACCCGCGCCTTGCCCGCGCCCCGGCCGCCCGTTACGGAGCCGCCGCGGCCGGCCCGCGCGTGAGCGGCCTCGCGCCCGGGGCGCGGTCCCAGGCCATCCGCGACCACGGCAGGGCCAGCCGGCTCCGGTCGCGGTCCGCGACCGGAGCGGCCTCGCGGACCGGGCGTGGACGGCGTCCGCGTAGCGGTGGCCGGTGTCGGCGGCGATGAAGAGGACGGTCCGCCCCGGCGCGCGCTCGCGTTCGTGCCCGGCCGCGAGGTACGCGGCCCCGGCCGACAGCCCCGCGAAGACCGCGTGCCGGCGCAGCAGGTGACGCTCCCGTACGGCTGGACGCCGACCGGTTCGACGTCCGGCGCGCCCGCACCGCGGCCGCCGCCCTCGCGCAGGTAGCGGGCCAGGGCGCCGGTCGAGGCCCCCGAGCCGACCCCGCCGAGCACGGTGAGCGCGTCCATGCCGGTCGCCTCCCGGATCCGCTCGGCGATCGGACCGCATCCAGTGGTGGCCGGGGTGGGCGGCGAGGATCTCGTGGACGCGCTCGACGCGCCGCTTCTGGTCGAGACCCAGCCGGACGGCCCCGCCGCCGCACGAGCACCGCTGACCGCGCGCGACGGCCCGCGCACCGGGCGTGCGCGGGCTGCCGGGTCCCGGAGCGGACCCGGACGATCGAACATACGATGGGCGGGAACCGGCGCCGGGCGGCTCGCCGTCCCACCACTCCGGGGCGCCGCCGCTCGGGTGGGAGTCGTATGGCAGAGGTCGCCGACACAGCACGGACCGTCATCCTGACCGTGGACGACGACCCGGGGGTCTCCCGCGCCGTCGCCCGGGACCTTCGCCGCCGCTACGGGGCCTCGTACCGGATCGTGCGCGCCGAATCCGGCGAGTCCGCGCTGGAGGCGCTGCGCGAGCTCAAACTGCGCGGCGACCTCGTCGCCGTCATCCTGGCCGACTACCGCATGCCGCAGATGAACGGCATCGAGTTCCTCGAACAGGCACTGAACGTGTACCCGGGCGCGCGGCGCGTCCTGCTGACCGCGTACGCCGACACCGACGCGGCGATCGACGCCATCAACGTCGTCGACCTCGACCACTACCTCCTCAAGCCGTGGGACCCGCCGGAGGAGAAGCTCTACCCGGTCGTGGACGACCTGCTCACGGCCTGGCGCTCCAGCGACTACCGGCCCGTCCCCGCGACCAAGGTGGTCGGACACCGCTGGTCGGCGCGTTCCTCCGCCGTACGGGAGTTCCTCGCCCGCAACCAGGTGCCCTACCGCTGGTACTCCTCCGACGAACCCGAGGGACAACGGCTGCTGGAGGCGGCTGGGGCCGACGGCCGGCGGCTGCCCCTGGTGATCACCCCCGAGGGCGCCGTCCTGGTCGAACCGGAGGCGCCCGAGCTGGCCGCCCACGTCGGCCTCGCCACGACACCGGCCGCCGACTTCTACGACCTCGTCGTGATCGGCGGCGGCCCCGCCGGACTCGGCTCGGCCGTCTACGGGGCCTCCGAAGGGCTGCGGACCGTACTGGTCGAGCGCTCGGCCACCGGCGGGCAGGCCGGACAGAGCTCCCGCATCGAGAACTACCTGGGCTTCCCCGACGGCGTGTCCGGCGCCCAGCTCACCGACCGCGCCCGCCGCCAGGCCGGCCGGTTCGGCGCCGAGATCCTCACCGCCCGCGAGGTCACGGGGCTGGAGGTCAACGGCGCGGCCCGCGTCGTCCGCTTCTCCGACGGCACGGCCATCGCCGCCCACAGCGTCATCCTGGCGACCGGCGTCTCCTACCGCCAGCTCCACGCCCCGGGCTGCGACGACCTCACCGGCTGCGGGGTGTACTACGGCTCCTCCCTCACCGAGGCCGCCTCCTGCCAGGGCCAGGACGTGTACATCGTGGGCGGCGCCAACTCCGCCGGACAGGCCGCGATGTACCTGGCGCGGGGCGCCAAATCGGTGACGCTGCTCGTACGCGGCGAGTCCCTGCGGGCGTCGATGTCGTACTACCTCCTCCAGCAGATCGAGGAAGCCCCCAACATCACCGTCCGGACCCGGACCGTGATCGACGCCGCCCACGGCGACGGGCACCTGGAGCAGCTGACACTGCGCGACGTGGACAGCGGCACGACCGAACTCGTCGACGCCCAGTGGATGTTCGTCTTCATCGGCGCGGCCCCGCTGACCGACTGGCTGGACGGCACCGTGCTGCGCGACGCGCACGGCTTCATCCTGGCCGGACCGGACCTCACCCCGGACGGGCGGCCGCCGGCCGCCTGGGAACTGGACCGGCCGCCCTACCACCTGGAGACCAACATCCCCGGAGTGTTCGTGGCGGGTGACGCCCGGGCCCAGTCCGCGAAGCGCGTCGCGTCGGCCGTCGGAGAGGGAGCCATGGCAGTCATGCTCGTCCACCGGTACCTGGAGCAGTCATGAGCGGCCAGGTCATGCCGTGCAGCCCGCAGGAGATCGCCTCGCTGTTCCTGTTCGAGAAGCTCTCCCCGGAACAGCTCGGACGGCTCTGCGCCGAGGGGCGGGTGGAGCGGTTCGAAGCCGGGCCGGTGTACACCGAGGGGGACCCGGCCACCTGCTTCTACGTGATGATCGAGGGCACCGTCGTCCTGTCCCGCCGGGTCGGCGTCGACGACGTGGAGGTCGGCCGCACCTCGCAGCGCGGCGTGTACTCCGGTGCCATGCAGGCCTACCTGGGCGACCGGGTGCCGCAGGTGTACACCAACTCCATGCGGGTGACCGAGTGGACCCGGTTCTTCGTCCTGCCCGCCCAGTCGTTCGCCGACGTCATGCGGGAATGGTTCCCGATGGCCGCGCACCTGCTGGAAGGGCTCTTCTTCGGCTCGAAGAACACCCAGCGGGCCATCGGACAGCGCGAACGGCTGCTGGCCCTCGGCTCGTTGTCCGCCGGGCTCACCCACGAACTCAACAACCCGGCCGCGGCGGCCGTCCGCGCCACCGCGACCCTGCGGGAACGGGTGGGCAAGATGCGCCACAAGCTGGCCGTCATCGCCCAGGGCCCCTACTCCCGCGAGGCGCTCGCCGAACTCATCGAGATCCAGGAGCGGACGGCCGAACGCGTCGCCAAGGCGCCGGTGCTGAGCCCCCTGGAGGCCTCCGACCGCGAGGACCGGCTCACCGACTGGCTCGACGACCACGGCATCGCCGAGGGCTGGCGCATCGCGCCGACCTTCGTCCAGGCCGGACTGGACACGGACTGGCTGGAGCAGGTCGCCGCGACCGTGGCCGAGGACATCCTCCCCGGCGCCATCGGCTGGCTCAACTACACGGTCGAGACCGAGCTGCTGATGGACGAGATCGACGACTCCACCACCCGGATCTCCCACCTCGTGGACGCCGCCAAGCAGTACTCACAGCTCGACCGCGCCCCGCACCGGTCCGTCGACGTCCACGAACTCCTCGACAGCACGCTGCTGATGCTGTCCGGCAAGATCGGCCCCCGGATCCGGCTGGTCAAGGACTACGACCGCACGCTGCCGGCCGTGCCCGCCTACCCGGCCGAACTCAACCAGGTGTGGACCAACCTCGTCGACAACGCCGTCTTCGCCATCGAGAGCACCGGTGGCGAGGGCACCCTGACCGTCCGCACGGCCCGCGAAGGGGACCGGCTGCTGGTGGAGTTCCGCGACACCGGACCCGGCATCCCGGCGGACATCCGCAGCCGCATCTTCGACCCGTTCTTCACCACCAAACCGGTCGGCGAGGGCACCGGTCTCGGCCTGGACATCTCCTGGCGGATCGTCGTCAACAAGCACCACGGCAGCCTCCAGGTCGAGTCCGCACCGGGCGACACCCGCTTCCAGGTCCTGCTGCCGCTGACCGACCCCGACCCGGACGCCGACGCCGACTCGGACCGCGACGCCGACGCCGACAGCGACTGACACCGCGCGAACCGCCCCCCACCATCCCGAGGAGCCCGTATGAGCGAGATCAGCGGAATCGACCCCGGCGCAGCGCCCGACGGACCCGGCTGCGGCGACTGCGAGGCGACGGGCGGCTGGTGGTTCCACCTGCGGCGCTGCGCCCAGTGCGGCCACATCGGCTGCTGCGACTCCTCCCCGGCCCAGCACGCCACTGCGCACTGGAAGTCCAGCGGCCACCCCCTGGTGCAGAGCTTCGAACCGGGCGAGGACTGGTTCTGGAACTACGGCACCGACGAGCTGTACGAGTCCGGCCCGGCCCTCGCGCCCCCGGCCTCCCACCCGGCCGACCAGCCGGTGCCGGGCCCCGGCGACCGGGTCCCGCAGGACTGGATGCGGCAGCTGCACCGCTGACCGCCCACCGCCGGGACCCGGCGCTCCCGCCCGGGGCGGCACGAGGCCGTCGCTCCCCGGGCGGGCGGGACGCGCGGGCCGGTACGGCCCCGCGGGGATCAGGTGTTGATGCAGGTGTTGCCGGCCGCCGGGTTCAGCAGGCCGATCACGTTGATGCTGTTGCCGCACAGGTTGATCGGGACGTGGATCGGTACCTGGATGACGTTGCCGGAGAGGACGCCGGGGGAGCCGATGGCGGCACCCTCGGCGTGGGCATCGGCGACGGCGGCACCGGAGGCGCCCAGGATGCCGGCCGCGGCGAGAACGGTGGCGGCGATCGCGGTACGAATGCGCATGTCACTCCAAGGTCGATGACGGAAAGTCGAACCCCGGCATCACACCGCCTGGATGCCCCTCCCGACGGGCATTCACCTGACCTACGGCGTGTTCCGCCGCATTCGGTCCGGCCCCCGGGGCGGGGAGCACGTGTGACTCGTGTCACGTGTGGAGCCCTTGGGTCCCCGGGCCGCCCCGTGCCCACGATGGGGGCATGGAGATCGGCATCGCATTGCCCCAGTACGGAACCCATGCGCGGGCGGACCGCATCGCCGGGTTCGCGCGCGACGCGGAGGGCGCCGGGTTCGACTCGCTCTGGGTGGGGGACCGCTCGCTGGCCCCCGTGGAGCCCAGCGACCTCTACCCCGGCCATACGGAGCAGGACCCGTACCCGCCCGAGTACCGGACCTTCCTCGACCCGCTCACGGTCCTGACCGTCGCCGCCGCCGCGACCACCCGCGCCCGGCTCGGCACGAGCACCCTCAACGCCCCTTGGTACCCGCCCCTGTTGCTGGCCCGCAGCCTCACCTCGCTGGACCGGGTGAGCGGCGGCCGGCTGGACGCGGGGTTCGGCATCGGCTGGCTGCGCGACGAATACACCGCCGTGAACGCCGAGTTCACCCGGCGGGGCGAGCGGCTCGAAGAGATCCTCGACATCGTCCTGGGCCTGTGGACCCAGGAGGAGTTCGAGCACGCGGGGCCCCACTGGCGCATCCCGCGCACCCACGTGGGCCTGCGCCCCTTCCAGCGCCCCCACCCGCCCGTCTACTTGGGCGGCTTCTCGGCGGCCGCGATGCGCCGGATCGGGCGCCGGGCGGACGGCTGGGTCGGCACGGTCCTGCCGCCCGAGGTGCTCGGCGGGCTCTGGGCGACGGCCGTACGGGCCGCCGAGGAGGCCGGCCGCGATCCCGGCGCGCTGCGACGGAACATCCGGTTCAACGCCGAGCCGGGCACCTCGTACGAACGGATCGCGAAGGTCCTCGCGGGGATCCGGGACACCGGCGCGGACAGCTGCTTCATCGACCTCCAGCGGTGCGTCCGCGAACCGGACGAGGCGCTGGAACTGGGCGTGCGGGTACTGGAGTCGGTGCGCGCCGGATAGCCGCTAGCGGTGCCGGGCCAGGGAGCGGACGAGGACCAGGAGCGCGAAGGCCATCACGACCAGGTGGATCCAGGCGGGGCCGGGCGCCGCGGTGAGGGCCTGGGAGGTGAACGGATACGGAGTCATACGGCGCGTCTGCCCCCGTCCGCCGGATTGACGCCCTCCGGCGTACGGCCGCCCGACGGGCCGTCACCTCACCCGGTCTCGAAGTCGGGCAGGATCAGGGAGCCGTCCCCGGCCAGCGTGAAACCGGGGTTGTGCGCGATCTCCCAGGCGTGGCCGTCGGGGTCGGTGAAGACCCCCGAGTAGAAGCCGATCGCGTTGACGGCGGCCGGCCGGGTGACGCGGCCGCCGGCCCGGACGGCCGCGTCGAGGACGGCGTCCACCTCGGCGTCCGTACGGACGTTCTGGGCCAGGGCGATCCCGCCGAAGCCGGCCGGGCCCGGGGCCTCGGGCAGTCCGCAGTCCGCCGCCAGTTTCCCCCGGTCCCACAGCACCAGGGCCATGCCGCCCGCCTGGTGGAAGACGGTCTCCTCGACCTCGGTGCCCCGCCACCCCAACGCCGCGTAGAAGGCCTTGGCGCGGGCGAGGTCCGTGACCCCCAGGGTGACCAGGCTGATCCGCTGTTCCATGCCGCCACCGTAGCGGCCGGGACCGCCACGCACCCCACGGCCGGCTGCCGGGCGGTGTCCCTCCGTGTCGAAGCCGGGATTGCGGGCAGGCGCTCCGTACGGCCGCGGCGCGGTGCCCGGCCGAGCCGACCTTCGAGGAGGCCTTCGTGACCGCCTACGTGATCACCGTGCCCGGCACGTTCCTGACGGACGTGCCCGACGCCGTGCGGGACGAGCTGGCGCGGCGGCTGCGCCGGCAGGACCCCGCCCGTTCGGACCTCCGGGAGGTGGAGGAGCTGGGCCTGCTGACCGTCAACGAGGACGGCACGTTCTGCCTGCGCCTCGAAGTCGAGGCGGCGGACCGGAGCCGGGCGGAGGGTGCCGCACTGCGCATCGCGGCCTCCGCCCTCGCCGAATCGGGTCTCGCCGAGAAGGACGCCCCGCTGGGGCCCGCGGTCGTCACGGGCATCGACACCGCCGGCTGACCGCCCCTCCCGCCCCGGCCCCTCGCCCCGCCCCTCAGCGGCCGGCCGCCAGCCGCCCCTCGTGGACGCGCAGGTGCAGCGCGGCGAGGTCCAGCAGGGGGGTGGCCACCCCCAGCGCGCGGGCGCGGCCGGTGAGGTCGGTCAGGACGTGGTCGGCTTCCGTGGGCGCCCCCGCGACGAGGTCGCGGTAGAGGGACGGTGTCAGGGGGGAGCCGGGCGTCGTGACGGTCGCCTCGGTGAAGGCGCGCTCACCCTCGGGAACCGGGTGCCCGGCGGCCTCCGCCACCGCCGCGGCCTCGGCGAGCAGGGCCGTCCCGAGCTCCGCGCCGCCGGGGACGGCGTTCACCTCCCCGACCGTGCCGCGCATCAGGCAGGTCAGCGCGACCAGGGTGGAGATGAACACCCACTTGTGCCACATGGCCGCCACGATGTCCTCGGTCGCCGGCGCATCGATGCCCGCCCCGGCCAGCACCGCGCGGATCGCGTCCACGCGGGCGGAGGGACGGGCGTCGACCTCGCCGGTCAGCACGACCGCGGGCGGGGCCATGCGGAGGATGTCGCCCTCCGCGTTCAGCGTGGTGACCACCTTCGCGACCCCGCCCAGGACCGCCGGGGCCCCCAGGCGGGTGACGAGCGCGTCGAGATGGGCGATCCCGTTGAGCAGGGGCACCACGGCGGTGTCCGGACCGACGGCCGGCGCGATGTCCGCCAGGGCCGTGTGCAGGGCGGTCGCCTTCACGGAGAGCAGGACCAGGTCGTACGGTCCGCCCGGGGCCTCGGCCGTCACCAGGCGCGGCGTGAGGCGGAGCGTCTCGCCCTGGCCCTCGACGCGCAGGCCGCGGGCCCGGAGCACCTTCGCCCGGGCCGGCCGCACCAGGAACGAGACGTCCTCGCCCGCGGCGGCGAGCCGGGCGCCGAAGAAGCCGCCTACGGCGCCCGCGCCGACCGTGAGGATCTTCATGAGGTGAGCCTTTCGTGGGAAGGGGCGGTCGTCGAGCCACTGCGGGGGGAGCGCGGCGCGTACCGCGACACCGCCACCCCGGCCAGGCAGAGCACCCCGCCGAGCAGGGTCAGCCAGGCCGGCACCTCGCCCAGCAGGGCCCAGCTCAGCAGGACGACGATGGCCGGAACGGCGTACGTGGTCGCGCCGAGCCTGCCCGCGGGCATGCGCGCCAGCGCGTACGTCCACGTCGTGAAGGCGAGGGCGGTCGGGACCACGCCCAGGTAGACCATGTTGAGGGTCGCGGACAGCGGCGCCGCGGGCAGTTCTTCGAACAGCTGCCCCGCGAAGGGCAGGCAGGCCACGGTGCCGACCAGGCAGCTGTACGCGGTGATCTGCAAGGGGCTGCCGTGGGAGAGCGCCGGCTTCTGGGCGATGACGCCGCTCGCGTAGGCCACGGCCGCGAGCAGGCAGAGCACGACGCCGAGCACCGAGGTGGAGCCGCTGTCCCCCGAGGACATGGACAGGCCCACGACCACGGCCCCGGTGAAGGAGACGGCCATGCCCGCGAGCAGCCGCGGCGGCAGCGCCTCGCCGAGCAGGCGGGCCGCGAGGAGCGCCATCAGGATGGGGCCGGTGTTCACGAGCAGGGAGGCCGTGCCCGCGTCGACCAGCCGCTCGCCCCAGTTCAGCGCGACCGTGTAGCCGCAGAACCACACGACACCGGAGACCAGGATGCCCCGCCACGCCTCGCGCGGGGGCAGGCCCTGGCGGCGTACGAGGAGCAGGACGGCCAGCACCAGCGAGGCGGCGAGCAGCCGGCCGAGGGCCAGGGCGCCGGGGGAGAAGGCTGCCCCGGCGCTGCGGATGGAGACGAAGGCGGAGGCCCAGGAGAGCACCGTGAAGGAAACGGCGCCGACCGTGAGTACGCCGGGCGGGAGGAGACTCGGGCGGAACGTCATGGCTCCACCCTAGGGCCGAAACATTTCGGTGTCGACCGAAATGTTGATCGGCTTTGGATTGCGGCCTCGGTACTCATCGCCACGCTTCGGGGGTGATCCCCAGCAAGTCCTCGAAGGCCCGCTCCCCGGCCGCCGTCACCTCCAGGGCCCGTCCGCCGCCCGCCGGGCGCACCACCCACTGCTCCTCCAGCGCCCGCGCGCACAGCCGCGCCCCGGCGAGGCCGCCCAGGTGGCGGCGCCGCTCGGTCCAGTCCAGGCAGGAACTGGCCGGCGGCCTGCGCCCGTGACCGGTCAGAGCGACCCCGGCGGCGACGCACCAGGCCCGGCCGTCCTCCGTCAGCTCGAACACGCCCTCCGTGCGGAGCAGCCCGCGCCTGCCCATCGCGTCGGTCACCGCCATGCCGAGCCGGCCGGCGAAATGGTCGTAGCAGGTCCGGGCGCGCGCGAGCGGGTCCGGCGCGGCGACGACGGGTACGGAGTGGGCCCCGTCCCGGTCCGGGACCGCGTACGAAGCGAGTTCGTCGACCAGGCGGGCGGTGGCCGCGTCGGCGATGCGTACGTAGCTGTGCCGGCCCTGCCGCTCGGTGACGCAGATCCCCGCGTCGAGCAGCCGGGTCAGATGGCCGCTGACGGTGGAGGGCGCCACGGCGGTGCTCCGGGCCAGCTCACCCGCCGTCCAGGCGCGGCCCTCCAGCAGCGTCATGCAGATCGCGGCCCGCGTCTCATCGGCCAGGGCGGCGGCGAAGGCGGCCAGCCGGGCCGCGGGGGCGGGCTCGTCGGCGGGGGCCCCGATGGCTCCTGGATGTACGTCGTTCATGCCACCAGGATGCCCCATTGATTCGGTGAACGACGAATGATCCCCGAAAGGGTCGGACCTCAGTGCCCGGCGGCGGCCTTGACCAGGGCCACGGCCAGGCCGATCGCCGCGTCGAGGGCGCCGGCCAGCAGGGCGACCGCCGGACCGCTGCCCATGCGGACGCCGCCGTACCACCCCCAGGCGAACAGGCTGGCGACGTTCACCCCGGCCGCGGCGTACAGGGCGGTCCGCAGCTCCATCACGCCGAGCGCGGACGAGCCGATCAGGATCAGCGGCCCGACGGCGGACAGCAGCAGGGGGCTCCCGACCCACAGCATGCGCCGCAGCTCCGCGCCCGTGGCGAGCCGTCCGTGGACCACCCGGTGGGCCTGCTGGTCGGCCACCAGGCTCGCCAGCCACAGCCCGACGGCGGCGGTGAGCACCGTGGCCGTGGTGCCGATGGCGTCGGCGTGCTCCGACACGGCCAGGCCGATCACCACGGAGATCATCGTGATGGTCGCGTACAGCCGCTCCTTCAGCCGCGCGGCGGCCGCGGCGGCCTGTTCGGCGGCGGTCCCTCCGGCGGCGGTGTTCCCGGCGTCCTCGGCCCGGCCGGGCCGACTCCCGGCCGCCCCGGTGTCCCCATGATCCATGCCGCGAGCCTAGGGGGTGTCCCGGCGCCGCACCTCGCGGCGCCGTCGGGTCGCCCGGGGACCCTACGCCCACCCGGACGGACGAGCCGATGTGCCGAATCGCGTACGGAACCGGAACATGGGAGGTCACCGGCGCAGCGGAGCCCCCGGCAGAGAGGCCGTCACCATGCCAGGACCCACTCGCCGCCCGCCCGGGCCGCGCAGCGGGCACGCCAGCACCGACCGGATGCTGCGCACGCTGTTGCGCCGCCGCAAGCGGGCGCTGAGCAGCGCGGACGTGACGGTCGCCGACCAGCCCCAGGTGCGCCGCGCGGTGACCGCCGCGGCGCTCGGCAACACCATGGAATGGTTCGACTTCGGCGTGTACGCCTACCTCGCCGGGACCATGGGCAAGGTCTTCTTCCCGTCGAGCTCCCCGGGCGCCCAGGTCGTCTCCACCTTCGCCACCTTCGCCGCGGCCTTCCTGGTGCGCCCGCTCGGCGGGCTGGTGTTCGGCCCCCTCGGCGACCGGATCGGCCGTCAGAAGGTGCTCGCCGCGACGATGATCATGATGGCGGCAAGCACCTTCGCGGTCGGCTTCCTCCCCACCTACGCGTCGGTCGGCTTCCTGGCGCCGCTGCTGCTCCTCGTGTGCCGGCTGGTCCAGGGCTTCTCCACCGGCGGCGAGTACGCCGGAGCCACCACCTACATCGCCGAGTACGCACCCGACCGGCGGCGCGGATTCCTCGGCAGCTGGCTCGACTTCGGCACCTTCGTCGGCTACGCCCTGGGCTCGGGCCTCGTCACGGTCCTCACGCTCACCCTCGGCGAGCAGGGCCTCCAGGACTGGGGCTGGCGCATCCCCTTCTTCCTCGCGGGCCCGCTCGGACTCATCGGCCTCTACATGCGGCTGAAACTGGAGGAGACCCCGGCCTTCAAGAAGGAGGCCGCCTACGCCGCCGCCGAGGGCGGGGCCCAGGACGGCGCGGCCGGGAACACGGCCGCCGAAGCACCGGCCACGGCCCGCGGGAACCTCAAGGAGATCTTCACCCGGCACTGGCACGCGGTGCTCATCTGCATGGGCCTCGTCCTGCTGTACAACGTCACCAACTACATGGTGACCTCGTACCTGCCGACATACATGACCATCACCCTCGGGCAGAACGACACCACGGCCCAATTGCTGGTGCTGGGCACCATGCTGCTCGTCGTCCTGACCATCACGACCGTCGGTCACACCTCGGACCGCTGGGGCCGCAGGCCGGTCTTCCTGGCCGGCAGCGTCGCCCTCGTCGTGCTGGCGATCCCGGCGTTCCTGCTCATCCGGGCGGGCGGCGTCCTGCTGCCCGCCGTGGGCTGCGCCGTCCTCGGCCTGCTGCTCGTCTGCTTCGCGGGCACGGCCGCCTCCACCCTGCCCGCCCTCTTCCCCACCCGGCTGCGCTACGCCGCGCTCTCCATCGCCTTCAACATCTCCGTCTCCCTGTTCGGCGGTACGACACCGCTGGTCACCTCCGCCCTCGTGGAGCTGACGGGAAACGACATGGTCCCGGCGTACTACCTGATGGCGGCCGGGGTCATCGGCTTCGTGTCCACGCTGTTCCTGCACGAGACGGCGGGCAAGCCGCTGCGCGGCTCCGGACCCATGGTCGAAACCCCGGCCGAGGCCGGCCGCCTGGTCGCCCACAGCCGCAGCGCGGCCGGCCGGCAGGCGCGGGACATCTGGATCCGGCTGCGCCACCCGTGGGCCCACCGGCACCCGGACGACCGCCACGACTGACCGGACCCGCCGCATACGGTGCCGGGCCCCGGGCAGGCGCGGGCCCATGGACCACTTCAGCACGCATCCCGCCCAGTTCGGAATCACCGTCGACGGAGAACGCTTCACCTGCGAAGAAGTCCAGGGGCTCGGCCCCCAGGGGGACGGCGGCCTCCCCGGTCAGGAGCTCACCGTGACGCTCACCGGCTGTGTCCTGACCGACACCCCGCGCGCCGCCGCCTGGGCCCTCGGTGAAGAGCGGGGCCGCCCCCGGCGCGTGACCCTGGACGAGCCGGACGCCACCGGCCGGGCGGTCGTCACCACCTGGGAACTGGCCGACGCGGTCCCGGCGGGCCTGCACGGCGCCAGCACCACCGCGTCGAACCACGAGACGCGCATCCAGCGGCTCACCCTGCACGCCGCCAAGATCACCCCGGTGCTGCGCGACGAGGAGCGCACCGCGCACAATACCGCCCCGCCCCGCCCGTAACGGCCCTCCCGCCCGGCACGCGCGACGCGCCCCCCGTGGCGCCCGCCCGGGGCCCGTGGCCCCGTCGGCAGGCCCCCGCGGGGGCGCGGCACGCTGCCCGGAAGGCGGACGCGCACGGTCCGTGCCCACGACACCCCCGAGGAGACATGAACACCGTCGTCCGACTGCTGACCGCCCTGACCGGTTCCGTCCTGCTCGCCCTCGCCGCCGGATGGGCCGCCGACCTCCTCCTGCGCAGGGCCGACGCGCGGCACCCCGAGACCCCGCTGTGGCAACTGCTGCGCCGCTGCCGCCGTTCCCTGCAGATCGTCCTGATCGCCGCCCTGCTCTCCGGGCTGCTCCGGGCCGCGCACGGCGGGATCGACTGGCCGCCCCTGACCGAGCACCGCGCCGGAATCGCCCACGTCCTGTCCCTCGCCCTCATCGGGGCCGGGGCCTGGCTCGTGGTGCACACCTCCTCCGCCATCGTCGAGTCCGCGTACGCCCGTTACGCGACGGGCACCCGCGACCCGGCCCGAGTGCGCCGGGTCCGTACGCAGGCCAGCCTGATCATGCGCGTGGTGACCGCCGCCGTGGCCGTCCTCGCCCTGGCCGGGATGCTGCTGACCTTCCCCGGCTTCCGGGCCCTCGGCACCTCCGTGCTGGCCTCCGCCGGACTCATCGGCATCGTCGCCGGCATCGCGGCCCAGTCGACCCTCGGCAACATCTTCGCGGGCTTCCAGATCGCCTTCGGCGACATGGTGCGCATCGGCGACACCGTCGTGGTGTCGGGGGAGTGGGGCGTGGTGGAGGAGATCACCCTCACCTTCCTCGCCGTCCGCACCTGGGACGAACGCCGCATCACCATGCCCGTCTCCTACTTCACCAACCGCCCCTTCGAGAACTGGTCGCGGGGCGGCGCCCAGATGACCGGCTCCGTCTTCCTGCACTGCGACCACAGCGCCCCCGTCGCCCTGATGCGCGAGCGGCTCCACGAGATCCTGCTCGGCTGTCCCGAATGGGACGGCCGGGGCTGGGACCTCGCCGTCACCGAGACCACCCCCTCCACCATCGTGGTCCGGGCCGTCGTGACCGCGAAGGACGCCTCCGACGTGTGGACCGTACGCTGCGCCGTGCGCGAGGGGCTGATCACCTGGCTGACGGAGAAGCACCCCGAGGCCCTGCCCCGGCTGGCCCTCACCACCCCCGAAAGGCAAGGGGTGACCATGAACTGACGGGGCATCCGCTCACCATGGACATCCAAGCGAACGACACCGGGCCGGCCACCGGACCCGGCGCCGGCGGGCGGACCGGCCGTACGCGCCGGACCGGGCGGCGGGTGGCCCGGGCCCTCGCGGCGCTCGTGGTCCTGGCCGCCCTGCTGGTCCTCGCCGGCCGGCTCTTCGCCCTGCCCGCCCTGGGCGACCTGTTCGGAACGCGAACCCACGACCGGACCGGCCCGGCCGTGCTGAAGGCCCTGCGCGACATGAGCCGTTTCGAGGGCGCGGCGGGCGACTACCAGGTCGTGGTCGACCTGGAGCACGACGCCCCCTTCCTGCCGGACGCCGTGCGCGGCACGCGGACCCTGTACGTCGGCGCCGGTTCGGTCTCCGCGTACGTGGAACTGGGCGGTCTCGACGAGCGGGCCGTATCGGTCAACGCCGACCGCACCGAAGCGGTCCTGCGCCTTCCGCACGCCGCCCTCGGCGCTCCCGCCCTGGATCCGGCGCGCTCGTACGCCGTCTCCAAGGAGCGCGGACTGCTGGACCGGCTCGGCGACCTCTTCTCGGGCAACCCGGCGGGCGAACAGGCGGTGCAGAAGCTCGCGGTGGAGCACATCGGCACGGCGGCCCGGGACAGCGGACTGACCCAGCGCGCCGAGAAGAACACCACGCTGATGCTGGAGGGCCTGCTGCGGTCACTGGGCTTCGACCGGGTGTCGGTCACCTACGGCTGACCGGAATCCGGGGAGGGCGGGGGCACGTCAGGCTGCGGTCCGCCGGCCCGCCCTCCCTGCCGTCCCGCCGCCGCGGCCACCCCCGCCAGCAGCACCAGTACGAGGGCCAGTACCCACCCGGGCCCCGCCCCCGTGTGCAGCAGCCCCCCGGCCAGCGCCCCGCAGGCGAGCACCACCACCGAGAGCCCGCGCCGCATCCCGGCCGGCCGCCAGGGATCCGCGGCCAGCCCCGTCAGCGTGCGGGTGACCACGGTGGTGGTCAGGTCCGGCAGCGCGAGCCGGTGCACCACCGCGTTCTGCAGACCCATTCCGGCCGCCAGCGGCACCAGGACCGCGTACCGCCCCAGTCCCCCGGCCAGGGCCGCCAGGCCCACCCCGACCAGGGCCGCCTGCCCGGCCACCAGCGGCGCGAACAGCCGGACCGGGTGCGCGCACCGCCAGCGCCCGCCCGCCACGGCCCCGCCCAGGAACGAGGCCAGGGCCGTCGCGGACCCGGCGGCGGACAGCCCGCCCGCACCGGCCAGCGCGAAGCCGAGGAACACCACGTTGCCGGTCATGTTCGCCACGAACACCTGCCCGAGCCCCAGGAAGCTCACCGAGTCGACCAGGCCGCTGGCGAACGTGAGCACCAGCAGGAGCGGCCCCAGACGCGCCTGGGGATGCCCCTCGGGAAAGAGCCACCCCCGCCGCCGGCCGGGCCGCTGCGCGCTCACCCTGCTCCCGCCCGGGAGTGCGCCGCGTCCGCGTCCATGCCGACCAGTGGATCACCCGCATCCGGCCGCCGCGACCCCGGGCGCCCGCCGGCGGCGGGCGCGGGCATCCGGGCGCGGGCGCCCCGGCGCGGCTCAGGGGCGGTAGCGCAGGGGGTGGTCCGCCGGTACCTCCACGACGGCGATCCGTACGCCGTCCGGGTCGGCGACCCACATCTCGATCAGCCCCCAGGGCTCGCGCACCGGAGGCCGCAGCACCTGCGCACCCCGGCCGCTCAGCTCCTCGTACGCCGCCCGCACGTCGGCGACCTGCACCCACAGCCGCATCCCCGGCGCGGGCGGCTCCTCGGCGCGCCCCGACACCTCCAGGAAGCCGCCGCCGAGGAAGTACACCGTCCCGCGCTCCGGGCCGGTCCCGAACTCGCGGTAGACGGGGAGGCCGAGGGTGTCGCCGTAGAAGGCGCGCGACCGCTCGGGATCGGTCGGAGTCAAGAGGATCCTGCTGCCCAGTACATGCACCACGGTCGGGACTTCCCTTCGCTCACGGGCCGTCCCGACAGGTTGGCACACGCCCCGCGCCCGGTGTGGGGGTGCACACCTTCCCGGGCCGCCGCACCATGGCCGTGTACGCGTACCCCGCGGCGAAGGAGACGGCGATGACCCCGGGCCCCGCGCCACACCCGACCTCCCCGGCCACCGGAGGGGACCTCGGCTGCCGGCTGCTGCTGGTGCGGCACGCCAAGGCGGTGCCCAAGGGGGACCCCGCCGAGGACGCCGAGCGGCCGCTGAGCGAGCGCGGCCGGGCCGACGCGCACCGGACGGGCCGGTGGCTGGCGCAGTCCGGTTACGCGCCCGCCCTGGCGCTCTGCTCCCCGGCGCGCCGCACGCGGCAGACCTGGCAGCTGCTGGTTCCGGAACTGGCCGAGCCGCCCCCCGCCGTGCACGACGGCCGGCTCTACGCGGCGACGCCGAACGCGCTGGTCACCGTACTGGCGGAGAGTGCGGGGGGCCTCGGGTGCGTGGCCCTGGTCGGACACAATCCCGGCATCCACGAGCTGGCCTCGGCGCTGTGCGGGTCGGGCCCGCGCAAGCTGCGGGAGCGGCTCGGGGAGGGCTTCCCGACCTCCGGGGTCGTGGTGGTGGACCTCCCGGGCGGCTGGGACGGCCTGACCCCCGGCGCGGGCCGCCTGACGGCCTTCTGGGCGCCGGACCACTGATCGGCCGCGGCCGCGGCCACGGCCGACGGGCGGCGGTGGCGCGAGGCGTGCGGCGTCGGTCAGCGAGGGGCGTCGGTGCCGGAGGGCTCCGCCGGGCCGCAGAAGCGGCGGAACAGTTCGGCGTGCTCGGGGAAGCGCGCCGTCAGGGCGTCGATCCGGCCGAGGGTCATGTCCGCGAAGTCGAAACCGGGGGCGACCGCCTCGCTGATCAGTCCGTGGTCCCCGGCGCTGAGGTGGGAGGCCTTCCATACGCCCCCGGGGACGGCGAGGGTGAGCAGTTCCCCCCGCCCGGGATCCTGGCCGAGGACGGCGGTGGTGTGGCGGCCGTCGGGGTGGATCAGGTGGTAGGTCACCGGATCGCCGTGGTGGTGGAAGTGCAGGATGTCGGACCGGTTCAGATGCCAGTGCCCGACCGGCGACCAGTGCGTGAGCAGGTAGTGGATGGACGTGAGGGTGTAGCGGTCGCCGTGGGGCGTCGCGATCGGAGGGCGGTGGTCGGACTGGAAGGTCCGCCGGAAGTACCCGCCCTCCACGTGCGGTTCCAGGCCGAGTGCGTCGATCCAATGCTGCGCCGTGGGCACGGTGTTCTCCTCCGGACGGTGGGTTTACGTGAGGTCCACGCGGTTTACGCGGTCCACGCCATCGTCGTCCATCGAGCGCCCCTCGGGATTTCCTCGCGCCCCGGGTTCCAGAGGAATTCCAGGAAGATTCCAGCGATAATGCCGCGGCATTTTTCACGCCGACCGTATTCTCGGACAGGCCGATAGTCGCCGTCAGGGAATACGGATAGGAATTTCGAAATGGACCGGGAATTCAATACCGTCACCACCGTCAGACCTCCGGTCCCGCACGCGCCGTGGCCCGCCGACGGCCTGGTCTCCTTCACGGCGACGGCCGTCGAGGTCACCGCCGATCCCGCCGACGGCCCCCGGCTGCTGCGCGCCGCCGCCCGCCGCCTGTGCGCCGCCGCCGGACCGGACGCCGTGCTGGGACACTCCGGCGGCGAACTCACCGCACGGCTCGAACCGGGCCTGCACGCGGCCATGTTCGTCTCCACCGACATGCGCCACGAAGGCACGGGAACCTCCCTGCTGCGCCTGAACCTGCGCCTGTCGGGCCGTGGCACGACGCAGCCGCCGGCCGCCTCACTGGACCACTGGGCCGACGTCTGGCACCGCCAGGCCCTCTCCGCGCCGGAGACCGACCGGGTCGCGGGGGAGCTCCCGCTCATGAACGCCGCCGTCGCGCGGCTGCGCCACGCCCAGCCGCTCGCCGGCTCCGCGGTGCTGGTCACCGGACACTTCCTGACCGACCTCGTCCACCTCGTGCGCTGCCTCGCCGAACTGGGGGCGCCGCTCGACGCGATGACGGTCCTGCGCAAGGACTACGCGTACCAGTGGCGCCACCGCGTCCACGGCCACCTGGAGGAGCAGGGCGTCCGCGTGGTGGACGCCACCGACCCCCGGGCCGTCGGCGACCACACCGACCGCGCCCGCCGCAAGGGGCTGCGCTGCCTGGCCCTGGACGACGGGGGCTACGTCGCGCCCGCGCTGCTGGACCAGGCCCGTACGCGGCCCGGTGCCGGCGCCGCCGCGGGGGAGTGGACCGGGGTGGTGGAACAGACCATGTCCGGGATCTACAAACTCCGGGGCCGTGAGGGCGAGCTGCCCTTCCCGGTGTTCTCGGTGGCCCAGTCCCGCCTCAAGGGGCGCATCGAGTCGTACTGGATAGCCGAGAAGGCCGTCGCCACGGCCCTGGAACTGCTCCCCGTCCTCAAGACGGAAGGGCAGCCCGCGCTGGTGATCGGCCACGGCAACGTGGGCGCCCACATCGCCGCGCTCCTCACCCAGCGCCGCATGCGGGTCGCCGTCCACGACGCCGACATCCTCCAGCTGATCAACGCCCACGAGAGCGGCTACGTCACCTCCCGCGACCTGAGCACCCTGCTGACCCGGCACGAACCCCTGCTCGTCTTCGGAGCCACCGGACGCACCAGCATGTCGACCCGCGAGTTCGAAGCCCTCAGGCGCCCGGCCTACCTCGCGAGCGTCAGCAGCCGCGACATCGAGTTCGACCTCCCCGCCCTCGAAGCCCTCGCCGCGCGGGACCGCACGTCGGGGCCGGTGGCCCGCCCCTCGTCCCGTACCCACACGCTCCCCGGCGGCGTCGACGTCACCGTGCTGGCGGGCGGCCGGCCCGTCAACTTCCACGAGACGGACAGCATCAGCAACCTGCACTCCGACCTCGTCTACGCGGGCATGCTCACCGGAGCCGTCGCCGTCGCCGCCGGACAGGCCCCGCCCGGCCTGGACCCCTCGTGGGCCGATGCCGTCCTGGAGGAGTCCGGGCTGCTCCAGGACTACTACGAGCTCTACGGACCCACCGCCACCGCGCCCCCGTGGGACGTCAGGGGCCGGTAGCGGAAGGCGGCGGGGGCGGTCCGGCCGACGGGCGGCCGACGGGCGGCCGACGGGGCGGTCAGCCGACCCGGTCGGCGCCGTCCGTGGTCCTGCGCGCACAGTGCCGGACGACCGAGGCCAGGTCCCCCTCCGACCGCAGCAGCTCCCGCTGCACACGCGCGCCGTTGCCCAGCTCCAGCAGCCGGGCGGCCTGAGTGCGGGCCAGGTGCTCGTCGCCGGAGTCGGCCAGGGCGTCGCCCACGTGCCGCAGCAGCGCTTCGACGGCGGCCTCCGGCGAGGTGGCGCGCATCGTCTCGGGGTGCAGCAGCGGACCGTCCAGTCCCGACCGGCCCGCCTGCCACGACGCGAGCCGCAGCATGCTGGTGCTGACCCGCGGCGCGGCCACGCCGGCCTTCCAGGACCGGGCCGAGGTCTCCACCAGGCCCCGTACCAGCGCGGCCAGCAGAACGGGCGTCGAAGCGTCCAGGCAGACGTCCGCGACCCGGACCTCCACCGTGGGATAGGTGGCCGAAAGCCGGGCGTCGAACCAGACCATGCCCTTGTCGCGCAGCACCCCCGAATCCACCATGGCCCCGACCTCGGCGTGGTAGCGGGCCGCGGAGCCGAACACGTCCACGGGACCGGCCGCGGGCAGCCGGTTCCACACCCGGCTGCGGTAACTGCCGTAGCGGGTGTCCTCCCCCTGCCAGAACGGCGAATTCGCGCTCATCGCGGTCAGCACGGGCAGCCAGGGCCGCATCCGGTCCAGGACGGCGACACCCTCCTCGTCCGAGGCGACCGACACGTGGACGTGGCACCCGCAGGTCAGCTGCTCCTGGGCGGTCATACCGAACTGGCGGGCCACCCAGTCATAGCGGTGGCCCGGGGACATGGAGGGCCGGACGGGCAGCGGGGAGGTACCGAGCGCCGCCACCACGGCGCCCGCCGTCGCGGCGTGCCGGGCGGCCTCGGCCCGCCACCGGACGATCTCCTTCTGGAGCTCGCCCATGTCCGACACCGGCTTCGTGGCGAACTCGACCTGCTCCTCCTGGAGCTCCGCCTCGAACGTGTGGCCCTCGCCGGCCGCCCCGGGCCCCTCACCGGCGGCGTCGGCCCGGTCCGCCGCGGCGAGCACGGCTCCCGACACGGCCAGGGGCTCCCCGCTGTCCGCGTCCGCCAGCAGCAGTTCTTCCTCCACGCCCACGCTTCGCATGCGGCCACCCATCGCTTCCTCGTCGTGCTGTCCCGCGCGCAGACCCGGGACCGTACGTCACCGTCTGCCCGGGCCCGCCGCCGCCATGCGGAACCGTCCGCCGGGGATGCCGGGGATGCCGGGGACGCCGGGCCCCGGCATGCGCGGGTCAGGTGTGCAGGCGGCTGTTGCTGCCGTCGTGGCTGTCGGCGTGCTCGTCGTTGAACCAGTAGTCACCGGCCGCCAGGTAGCGGAAGGAGTGCGCGCTGTGGGCGGGCAGGGCCACGGTCGCGGCGCGGGTGCCGTCACCGCGCGGCTCCAGCGGGTGGGCCGCCGGGTTCCAGTGGTTGAAGTCGCCGACGACGCTGACCGGTCCGTCCGGGGTGTGCTCGGGAAGGATGAAGGTGACCTGGGTACGGCCCTTGAGGCGCTTGCGTTCGAGCACGGAGGACTCCAACCGCGGGAAATCGGGAAACGGACCTGTGCATCCTCGCCCGGGGGCCGGTCCGACGCCGCCGTACGCGGCCGCGAGGTCACCCGGCCGGTCGCCGGACCGGTCGCCGGAGCGGTCGCCGGACCGGGAGGACCGGCCCGCACGGCCGGGCGGCTCCGGGATGTCGCTGTCATATGCCTATCGCCGCCGGGCCCGTCGGGTCTACCGTGGCCCTCGCCGGCCCCCCCCGGGCGCGGCGACCCTCCCGGCCTCCCCACGGGAGGGTCGCAGCGCGCCCGCGCGCCGCCGGCCTAGGTCGCGGCGCGCCGCCACACCTCGGGGCCGCCGCCCTCCCAGCGGATGGGCCCGTCCTCGGACAGGTCCACGTCCTCCAGGCCCGCCCGCCGCAGGAACTCCGACACGTCGGCCGGCGAGTGGGCGCGACCGAGGTCGGCGTCCACCCCCAGCGCGTGCACGGTGACCTTCCGTCCGCCCTTCGGCGACACGGGATGAACCACGATCTCCGTCTGGTCCGCCATGTCTCCAGCCTGCCGGGACCCGGCCGGTCCGGCACGCCGAGCGCCGGACCCCCGCCGGGCCCGGGCCCCGTCAGGTCGTGGGCCCCGTGTCGAACTCCGGCGGCCGCAGACCGCCGACGCATCCCGTCCGCGGAGCGGTCGGCGCGTCGAGGAAGGACCGGGTGATCTCCTGCGCGCAGGGCGATGCGGCGAACGCCACGTGGGCGACGTAGGGGATGGTCACCACCGTGGCCCGGCTGAGCGTACGGGCGACGTACGGTCCGTTGCGCGCCCCGGTCTGGGCGTCGAACCCGGCCGACATCACGAGGGTGGGGACGTCACTGCGGGTGACGTCGCGGACGGAGCGCGGTGCGGGGGGAACCCGCCAGGCGGCGCAGTCCGCGGTGAGGAACGTCAGCTGCGGAGGCTGCTCCAGGACCGAACGGGGGAAGGTGGGGAACGCCTCCCGGCCCGCCCGGACCGCGTCGTCCGGGCTCTCGAAGGGCACCCACTCCCGGCAGAACACGCCGTACGCGAGTCCGTGGGCGATCCGTCCCACGGCCTGCGGGCTGACCTTGCCGCCCGCCCACTGCTCGGCGATCCGCTGCGGGCGGCCGTGGGCCAGCTCGTCGAGGGAACGGGGCACGCCGACGGCCAGATGGGTGGCCGAGGTCAGCCAGTTCACCAGCGTCCCGCCGTCCAGCACGACCTTGACCGGCGCCGCGTGGCCAGGGACCTTGACGGTGGTGGTGACCGGCCGGGCCTCCAGCTGCCGCACGAGCCGGTCGAAGGTGGCCGACAGGTTCGGGTACCGGCGCGCGCACGCGGGCTGCTCGGCGCACGCCCGGAACAGGCCGTCGAACCCTTCGCGGGCGCTGGACCAGGTGAGCGCGGTCCCCGCCGTGGACGGCGGCAGGACGCCGTCGAGGCCGACGGACCTGATCCCCTCCGGATGGTCGCGCAGGTAGATCAGCGCCAGGTCCGTACCGTAGGAGATGCCGAACACGTTCCACTGCTTCAGGCCCAGCGCGAGGCGCAGGTCGGCGTAGTCGGCGGCGCTCTCGGTGCTGTCGTACGCGGCGAGGTCGGCCCCGCCGGCCGCCAGCTGGTCCCGGCACGTCCGGGTGGCGTCGACGTGCAGGCGTCCGGTGGACGGGGCGTCGTAGACGAGGCCCACCGCGCGCGCGTTGAACGCGTCGACGACGGGGCAGGTCAGCACCGGATCGGCCGAGTAGGTTCCGCGCTGCGACATGAAGATGACGTCCCGGTCGCGGTTCAGGCCCCCGTCGATCGCCATCTGCGCCTCCCCGACCGCGTCGTCACCGGGGCCGCCGGCGAACCACACCACCGGATCCGGCTTCGCCCGGCCCGAGGCCGCCGGGACGACCGCGACACCGAGGCTGATCATCCGGCCGCCGGGCGTGCCACGCTTCTCGGGCACCGTGAGCGTGCCGCAGCGGGCGCCCTTGAGGGCGGCGATCGGCTCCGGCGTCTTCGGGCAGGGGCCGGGCGTATAGCGGGCGTCGCCCGCCGCCCGGGCGGCGGTGCCGGTGGGCGCCCCGCCCGCGAGGCCGCCGGCCGCGCCGTGGGCGGGTACCGCGACGAGCCCCGTGACGAGGAGCCCGGCCGCCATCCCGGCCGGGACGGCTCGCAGGCGGCGTCCGGTGCGGCGAGAGCGGCGGGGCAGGACGTGGGGTGCCATCGGGGACCTCCCGGTCACTTCGGGACGATCGTGAAGGGTTTCGGCTTCAGGTCCGCCACGCAGCCGGTGTCGGGCGAGGTGGGGCGGGCGAGGAAGGAGGCCAGCACGCGCTGCGCGCACGGTGACTGCGGGACGACGAAGTGCCCGATCCCGGGGATCCGTACGACGGTCGAGCGGGACAGCCCGTCCGCCGTGCGGGCCCCCCAACTCGCCCCGGTCTTCGCGTCGAACGTCCCCGAGACGAGGAGCGTCGGCACCGGGCCGGAGGCCGCCAGGCGCTGGGCGGCGCTGCGGTCGGGAACCTTCCAGACCCGGCACACGTCGTACTGGAACGGGAGTTGCGGCGCCTGGGCCAGGACGGTGTCCGGCCAGCCGGGGAAGGCCTTGTGCCCCGCCGCCAGCACCTCCGACTGCCCGTGCCCCGGCACCCATTCGCCGCACGCCACCGACTCCGTCAGACCGTGGGCGGTGCGGCCGACGGCGGGACGGGCGTCGGCCGCGCGCGCCCGCGCGAACCGCTCCGGATGCCCGCGGGCGAGCTCGTCGAGCGCCGCCGGGACGTCGGCGGCCGGGACGGAGTTGGCGACCAGCAGGTTCACCAGCGTGCCGCCGTCGAGGACCACCTTCACGGGCTTCCCGCCGCCCGGCGCCGCCGCGTCGAGTGTCAGGGGATGCGCCTCCAGCTTCCGCACCTGCTCCGTGAGGGTGCGCGCCACGTCCGGGTAGCGGCTCCCGCAGGCGGGCTCCGCCGCGCAGGCCCGCAGGATCGTGTCGATCCCCTCCCGGGCGCTGCTCCACGTCCAGGGCAGGGTCACCGTCTGCGGAGGGGTGACCGAGTCGAGCGCCATCGCGCGGACGCCGGAGGGGTGCTCGCGCAGGTAGGTGAGGGCGAGGTTCGTGCCGTAGGAGTACGCGTAGACGTTCCACTGGCGGATGCCGAGCGCGGTGCGCAGGGCGGCGAAGTCCGCCGCGTTCTCCCCGGTGTTGTAGGCGCTCAGGTCGATGCCGGCGGCCGCGAGCCGGGCGCGGCACTGCTTCGCCGCGTCCACCAGGAGGCGCCGGGCGGACGGGTCGTCGTACCGCAGGCCGACGGCCCCCGCCGAGGACCGGTCCATCTCGGGGCAGGCGAGGTTCGGCTGTGCGTGGAGGTTCCCGCGCTGGGCCATGACGATCAGGTCGCGGTCGCGGTTCAGGCCCGCGTCGACGAGGAAGGGGATGTCGTCGAAGGCATCGCCCCCGGGACCGCCCGCCATGTACACCAGCGGGTCAGGCGCGGGCTTCCCCGACGCGGCGGGGATCACCGCGACGGGGAGACGGATGGTGCGCCCGGGGTGCGAGCGGTTCTCCGGGACCTCCAGGAAGCCGCACCGCGCGTGGTCGAGCGCGGCCACCGGCTCGGTGGTCTCGGGACAGGCACCCGGCACGAACCGTTCGGCGGGTGCCCGGACATCGGGTGCCACGGCTGCGGCGCCGGCGGGCCCGGGGCTGGTCCCCGTCAGCAGGACCAGGGCAGCCGCGGCGGCCGCCGTCGCCGGCAGGGCCGTGGATCGGGCGGATCGCACGTAAGGGACGATACCGGGCACCCCGAACGGGCGCACACGGGCGGGCCGAACGCCTGGTGGGGCCGGTCCGCCCGGTCGGTTCCCGTCGGTCCTCAGTCCTTGCCGGCCGCGTGCCAGGACATGCCCCAGCCGTACTCCAGGTCCGCGGCCTGCTGCTTGAAGACGCCGGGCGCGGGCTGGATGTACTTCGCCTCGCGCCGGACGATGAGCTCTCCGCCCACGTTCTCGATCAGGGCGATGGCGGCGACGGGCGAGACGACGGTGCACTCGTCCAGGAGCACCTCGATCGGCGGACCGGCGGGCGGGAAGAGGGTGGCGACCCCGTGCAGCCCCGCGAAGCTGGTGGCCCCGTCGTAGATGACGACGAACACCAAGAGGCGCTTGATGGCGGCCGCGTGATCGAGGTTGATCAGGAGGTTCTCGCCGGTCTCGCTCCGTCCGGTCCGGTCGTCCTGGTCCAGCCGGACGTACGGCGGCTGGTCGAAGGAGCCGTACTGGTCCTCGATGGGGTGGACGATCCCCGTCGTGCCGTTCTGCAGTTCCCACAGGCAGGAGAGGTCGAGATCGACGTCCTCCAGCCGGACGGCGCCCTTGCCCTTGTTCATCCAGCCGCGCGGCGGCCGGGCGGCGCTCCACGAGAGGTTGACCCGCATGGCGCCCGAGGTGGCCCCCTGCTTGGTCAGCGACACCGTGGGCGCGGCCTTCGTCAACGTGATCTTCGACAGCCGCACCGGCCGCGGGGCGGGCGGCACCTGCGGGGCGGGTGTGGGAGCGGGGACGGGCACGGACACGGGCGCGGATACGGGTACGGGTGCCGGCGGCGCCGCCGGCTCGTCGACGGTGATGCCGAAATCGGTGGCGAGCCCCGCCAGCCCGGAGGCGTAACCCTGCCCCACCGCCCGGAACTTCCACGCTCCGCCGCGCCGATACAGCTCGCCGAGCACGAACGCCGTCTCCGAGGTGGCACCCGTGGGGTCGAACCGCGCCGTCTCGACCCCGCTCTCCGCGTCCAGCACCCGCACGAACAGCCCCGACACCTGACCGAACGTGGCGTCGGTGGACGCCGCGAGCACCACGGTCCCGATCTCCTGCTCCACCGCCGACAGCGTCACCGAGACCGTTTCGAGCACGCCCGCGCCGTCCTGGCGCCTTCCCTCGTGGCGCACCGCGCCGCTGTGATGCACGAGGTGGTTGTAGAAGACGAAGTCCTCGTCCGACCGCACCTTGCCCGCCGTCGTCAACAACAGCGCCGACACGTCCACTTCGGGCGCCCCGGGCCCGCCCCGCCAGCCCAGCTCCACCCGCACCCGGGCACTGTCCACCGGTACGTTGGCACCCTTGCGCAAGGACATGCCGGTCCCCCCTTCCACGACTTCGCGAACCCCCGCAGCGTACGCGGGCCCCGCCCCGTCCGGGCGTTCCCGCCGAAGGCTCCCGGGGCCGGGTCCGGACCGCCCTGGGCACCGCGTACCGGGTACCCGGGTCAGGAAGGGTCGTCCGGGAGCGCCGCGACCGCCTCGTCCACGGTCTTCTTCCACAGGGTGGTGACGGGGTCGGACACCGCGATGCCGGGTGCGGGAGCGCCGATGGCGGCCGCGGTGAACCGGGTGCCGGGGTGAGCGGGGTTGGCGGCGACGGCCAGGCTCGGGACGTAACGGGCCGAGCCGCCGCGGTCATCGGTGCGCAGCGCCGCGTACAGGCGGCCCTTGGCCGGGAGCAGGTGCGGGCCGCTCTGGGTGGGCGGCACCGGCCGAGCCGCGCCGTCCAGACCGGCGAAGGTCACGGTGGGGAACCGGTCGACGGTGCAGGCGGCGCCGCTCTTGTTCGTGACGGTGACGAGGACGACGCTGCTCGCGATCGGCGGCAGGGCGTGGGCGTCGTAGCCGAGCGTCGCCCGGGCACAGGCGGGTGCGGCGACCCCGCGGGCGGTCTCGGCATGGGCGGTCGCGGCCGTCGCGGCGACCAGGAGCGAAGGGGCGAGGACGAGGGTGGCGGCGCGCATCAGTGCGGTCATGCGGCCAGTCTGCCCGCTTCCGGCCTCCGGCAAGGTGGTTGGTCCGTCACCGGTGCGCCACAAAAAACAAAGGCAAGGAGACCAGCGCTCCTTGCCACTATCAACCTATAGCGCACCGGGGGGCTTGCGGCAAGACCCGGGCCGTACCGCACAATCGGCGTCCGAACGGCAGGACCTGCGGAAACGGGAGTCGCGAAGTGCGTGTGTTGTTGACGACGTGGGGATCGCGCGGTGACGTCGAACCGCTGGCCGCCCTGGCGGTGGAACTGCGGGAACTGGGCGCGCGGGTACGGGTGTGCGCGCCGCCGGACGAGGAGTTCGCGGCGCTGCTGGCGCGCGTCGGCGTGCCGCTGGTGCCGCTCGGCCCGACCGTGCACTCGGTGGTCGCCGCGGCCAAGCCGACGGCGGCGGACGCCTTCCGGCTCGCTCCCGAACTGGTCGCCGCCCGGTTCGAGACCCTCACCGCCGCCGCGGCCGAAGGGTGTGACGCGCTGCTGGCCACCGGCCTGATGCCGGCCGGGGCACGGGACGTGGCCGAAAAGCTGGGCGTCCCCTACGTGTACGCCTGCTTCCACCTCGCCGGACTGCCGTCACGGCACTTGCGGCCCGGCGCGCGGCCGGGCCCGGCGTCCGCGCCCGGGGAGACCGACCACCGGGTGCTGTGGCGGCAGGACGCCGACCGGGTCGACGCGCTGTACGGGGAGGCGCTCGCCCGGCACCGCGCGGCGATCGGCCTGCCGCCGGTGGCGGGCGTGCGCGACCACGTCTTCACCGGCCGGCCGTGGCTGGCGGCGGACGCGACGCTGTGTCCGGCGCGCGGCATGACCGACCTGGACCTGGTGCAGACCGGGGCGTGGCTCCTGCCCGACGACCGCCCGCTCCCGCCCGGCCTGGAGGCCTTCCTGGAGGCGGGCCCGCCGCCCGTGTACGTGGGCTTCGGCAGCATGGCCGCGCACGCCCCGCAGGACATCGCCCGGGTGGCCACCGAGGCGTGCCGCGCGCACGGCCGGCGCGTCCTGCTCGCCCGCGGCTGGGCCGGCCTGGCCCCCGTGGACGACGCCGACGACTGCTTCGTCGTCGGCGAGGTCAACCAGCAGGCCCTGTTCCGCCGGGTGGCCGCCGTCGTGCACCACGGCGGCGCGGGCACCACCACGGCCGCCGCCCGGGCCGGGGCGCCCCAGGTGGTGGTGCCGAGGATCGCGGACCAGCCGTACTGGGCGGGCCGGGTGGCGGAGCTGGGCATCGGCGCGGCGCACGGCGCCACGGCGCCGACCGCGGGGTCCCTGTCGGCCGCCCTCACCGAGGCCCTGGCCCCGGGCACCGTGGCACGGGCGGCAGCGGTCGCCGCCACGATCCGCACCGACGGGGCGGCGGTGGCCGCACGGCTGCTCCTCGACGCGGCCGCCGGGGCGGCCGCCCCCGGTCAGCGGGGCGTGCGGCGGCCGCGGTAGCGGGCCCGCCACCGGGCGAGGAGCTCGCCCGGGGTGCGGGGGGACGGGTCGTGCTCGGCGGGCCACTCCTCCTCGGGGGTGAGCGGGGCGTTCGGCATGAGGTACCGCATGCCGTCGCGCTCCAGCACGCAGGGCGGGACGTCGTCGCGGTCGTAGGGACGTCCGACGCGGATCAGGAAGGGGAGCGGCGGATCGGCGGGGATCTGCCCGCGCAGGACGAGGACGTCGGGGGAGGTCCGGACGGCGGACACGGCCCTCCCGTCGACGAGCACCTCGACCCGGTGGCCCCGTACGTCGTACAGGACGGTGAGGGAATGTCCGTCCTGATCGAGGTGGTAGCGATGTCGGCCCGCCACGGCAGCCTCCCGGTGCTCCGTCTCCTGCCCAGCGTAGGGCGGGCGCTCGGAGCAGGTCGAGGAGCTGCGTGAAGGAGCCGCCGCCCGCCCGTTTCCCCCTGGCGCCGCCTGGGAGCCACCGTGGTCCCCGGCCGCGGCTGCGTCCGAGGGCCGGTGGCGGCGGCCCCGGGCGAAGACGGCACGCACGTTGCCCAGTGCCGCCAGGTCCCGCGTCGGATCGCCGTCGACGAGGAGCAGGTCGGCCGCGTGACCCGGTGCGATGCGCCGAGGTCGAGGCCGTCCTCGGTCATCCAGGTGCAGTGCTCGATGGTGTCGACTCCGGCCCTCACCGCGCCTGCGATGGTGTCCGCCGGGCCCTGTCCTTCCAGGTCGGCCTGAGGGACGAGCAGGGCAACACCGTCCGGGAGACGATCACCGACGCCTACCGGCTCGCCCCGTGAACCGGCCCGGGTGGGCGGGGTACACCCGCCGCCACCGCTACGCGGCCGCGAGGCGGCCGGTCACCACCAGGTTCCCGTCCGGGGCGCGCCGTACGAGGTGGCCCGTGCGGGCGTAGCCGTCGGGGGTGAAGGCGTGCGCGTCGAGGCCGGGGGACCGGTAGTAGCCCCGGACGGTGTACGGGCCCCGGGCGAGCAGCTCGCCCTGTTCCCCGTCGGGCACGTCCTCGCCGTCGGGGTCGACGACGCGGATCTCGTCGCCGGGGGAGAGCGGGCGGCCGTGGGTGCTGAACGCGGCTTCGTCCGGACCGGCGGCCCGGGTGAGGGTGATCAGGCCCGCGTCCGCGGCGAAGAGCCGCTGCGGACGGCACCCCCAGGCGGAGCCGATCCGTTCGGCGGTGTCCCGGTCCGCGGGCCCGCCGCCGATCTGCACGAGACGCAGGCTGCTCAGGTCGGCCCGGAGCGTGGCGGACGCGTCGAGCCAGAGGCGGGCGACGGCGGGCAGCACCGACGTGACGGTGACCCGCTCCCGCTCGGCGGCCGCCAGGCACTCGCCCGCGTCCGCGTCCTCGGCCAGGACGACGGCGGCGCCGACGGAGAGGGCGCCGATGATGCCGGGGCAGCCGAAGACGAGGTTCGAGGCGGCGGGCAGCGCGGCGAGGTAGACGTCGTCCTCGGTGAGCGACACCGACTCGGCGGCGGCCCGCGCCTGGCAGAGGTAGTCGTCGTGGGTACGCGGGACGATCACGGGCGTCCCGGCGCCGCCATCGCCGAGCAGGAAGAACGCCACCTGGCCGGAGTCCTGCGGGAGCGGCCGGTCGGGCGGGGAGTCGAGCGAGCCGAGCGGGAAGTAGTGGCAGCCGGCCGGGTCGGTCGTGAAGCCGCCGTACGGGGACGCGGTGCCCGGCGCGTCCAGGGGGAACACCCGCCGCAGGAAGGGCCCTTCGGCGGCGATGTCCGCGGCCATCGCCGTGTGGTCGAAGCCCCGGTAGGCGGAGGGGCCGACGTAGCCGACGGCCTGGGTGACGCGTACGAGCGGCGACAGCCGCGCCGCGCGGTGCGAGACCGGGCAGAGCACGGGGAACATCCCGGCGCGCATCAGCGCGAACACGGTGACGACGAACTCGGGCACGTTCGGCAGCTGTACGACGACCCGTTGCCCGGGCCGCAGTCCGCGCAGCCGGAAACCGGCGGCCATGCGGTCCACGCGCCGGTTCAGCTGCGCGTACGTGATCCGCGTGGAGCCGTGCACGAGCGCGGTCCGCGGCCCGAACCGCAGGGCCCAGCCGCGCAGCAGACCGTCCAGCGTGTCGCCGCGCCAGTGCCCGGCCGCCCAGTAGCGGTCGGCGAATTCCTCGGGCCAGGGCGTGCAGCCGTCGAGCATGGATGTCATCCGCTTCCTCTTGTCCGGGCCCGTCTCCCGACCCCGGGGAGCGGGCCCGCCCTCTTGACCCCGGTCATCCCATCCGCCGGACCCCCCGCGCGCAAGGCGCCGTCCCCACCACAGATGCGGCAGCCGATCATCGGAAAGCCCAACGGCCGCCGCTGACCAGCGGATTCGCACCGGCCCGCGGCAGTCCGGCCGGACGCGGACGCGGACGCGGGCGCGGACGCGCCGATGCGCGGGGCGGCCGTGGCCACCCCGCGCATCGGCGTCGACGGAGATTGCTCAGGCTTCGGCGGGCGCCGCCCCGGCCGGGGCGGCGTCGGGGGTCCCGGTCTCACCGTCGGGGTGCGGGATGCGGTGCAGCCCCCGGCGGTCGTAGAGGCGGGTGACCGCGAAGCCGAAGAGCAGGGCGGCGACGAGGGCGACACCCATCGAGGCCCACGCCCGGGTCAGGCCCGCGTCGGCCTGGGCTCCGTAGTAGAGCAGCGAGCGCAGGCCCTCGGTGATCTGGCGCAGCGGCTCGAACTCGGCGAGGGCGCGGAAGAACCCGGGCAGCGCCTGGAGCGGCACGGTGGCACCGGAGGAGGGGACGGCCATCGCGACGAAGACGATGGTGGCCAGCAGCATGCCGGGGGTGCCGAAGGCCGCGAACAGGGCCAGGCTGCCGAGACCCACGACCGCGATGGTGGCGACCGAGTACAGCCACAGCAGGCCGAGGTGGGAGGCGTCCATGTCGAGGATGCCGACCGTGGCGACCTCGACCAGGGTGCCCATGACCACCGACAGGCCGAGCATCAGCGCCATGCCGATGGCCAGGGTGCGGACGCGACTGGTGTGCTGCACGGGTTCGCGCTTGCGGATGGGGCCGAAATCGGTGTGCAGGTAGCCGAGCGCGGTGTCGACCTGGGAGTTGACCACGTTGGCCCCGAGCATGCCGCAGACGACCAGGACCAGCGCGTAGTAGAAGGCGCTCAGGCCCATGGCGCTGCGCGACCCGAGGGGGTGGCCGTCGGCGACGGCCACGGTCACCGGGTCGGCCAGCTTGAGCTGGGCGGCCGTGGGGAGCGGGGTCTTCTGCGCGGCGGCTTGCTTGAGGAGCTCCTGGCCGATCGACGCCGAAGCGGAGTGGGCGGCCTTCTGGGCCGCCTGGGAGGACATGGAGGAGCCGATGCTGCCGGCGGCCTGGTTGGTCAGCACGGTCAGCGTCGGCGGGGCGGGCTTGCCCTGGGCCGGGGGCTGCGGGGCGGTGAGCGCGGTCACCGTCGCGGAGAAGTCCCGGGGTATGACGAGGGCGCCGAACACCTTGCCGCTGCCCAACCGCGCGTCGGCCTCCTCGCGGCTGACGACCTGCCAGTCGATGCTCCGGTCGCCCTCGGCGGCCTTCTCGATCCCCGAGACGACCTGATCGCCCAGATTGAGGTGGCGGCCGCCCGCGTCGGCGCCGCTGTCGGCGTTGACCAGGGCCACGGGCAGGTCGCGCAGGTTGCCCCTGGGGTTGACGTTGCCGCCCACGTAGAGCAGGGCGAACATCATGGAGACCACTGCGGCGATGAGTCCCGTACCGATCCACAACTGGGGTCGGCGGAGCACGGAGGGGGGATTGGGCTGAGGCATCGATTCTCCGGTGCGGCTGCGTTCCTAAGGCTGGATACTTAAGGTATCCAGATACTGGATAGTGGCAGTATCTTGTTGTGGTGTCCAATCGCCGACGACGCCACCGGACCGCGTGACGAGCAGGGAAGCCGCATGAAGATCTCGGAGCTCAGCCGCCGCACCGGCGTGCCGGTCGCCAGCATCAAGTACTTCCTGCGCCAAGGCCTGTTGCCCGCTGGCCGGGCCACCGCCGCGACCATCGCCGAGTACGGGGACGAGCACGCGCAGCGGCTGCGCCTGATCAAGGCGCTCACCACGCTCGGCGGCCTGTCCATCGCCGCCACCCGGGAGGTGCTCGGGGCCGTCGACCAGGCCGACACCTCCGAGGGCGCCCTCGGAGCCGTCAGCTACGCCCTCCCGGTGCCAGTGGCCGCCCAGGGCGCTCCGGAGCGCGAGGAGGACGACGGTGCGGGCCCGGCCGCCGCCGCGGAGGTGGCGGAGCTGCTCGCGGCCCTCGACTGGCAGGCGCCCGGCACCTCGCCCCACGTACAGGGGCTGACGACGGCCCTGCGGGAGCTGCGGCGGCTGGACGCGCAGTACGCCCCGGGCGAGCTCGCCGCCTACGCGCGGCTGGCCGAGTCGGTGGCCCGGCTGGACCTGGAACGCGCGGCCGGCCTGGAGGATCCGGTGGCCCTGGCCGAGCGGGCGGTCATCGTCTTCGCGATCTGCGCCCCGGTCTTCGAGCTGCTGCGCCGCCTCGCCCAGGAGGACCAGGTGCGCCGCCGCGCCGCGGGCGGCGGTGACGCGCCCGGGGCCGGGGCCGCCGCGCCCCGGTAGTACGTACGGGCAGCGGCGTCCGAATCCGAAAACGAGTCCCCTTCATCATGCTGCGGATGGGTTTAACCGCTATGCCGTATCCGTACCGTGACCCGCCGTTAAGGTGTGACGTGCACCCACTCGTCGGTGCCGGGCGGTCCGCGGCACGGCGGCCGGCCGCCGTGCCGTCCGAGCGAGGAACGCCGGTTGCCAGGACCCAAGCCCGCAGCCCGGGCAGGACGACGCGCACCCACCTGGGCGCGCACGCGCTACTGGTTCGACACGATGGTGGCCCGCGGGACGGCGGTGCTGATCGGCTGGCTCGTACTGATGTGCCTGGCCATCGTCGTCCCGGCCAGCGCGGCCCTGGTGTGGGCCGACGACCACGGCCCGACCACCCTCTCCAGCCGCGCCCTGGCCGTGTGGGTGAGCGTCGGCCAGACCCTCAAGCTCGGCGGCGCCGTCGGCAGCCCCCTCTACGTCTTCCTCTCGGTGGTGCTCGCCCTCGTCGCGCTGCTGTTCGTCTCCACCCTCGTCAGCCTCATCACCACCGGCCTCAACGACAAGGTCCTCGCGCTGCGCCGGGGCCGCTCCACCGTCCTGGAGTCCGGGCACACGGTCCTGCTCGGCTGGTCCGACCAGGTCTTCCCGATCGTCTCCGAGCTGGTCACGGCCAATGCCAACCGCCGCCGGGCCGCCCTCGCCGTCCTCGGCCCCAAGGACAAGGCCGAGATGGAGGACGAGATCGCCGCCGCCGTCGGGCGGCTGGGCCGCACCCGGCTGATCTGTCGCAGCGGGACGACCACCGACCCCGCCGTCGTCTCCCTGGTCGCCCCCGGGACGGCCCGCGCCGTCCTGGTGCTGACCCACGACGGAGAGGAGGGCGACGCCCACGTGGTGAAGACCCTGCTCGCCCTGGAGGCCGTCGTCCGCGGACTCGCCGGCCACGCCCGGCCCGGCGTGGTCGCGGCCGTCCGCGACGGGCGGCACAAGCGCGCCGCCGACCTGGCCGCCGGACCGCACGGGCACGTCCTGAACATCGAGGACATCACCGCCCGGCTGATCGCCAGGACCTCCTGCGAGCCCGGGCTCTCCCTCGTCTACCGCGCCCTGCTGGACTTCGACGGGGACGAGATCTACACCGTGCCCGCCGGCGCCCTCGCCGGAAGCACCTTCGGCGACCTCCTGTTCGCGTACGCCGACTCCAGCGTGATCGGTCTGCTGCGGGCCGACGGGCGGGTGGAACTGAACCCGCCCTGGACCAGCGTCCTCGGTGCGCAGGACCGGATCGTGGTGATCACCGAGGACGACGACACGGCCGTCCCGGTCGGCGTACCGCTGCCCGTCGACCACGCGGCGGTCGTCACGGCGCCGCCCTCGCGGCCCGCCCCCGAACGGTTTCTGCTGCTCGGCTGGAACCCCCGGGCGCCCCGCATCATCGAGCAGCTCGACGCCGGAGTGCCCGACGGCTCCGTCCTGCTGGTGATGGCGGAGGGCGAGGACCATCTGAGGGACGCCGAGCGCTGCGCCCGCCTCCCCGGGCGGCGGATGCCGGTCACCGTCCTCGAAGGCGACGTCACCGACCCGGACGTACTGGCCGGGCTCGACCCGCTGGGCTTCGACCGCGCCGTGGTCCTCGGCTACGACGGCCCGCAGGCCGGCGGCCTCCCGCTCGCCGGCGACGACCGGACCCTGGTGACGCTGCTGCACCTGCGGGCGCTGGAGCAGGCCGCGGGCCGGGAGCTGGCCGTGGTGACCGAGATGGCCGACGACCGCAACCGGCTGCTCGCACCCGCCCGGGAGGGCGCCGACTTCATCGTCGGAAGCCGCCTGATCAGCCTGCTGATGACACAGATCGCGGAGGACGGGGACCTCGGAGCGGTCTTCGACTGCCTGCTCGCCTCCACCGGCGACACCCTCCACCTGAGGCCGGCCGCCGACTACGTCGTGACCGGACGCCCCGTCGGCTACGCCACGGTGGTGGAGGCCGGGCGCCGCCGCGGCCACTGCGTCATCGGATACCGGCTCCAGCCGGACGGCCCGGACCCGGACGGCCGGGACGGCGTCGAGGGCGGGGAGGGCGGGGAGGGCGCCGGCGGGCCGCGGGGTGCCGCGCACGGGCTGCGCATCAACCCGGACAAGCGGGAGACGGTCCGCTTCGGGCCGCAGGACGCCGTACTCGTCCTCGCTCCCGGACCGGCGTCCCCCGCCGCCCCCGCCCCGGCCGCCGCTGCCGCCCCGTCCCCCCGGCTCCCGCTCGCCCCGCAATCCGGCGCCGGCGCCCGCGAGCCCGCGTGAGAGCCGCGGTGAGGGGCATGAGGGCCCCGTGGCCACCAACATCCTCCGGACCTCCGGACGCACCAAGAGACCCGCCCGCACGACGCGCACGGTCCGGGCCCTGCGGCGCACCGCGACGCGGGTCTGGGACGACAACGTCGCCGACTCGGCGGCGGCACTGACCTATTACGCGGTCCTCGCGCTGGTCCCCGCCCTGCTCGTCCCGGTCTCCCTCGTCGGCCTCGCGGGCGCGGACACCCGCGAGCGGCTGATCGCCGACCTCACCTCCTACGCGCCGCCCCAGTCGGCCCAGGTGCTGCGGGACGCGCTGGGGGGACTGACGGCGCAGCACTCCTCGATGTGGGTGCTGCTCGTCAGCTGTGTGCTGAGCGCGCTGTGGTCGGCCTCCAGTTACCTGGCGGTCTTCCGCCGCGCCCTGCACGCGATGCACCGGATCCCCGACACCCGCACCTCCCTGCACGCCGCCCACACCCTGGTGCTGACCGCCGCCGGTCTGCTGGCGCTGCTCGTGGCCGGCGCGACGACGCTGGTGGTGGGCGGCCCCTTCGCGCGCCGCGCCGGGGCCGCCCTCGGGCTGGGGGGCGGCAGCACGATGGCCGTCCTGCGGTGGCCGGTGCTGCTGGTCGTCGTCGCCTCCCTGATCCTGATCCTCTTCCGGACGGGCCCGCCGGTGGCGCGGGGGCTCCGGCGGGGGCTGGCGGGCGGCGTCCTCGCGGCGCTGCTGTGGCTCGGCGCCTCGGTGCTGTTCACCGTCTACACCCAGTTCGGCACGTACAACAGGCTGTACGGATCGCTGGCCGGGGTGGTGGTGTTCCTCGTGTGGCTCTGGTTCACCAACCTCGCCCTGCTCACGGGCGCCCAGCTCAACGCGGTCCTGTCGGGCTCCGGTCGGGCCGGGACGCCGCCCGGGCCGGTCAGCTGACCCGCAGCAGGGGCGTGTCCGTGGCGAGGAGCGTCCGCAGGGCGGGGATGTCCGTCCAGTTGAGGCCCAGGGTGCGGGCGGCGTGGCGCAGGGTGACGTGGCCGGCCCCGCCGGCCGCTTCGCGCAGGGTCTTCACCGTCAGGTCCCGGTCGAGGAGGGCGGTCCCCCCGGCGGGAGGCTCCCGCCGGGGCGTGCGGGCGCGTTCGCTCTCCAGCCCGGGAATGCCGGTGAGCCGGTGGGAGAGGCCGGCGGCGGCCTCCAGGGTCGCCGGGTGCTCGTCGAGGAGGGCCCGGGCCACGGGATTGTGAGCGATGGCCTCGTGGAGCGGCAGCGGGTACAGCCGGGGGGAGACCTCCGTGAGCGGGATGACGTGGTTGACGGTCCGGACGGTGCCGCGCACGCCGTGCAGGGCGGCGGCCCACAGCGCGGATGCCTCCGAGGGGTGCCAGGCCAGAGCGCGGGCGGCCGCCGCCGTCGCCCGCCGGTCCGGGACCAGGGGGCGGCTGGTGGCGAGGCGTACGAGGAGGGGCCCCTCACCGATCTCACCGTCGAGGCCGGGCCCCGCGATGTGGACGGTGGTGGGGATGCCGGTGAGGTGGCAGGCCGCGAGGGTGAGGGCGTCACCGAACGGGCTGCACAGGCCGGGCTCGTCCCCGTGGGTCAGGATGTCGCCGCCGATGTCGACGATCCGGATCCCGCCGCCCGCGGCTTCGGCCATGGCGGCGATCTGCCGGGCCAGGCCGGAGAGTCCTCGGGCGGGGTCGAGGAGCAGCAGCCGGGCGGGCAGGTCCCCGGCCAGGGCGGGCATGGTGGATCCGGCGGGCGGGCGGGCCCGGGTGGCCGGCGTGAAGGCCGCGAAACCGCCGGCCCGGCCGCCCCCGCCGCCCCCGGCGCCCCGGCCTTCGTACACGAGCCCGTCGAAGTCCCTCGCGCCGAGCGGGCTGGAGGTCGGGTCGACCTCGGGGCGCTCCCACGCGTAGGTGGCGATCAGCGGCTGCCGGCCGGGGGCGGCCGGGTCCCCCGTGAGGGCGCGGGCGGCGACGAGGGTCCCGACGGGATCCCCTCCGCCGCCCGCGGCGACGTACAGGTCGCTCACGCGGCGCCCTCGCGCTCGCGCAGGTCGATGCCGGTGATCCGTACCGGTGTCGCGCCCATGTTCTTGCGGGCGCGCTTGTTCGCCGCGTGGAGCTGCTCGTAGTACGCGCGGTCGAGGTCCTTGACGGAGCCGGAGTAGAACATCCAGGACAGCACGTCGCGGTACTTGAAGCCCTTGGGGGTCAGCTGGACGCGCCGGCCGAGGCGGTGGATCAGCCCGTTGGATTCGGCCGCTTCGAGGACGGGTTCGAACTCGGCGGCGTGCTTCTGGTAGCCGAAGCGGTCGAGCTCGCCGAGGTCGAGGTCGAACGTGTCGAGGACGAGACGCTTGCGGACGAGCTCCTCGGCGGTCAGTTCGAAGCCGGTGACGGGCGCGAGTTCGTGGTTCTTGGCCCGCGTGATGTAGTCGGCGACCTCGGCCGCCGACGGCTTCACGCTGCCGCACATGTAGTCGAGCACGGTGGTGTACGAGCGGGCGCCGACGCCGAGCCCGAGCAGGGGCACGCCGTGGAAGGTGAGCACCTTCTGGACGTAGCCGCCGCGACCGGGCTTCTTGTAGCGGACGGAGCCCTCCTGGACGTAGCCGTGGTCGAGGAAGACCTGGCGGGCGTAGTCGTAGCGCTCGTACAGTTCGGGCTGCCACATGTACTGGTAGGCGCCGGTCCGGGAGAACCAGGCGTCCGGGCGCACCGTGAGGAAGTACGTGCTGATGGTGGTGGGCTGGAGCGCGGCCAGCTCGTCCACGCTCTGGCGCCAGGTCTCGGGGGTCTGTCCCGCGAAGCCCATGATCAGGTCGGTCGACAGGTCCGGCAGGCCGAGTTCCTGCGCGGTGCGGACGGCGCGTCGGATGACGTCCTCGTCCTCACCGCCGCGCCCGGCCTCGCGGATCTCGCGCGGCACGAGGGACTGGATGCCGACGTTGGCGCGGGTCAGGCCCATGTCGATGAGGGCCTTGAACTCCCCGGGCGCGTCGGCGATCGACGACGGCGTGGCTTCCACGGCGACCTCCTCGGCCGTGGAACGCCAGTTGGGGTAGATCTCGCCGAGGGTGGCGAAGATCTGCTCGAAGTGACGGGGCTTGAGCAGGGCGGGGGTGCCGCCGCCTATGTAGAGGGTGCGCAGGCGCCGGGCCTGGATGATCTCCGCGTGATCGCGGATCTGCGTACAGAGGGCGTCGGTGTAGGCGTCGTAGACGTCCTCGTCGGTGCTGATGATGGTGTAGAGGTTGCAGAACCCGCATTTGCGGTCGCAGAAGGGGACGTGCAGGTAGAGGTTGAGCTCGGGAACCTGGTGGTTGGCGAGGTCCGCCGCCCACACCTCGGGAACGGTCCACTTGCCCTCCGGCAGCGGGCGGTAGGTCGAGCGGGGCGGGTACGAGTACTGGTAGGGCGGAATGACGCCCTGGTCGATGTGGGCGGCGAGCTCCTGGTGCAGCCTGCTGGTCACGGTGTTGCCTTCCCGTACGGGTTTCGGGCGCGGGTTTACCCAGCCTGGCGATCCGATCACGGGACGTCCGCCCCGGCCCATCGGGCGGGCGCACCAAATACCCTTCCCCTACTGACCAGTTCGTTGGTGAATGCTCCAAAAGGCCATGCTGTGCGACGAGTTGTTTTCGTCTGTCAGGCCCATAGCCGCCGCAGCCGCCCCGCGGCTTTGCTGGAGGAATGAAAATCGGGACGGGCCCGCACGGGCCGGGAGTGCTGGTGATCGAGCCGATGGGGAACGCGGGACGGTTCCTCGTCGAGGCGGCCGACCGGCTGGGAGTGCGCCTGTACGCGGCCACCCACGCCGACGTCCACGACGGCTACCCGGACTGGCTGCGGGCCGCCCTCGCCGGGGTCTGCGCGACGGACCTGACCGACACCGCGAAGGCGCTGGCGGACATGGACGCCTTCTGCCGGCAGCACGCCATCGCCGGTGTCGCCCCCTGCTTCGAACTGTTCACCCCGCTCGCCGCGCTGCTCGCCGAACGGCTGGGCCTGCCCGGCAACGATCCCCGGCTCGCCCGGGCGGCCCGCAACAAGGTCCTGATGGGCGAGGCGTTCGCGGCCGCCGGGATCCCCGCCCCCCGCTGGGCGGTCGCGCACGGCGCCGCCGAGGCCCACCGGGCGGCGCGGGAGCACGGGCTCGGCTGGCCGCTGGTGGTCAAACCCGCCGAGCAGGGCGGCTCGTGGGGCGTGTCCGTGGTAGAAGGCCCGGACGGGCTCGCCGACGCCGTCGGCGCGGCCCGGCGGTACACCCGCGCCCACCCGCACGGCCTGGAGCTCGACGCGCGGGTCCTGCTCCAGGAGTACGTCCCGGGCGAGGAGTACTCCTGCGACACGGTGGTCGCCGACGGGGTGGCCTATCCGCTGCCCGTCGTCGCGAAGGACACCACCGAGGGCCGGTACCGCATCGAGACCGGGCACACCTGCCCCTCCGGCCTGCCCGCGCCACTGGTCAGGAAGGTGCAGCACACCGCGGCGCGGGCCGCGCTCGCCGTCGGCGTCCGCCACGGGATCGCGCACACCGAGGTGAAGATCCCGCCGGGCTCGGACACGCCGTACGTGATCGAGACCGGCGCCCGCCTGCCGGGGGACAACCTGTGCGAGGTCGTCGAGGCCGCGACGGGCGTGAGCGAGGCCGCGGCCCACCTCCAGGCCGTGCTCGGCTTGCTGCCCGACACCGTCCCCACCCGTACGCGGGCGGCGTCGATCCGCTTCCTGCTGCCGGAGCGCGGCGGAGTACTGCGTCGGGCGGTCATCGCGGACCTGCCCGGTACGCACGGCGAAGTGCACCTGCGGCCCGGGGAGGTGGTGCCGGAGCCCGCCGATTCGGCCTGCCGGATCGGGCACGTGGTGGCCCGCGCGGAAACGGCCGAGCAGGCGCGCGGGCTGGCCGGCCGGGCGGCCGCCCGCTCCCGCGTGGAAGTGGGCTGAAGCAGGTGCGGAAGATCGCTTTCCTCCGGTCGGTACGCATCCAGCGCGCCGACCCCTACATCCAGCAGGCCGTACGCGCACTCGCCGACGACGGGATCGAGGCCGGACTCTTCCACACCAGCGGCGCCGCCGCATACGAGGACTTCCCCGGGCACCGGCAACGGCTCGACCGGGCGGTGACGCCGCGCGAACTCGCGGACGCGGTCGCCGCCTGGGGAGCGGACGCCGCGGTCTCGATCTCGCTGCCGTGCGAGAACGCGGTGCGCGACGCCGCGGCCAAGGCCCTCCTCGACGCGGCGGGCATCCCGACCGTCATGACTCCGCTCCCCGCGACGCTGCGCCTCGTGGACAAATGGGAGACCAAGCAACTGTGCGGGCGGGCCGGGCTGCCGGTGCCGGACGGGTTCCGAGTCGACTCCGATCTGCTGGCGGGGCGGGGTCTGGCGGTGCCCGGCTACCGGGACGCGCTGCGCGTCCTGGCCGAACGGACCGGCTACCCCCTGATGTCGAAGCCCCTATGGGGCTCGACCAGCATGGGCATCCGCACCCTGCGCTCGCCCGCCGACCTGGACGCCCACCTCGACGCCCACCCCCAACCCGGCTCCGCGGCGGTGTCGGCGGTGGTGGAACAGGTCGTCGAAGGCGATCTGTGCAGCGTGGACATCGTCGGGAGCCCCGGCGCCTACCAGGTCCTCCCCCCGTGCTGGACCGGCCGCGCCGGCCCGGAGCCGGTCTTCACCTTCGCCGGCCTGCGCTGGTGCGGCCCCCGCGAGGAAGCGGACCCCGCCTTCGCCGAAGTGGCCCGCGCCCTGGTGGACTTCTGCGCGGAGCTGGGGGTCCACGGTTCGGTCAACATCGACATGATCTACACCGGCGGGCGCTTCGTGGTCCTGGAGGTCAACCCGCGCATCGGCGGCGCCACCACCCTCTCGTGCGCCGCGTCCGCCACCAACACCTTCACCTCCCTCGCCCGCATGGCCCGCGGCCTCCCCCTCACCGCGGGCATGGTGCGACGGACCGGCTGGGCGATCGAGTTCCTCGCCGGGGAGGGCATCCCGCCGGAGGCGCTGGCCGCACTCCGCCGCCTCGTCCGGGTGGTCACCGCGCACGAGCTGGTGATCGACGGGGCCTCCCACGGGGACATCGTCGTGATCACCCTTCCCGAGGGCGAGGAGGACCGGACCGTCAAGGCCCTGACGGAGCTCCACCAGAGCACCGGCTTCCCCGCGGCCGGTGTCCTGGGCAAGATCACCGCCCTGCTGAACCGGTGAGCGCGGCCACCGCGCCGGCCCGCCGCCCGCGCAGCGCGGCGGACCGCCTCGGCCTGCCCGCCCTGCGCGGGCACGGCCTCTTCATCACCGGCAACCTCATCGACTCCGTCGGCAACGGCATGCTCCTGCCGCTGGGACTCCTCTACTTCACCGACGTCCAAGGCCTGTCGCCGGGGCGGGTGGGCGCGGCGATGACGGTGGGGCAGGCCCTCGCCCTGCCCGTCACCTTCCTCGCCGGCCGCCTCATGGACCGCGTCGGACCCCAGCGCGTCGTGGTGTGGGCGAACCTCCTCTCCGCCGCCGGGTTCGCCCTGTTCCTGTTCGCCCGCGACCCGTGGCACATCGCCGCCGTGTACGTGCTCGTCCAGGCCGGCATCAACATGTACTTCACCGCGCAGCGCACCCTGATCACGCACGTCACCCGAGCCGGCGAACGCCGTTCCTGGTTCGCGTTCACCGGCTCGCTGCGCAACGTCGGGCTCGCCGCCGGGGCCGCCGCCGCGGCGGGCGCCCTGACCGTGTTCGGGAACGGCTCGCTGCGCTGGATGATCGCCCTCGACGCCGTCACCTACCTGCTGGCCGCCGCCTGCTTCGCCGCCCTGCCCACCACCCCACCGGAACCGGACGCCGCGCCGCCGAGCGCCCTCGTGAACCGGACCGACCACACCCGACGCTACTTCCTCCTCGTCGCCGTCAACCTCCCCTACGTCCTCGCGCAGGCCGTCCTCTCCGTCCTCATCGCCGTCTACACCACCCGCGTCCTCGGACTCCCCGCCTCGGCGGCCAGCATGCTGTTCGTCGTCAACACCGTGATCGTCTCGGCGTGTTCGACGGCCGTCACCGCGCACCTGGCCCCCAAGGCGCCCCGCCGCGCCGTGGCCGCCGGATACCTGATCATGACGGCGGGGATGGCGGCGTTCGCGCTGCCCGGCCTGCCCGGCCTGCCCGCACTGCCCGCGCTGCCCGGGGCCGCCCCGGCCGTGTGGGCGGCCCTCATCCTGGCGATCACCCTGTTCAGCGTGGCGGAGATCCTGCTCGGCCCGGCCCTGAGCGAACTGTCGGTGAGCCTCACCCCGCAGGCGGCCGGGGGCTTCACCCAGGGCCTCTACCAGTTCTCGTGGGCCGTCGGCATGGTCGCCGCCCCCGCCCTGTTCACCCTGCTGCTGGAGGCCGGTCCCGCCCTCCCGTGGGGTGTCGAAGCCGCCGCCTGCCTGATCGGCGTACTCGCCGCTCCCGCCCTCAAGGCCCCCAACCGCCACCGCCGAAGGAACCTCCGTTGATCGTGAGCACCGTCGAGTCCGTCCACGAGGTCCCCGCCGCCGAGTGGGAACACCTCGCCCGCCCGGCCGGCCTCTACCTCTCCCACCGGTGGCTGGCCGGTGAGGAGGACGACCCCACCGCCACCCGTGCGTACGCCCTCGTACGGGAATCCGACGGGACCCTGCTCGCCGCCGCCCCCCTCCACCTCGTGCACGACGAACCGAACGACAGCTACCAGCCCGAGACCGTACTGCCCCCGCACCTGATGCCCCGCGTCATCGCCGGAGCCCGGCGCGGCTACCACAACGCCCCGCTCACCGCCCCCGGCCTCGCCCCCGGCCGCCGGGACGCCTGCCTCACCCGGCTGCGGGACGCCGCACGCCGCTTCGCCGGCCACCACGGCACGACGCACTGGTGGCCCTACCTGACCGCCGAAGCCGCCACCCGGCTCGCCCCCCTCTACCCGGAGCCCGCCCACCGCCTGGAGGACGACGCCCTCATCCCCCTCCCCGGCACCGGCGTCGACGACTACGTCTCCTCCCTGCCCGCACAGCGCCGCGCCGGCGTCCGGCGCGAACGCCGCGAGTTCGCCGCGTCCGGCGTCGAGATCCGCCGGCAGGTGCTCGCGGACTGCTTCGAGGACGCGGCGGTCCTCCTCGCCGGACACCAGCAGGACCACGGGCATGGCCGGGACGGCATCGACGCGATGACCGGTCTGCTGAAACGGCAGGCCACGGCGATGGGCAGCGAGGCGCGCGTCGTCGCCACCTACGACGGAGACCGGATGACCGGCTTCTGTCTCTCCTACCACTACGGGACGAGGACGTGGATCCGCGCGGTCGCCTTCGACCGCCGGCACCCCACGCCCCACCTGTACTTCAACCTCATGTACTACCTGCCCATCGAGGCCGCGTACGCCCACGGCACGACCGCCCTGCACGCGGGCATGGCCGCGATCGAGGCCAAACGCCGCCGCGGCGCGCGGATTTCCGGCCTGTACGCCCTGGTCGACCGGCCCGGCGCGCCGCTGCCGCCCGGCCCGCTGCCCGCGCGCGAAGCCGCCGCGTAGCGCTCGCGCGGCGGGGCGCTCCGGCCGCCCCGGCCTACCGGGGCTCGTGGGCCGCGAGCCGGCAGGCGCCGTTCGCTGCGCCGCCCGGCGTCCCGGCCCCGGTCAGGCCGCTCACACAGCCCTGCAGATCGCCGGAGACCCCGAGCCGGCAGGCCGCGGTGACGGAGTCGCCGGGGGTGGCGCCCCCCTGCGTCGCCAGCTGCGTACAGGCCGGGATGTCGGCCCGCGCGAGGGGGGCGGCGAGCGACGCGCCGCCCAGCGACAGGGCCACTCCGGTCAGGACACCGGCGATCCGGGTTGACGTGCGCATGGGACCCACCCGCTCTCGGTTTCGTCACACGGCCCGGGCGGGACACGGTCGCCCGCGGTACGAGGCGCGGCCGCTCCCGTCTCCTCCCCTCACCGTACGACCGGCCCCGCCGCTCCACGACCGCTGCCGCCCCCCCCACGGCCGACGGGCCGCCACCCGGGTCCGCTCATCCGATCGGGTGATCCTGAGGGATGCGGGCCGTCGCGCCGCCCGTCCCGGAGAGATCGTTCCCCCAGCGGGAAGCCGAACGGGGCCGCCGGGGAGGGGAAGCAGTGGCTGAGGCGGACGAGGTGGACGAGGCGGACGTGGTGCGCGGGACCGCCCGGTCGGGCAGATGCGTGGTGTGGGAGGAGTCCGCTCGGGACGGAGCCCAGGCCAAGACGCTCATGAGCGCCGGCTTCCGGGTGCGGCTGGCCCGCGAGACGGGCCGGATCTTCGGCCCCCACGGCCCCGAGCACGTGGTCTTCGCCGCCGGCTTCCCCGCGGTGTGCGCCGAGGAGTTCGAGGCGGTACGGCAGGTGGCCGCCGAGGCGGAGGGCGCGGTGAGCGTCGCCGCCGTGTGCCGGGGCGCCGACCGCGACCTGGCCCAGGCCCTCGCCTCGGTGCGCGGGAGCCGGCACGCACGGGTGATGGTGGTGGTGCCCGCGTCGGACGCCATGGCCCGGGTGATGGTGCACACCGACGCGGCCCGGGCGCTCGAAGCGGCGGTGGACCTCGTCAAACGGGCCCGCGACCGGGACGCGGACGTGGCCGTCGACGTGTGCCTCGCCGATGCCTCCCGCGCCGACCACGCCCTCATGGCCCACTGTGCCGGGGCCGTGACCGCCGCCGGCGCCGGTCTCGTCGTCCTGGCCGACACCGTCGGAGCCCAACTCCCTTACGAAGCAAGCGAGATGTTCACCCGGGTGCGGGCGGCCTGCGGGCCGCAGGTCGTACTCGCGTCCCACCTCCACAACGACCTCGGACTGGGCCTGGCCAACAGCCTGGCGGCGCTGGCGGCCGGGGTCCGGGTGACGTCGAGCTCGTGGCTCGGCATCGCCGAACGCTCCGGCATGGTGGCCACCGAACAACTGCTCTTCCTCCTCACCCGCCACGGCCCGGAGCTGCTCGGACCGGACGCGCGGCCGTGGTGGACCGTCCCCGACCTCACGCGGCTCCCGGGCATCGCGCGGATGGTGGCCCACGAGACGGGCGCACCGCTGGGCGTGACCACCCCGATCGTCGGCACCGGGGTCGGCACCATTTCCACCGGCACGCCCTTCGTCCACCCCGGACTGTTCCAGCCGTACGACCCGCACGAGACGCTGGGGATCGAACCGAGCGTGGTCCTCACGCACCTGGCCAGCGCGCGCGTCGTCACCGCCGTCGCCGCCCGCCTCGGACACGTCCTCGACGCCGAGCAGACCCGTACGGCCATGACCTGGGTCAAATCCCTCGCCTACCGGACGGGCCGGGCCGTCGTCGACGACGCCGCCTTCGGCCACTACCTCGCGGGCCTCACCCGTAGCGTCCCCGGGGGTTGTCCGTGAACCCGCCGGTGGACCCGCCCGTGGACCCCGCGCCGGGCCCGGCGCCCCGTACGGCGGTCGGGCTCGGCCGGGCCCGCCGGGAGCTCAGGGCCGGCCGGCCCGTGGTGCTCCCCAACCCCGCCCCCCTGACCCACGTCGTCGCCGCCACCACCGCCCCCGCCGTCAACGCCGCGAAGGGCCGCCCCGCGGACCAGCCCGTCGCCCTGTGGGCCCACCATGCCGACACCCTGGACGCCCTCGCCGGCCTGTGGGACCTCGCCCCCGCAGACCACGGGCCGGTCCGGCGCCTGCTGGCCGAGGAGCACCTCACCGTCCTGCTGCCGCTGCGCCCCGACGCCGTACGGCCGTCCTGGTCGGACCCGGCGGTCAAGGACGGGTGGATGCTGCTGTTCGGGGCACGCTGGCGGCCGTTGCGTCCGCTCCTGGACGACCACGCGCTCCTGTACGTGAGCAGCGCCAACCTCACCGGCCGCCCGCCCGCCGCCGACACCGCCGGGGCACTGGCGATGTTCCCGGCCACGGTGCCCGTGCTGCGGCCGCCGGACCCCGGCCGCCCGCCGGGCCCGGGCGGCGACGGGCCGGCGCCGACGGCCCGTCAGGCGACCACCACCGTACGGGTCCTGCCCGGGGGAGGGCTGCGGCTGCACCGGCCCGGCGCCCAGGACCGGGCGTACGGCCCGACCGACGCCTACCTGCGCGACCTGTACGCCCGCACCTTCAGGCGGTGAGTTCCCGCAGGCCCCGCCGAGCCGGGACGAGGTCACGGCGGATGAAGTACTCGGTGCCGAGGACGGCCTCCCGGTCCCGCGCCGACAAGGTGCCCAGCAGGGCCGGGAGCGAGCGGCTGCGCGCGGCTTCCGAGCGGTGTGCCCGGATCGCGGCCCACTTGCGGTCCACCCAGGGGCGGACGTCCACCGCCGCGCTGACCCTCGCGTCCGGCACCGTGTGCAGGCGCTTGCCGACGCCCGCGACGAGCCCGGCCAGGACGGCGGCGGCCGACTCCGGATGCGTGGCGAGGTACAGGGCGCTGGGCTGCCACGGCGGCCCGGCCCAGGGGTAGAGCTCGCCGAAGCCGGCCGCATGGGAGGCGAGCAGGGCGACGTGGTGGGTGTGGACGTGGTCCGGGTGGCCGGAGGAGCCGAGGGCGTCGTGGATGACCACTTCCCTGATGCTTGAGTGAGTTCAAGCGTCAGGAGAGACAGCAGTTGAGCACGTGGCAAGTAGTGCGGGTACCGGATCCAGGCCGGTGGGGGACGCTCCCTGCTGACGGGGTTCTGAGGGTACGGGATCTGCCGGGGGCGGTGGCCCGAATGGGGCTCAAGCCGGGAGACCCGGCGTTCGTGAGGCCCGACGGAATGGTTGATGCGGGGTCGAGACCGCACTTGCTGCCGCCAACACCGCCGCCCGGCTATGAGACCAGGCTGCGGCTGGGGAGAAGGTCTCAGGGCCGGCCGCCCGCCGGGCCCTGACCGCCGCCGCCCACACCCCCCGCTTCGAGGGCCGAATCGTCCCCCGCACCTTCGCCAGGAAAGCCGGCGCCTTCCTCGCCCGCGACGGCATCGTGCTCTACGACAACCCCAGCGCGGTCCTGATCTGCGCCTTCAAGCACGACAACGCCCTCTGCGAACCAGAACCCGGTGCGACCGCCCCACGGCAGTACGACTGCCGGCCCGGCTGCGGGAACACCGTCCGGACCGACAGCCATGCCCGACTTCTACGTGAACGGGCCGAGGAACTCGACCAGCTGGCGGTCCACACTCCTGCCCCGGTCGGCAAGCGACTGCGGGCCAACGCACAACGGCTCCGAGACACAGCCGACACCCACGACGTCAATGCCCACCCTGCTGAGGCTCTGAACGACCAGCATCAGGACGAACGCGCCCGCATTCGAGAGGCCAGGGATCGCCTCCTGACGGGAGCAGCCAAATCCTCAGACGGCAGCCTCACAGCCGTCGCCCTCGCCGCCGAAGCCGGCGTTCACCGCATGGCTCTCATGAAGAGGCACGCGGATCTGAAGAACGAGTTCTACGAGCGAGTCCGCACCGAGACCCGCCAGGTCCCCGAACCCGAGAAACGACTCCGGGAAACCGTCACAAGGATGAAGAAGACCAACGCCAACCAGAAGGCCGAAATCGAAGACCTCCGCCAGCAGGTGACCAGACTTGCCTTGGCCAGCGCCACCCTCATTCATGAAAGGGGCAATTCGTCACCAAGCGCACCCGTCTCCGGCAGCGTGATCGCGTTCCCCCGGGCAGATTCCTGAGGAGGCGCAGTAGGCACTCGAAATCCTCAAAATGCCAGGTCAAAGGACATCTGCGGTCGCCCGAAAGCCTGGACCTCGGGCGCTGGAACGTGATCAAATAGAGGATGACATCGTTCTGGACCGGTCAACGAGTACGCCTGCGCGGTATTGAGCCCGATGACTGGAGCGCGTTCATGCGCTTCGCCGAGGACGAGGAGCGGTTGGGAGACCTGCTCAATCCACCCCGTTCGGCGGAGGGCTTCCGTGCCTGGACGAAAGAGCAGGCCGCTGCCAAGTACGAGGGCGACTGCTTCGGTTTGGCGATCGAAGCCGTCGATACGGGGAAGATAGTCGGTGCTATTGGCTCGCACCACGCTGATCCACGCGCGGGCTGGTTCGAGTACGGCGTCACCATGGAGGCCGAGCATCGGCGCAAAGGCTACGCGTCAGAAGCCGTGGTGATGCTGCTGCGCTTCATGTTCGACGAGCGGCGCTTTCACAAGTGCGGAGCGCGGGTCTTCGCAGACAACGAGGCGTCGTTGGCATTCCAACGACGACTCGGTTTCGTTGAAGAAGGTCGCCTCCGCGACCAAGTATTCTCTGCCGGCAAGCATCTCGATGTCGTCATGATGGGCTTGCTCGCTGACGAGTTCGCGCAACTTCATTCACCGAGCGAGTGAGCGCTCACCCACGCTGATACCGCCTGCTAGCGGTCCAGCAACGACTACTGCATACAGGGCCTGTTCCGGTTGAGTCCGGAGCAGGCCCTGAGGCGTTCCCGCCGACACATCAGCAGCGCAGGAGACTGAACACAAGAACTTGACAGGGAAGACGATGACGTCCGGCCGGAAGTCGCGCACGTGGGCGACGACGCGTTCCACGGTCTCCGCCAGGGGGGCGTCGCGGAACCGGGGCCGCCCGGGGGCGGACGCGGGGACGTGGAGATCGGCGTAGCCGAGCATGCGGGGCGTCCCGGCGCCCAGGATGCGCAGGGCGTCGGTGAGTTCGCGGGCGCGGTGGCTGTCGGCGGCCCAGGTGGCCGTCACCACGGCGGTCCGGGCCCCGGCCGCCGCGTGCCGGGCCAGGATCCCCCCGGCCACGAGGGACTCGTCGTCGGGGTGTGCGTAGACGGCGAGGACGCTCGGCGGGGGCGCCGCGCGCCCGCTCACGCGGGGCCGCCGAGCAGCCGGCCGGCCCCGGCGGCGAGCAGCCGCAGCCCGGCCTCACGCCCGACGCCACCGGCCCCCTCCGCGGCACCGGACGCGCTCGCCCGCACCGGCGCACCGCCCGCCGGATCGAGGACGACGGCATGGACGGTGACCACCCCGGCCGCCTCGTCGAGGGCGGCGTGGGCGGAGGCGGCGGTGAGGCAGTTGCCGTGCAGGGCGGCGAGCACGGCCCGTTCGGCGTCGAGGAGGCTGCGGCTGGGGGCATGGCCGAGCGGGGAGAGGAGGTCCTCGGTGGCGAGGTCGTCGGCGCGGCGCTCGATGACGACGATCCCGGCGCCGGCCGCGGGCAGCCACACGGCGGGGTCGAGGACCTCGCAGACCCGGTGTCCCAGGCCCAGCCGGCGCAGTCCCGCCAGCGCGGCGATCATCACGTCCGCCCCGAGGGTCCCCCGGTCGAGGGCGGCGAGCCGGCTGTCGGCGTTGCCGCGGACCGGTACCGCCACCAGCTCGGGGTGCAGGGCCCGCAGGAGGGCGGCCCTGCGGGGTGCGCTGGTGCCGACCCGGGTGCCGGGCGGCAGTTCCGCGAGGGTGGCCGGGCGGCTCCCGGCGGGCAGGACGAGGACGTCACGGGGGTCCTCCCGGGGCAGGACCGCGCTGATGGCGATGCCGGGGGAGCGGTCGTGCGGGCCGGGCAGGTCCTTGGCGCAGGCGATGGTGGCCCGTACCCGGCCGTCGAGGAGGTGCTCGTCCGCGGTCCGGGTGAAGGCCCCCTTGCCGCCGATCTCGGCGAGGGGGCCCTCGTGGCGGTCGCCCGCGGAGGCGATCTTGAGGATGTCGAGAGGGATCTCCGGGTACCGGGCGCGGAAGGCGGCGGCGAAGCGGGTGGTCTGTTCCATGGCCATGGGGCTGGGACGGGTGCCCAGCCGGACCGGGGGGAGGGCGGTGGCGCTCATGAGGGCTGTGGGCTCCGTTCGTCGGTGCGGCGCCGGCCGGCGGCCCGCAGGGGAGAGGCGTTGCGGCTGCCCAACGCCGGTCGTCGCGGGGCCGTCACGCGCAGGCCGGCCATGGCCTCCATGGAACCCCTCGAACCCGTATTCTGCTCGGTGATGTTCTGCCCGGGCGACGTGCCGGTCGTCAACCAGCCCCCGCTGTACGGGATGTGCGGCCACTTCGACAGCGAGGCGACGACATGACTCTCTCCGCGTACGAACAGCGGGAGTGGGACCTGCTCCAGAAGCGGAAGGCGGCGTCCCTCGGCAAACAGACGAGGAAGATCCTTCCGCAGCAGGCCCGGGAACGGCTCGCTTCGCTCGGCCAGAAGGCGATGAAAGCCCCCGGCGCCGACAAGGTGGCCGCGGCGTACAGCGGCGCCGCCAGGGGTCTGGGCAAGGCCGTGGGCGACACCGCGAGCCGGACGGTGAGCAAGAAGCGCGTCGTGGAGCAGTACCGGCGCGCCGGGCACGACATCGGCGGCCTGGACGGGATCCGTGAGCTCGATCTGCGGGCCGTCGACGACGTCGCGAGGCACAACGTCCTGCGGTACGGCCACGCGCTCTCGGCAGCGGCGACCGGCCTCGGGTCCGCCGCGGCCGTGACGGGCGGCGAAGTGCTGGCCGGCGCCGGAACCATCGCGGGCGCGGGGGCGGGCGCCGCCCCCGGATTCGGAACCGTGGCCGGGGCGATGCTCGCCGACACGGCGATGATGCTCGCCCTGGCCACGCGGACGGTCGCCGCCACGGCCCTCTCCTACGGCTACGACCCGAGCGATCCCGAAGAGGAACTCTTCGTGATGTCCGTGATAGCCCTCGGCATGTCCACGGGCACCTCGGCGAAGACGGCCGCCTACGCCGAACTCTCCCAACTCACCCAGCTGCTGGCGCGGAACGCTCCGTGGGCCAAGCTGAACGAGAAGGTACTCACCAGGATCGCCCAGCGCTTTGCGGCGAAGTTCGCCCAGCAACTGCCGAAAAGGAAGCTCGGGCAGTTCGTGCCCATCGCCGGCATGGCCGTCGGCGCGGGGCTGAGCTACCTGCTCATCGACCGCATCGCGGTGTCGGCGCACGACGCCTACCGGGAACGCTTCCTGATCACCAAGGCGGACGGCAACCTGCCCGCCGCCCCCACCCTCGCAGACACCGCCCCCGCCCAAGACGACGACGCCCTAGGCCTGATCGAACTCCTCCGGGACGAAGACGTCCTCCCCCCAACCACCCCACCCCCCGGCCCCGAAGACGGCCCGGCGTAGGGCTTCAGGTCCAGCCTGGTTCGGTGTGGAGACGGCCGGCTCGGGACGCCCTCGACGGTGGCGCGGGCGTAGGGGACGACGGGGGTGGGCAGGGCGTCGGCGGGCCACCAGCCCCAGGACACGCACCGGTCGGGCTCACGCACCTGCGGTGTCCCCTCCCACCGCCGGGCGCGGAAGACGAGTTGCACGCGGGGCGGACCGCCCGGGTGGCGGCGTCCGGGGAGCGAAGCCCGAGCAGGATCCGGCCGTCCCGTTCGAGGTAGAGACGGACGCCGACGATGTTCGGCCGGGCCCGGCGCGGGGCTGTTGCTGGTGTTCCAGGAGCGCCTCGGAGTCCCGCCCGTCACGGCCGTCCCGGGGGCAATCGGGGCACGAATGTTCCAGCGCTTGCCGCTGTGCTTGCGGCGCACAGTCCGACGTCGTCGAAACTCACTCGAACGGGGCTGCTCCCTGCGGCCGGGGGGCCGTGTCTCGTCGCCAGGACATGCGTGGGGGCGGGGGCCTATACCGGACGGGAGCGGCGCCTGTCACCCCCTGCGCGGGCCGGGCGCCGGATTTGGCCGGCGCGGGCCGTCTTCTCTGGACGGTGGGGGCTCGGGGTTCGTTGACTGGTTGCGGAGACGGCCGCCCGCGAGGCGGTCCGACGCGCACGCCCGGCGGCGTGACGAGCAAGAGAGGGGAACACCATGCGCACGCGTCATGCACTGGTAGGCCTGACCCTGGGGAGTGCGCTCGCCCTGGGCGGTACGGCCGTGACCGCTGAAGCGGCCGAGACCGCCCCGTCGGCGACGGCGCCGTCCTCGTCGCACTTCTCGGGGTTCTACGCGAGCCCGGAGGCCTGCCGCGCCGCCGGCCAGGCCAAGGGGGTCCCCTACACCTGCGAGTTCGTCGACTTCAACTGGTCCTGGGCCCTGTACCTCTGGTACTAGCCCCGCGCCGCCGCCCCGTCCGTGGCGTCAGAGGTAGTGGCGCAGGGGGAGGACCGACAGTTCCCGGGCACGCTGGAGGAGCGAGCGGCGCTTCCAGCGGGCCTCGGCGATCTTGGTGCTGGCCTTGAGGTCCTCGTCGTAGTGGCCGTCCAGGGTCTCGGTGAACGCGATGTCCATCACGGCCAGCATGACCTCCTCGTCGTGGTCGAGGGAGCGGCGGTTGAAGTTCGAGGAGCCGATGAGGGAGACCACGCCGTCCATGGTCAGGATCTTGGCGTGCATCATCGTCGGCTGGTACTGGTGGATGCGCACCCCGCTGGCGATCAGCGCCTCGTAGTGGTGCTGACCCGCCAGCAGGCACACGCGCTTGTCCGTGTGCGGCCCGGGCAGCAGGATCTCCACCGTGACGCCCCGGCGGGCCGTGGCGCAGAGCAGGCCGACGAAGTAGTCGTCCGGGGCGAAGTAGGCGGTCGCCAGGCGTACGCGCTCCTCGGCCGATTCGAGGACCACGCGCATCAGCGTCTGCATGTCCTGCCAGCCGAAGGCGGCGGAACCGCGCACCACCTGGACGATGGCGGAGCCCGCCGGCTCGTGGCTCACGAACCGGTCGCGCTCGTCGAAGAGCTCGGCGTGGCACTCGGCCCAGTTCTGGGCGAAGGCCGCGGCGATGCCGTCGACGGCGGGCCCGCGCACCTCGGCGTGGGTGTCCCGCCACTCCTGCGGGTTGCGCGCGTCGCCGCACCATTCCTCGGCGATGCCGACGCCCCCGGTGAAGGCGGTCCGTTCGTCGACCACCAGGACCTTGCGGTGGCAGCGGTGGTTCTGCTTCAGCGGTGAGAGGGTGACGGGCTTGCGGAACCAGGCGACGTCGACCCCCGCCTCGCTCATGCGGTCCAGCAGGTCCCGTTCTATGAGCCGGCTGCCGAACCCGTCGAGGAGCAGCCTCACCCGTACGCCGTCCCGGGCACGCGCCGCCAGGGCCTCGGCGAACCGGCGGGCGATGTCGCCCCTCCAGTAGACGAAGGTCATCATGTCGATGGTGTGCCGGGCGGAGTCGACCGCCTCCAGCATCGCGGCGAAGATCTCGTCGCCGTTGCGCAGCGGCCTTACGGAGTTCCCCTCGGTCGCCGCGATGCCGATCAACCGCTCCAGGCGGCGCCGGATGCGGTGGATCCGCTCGTCCGGGACCACGGCTGCGGCCGGGGCTCCGGCTCTCTCTCCCGCGCCGGCTTCCGTCACGCCCGCGAGCTGCTCTTCGGTGTGGGTCATACGGGGTCCCCCCTCTCGTTCGCGCGTGCCGCGGTCCCGGACTCCGCTGGAGTCCGGGACCGCGGCGGACCTGGGCCGGGGCGCAGGTCCGCGCTTGCACATGTCCTTCGTCGTTCGCCGTTTCCCTGGCCTGCCGGGCGTCGCCCTTCGCCTGCGCGGCGCGGCCCTCGGCGGTCGGGTGTCCCTCGTATGGCCGGGAGTGCGGACCTCCAAACCGGCAGGGGGTGATCAGTACTGTTCGGCGAGATCGCCGCGGCCGGCGTGGTCCGCACGGCCGGCGCGGTCCGCACGGCCGTCGTGGTCCGCGTGCTCCGCCCGGTCCGTGTGCTCCGTCGCCTTCGCCGCCGCCGGATCCGCGGAGTCCGCCGTCCCGTCCAGCGGCACGAGGACCTCGATGCGCTTGCCGCCCTGGGGCGTCTGCCGGATCGCCACGTTCCGCGCGAGCCGGCAGACCAGCGGCCATCCGAACCCGCCGACGCGGACCGTACCGGCGGACCGGGGGAGCAGGACGGGGAGGGTACTGCTGGCGTCGGTGACCTCCAGCCGGAGCCCGTCGGCGCAGACGGAGGCGCTGAAGTCGAGGAGTCCGCCGCCGTGCCGGACGGCGTTGGTCACCAGCTCCGAGGTCACGAGCAGTACGTCGGCGAGTACGTCGTCCGCGTCGGCGGTGTCCGTCCCGGGGCGGGGCACGGCGCAGGACTCCACGAGAGCCCGCACCCGCTCCCGCGCCTGCGCGGCGTTGCGCGGGACCGGGTGCACCGTCCTGTTCTCGTCGTAGCGCACGGTTCACCTCCTCGTCGGTTACGGCCGGACCGTCTTCGTCTGCCCTGCCTCGGCGTCGTCAATCGCAGAGGTGAACGTTGCTCCGCTCACCCTCCCCGACGGGCGCGGCTCAGCCCCGTCGCGGCGGCATCGGCACGACCGTTGCCTCGGCCACGGTGGGTGCGAAGGCGAACACCTGGTCGGCGCCGGTGATTTCGAGCAGCCGGGCCAGCCGGTGCGGCACGTTCCCCGCCAGGACCACCGGCCGGTTCAGCGCGGGCTGGAGCATGAGGCTGAGGGCCGTCGAATCCACGAACGTGACGCCGGCGACGTCGAGGACGAACCGGGCTATTCCGTCCACTTCGGGATCCAGCGCCGTCCGCAGCTCACCCGAGGTGTCCATGTCGAACTCGCCCGCCATCACCACGATGCGCACGGCCCCCTCGGACCGCGTCTCGACGTAGTTGGGTGCGTCGGTTCCGTGCGTGTCCATGTTCCCCACTTCGTTTCCTTGATCTCGGAGGTCTCGGACCGCTCAGACGGACCGCGGCAGTTTCACCACGGTGACGAAGAAGTCGTCGATCTGCTGGATCGCCCGGATGAACTGGTCCAGATCGACCGGCTTCGTCACGTACGCGTTGGCGTGCAGCTTGTAGCTGCGCAGGATGTCCTCCTCGGCGGCCGAGGTGGTGAGCACGACCACGGGGATGTGGCTCAGCTCCGGGTCCGTCTTGATCTGTTCGAGCACCTGCCTGCCGTCGTACTTGGGCAGGTTCAGATCGAGGAGGATCAGATCGGGACGCGGCGCGCCGGTGTGCTCACCGCGCCGGTAGAGGAAGTCCAGTGCCTCCAGTCCGTCCCGCACCACGTGCAGCACGTTTCCGATCTTGTTGTCCTCGAAGGCCTCGCGGGTCATCAGCTCGTCGCCCGCGTCGTCCTCGACGAGCAGGACTTCGGCGGGAACGCTCGACGGCCGGGTGGTGGGGTTGTTCATCGGCTGGTTCCTTCGCTGGCCGCGGGGGCGGTGGACGGGGAGGGTACTGGTTCCTGGCTCGTGGTGCCGCCCTCGGCGGCCGGGGCTTCGGCGTCGGCAACCGCGACGGGCACCGCGACGGGCACGGTGAACATGATCCGCGTCCCCACGGTGTGCGCGGTGTCGATCCAGATGCTCCCGCCCGCGTGCTCGACGATCTTCTTGCAGAGCGAGAGGCCGATCCCGGTGCCGCCGTAGGTCTCGCGGCCGTGCAGCCGCTGGAAGATGACGAACACCTTCTCGGCGAACTCGGCCGGGATGCCGATGCCGTTGTCCGTGACGGCGAACGTGTGGAAACCGGGTTCCGGGGCGACGGCGTCGCCGCTCGCGTCACCCTCACCGCTGCCGTCGCCGCCGAGGAGGGAGATCTCCACCCGTGGAGTGCGATCGGGGGAGCGGAACTTGACCGCGTTGGCGATCAGGTTCTGCCAGAGCATCGTGAGCAGCGTGGGGTCGCCCACCACCTCGGGAAGCCGCTCCGGCCGGACGATCTCCGCGTCGCTCTCCTCCACGGCGGCGGCCAGGTTGCGCAGCGCCCGGTCCAGCGTGCCGTCCAGCGGGACGCTCTCGCGGGCGTCCTGGACGCGGCCGACCCGGGAGAAGGTCAGCAGGTCGTTGATCAGCACCTGCATGCGCTTGGCGCCGTCGACGGCGAAGGCGATGTACTGGGTGCCGCGCTCGTCGAGCTGGTCCCCGTACCGCTTCTCCAGCAGCTGGCAGAAGGAGGCCACCTTGCGCAGCGGTTCCTGGAGGTCGTGCGAGGCCACGTACGCGAACTGTTCCAGCTCGGCGTTGGAGCGGCGCAGCTCCGCCGCCTGCGCGTCGAGCTCCGCGGCCGTGCGCTCCAGCTGCTCGGCGTTGCGCTGCGAGGCGTTCAGTTCCTCGACGGTCCGGCGGCGCATGGCCTCCACCGCCTCCGCGAGCGAGCGCAGGTCGGCCGGGCCGCGCTGCGGGATCTCCTGGTCGAAGGCCCCGCCCGCGACCCGCTCGGACGCCTTCCGCATCACGGCGAGCGGCCGCAGGACGGCCACGTGGAGCAGGACCCCGAGGCAGGCCCCGGCGAGGAGGAAGGCCGCGCCGATCGCCAGGAGGATGTGGTCGCGCTCCGAGCGGGCCTCGCCGAAGGTGGCGCGCGCCTCGGTCTGTACGCGGTCCAGCCGCTCCTGCTGGGAAGCGATACGCCGGCGCAGCTCGTCGAAGCGGTCCTTGCCCGCCTGGAGCGAGGGCGGCGCGCCGTCGCCCTGGGCCGCGGCGATGGCGGGGGTCGCGAACTCGTCGCGCCACACCCGCGCGGTGTCCTCCACGGCCGCCAGATCCGCCTGGACCTCGCGGTCGCCGTCGAGGACCGTCGACAGCTTCCGGACCGCCGCGCGCTCGTTCTCCCGGCCCCGCTCGTACGGTTCGAGGAGGGCCGGCTCGTGGGCGAGGAGGTAGCCGCGGACCCCGGTCTCCTGGTCCAGCAGGGCCGTCTCCAGCCGGAGCGCCTCCCGCTGGGCGGGCATGACCCCGTCGACGAGCCGGTTGCCGGCCGCCGTGGTGTGCGACAGCAGGGAGGCCCCCACCACTCCCGTACCGAGGACCATGAGGGCCAGCAGGACGAGGACGGCGGTCAGCCACGTCTGCAGGCTCAGCCCGCGACGCAGGGGCCCGGCACGCCGGGCGGGGGCGGCGGCGGGAGCGGACGGTGTTCGTTCTGCGGAGCTCACGCGGGGGTGTTCCATTCGAGGTGGAGTACGGCGACGTCGTCGGCCAGGCCGCCCCAGTCGGCGGCCAGGCCCTGGGCCTCGCGGATCAGGGTGTCGACGAAGGGGTCGGCGGCCAGGCCCGTGTGCCGCCGGGCGATGTCAAGCAGGCCCGTCTCGTCGAGGCGGTCGGAGCCCGGCCCGACGCGCCCTTCGATCAGGCCGTCCGTGAAGAGCATCACGGCGTCGGCGGGCCCCATCGGGACCTCCGTGACGGGCCAGCCCACACCCCAGCCGGGCATGATGCCCAGGGCGGGGCCCCCGGGCACCTCGTGCAGCTCCACGCCCGTCTGGGAGCGCAGCAGGAGGCCCGGGTGCCCGGCGCGCTGCACGCGGACGTGGTCGGCGCCGGGAGGGCGGGTGACGGCGATGAGCGTGGCGAAGATCTCGGGGCCGGCCCGCTCCGCCAGCAGGATCTGTTCCAGGAGCCGGAGCAGCTCCGCGCCGCGGGCGCCGGCCATGACGAAGGCCCGCCAGGCCACGCGCAGGCACACGCCGAGGGCGGCTTCGCCGGGACCGTGTCCCGAGACGTCGCCCACGACGGCGTGCGTCGCCCCGTCGGGGGTCTGGACGACATCGTAGAAGTCCCCGCCGAGCAGGGTCTGGGCGCGGCCGGGCTGGTAGCGGGCGCAGACCGTGACGGAATCGTCCAGCAGGAGCGGCGTCGGCAGCAGGCCGCGCTCCAGGCGGGCGTTCTCCTCGGCGTGCAGTTTGCCGGCGTGCAGGGCGACGGCGGCGAGCTCGGTCTGCTTGCGCTGGATCGCGTAGCGGATGGCCCGCATGAAGACGTCGGCCTCCAGGCGGCCCTTGACCAGGTAGTCCTGGGCCCCCGCGGCCACGGCCGTCAGCCCGGCCTGTTCCTCCGAGAGTCCGGTGAGGACCACCACGGCGGCTTCGGCGGACACGGCCAGCACCTTGTTGAGGCCGTCTATCCCCTCGGCGTCCGGCAGGTGCAGATCGAGCAGGACGCACTGCGGCGCCTCGGCGGCGAGCAGGCGCATGGCGTCGGCGAGCGAGCGGGCGCGTCCGAGACGGACGTCGATCCCGCTGTCCTCCACCAGTTCTTCGACCAGCAGGGCGTCGCCCTCGTCGTCCTCGATGAGGAGGACGTACGGCGGCACACCGCTCCAGAGCGCCAGGGTGCGGTCCTGCTCGGCGGAGGAGGCCCGCCGGGGCGTATTCACGATGTGTGGTGGCCTGCCGCCACCAGGATGCTGGGACCCCAGGTCGAGGGTGCTCCCCATGGCGTCGTGTTTCCTTTCTCGCCACGGAGTGCGGACGTCCGACGGACGCCAGGTTGCGTCGGGGGTCAGCTTAGAGTGATCATTTGCCGTTAGGCAATGTTTTAACAAGTCAATTACCCTGCCCCCCCGCACCGCGCCGCCGCACCGCCCGGCGCGGGCTTCAGGCGCTGTCGGAGAACGGCCCCCCGGTACCCGGGGCGGGCACCGCGAAGTGGCCGTCGGCAGCCTCCCGGAAGGCTGTCAGGCCCGCGACGAGCGCGTCCAGCGCCGCCGGCTCCATCCGGCCGAGCACCGCCGACATCTCGCGCAGCCGGATGGTCCGCTGCTCCTCCAGCAGCGCGGCGCCCCGCACGGTCAGGCGCAGCTCGATCTCCCGCCGGCTGGTCGGGCTCGTGGACCGTGTGAGCAATCCCATGGCCTCCAGCCGGTCGCACAGCCGCGTGACCGAGGGGGGCCGGGAGCCGAGCACGGCGCCGAGCGTCCGCAGGTTGATCCCCGCGGAGTGCTCCACGACCAGCAGCGCCCGCATCTGCGAGGGGGAGACGGCCGGCGCCGCGGCGTCCTGACCCCGGGCGCGCAGCACCTCGAGGAGCTCCGCCGCGGCGCTCATCGCCGCGGACGGGTCCTCGTAGGGGCCGGGTGGACCGCCGGAACGGGGCATGGTGCTCACTTTGCCACCGGTTACCGCGCGATGTCGCCTTTCGGCAGCCGCCGGGGACGTCCAGCGGCCCCGGCCGTCCCCGCACGAGGTCACCCCTGCACCGCGTCCGGCTCCTCGTCGGCCCGGCCGCGCCAGTCGAGGCAGACGACCATGGCGTCGTCCGCCGCCTGGATCTGGCCCCGGTGCCCGGACAGCTCCTCCAGCATCGCCCGCGGGACCTGGGAGGGCGGCAGCAGCCGGGTGCTGATGACGGCCCGGGTCAGCGCGTGCAGGCTGTACGGCTCCCCGCCGGGCGAGGCCACGTCGTAGACGCCGTCGCTCAGGAAGAACAGCCGGTCCCCGGGCAGGACCCGGAAGCGCTGACAGGTGTAGACGGTGTCCTCGAACATGCCGAGCGGCAGCTGGGCCTCCAGCTCGATCGGTTCCACGACGCCCTGCCGCAGCCGCCAGATCCGGGGCGATCCGGCGTCGATGATGTCGACCTCGCCGGTGTCCAGGCAGAAGCGGAGCAGCAGCATGGCCAGGTGCTGGCGCCCCTGGTACTGGCCGTACACCGCCTGGTCCGCCAGCGACGCCTGGTCGACGAGGCCGAGACCGGCCCGCCGGGCGTTGCGCAGGGCGCTGACGGCGAGATTGGTCAGCAGGGCCGCCTCGATCCCCTGCCCCATGCCGTTGTTGACGGTCAGCGTCAGGTGCTCGGCGGAAGCCGACCAGTCGAAGCTGTCGCCGTAGATGGCGTAGGCCGGCTCCAGCTGGCCGCCGAGGTCGTACTCGGGCCGGGAGCAGGAGCGTCCGGGCAGCAGCTGCCACTGCATCTCCGCGGCCAGGGTGAGCCGGGTCGCCCGCCGCGCCTGGAGGAAGAGGTCGGTGTCGCGTTCGGCGACGAGGATCTCGTGGCCCAGCGCGTCGGCCACGTCCTGGAGCTCCCCGAGGACCAGGCCCTCGTACGCCTGGGCGGAGAAGTGCGCGCTCAGCACGCCGATGCGGTCGCCGCGCACGCTCACGGGCAGGTGGACGCTCACCTCGGCGCCCAGATCGCTCACGTACGGTTCCTGGGCGCCGAAGGCCCGGCCTTGCGGACTGTTGTGCACCGACACGGGATCGGCGGTGAAGGGAAGTGCGGTGACGGGCTGGAGTCTGGTCATGGCGTAGTCCGCCATCAGCAGTTCGACGTAGTGCGCGCGGTACCGGTCGAGCAGTACGTCGCGGACCTTGTCGAACAACTCGTGCGGGGCCGCATTCCGCAGAATGCGCTCCACTCCCTGGGGTCGTGCCACCGGCCTGGGTCCTGCCTCTCTGGGAACTGCCAATATGGGGGACCACGAAGCCGCCGGTCCGTCGGGGGCACGCAGCGCGTACATCCGGTAGGGAGTGTCACATGAGTCAGAGGCCGGTCGACCCCGCCCGGCCCGCAACGGCGGCGGTGGCGGAGGTGAGCGACATGATCGAGCTGCTGGAGGTCGTCTGGGAGCGCAGCCGTGACACGGCCTGCGCCCCTCCCGTCTCCTCGGCCCAGGCCCGGGTCCTGTTCCTGATCGACGGGAACGCCGGGATGAACCTGGGCACGCTCGGCAGGCTGCTGGGAGCGGCTCCGCCGTCGGTCACCCGGCTGTGTGACCGGCTCCAGGCCGTGGGGTTCCTCGAACGACAGCCCGGACCCGACGACCGCCGCGAGATCCGGCTGGGGCTGACGCACGCCGGCCGGACCTACCTCGGGCAGCTGCGGGCCCGCAGGGAAGCGGCGCTGACGGAGGCGATGTCCGCGATGCCGGCGGCCTCGCGGGCCGCCCTGGCCGTGGGCCTGGCCGACTTCTGCGCGGCCGTCGCGCGGCCGCTGAGGCTGCCGTCCCCGGAGGATCTGACCTCCCGGTCTGCCTGACCGGCGGGCGTCGTGAGGGACCGTCACATGTCCGGACGCACGTCTGTACGGGCTGTCGCGACGACGGGTGAGGCGGCCCCGGTCGGCCGGGGCGGGATTGCGCCCGCCCTGCCCGATGATGGATAGTTGCCGAGGGGAAACTATTTTGCCGTCCGAAGTGAAGAGGTGAGGGGCCCGCGCTGCGAGTCCTTGTCTATGGCCAGTTCCCCAGGGCGATCCGCCCCGACGAGCCGAAGCGTCACAGGACCAGCGTGCGCCACCGCCCCCTGCCCCGTCCTCGTGGTCGATTCCGAGGGGACCCTGTCGCTGGTGAACCAGGCGGCCGCCGTCCTCTTCCCCGGGGCGCGGATCGGCGCCGAGCTTAGCGCCGCGGTGCCCCGCTGGATCACCACCGCCCACCGCCGGTTCAAGACCGGCGAGCCGCTCCCGGCCTCCGCCGCGCCCCCGGCCCCGGCCGACGGGGCCGTCGGCGACCGCAGTTTCGCGGCGCACCCGACCCCCCTGGACCACGGCGACGTCGCCTGGTGGTTCATCGACGACACCGAACGCCGCACCGCCGCCGAGGCGCTCGCCGTGGAACGAGGCCGGACGAGGTTCCTGAGCCTGGCCTCCAACGCGCTGCTGTCCTCCCTCAACGTCGACCGGTGCATGGCCGTCACCGCACAGCTCGCGGCGGAACACCTCGCCGACGGCGCCCTGGTGATCGGCCCGGCTTCCGGCCGGACCCACGACACCGTCTCCTGCGCCCGGGGCGCAGAACCCCGCGCCGCCCGCCTGACCGTCGACCCCTCGGAGCTCCCCGGCCTGGCCGAGGCGCTCCAGGGCTTCCCGCCCCTGCCCTCCCGCTGGGTCGACCCGGCACTGGCACCGTCCTGGGTGGTCCCCGAGGGATTCGGCACCGTCGGCTCGATGGTCGTCACCCCGCTGCCCGGCCCCGGGGTGGCCGCCGGAGCCCTCGTCCTGCTGCGCCACGGTGACACGGCGGCCTTCGACGACAACGAAGAGGTGTTCGCGCGGCTGTTCGCCGCACGCGCCGGCGCCGCGATGTCCGCCGCGCGCCTGTACGCCGAACAGACCTCGATCACCGAGACGCTCATGCGGGACCTGCTGCCCCCCGCCCTCCACCACATCGACGGGATCGAATTCGCCGGGGGCTACCGGCCCTCCGGCGACGACCACCGGATCGGCGGCGACTTCTACGACGTCCACCGGACCCCGCCCCCGGGCGCGGGCGCGGACGCCGACGAAGCCGGCGGCGGCGAAACTCTCGTGGTCCTGGGGGACGTCTGCGGCAAGGGGCTGGACGCCGCCGTGCTCACGGGCAAGATCCGCAACACCCTCCAGGCCCTGCTGCCGATGGCGTCCGACCACCGGCGGATCCTCCGCCTCCTCAACGGCGCCCTGCTCAACTCGCACCACGCCCGGTTCGCCACACTCGTCCTGGCCTCGGTGGCCCGCCACGACGGCAAGGTCACCCTCCGGCTGACCAGCGCCGGCCACCCGCCGCCCCTGATCGTCCGCGGCGACGGCACGGTGGAGGAGGTCCCGACCCGCGGCACGCTCGTCGGGGCGCTGCCCGAGGTGGAGGCCGTCACCTTGCGCGCCGAACTCGCCCCGGGCGAGACCTGCGTGCTGTTCACCGACGGCTTCACCGAGGCCAAGGGCGGCCCGCTGGGCGACGAACTGTTCGGCGAGACCAGGATGAAGCGGGCCCTCTCCGACTGCGCGGGCATGCCCGCCGAGGCGATCGTGGAACGCATGCAGATGCTGGCCGCCCAGTGGATCGGCGGCGGGCGCCACGACGACATGGCCCTCGTCGCCATCACCGCACCGCGGACCAACCACCTCAGCGCGGTCGGCGGGCACGGCCCGGGGAGGTACACGGCATGAGCCTCCCCCTCCCGTCCCCCGAGGGCGGCGGGCCCGTCCTGGCGGACGCGCGGCAGGAAGGGGCGCGACGCCTCTGGGACGCGGTCCTCGCCCAGGACGAGACGGCCGCGCGCGACGCCGTCCTCGCCGCCGCCGAGAGCGTCGGCGCGGAGAGCGCCCTGCTGGACGTCATCGGGGTGGTGCAGCGCCGGGTCGGCGCGGAATGGGCCGCCGACCGCCTCAGCGTGGCCCAGGAACACGCGGCCACGACCATCAACGACCGGTGCGTCTCCGCCCTCGTCCGCCACCCCTGCGCACAGGCCCCGCCGGGGCCGAGCGCCGGGCACATCACCGTCGCCTGCGTGGACGGGGAGTGGCACGGCCTGCCCGCCAGGCTGCTGTCCGAGGTCCTGCGGCTGCGCGGCTGGCAGGTCGACCACCTCGGCACCCTGGTGCCGCCCCCGCGGCTCGTCGCACACCTCCACCGCACCGGGCCCGCCGCGGTCGCCCTCTCCGGCTCCCTCGCCACCCGGCTCCCGGCGGCCCACGCGACCATCGCCGCCTGCCGGGCGGCCGGGGTCCCCGTCTTCGCGGGGGGTTCCGCCTTCGGCGAGGACGGCCGCTACGCGCGGATGCTCGGCGCCGACGCCTGGGCGCCCGACGCCCGCGGCGCCGCCGACCGGCTGGCCGCGGGCCCGCTGCCCCGCCCGCGTCCGGGCCACGAACCCGCCGACCACCTGCCCCACCTGCGCGACCAGGAGTACACCCTGGTCACCCGCTCGGCCCCGCAACTGGTCAAGGCCGTCGTGACCGGCCTCACCGAGCTCCTGCCCGCCATGCGCGCGTACTCCGCGTGGCAACTCCAGCAGACGGCGCAGGACATCGCCCACATCGTCGAATTCCTCGGGGCCGCGCTCTACGTCGACGACGACGACCTCTTCACGGGCTTCATTTGCTGGACCGCCGACATCCTCACCGCCCGTCACGTCCCGGCGAACGTGCTGCTCCCGACCCTGGACCTGCTCGGCGCCGAGCTCGGGGACTTCCCCCGGGCGACGCGGCTGATCCGTCGCGGGGCCCGGGAGCTGACCGACCGCCCCGCCCCGAACTCCCCGGCTCCGGAAGTACACCGATGACCACCAACCCCGCACCCGTATCGCTGACCCTGACGCCCGCCGCGCCGGACGCGGCGGCCGACCGGAGCGTCACCCTCGCCCTGGAGGGCGACCTCGACCACGAGACGTACCACCTCCTGCTGGAGGCGGTGGACCGAGAACTCGGTACGCGTCCCGACGTGCGGATCCTGCGCCTGGACTGCACGGGTCTGCTCGTCTGCGACTCGATGGGCCTGTCGGCGCTGCTGATGGTCAGACGCCGGACGCACGCGGCGGGCGTCGCCCTCCACCTCGACGGCAGGCAGCCCCCGCTGGAGCGGGTGCTCGCCCTGACCGGCACGCTGGAGCACCTGACCGGAGCGCCCGTCAGGACCGTCCGCGACGACCGCCTGGGCCGCGAAGTGGGCCGCGAACTGGGCCGCGAACACCCCTGACGGGCGGGGGGCCGGGCGCGGATCAGGGCGCCGGAGCGGGCCAGGGAACCTCGGTTTCGACCGGGGCGTTGTAGTCGACGCCGGGCACGGAGAAGCCGTAGAGGCGGCGGACCTCGTCGGCGAACCAGCCGAGGTCGCCGAGCGCGGTGATGCTGTCGCTGGTGGCGCTGCTCCAGCGTTCGGCGACGGCGTCCTGTACGGCGGGGTCGAGCTCCCAGGTGTCGAGACGGACCCGGCCCTCCTCGTCGAGGCCGAGGGGCCGGGCGCCGGTCAGCCGGTCCCACAGCTGTGTCAGCTGTCCGACCGGGCTCACCATGGCCTCGCCGACGACGCCGCGCAGCAGCCCGGTGTACAGGGCGATGCCCGGGATGGCGGTGGAGGACTGGGTGACCGCCGCGGCATTGACCGAGGTGACGGCCCTGCCCCCCAGGGTCTTGCGCAGACGCTCGTCCAACGTGCGGGCGGTGGCTTCGAGATGGGACTTCGCCGCGCCGATGGTGCCCTGCCGGTAGATCGCCGCGGTCAGCGGCGAGCCGATGTAGGACAGGGCGGCGGTGGTGAAGCCCTCGGCCAGCAGCGACCGGTCGGCCAGGAACGTGATCCACCGCTCCCAGTCGAGGCCGCCCATCACCGCCACGGTCTGCTCGATGTCATCGCCCTCGGCCGGCGCGGTGGTGACCTCCTTGACCTCCGGGGCGCCGAGTTCGTCGAAGACGAGGGTCTTGGTGGTGTGCGGCGAGCCGATCGGCTTGAGGGCCGAGGCGTACACCGCACCGGTGTCCGGGTCGGTGCGGCGGGGCGCGGCCACCGAGTAGACCAGGAAGTCGAGCCGCCCCCCGAACCGCTCGGTGAGGAGACCGGCGACCTGCTCCTTCATCGCGTCGCCGAACGCGTCACCGTTGAGGAACACCATGTCCCGCCCGTGCTGCCGGGCGAGGCGGGCGGTGGCGGCGGTGCGGTACCAGCCGGCCGTGCCGGTACGCCGCCCGGGCGCCTTCTCGAAGCACACGCCGATGCCACGGATGCCGACCCGGGCCAGCCCCGCGATCGTGGCGGCCAGACCGTACCCGGCGGACGAGCCGATCACCAGGGCCACGGGCCCGTCGCCCTCGGCCGTGACCGGGCCGGGGACCGCCCGCCACATCTCTTCCACCAGCCATCGGCAGCCCTCGGGGTGCGAGTCGAGGAAGAGGAAGCCCCGGCTTTTGGGCGCGATGACGCGTTCGCTCACGGTGTGGTCTCCCAGGTGTGGTCACGGACGGGCACGGCGGGGGCCGTCCCGGCCCCCGGTCCCGCGTTACCGCAAGTCTGTCGCCGCACCGGCGAGCGGGGTGATCTTGACGGGCACAACGATGCCCGGCCTCCCTTGGAGGGTTTGCCTCTGGCCCCGACGTGCGGCGGCCCGTGCGCGGGTCAGGCCCGGCGGCGGGGGAGCAGCGGGGGAGCGGGGTTCGGCAGGGGGCTGGCGGCGGCGGGGGTCAGGCCGTCCAGGACCAGGGTCACGTAGCGCCGCCAGCCCCCGTCGCCCGGATCCATCGTCCACAGCACGCTCACGAGCATGCCCATGACCCGCTTCAGGTCGTCGGGTACGAGGTCCTCCCGGATCACCCCGCTCTGCTGGCCCCGCGTCACCAACGGGTCGAGCGCGTCGAAGAAGCGGGCGCCGGCCTCCGAGGTGAGGATCCCGGCATTGCGCGCCGCCGTCAGGACGTGGTGCTCGTCCGCCGCCGACGTGAGGGCCGCCTCGATCACGGAGGTGAGCCCCCGTCGTGGGTCCTCGTCGTCGAGGGCGCGGTCGATGACGGGGAGCACCTGCTGGGTGAACTGCTGCTCCAGCACCGCCCGCAGCAGGGCCGCCTTGTCCGGGAACCGGCGGAAGAGAGTCGCGATGCCCACCCCGGCCTGCCGGGCGATCTCGTCGAGCGGCGCCTCGGGGCCCTGCTCGGCGTAGACGTCGCGGGCCGCCCGCACGATCTTCTCGACGTTGCGCAGGGCGTCGGCGCGCAGTGGCCTGGGGGTTTCGGTGGGCACGCGCCCAGCCTAACAACCGGTGACCGGCCAACAGTTCGAGTTGACACGCCGCGAGCCGTCAAGTGATAGTTGACTACTGGATAGGGTGTGCTCGTTCGAGTGAACCGATATCAGCCGCCCCACCCCGACCGCGCACCCCACCGCTCCACCGCTCCACCGCTCCACCGCTCCACCGCGCCCGGACGGCGGGGCGGCCGACCCACGCCCAGAGGGACCCTCCCCATGCCTCAGCCGCCCACGGCTCCGCAGACCGGCAAGGTGATCGCCACGCTCGCCCTCGCGGGCGTCACCGCCGCCGTCATGCAGACCCTGGTCACCCCGCTCCTCGCCGACCTGCCGAAGCTCCTGCACACCTCCCCCTCCAACTCCGCCTGGGTCGTGACCGCCACGCTCCTCGTCGCGGGGGTGTGCGTCCCCATCAGCGGGCGCCTGGGCGACATGATCGGCAAGCGCCGCATGCTCCTGGCGTGCGCCGTCCCGCTGATCGTCGGATCGGTGGTGTGCGCGCTCGCGGGCAGCGTCGTCCCGATGATCGTCGGCCGTGGTCTGCAAGGCATCGGCATGGGGATGATCCCCCTCGGGATAGCCCTGCTCCGCGACCTCGTGCCCGCCGAGAAGCTCAGCTCCTCCATCGCCCTGGTGAGCGCCTCCATGGGCATCGGTGGCGGCATCGGACTCCCGCTCTCCGCGGCGGTCGCGCAGTACGCCGACTGGCGCTTCCTCTTCTGGGGGGCCGCCGCGCTCGCGACGGCCGTCGCCGCCATGATCGTCGCCTTCGTCCCCGACGTTCCGGCCGGCGCCCGGGGCCAGCGCTTCGACTTCGTCGGCGCGCTGGGCCTGGCCGTGGGCCTGGTGTGCCTGCTGCTCGCCGTGTCCAAGGGTGCCGACTGGGGCTGGGGCTCCGCCACCACCCTCGCCCCGTCCGCCGCCGCCGTCGTCGTCCTGAGCGCCTGGGGCTGGTTCGAGTGGCGCACCACCCACCCGCTGGTGGACCTGCGCACCACCGTCCGGCCGCGCGTCCTGCTGACGAACCTCGCCTCCGTCTTCATCGGCTTCGGCATGTACGCGAGCATGCTGGTCGTCCCGCAGCTGCTCCAGTACCCCGAGGCCACCGGCTTCGGCCTGGGCCAGTCCATGCTGGCGGCGGGCCTGTGGATGCTGCCCGGCGGCCTGATGATGATGGCCGTGTCCCCGCTCGGGGGCCGTCTCACCAATGCGCGGGGGCCCAAGACCACGCTGGTCTGCGGCGCCCTCGTGCTGGCGGCGGGATACGGCGCGGCCCTGCTGCTGGCCGGTACGGCCCCGGGCCTGATGGTCGCCGCCATGATCATGAACAGCGGTGTCGCCCTCGCCTACGGAGCCATGCCGGCCCTGATCATGGGCGCGGTGCCGCTCGCCGAGACCGGCGCCGCGAACGGCTTCAACACGCTCATGCGCTCCCTGGGCACCTCGGTCGGCGCCGCCGTGGTCGGCGTGGTCCTGGCCCACATGACCACCACGGCCGGCGGGTTCACGTTCACCTCCGAAAGCGGCTTCCGCACCGGCCTGCTGCTCGGCGGCTCGCTCGCCCTCGTCTCCGCGACCGTCGCCGCCCTCATCCCCGCCCCGCGGCCGCAGCCGCTCAGCCCCCGGGACCCGGCGGGCCCGGCGGCCGAGTCCGCCCGCGCGGCCGCGGGTACCTAGGCCGGCCTGCCCGGCGCCCGTCGCTCCCGCCCCTCCGCGGGCCGTCCCGCCGGGTGCTGTCCCGGCGGGTGCCATTCGGCCACCAGGAGGGTCGCGTCGTCCCTGAGGCGGTGCTCCTGGTGGGTGAGGAGGTGCTGGATGAGGCGCCGGAGCGCCTCCGGAGCGCTGTCGCCCGAGGCGGTGGAGCGGATGACGGTGTCGGCCAGGCGCTGTTCGCCGAAGAAGGTCCCGTCCCGGGAGCGGGCTTCGGTCACGCCGTCGCTGTAGATCAGGACGCGGTCGCCGGGCTGGAGGCGGACGCGCTGCGGTACGGGCGGGTCCGGCGTGTGGAACCCGAAACCGAGGGGGAGGTGGGCGGGGCGTTCGAGGGCGCCCTGGAGCACGCGGCCGTCGCGGATCAGGAGCGGCGCCGGGTGGCCGCAGTTGATCCAGGTGAAGTCCCCGTGCAGCGTGTCCAGTTCGGCGATCACCGCGGTCATGAGCCGCTCGGGGATCCACCGCACCAGCGTGCGGTCGATGGCCGCGACGATGTCGGGGAGGGTCCCGCCGGACCGACGGGTGGAGCGGTACGCGGCGAGCCCCGCGGCGCTCGCGCCCCCCGAGGCGAGGTCGTGGCCCATCGCGTCGAGCAGCGCCAGGTGCAGCACGTCGTCGGCGAAGCTGTGGTCGAAGGCGTCACCGCCGATGTCGTACGCCGGTTCCAGGGCCGCCGAGGAGGTCGCCCGGCCGGTGCCGATGGTCCGCGGCGGCAGGAACGCCCACAGCAGCTCGGCCTGAAGGGTCATCGGCCGCGACCGCTCGCGCCGCACGAGGTCGTCGTGGTGCGAGGACTCGGACACCACCAGCAGCGCGGCGAGGCTCGCCAGCGCCCGGCCCGCTTCCAGCAGCCCGCCGTTCGCGCCGGGGACGACGGCCCGCATGACTCCGATCCGCTCGATGCCGTCGACCATCGGGAACCAGACGGTGTCCTCGTCCCGCGCCCGCTGGACGCGCTGGGTCCGGTACGCCAGACCGGCCAGCGACCGGTCGATGTCGAGACCGTCCTGCTCCTCGGCGCTGAGACGGTCCCCCCGCTCCTCGGTGGTGCGGGCGCCCCGGGGCAGCGGCGCCAGCCTCACCTGCTGGACATCGGCCAGGTACAGACGGGTCCCGGTGATGCCCAGCCGGCCGGCGGCCCCGGCGATCAGACCGGCCAACTCCACCGCGGACGCACCGTGGGAACCCTCCAGCACCCCCGCCAGTACGGCGCCCAGCTCGTGCGGCACGGCGGCGGCCGTCTCCGGCGCCGTCACCTCGGGCCCGTATCCACGCGCTCACGAGTCACCGCGCACCTCGCCTGTTCCCGGCCGACCTGACGCGCCCATCCTCGCCGCCGCCCGCCTGGGACCGCGTCCGACACGACGGACCGCCCCGCCACATCCCGTCGGGCGCACGAACCGGGCTCTCCACCGTCACCGCGCCGGACGCGGCGGCTCATGCGGCGCGGTGCCCGGTTAGCATGCGGAAATGGAGACCCGAACCGGCCCGGTGGTGGTCCACCACGTGGAGCACGGCAGCGGCCGCCCCGTGCTGGTGCTCCACGGCGCCGGCGTCGACCACCGCGAGGCCGAGGCCTGCTTCGAGCCGGCCCTCGGCGGCGTGGCGGGGCTGCGCCGGATCTACCCCGACCTCCCCGGATCGGGCCGCACCGCCGCACCCGGCTCGCTGCGCGGCGCCGATGACGTCCTCGCCACGCTGCTCGGCTTCGCCGACGCCGTCACGGGCGGGACCGCGTACCTCCTCGCGGGCCACTCGGCGGGCGCGTACTACGCGGCGGCGATGGCCGCACGGCGCCCGGACCGCGTCGCGGGCCTGGCGCTCGTCTGTCCGCTGACGCCGCACCCGCGCGACGTCCCCGAGCACCGCCTCGTCGCCGGGACGGGGGAGCTGGGCGACGAGGTCTTCCGGAGCTACTTCGTGGTCCAGACCCCGGAGATGCTCGACCGCTACGAACGCCACGTCGCGCCGGCCGCCGCCCTCGTGGACCGGGCCGCCGCCGAGCGGATCGGCGCACGGTGGACGCTCACGCCCGACGGCGCACCGCCCTACCCCGGCCCGGCCGTGGTCGTGGCGGGGCGACTGGACTCCACGGTCGGGTACGCCTCCGCCATCGAGCTCGCCGCCCGGCACCCGCACGCCTCGCTGGCCGTCGCCGACGACGCGGGCCACGCCCTGCCCCACGAGCAGCCGGAGCTGCTGCGCGCCCTGCTCACCGAGTGGCTCGCCCGCGTGGAGCGGGCGCGCTGAACGCGCGCGCCGAACCGGAGGAACGGGTTCGGGATCGGTGCGCATGAGCCGGTGCGCAAGGGGCACGTGCGGCGGGGCAGGCGCACATCGGGACACCAGAACGAGGAGTGATGGATCATGCACGACGACATGTGGGCGTACCGGTCCGGCATCGTCCACCCCACGGGCCAGGACATCACCGGCTACACCGTCGCGGCGGCGGACGGCACGATCGGCAAGGTCGACAAGCATTCGGCCGACGTGTCGGACGCCTACCTCGTCGTCGACACCGGACCGTGGATCTTCGGCCGGGAGGTGCTGATCCCGGCGGGCACCGTCGCCCGGATCGACGAGAGCGAGCACACCGTGCACGTCGACCTGCCGAAGGAGCAGATCAAGGCGTCGCCGGAATTCCATCGCGACCGTCACCTGAGCGACCCCGACTACCGGCTCGCGATGTCCGAGTACTACGGGGCCACCGGCTCCGGACGGTGACGCCCGGCGCCCCGGGGCACGGGGGGTGGGCACCCGCTCGGAGGGGGAGGGGGCAGGTGCCCACGGGTGGCGGCCGACGGCCGCTCATCGGGCCGGCCGCCTCTTCCAGCGTAAGCCGGGCTCCCGTCCGTGCCCCGGCGAGCCCGTAAGCCGGGCTCCCGTCCGTGCCCCGGCGAGCGCGGAAGGGCTCCCGGTCAGCGGGCCGGGTAGTCCGTGTAGCCGCGGGCGTCGCCCCCGAAGAAGGTGGCCGGATCCGGCGCGTTGTACGGGCCCGCGGTGCGCAGGCGCCCGGGCAGGTCGGGGTTGGCCAGGAAGAGGGCTCCGAAGGCGAGGAGGTCGGCGAGGCCGTCCTCGATCAGGGGCAGGGCGCGGTGGTCCGTGGGGCCCTCGGTCGCCGGGTTCAGGATCAGCGTGCCGGAGAACTGCTTGCGCAGCGCGAGGGTCGCGTCCCGGGCTTCGGGGCCGTGCTCCATGACGTGGAGGTAGGCCAGGCCGAGCCCGTCGATCTCCTTGACGAGCGCCTCGTAGGCGGGCTGCGGGTCGGGCTCGGAGATGTCGTTGTACGGGTTTCCGGGCGAGACGCGCAGGGCGGTCCGCTCGGCGCCGATCGCGGCGGCCACCGCCTTGACCACCTCCACCGCGAAGCGGATCCGGTTCTCCACCGGGCCGCCCCACTCGTCGGTGCGCAGGTTCGAGCCGGGGGCCAGGAACTGGTGGATCAGGTAGCCGTTGGCCCCGTGCAGCTCCACCCCGTCGAAGCCGGCCTCCACCGCGTTGCGGGCGGCCTGGGCGTAGTCCGCGATGGTCTGGCGGACCTCGGCGCCGGTCAGCTCGTGCGGGGTTTCGAAGTCCTTCATGCCGTCCCCGGCGAACAGCTGTCCCTGGGGGGCCACCGCCGACGGGGCCACGGGGACGAGGCCGTCGGGCAGCAGCGAGGGGTGGCCGATCCGGCCGGAGTGCATCAGCTGGGCGAAGATCCGGCCGCCGCTCGCGTGCACGGAGTCGGTCACCGCGCGCCAGGAGGCGATCTGCTCGGCGCTGTGCAGGCCGGGGGTGAACGGGTAGCCCTGGCCGACGGGGGAGGGCTGGATGCCTTCGCTGATGAGCAGGCCCGCCGAAGCGCGCTGGGTGTAGTACTCCGCCATGAGCGCCGTCGCGACGCCGCCCTCGCCCGCCCGGCTGCGGGTCATCGGTGCCAGGGCGATCCGGTTGGACAGGCCGGTGCCGGGGATGCGGACCGGTTCGAAAGCGCTGGTCATGCTCGCCTCGCAAAGTTAGTTGGTCGGCCAATGAATGGCTGCGGTGTCAGCGTACCGCATTACTTGGCCGACCAATCCAATGTCGGCGCGGCGGGTAGAATTCCCCCGACAGCGGCCGGGCGGCCCCGCGCGGCCGCCCCCGCCGGCCCGATCCGTACCACCCCTGCCCAGGAGGCGCGCCCCGATGACTGCGGAACCCGTCCAGGAGCCGCGCACCACCCCGGGGTGCGCGGTGCCCAGCGCCGTGCTGGACGGCCCGGTGAGTCATGCGATCAGCCGGGTCGCGCGCCTGCACCGGATCGCGGCGGGCCGGGCCCTGCGCGACCTGGGACTCCACCCGGGGCAGGAGTTCCTGATGATGCACCTGTGGGACAGCGGGGCCGTACGCCAGTCGGAGCTGATCAAGGCGGTCGGCCTCGACCCGTCCACGGTGACGAAGATGCTCCAGCGCCTGGAGCACGCGGGCCACGTACGCCGCCGCCCCGACCCGGCCGACCGGCGGGCCTCGCTGGTGGAGGCGACGGAGACCAGCTGCGGGCTGCTGGTCGAGGTCCGCAGGGCCTGGGGCGAACTGGAACGCCAGACCCTCGACGGCCTGGACCCCTCCGAACGCGCCGAACTGGCCCGTCTGCTGGGCAAGGTCGAGACCACGCTGTGTACGGAACTCACCCGCGGCGGCGGGGCGGAGTGCGGGGCCGGGACGCCCTAGTCTCCGTCGCCGTCCGGCCGGCGGTAGGTGGCCGCCGCGAGGCGGACGAAGGTGGGGATCAGCGGGTTCGGATCCCCTTCGTTCCACACCACCACGACACGACTCGGCGCCATGCCGGCCACCGGTACGGCGACCAGCCCCCCGGGCACCTCGTGTCCGAGCGGGGTCATGCCGACCGTGCCGTTCCAGAGCACGGCCTGCCGGCATTCCTGGACGGCCCGGACCACCGGCCCCTCGCGTGGCTCGCCGCCGCTCCAGTACGCACACCACAGCGGGTCGGTGCCGTCCGGGAAGCGGAACCAGCGCCGGCCGGCCAGGTCCGCCAGCTCCAGGCGCGCGCGGCGGGCCAGGGGGTCGTCGGCGCGGAGCACCGCGCCGACGGGGTCGGCGCGCAGCCCGCGCACGCGCAGACCGGCCTCGTCGAACGGCGCACGGGTGAGGGCGACGTCGACCCTTCCGGCGCGCAGCCCACAGGTCGGATCGGTCAGGCCGGCCTCGCGGACCCGGACTTCGGTACCCGGGTGCCGTTCCCGGTACGCGTCGGCCAGCCGGACCGCGCCCAGGTCGGTGCCGTCGCCGAGCAGGCCGACGGTGAGGACCGCGGGCCCGGCCGCCGCGGCCACCCGTGCGCGCACCCGGTCGGCCCGGCCGAGCAGGCCGCGGGCCTCGTCCAGCAGCACCGCGCCGGCGGGGGTGAGGGTCACGCCCGTGGGGGAGCGGAGCAGCAGGGTGGCGCCGAGGCCGGCCTCCAGGCGCTTGACCGCCCGGCTCAGCGGGGGCTGGCTCATGTGCAGCCGGGCTGCCGCCCGGCCGAAGTGGAGTTCCTCCGCGACCGCGACGAAATAACGCAACGTTCGCAGCTCCATGCTGCGACGATACCCGTCCGGTACCGGGGTGTTCCGTATCGGTCCTGGACGGCCGGGGTACCCGGGCGCTGGAATCGGAGCATGAACGAGATACCGCTTCCCGACCCCGCCGTGCACGTCGCAGGGGCCCGGGAGATCGCCCCCGACCTGCTCGTGATCCCGGACCGCGGGGTCCCGCTGGTCCCCAACATCGGCCTCATCGGCGGCACATCGGCCGTGCTCGTCGTCGACACGGGCCTCGGCACCGCCAACGCCGAACAGGTCCTCGCCCTGGCGTCCGAGGTGGCCGGGGGCCGCAGGCTGTACCTGACCTCGACGCACTTCCACCCCGAGCACGCCTTCGGCGCGCACGTCTTCGCCGGGCGGGCCACGTACGTCGTCAACCGCGCCCAAGCGGACGACCTGAGGGCGAAGGGAGCCGGGTACCTGGAGATGTTCCGCGGCCTCGGCCGGACGGTCGCCGACCGGCTCGACGCCGGAGTCCGCGTACCCACCCCCGACGTGGTCCACGACGGCGGCTACGAGCTGGACCTCGGCGGCCGCACCGTCCGCCTGCGGCCCACCGGCCGGGGCCACACCCAGGGGGACCAGGTGATCGAAGTACCGGACGCCGGGGTGCTGTTCACCGGAGACCTGGCCGAGGCGGGACAGTTCGCGATCTTCCCCTGGTTCCCGCCGCACGACACCGACGTCTCGGGCGTCGGCTGGCTCGCGGTCCTGGACCGGCTGGTGGCGGACGGCCACCGCCTGGTGGTTCCCGGCCACGGCGAGGCCGGCGGCCCCCGGCTGCTCGCCGACGTCCGCGACTACCTGCGCGAGCTGCGCGACGAGACCTGGCGCCGGCGCGACCGCGGCACGGCCGACAGCGAGATCGTGGCCGAGGTCCGGGCGCTGCTGACCGAACGGCACCCGGAATGGACCGGGCAGGAGTGGATCGAGAAGGGCGTCGGCTGCCTGTGCGCCGAATACGCCGAGCGCTCGGAGGACGCGGAATACGCCGCACACACCGAGCACGCCGCACACACCGAGCACGCCGGGCACTCCGGGCACTCCGGGCACTCCGGATGATCTGCGCCGGCCCCACCGCGCCGGGGCCCGGGGCCGCCCGGCACCGTCAGAACGTCAGCCGCAGCAGCGCCCCGCCGCCCGGCGCCGCCCGGGCCGTCAGCTCGGCCCCGTGCGCCCGGGCGATCTGCCGGGCCATCGCCAGGCCCAGCCCCGAGCCGGGCAGGGCGCGGGCGCTCCCGGCCCGGTAGAAGCGGTCGAAGACGTACGGGAGGTCCGCGTCGGCGATCCCCGGGCCGTGGTCACGGACGGTCAGCTCCGGTGCCCCGCCCGGCCGGACGGCCAGCTCCACCTCCACGGGCCGGCCCGGCGGACTGAACTTCGCGGCGTTGTCCAGCAGGTTGCCGACGAGCCGGCTGAGCCGGGCGGGCACCCCCTCGACCGTCACCGGGACCGTCCTGACCCGGAATTCCGTGGCGGGCCAGTGCGTTCGGGCGGCCTCCGCGCAGTGGTCCACCAGCGCCCCGAGCCGTACCGGCTCCACCAGCGCCTGTGGCTCCTCGTCCCTGGCCAGCTCGATCAGGTCGTTGACCAGGCCCGTCACCTCCCGCAGCTGCCGCCCCAGCGCCAGCGACGCCCGCTCGCGCTGCTGCGCCGTCAGCCGTTCGCCCCTGGCGAGCAGTTCGGCGTTGGTGCGCAGGGCGGTGAGCGGGGTGCGCAGTTCGTGCGAGGCGTCGGCCACCAGGCGCCGCTGGGCGGTGACCGACTCCTCCAGCTCCCCGAGCATGGTGTTGAAGCTCCGGGCCAGCCGGGTGATCTCGTCCTCCCGACCGGGCGGCGGGAGGTCGATGCGGTGGCGCGCGTCGCGGGTGGCGGCGATCCGCTCGGCGGCGGCCGTGAGCCGGGAGACGGGCGCGAGGCCGGTCCGCGACACCCAGTACCCGAGGACGGCCGCCAGCAGCACCCCGGCGGCGGCCGTCACCGCGAGCCAGCGGGCGGCCCGGTCGATGCCGAGCTCCACGGTGTCGGAGCGCAGTGCCACCTGGAGGGCCCGGCCCTTGAGGAAGTCCGTGGTGAGCATCCGCGCGGGATGACCCTCCACGACGATGTCGGTGTAGAACGGGGCCAGCTTCCGCCCCGCGACCAGCCGGGTCTGCGGCGCCACCGGCATCGTGTACGCGTGCTCGCCGCCCTTGGGGTCCGCGCCCGGATCGGCCGGCACGATCTGGACGCAGGCGGGCGCCGCCAGGTACTGGCACGACCAGGAGGCCGTGCCCGGCGGTGAGTTCCCGTACTCCTCGGCGGCCCGCCGGGCCGCCTCCGTCAGGCTCAGGTCCAGCTGCCCGTACAGCGCGGACCGGCCCTGGAGGAAGGCCGCGCCGCAGACGCCGACCGCGACGAAGGCCACCGCGGCGGTGACGGCGATCGCGAGCCGGGTCCGCAGCGGCCGGCGCCGCCGCCACGGCGCCGAGCGCCTGCCGGCCCCCCGGGTCACCGCACGTCCAGCCGGTAGCCCACCCCGTGGACGGTGTGCACGAGCCGGGGCTCCCCGCCCGCCTCCAGCTTCCGCCGCAGATAGCCGACGTAGACGGCCAGGGAATTGGAATCCGGCCCGAAGTCGCGACCCCAGACCAGCTCCAGGATCAGCTCCCGCGTCAGGACCTGCCCGGGGTGGCGCAGGAGCAGCTCCAGCAGCGCCGCCTCGGTCCGGCTGAACTCCAGCGCACGCTCCCCGCGCCGCCCGGTCCGCGTGAGCGGGTCCAGGACGAGATCGGCGTAGCCGAGGGCGACCGGACCGGCGTCCGCCGGATCCGGGGCGGCCCGCCGCAGCAGGGCCCGCACCCGGGCCACCAGCTCGTCGAGGGCGAAGGGCTTCACCAGGTAGTCGTCGGCGCCGGCCTCCAGCCCGTCGACCCGTTCGCTGACCGAGTCCAGCGCGGTCAGCACGAGCACGGGCGTCCGGTCGCCGGCCGCACGCAGCTGACGGCAGACCCCCAGCCCGTCCAGCACCGGCATCATCACGTCCAGGACGACGGCGTCCGGCTCCCACGCCGCCACCTCGGACAGCGCCGCCAGGCCGTCGGCCGCCCCCCGCACCTCGTACCCCTCGACGGAGAGCCCGTCCTGCACGGCGGCCCGCACCTCGGGCTCGTCGTCGACCACCAAAATCCGGTACCTGTTCGCGGAGCTCATGGACAAAGCCTGCCAAACCCCGGATCCGGAACTCTTAGAACCCTCTTAGGGCACACCGGCAAGGTGCTCGCCATGACCTCCCCACACCTCTCCGTAGTCATCGGCGCGGGCGGCACCGGCGGCCACATCTATCCCGGACTGGCGCTCGCCGAAGCCCTGCGCACGGCCGTCCCCGGCGCCGAGATCTCCTTCGTCGGCACCGAACGGGGCCTGGAGACAGAACTGATCCCGGCCGCCGGATACCCCCTGCACACCGTCGACATGATCCCCTTCGACCCGGCCCTCGGAGCCAGGCGCTACCTGCTGCCCGCCGCGCTGCTGCGCTCGGCCGGGCAGGCCAAGTCCGTGATCCGGGCCCAGGGAGCACAGGTCGTCGTCGGCATGGGCGGCTACCCGAGCGCGCCCGCCGTGCTCGGCGCCCGGCTGGCGGGGCTGCCCGCGGTCATCCACGAGTCCAACGCGGTCCCGGGCCGCGCCAACCGGTTCGCGGCCCGGCTCACCCCGCACGTCGCCGTCGCCTTCGACCGCAGCCGCCCCCACCTCGCGGGCGGCGCGCGGGCCCTGACCACCGGGATGCCGATATCGGCATCCCTGTCGGTCCTCGCGGCCCGGACCCCCGCCGAGCGGACCGTGCTGCGCGCCGAGGCCCGCCGGGCCCTGGGGGTGCCGGACGGGCGCAGGCTGGTCGTCTTCAACGGCGGCAGCCTCGGCGCCCTGCGCCTGACCGGGGCCGCCGTCGCCCTGGCCGCGCTGTGGCAGGACCGCCGGGACGTCCACCTGCTGATCAAGACGGGTCCGGCCGCGCTCCCCGCCGCGGTGGCGGACCTCGCCGAGCAGGGCGGGCAGCTGGTCGCCCGCGCCGTGCCCTACCTGGACCGGATGGACCTGGTGTACGCGGCCGCCGACCTGGTGGTGTGCCGGGCCGGCTCCGCGACCGTGGCCGAGCTCGCCGCGACCGGGGTCCCGGCCGTGCTCGTGCCGTACCCGCACGCCCCCGGTGACCACCAGACCCACAACGCCCGGGTGCTGTCCGACGCGGGCGCCGGTCTGCTGCTGCCCGACGGGGAAACCGGCGCCGCGACCCTGGCCGCCCGGATCGGTCCGCTGCTGGCCGATCCGGCCCGCCTCGCGTCGATGGCCGGAGCCGCAGACCCCGGCCCGCACGCGCGGGCCGCCGAACTCCTGGCCGCGTACGTCCTGAACGTGGCCGGCCTGCCCACCACCCGCCCCCTCCCGAGCCTGGAGCGCCTGTGAACACCGCCGCGAACCCGACCGCCACCACCGCCACCGCCGGGGCCCCGGTCCCGGCGACGGACCCCTGGGCCGGCCGCACCGTCCTCGTCACCGGCGCCGAGGGCTTCATCGGGTCCACGCTGGTGGACCTCCTCGCCGCCCGGGGCGCACGGGTCCGTGCCCTCGTGCACTACAAGCCGTACGCCGAGAAGGGCCACCTGGCCGGGCACCTCGCCACGACGGACGGTCCGGTGGAGATGTGGGCCGGTGACGTCCGCGACCCGGGCCGGATCGACGACGCCGTCGCGGGCTGCGACACCGTCTTCCACCTGGCCGCGCTGATCGGCATCCCGTACAGCTACACCTCGCCCGGCGCCTACGTCCAGACCAACGTCACCGGCACGCAGCACGTCGCCGACGCCTGCCGCCGCCACGGGATCCGCCGCCTCGTGCACACCTCCACCAGCGAGGTCTACGGGACCGCCCTGACCGCCCCCATCTCCGAGAGCCACCCGCTCCAGCCGCAGTCCCCGTACTCCGCGTCGAAGATCGGCGCCGACATGCTGGCGCTCTCCTTCCACCACGCGTTCGCGCTGCCGGTGACGGTGGTGCGCCCGTTCAACACCTACGGACCCCGCCAGTCGGCCCGCGCCGTCATCCCGGCGATCCTGGCGCAGCTGCACTCCGGCTCCCGCGAGATACGACTGGGGTCCTTGACCCCGACGCGGGACTTCACGTACGTCACGGACACGGCGGAGGGCTTCCTCGCGGTGGCCGAGTGCGACCGGGCCCTCGGCGAGGTCGTCAACCTGGGCACGGGCCGCGAAATCTCGGTCGGGGACCTGGCCCGGGAACTGATCGCGGCCTCCGGCCGGGACGCGGAGGTGGTCGAGGACCCGTCCCGGCTGCGGCCCTCGGGCAGTGAGGTGCACCGGCTCCTCTCGGACAACTCCCGGGCCCGGGAATGGGCGGGCTGGAGCCCGAAGGTCTCCCTGGCCGAGGGTCTGGGCCACACCTCGCGGTGGGTCGCCGAAAACCTCACCCGGTTCGCCCCCGACCGCTACCAGGTCTGAGCCTCCGGGGCGCCGCCGGCCGCCGGCCCCCGCCGGGAGCGTCACCCGCCGGATCCGCCGTACCGGGCCCGCTCAAGAGCCCGGGCACGGCGGGGGCCTACTCGCCCGCGCGGCGGCGGCCGGCCGGGCCGCGGCGCGGGACGTGCGCCTGCCCGGCCCGGCACGGCTGCGGACCCTGCAACACCGCTTGCAGTACCGATCGTTGGAAGGCGGGCAGGGCGGGACCGACCCGCGCGCTGAGCTCCCGTAAACGGATCCTCTGGCTCCTAGTCATGAACCGCCTTTGCCCCGGCGGCGCCCGGCCACGCACCGGGATGGTGACGCCGTCCGTCAGGTCTCGACGGATCGTGCGGCTGCCGACGTCTTGACGCGGCCGTACGGCGCGCCTTCAATCAAGTACTGAAGGAAGGGGCGCGGACTGACCGCTTCCGCGTTCATTTCCCGGCGATGCTTTGTCATGCCCATGATTGATTCACCGTCACCTCTCCTCCCCCCACAGCAGAAACGAGTGATGACTGTGCGCTCAACCCGGTACCGGCGCGCGCTCCTGTGCGCCCTCGCCCTCATGTGCTGGGGCGGGATGGCCGCCCCCGCCACCGGGGCCGGTGAGCCCGCCCCCGTCGCGCGGGCCGCAGCGGCCGTGACCTTCTCCGACGACTTCGACGGCCCCGCCGGAGCCGCCGTCGACTCCGGCAAGTGGCAGATCGAGACCGGTGACAACGTCAACAACCACGAGCGCCAGTACTACACGGCGGGCAACCGCAACGCCGCCCTCGACGGGCAGGGTCACCTCGTCATCACGGCCCGCAAGGAGAACCCCGCCGACTACGCCTGCTGGTACGGCCGTTGCGAGTACACCTCGGCCCGGCTGAACACCGCGGGCCGCTTCACGCAGACGTACGGACACGTCGAGGCGAGGCTCAAGGTGCCGCGCGGCCAGGGCATGTGGCCCGCCTTCTGGATGCTCGGCAACGACATCGGCCAGGTCGGCTGGCCCAACTCGGGCGAGATCGACGTGATGGAGAACGTCGGCTTCGAACCGTCGACCGTACACGGCACCCTCCACGGGCCCGGCTACTCCGGGTCCGGCGGCATCGGGGCGGCGTACTCCCTCCCCGGCGGCCAGGCCTTCGCCGACGCCTTCCACACCTTCGCGGTCGACTGGGCCCCCGATTCCGTGTCCTGGTCCGTCGACGGCGTCGTCTACCAGCGGCGCACGCCCGCCGACCTCGGCGGCCGCAGCTGGGCCTTCAACAAGCCGTTCTTCCTGATCCTGAACCTCGCGGTCGGCGGCTACTGGCCGGGCGACCCCGACGGCAGCACGGCCTTCCCCGCGCAGCTGGTGGTCGACCACGTCCGCGTGACCTCGTACGACAGCGCCCCCGGCGGCCGGACGGGCCAGATCAGCGGGCTCGCCGGCAAGTGCGTCGACGTGGCCGGGGCGAACCCGGCGAACGGCACCCCCGTCCAGCTCTACGACTGCAACGGCACCGCCGCCCAGCAGTGGACGCTCGGCTCCGACGGGACGGTGCGGGCCCTCGGCAAGTGCCTCGACGTCGCGAGCGGCGGCACCGCCGACGGCACCCCGGTCCAGCTCTACGACTGCAACGGGACCGGTGCCCAGCGCTGGGCGGTCTCCGGCGCCCGCGACATCGTGAACCCGCAGGCGAACAAGTGCCTCGACGTCACGGGCGGCGGTTCCGCCAACGGGACGCGGCTACAGCTGTGGACCTGCACCGGGGCCGCCCAGCAGAAGTGGACGGTACCGACGGGCTGACGCCGGTCCGGGGCCCCGCCGGGTGCGATCTTTCCGGTGGGGGAGTGGGATGGAGACATGGAGCGTTTGCGCACCGGACGCTGGACCGGGGCCCTCGGCGCGGCGTGCCTCGCGCTCGGCATCGTCCTCGCTCCCGTGGCCGCGGCGGCGCCGGATGACGCCGTGGCCCCGGATGAGCGGTGTGCGCCGGGGTGGGTCTGCGGATGGACCGGTCCCGCGTACACGGGTGTGGTGAGCCCGGTGGCGCAGGACATGCCGCGATTTCCGGAGACCACGGCGTACGTCGGGTTCAACGACGGGGCGTCGGTATGGAACGGCGCCGCCCCCGGGCGGCCCGGCGGGGCGTCCCGCGGTCGGTGCGTCACCCTCTACAACGCGCCCGGCTACACGGGGCGGAGCCTGACCCTGGCGCCCGGACGGGGTATCGCGCGCCTCCCGGCGTCCTTCGGCCACATCCACTCGGGCCGCTTCCACAGCTGCCGGCCCTCCTGACCGGCGAGGGAACCCGGAGGGCGGCCCCGTGGTCGTGGACCACGGGGCCGCCACCCCGGAGGAGCGGAAGCCGGCGCCGGTGCGTCGCCTGATCAGTCGGTGAAGACCTGGACGATGCGGTCGCCCGAGACGGCGACCCCGGTCTTGGTGAAGCTGCAGTTCTTGATGTTGGGCGCGTGGAAGCCGCTCTTGAGCCAGCCGTCGACGTGTACCTTCTCGCTGCCCGAACCCCAGGCGATGTTCTCCGCGGAGGCGTTGAACGTGGCCCCGGCCTTGCGCAGCCGGTCCTGCACGGAAGAACCGTCCGAGCCCGTGTGGCTGGTGGTCGTGTCGTTGGCGTACTCCTGCGCCGCCGCCGTCAGCGCGGGGTCCACGGTCAGCGGCTGGCAACCGGCCGCCTGGCGGGCCTGGTTGACGAGTTCGAGGATCTTGTTGGGGTCGTTCGCGAGCGGCAGCACGGCGCGCGTGCCGGCCGTGGCGGACGCCGCGCCGGCCGTTGCCGTACCGATGGCGCCGGTGAGTACCAGCAGGGACGAAGCACACATGACGGTGCACCCACGCCGTATACGAGCGGATCGGGAAACCATGGAATCACCTTCCCTCTCGAGGAAGAGCGGCGGACGGTGAGCCGCCGCCGGGCCCCCACCCCTCGCCGATTCTCCGCCGCACCCCCCGCACCCGCATCTCCCGACGGCAAACCCGCAGGTGGGACCGCGATACGGCCGACGGCAGAGCCGGCCGCGCCCCCCGGCGACCGGATCGTGTGGGGGTATCCGAGGAGTGTTCTCCTGCTCACCCTGGGTGAGATCCGGGGTCCCTCCCGGTGAGGCGGCCCACAGGACGCACGTCACATACGAAGCGGGACCGTAGACCGCCCACCCCCCGCGCGGCCGCCGTGCACCGGGCCGGCCGGGGGGCCAGGGGTGCTGTCCTGCGAGGGTGGCTAGTATCCGGGGTCTTTGCCAGGGCGGCGGGCCGTCTGTAGAACTGGATGAGTCGCCGGACGGCACGGGTGCTCCACCCGCCGGC
>NZ_JBIASM010000017.1:0-147641 GCF_042890765.1 Streptomyces sp. NPDC002032 | reverse complement strand
GAACTTCTGGCAGTCCCACCACTGGTACTAAGCCACCAGCGGACACCACACGCACGACAACGCCCGACCGGAACCCCGGCCGGGCGTTCTCGCGTTCCCGCCCATGCGACGGGACTCCTCGCGCCGGGCGATTCGGGCCGCCGCCGCCCGTCACGCCCGTCACGCCCCTCCGAGCCAGCTCGTGGCGTCCAGCCGGTAGGCGGTCTCGGCCGGTACGACGGTGCGCAGCGCGGCCTCCATGTCCCGTACGCGCTCGGCGCCGAGGGCCGCGGCCCACTCGGCGCGCAGCTCGTCGAAGACGGCGGCCGAGCGGGCCAGCGCGTCGTCACCGCGCGGGGTGAGGCGGACGAGCTTGCGGCGGGCGTCGGCGGGGTCGTCGGCGCGCTCGGCGTAGCCGAGGGCGAGGAGGCGGTCCACGGTCTTGCCCGCGGCCTGCTTCGAGACGCCGAGCCGACGCCCGATGTCGCTGGCGGTCGCCCCGCGCGTACCGACGGCCTGCATGGCGAAGCCGTGGGCGGGGCGCAGATGGGGGTGGCCCTCCTCGGCGAGGCGGGCGTGCAGGCGGTCGATCAGGGTGCGGAAGCCGCCGAAGAGGAGGAACGGCAGCTCGTATCCCGGCTCGTACCCCTTGCCGTTATCGACAACCTGGTTTACGTTCTTCTCACCGACATGGTCAACCATGTTGTCCATCCTAAGTCACTCCGGCCCGCCCCATCCCGGCCCGGCCCGTCCCGTCCCGTCTGGAGCTCTCGTGCACACCGACATGACCGCCCGCACCGCCCGCGCCGTCGCCCTCCTGAAGGAGTCCCCGCACACGCTGGACGGCTTCCTGAAGCTGAGCGAGATCTTCGAGTCCACGACCCTGGACCCGCACTCCCGCGAGACCGTCATCCTGACCGTCGCCGCCCGCAACCAGTGCCACCTGTGCGTGGACATGCACGAGGCGAAGCTCGGGTCGCTGGGTCCGGCCCCGGATCCGGACCGGCTGAGGGCCGTACGGGACTTCACCCTCCAGGTGCTCGCCTCGTCGGGCGCGGTGAGCGACGAGGACCTGGGCCGCTTCCAGGCGTCCGGCTTCACGCGCCAGAACGCCCTTGAGGTGGTCCTCGGCATCGGCACGTACACGGTGTCGACGTTCGCGAACCGGCTCACGCGGGCCGCGTGACGCGCGGCCGGCGGCGGGGCGCGGGTGTTCGGCCGGTTCCGGACGCGACGATGAGTTCCGGTGCTCCGGAGAGTCTCACCACCGTTGCCGACAGCACAGGAGGAACACGTGGCTCAGCTACTGAGGGTGCAGAACTTCAACGTCTCGCGCGACGGCATCGGCGCCGGTGCCGCCGAGGACCAGAGCCTGGAGAATCCGTTCGGTCTCCCCGGCGCCGAGAGGCTGTTCGCGTGGGCCGGCGCCACGGCGAGCTGGCCCATGCGCACCGACCCCGGCGGGAGCCGCGGCCTGGACGACTACTTCACGCGGGACTACCCCCGCAACATCGGCGCCGAGATCATGGGCCGCAACAAGTTCGGGCCCCGGCGCGGGCCCTGGGACGGCGAGGAGTGGCGCGGCTGGTGGGGGGACGAGCCCCCGTTCCGCACCCCGGTGTTCGTCATGACCCACCACGAGCGTCCGCCGCTCACGCTCGCCGACACCACGTTCCATTTCGTCGCGGGCGACCCGGCCACGGTCCTGGAGCGGGCGCGGGAGGCGGCGCGGGGCCGGGACGTCCGGCTCGGCGGCGGGGTGAGCACGATCCGGCAGTTCCTCGACGCCGGCCTCGTCGACACGATGCACGTGGCGGTCGCGCCGGTGGAGTTCGGGTCCGGACAGCGGCTCTGGGAGTCCCCCGAGGAACTGCTCGACCGGTTCCACCTGGAGGTCGTGCCCAGCCCGAGCGGCGTGACGCACCACCTGTTCTGGCGAAAGTGAGGGTGGGCGGCCGATGAGTTCCGGCGGTGATCCGGGTCTGCCCTGCATGACCCGGATCATCGCCGACATCTCGCTCTCCCTCGACGGCTTCGTCACCGGCCCCGATCCCCGCCCGGGCAGCGGTCTGGGTACCGGGGGAGAGGCCCTGCACACCTGGGCCTTCTCCGAGGACCCCGACGACCGGCGCTTGGTGCACGAGGCGGCCGTCCGCTCGGGCGCCGTCGTCATGGGGCGCCGCCTCTTCGACCTGGTCGACGGGCCGGACGGCTGGAACGACACCATCGGCTACGGCGCCCGCGAAGCCGCCGAGCCCGCGTTCGTCGTCGTGACGAGCGCACCGCCCCCCTCGGTCCGGCTCACCGGCCTCGACTGGACGTTCGTCACCACTGGCCTGGCCGATGCCGTCGCCGCCGCGCGGGAGCGGGCCGTGGCGGCGTCGAAGGACAGCGGCAGGGAGCTCGACGTCGTCCTCATGGGCGGCGGCGCCACCATCGGCTCGGCCCTCGACGCCGGACTGGTCGACATGCTGTCGCTGCACCTCGCGCCCGTCGTCCTGGGCGCCGGAACGCCCCTGTTCACCGGCGGCACGCCCCGCACGCTGGTGCAGCGGAGCGTGACCGTGACATCGACGGCGACGCACCTGCTCTACGACGTCGCCTGACCCGGCGCCGTGTCGCTGCGCGCCGGACCCGGTACCCGGTCCGGCGCGGCCCGCGAGGTCACGCGCTCGGGTGCCCGGCTCCGCCGGCCACGGCCGGCGCCGCCTTCGGCGGTGCGCCCTCGGGGGCCCGGCCCAGGGCGCGGATCGCGGGGACGCAGAGCATCACGCCGATGCAGAGGACGCCCACGACCGAGGAGAACAGCAGGACCCGGTCCGCCCCGTAGGCGTCGGCCGCCGGGCCGGCCAGGGCGCGGCCCAGGGGGATGACCATGATGGAGCCGGCCACGTCGTACGCCGAGACGCGGCTCAGCACCGCCAGGGGGATGTGGGACTGCACGCTCGTCGCCCACATGACCCCCCAGAACGCGAACCCGCAGCCGGCCACGACCCCGGTGAGCGCCGTCACGGTGAAGGACCAGCCGAGCGCGGGCGCGAGCGGGTTGAGGGCGAAGAAGAACATCGCGCAGGCCCCCGCGACGAGCGGCCGACGGGGCCGGACCCGCATGCCGAGCAGACCGCCGATGATCGTCCCGGCGCCGTCGGCCGAGGCGATCCAGCCGTAGCCGCCGGCCCCGTGCTGTTCGGTGAGCAGCGCCGCGCCGAGCGGGAGGGCCGGGCCGAAGACGAAGAGGCCGTAGACGGCCCAGACGGAGATGACTCCCCACAGCCACGAACGGGACCGGAACTCCTGCCAGCCCGTCGCGAGCCGGTTCCACATGGGCTCGTCGCTCGCGTCCCGGGCGGTGCCGAGCTTGCGCAGCGGCGCCAGGCCCAGCGCGCTCAGCGCGTACGCCGCCGCGATGACGACGAACGACCCCGCCACGTTCCAGTAGGCGACGAGGAGCCCGGCGACACCGGGACCGAGCAGGGTGCAGATCGCCTCGGAGATCCTCAGCAGGGCGTTGGCCCGCTGGATGTCCTCGGCGACCTGGGGCACCAGGCTCGCCAGGCCCGGCTGGAACATGGCGGTGGCGGCGCCGCTGAGCGCCATCAGCGCCATGACGTGCCACAGCCGTACGTCCGTGCCGATCAGCAGCACCGCGAGCGCGAGCATGGCCACCATGCGCACCAGGTCCGCGCCCACCATCATCACCTGGGGGGTGAACCGGTCGGCGAGGACCCCGCCGAACAGCACGAGCACCACGATCGGCGCCATCCACGCGGCCAGCGCGTAGCCGACGCCCGAGGCGCCGTAACCGGCCCCGAGCACGGCGGTCGTCAGCGACACCATCAGCATGCCGTCGCCGAGCAGCGAGGTGCTGCGCGCGGTGAAGAAGAGCCGGAAGCGGCTCGACCGCCACGGGCTGGGCGGCGGGGAGCCCGCCCCCCGCCGCGCCGGTCCCTCGGATCCCGCGAGTCCTTCGGATATCTCGTCCGTCGTCATGTCACATCCGCCGGGGCCCGGCCGGTCCCTTCCCTGAGTATCTGCCGGTGCAGCCACGCGCTGCTCCGGTCCGCCTCCGCCGGCGGGTGCTGGACGATCACGTACCGGCGCGGGGCCAGTACGCCGGGGCGGCCGGGGAGCGCGTCCATCAGTGCGGTGTGCGCCCGCTCCGGGGTGAGCGGGGTGTCCCCGGCGGCGATGTACGCCGTCAGGGCGGCCTCCGCCGGCCCGCTCCCGGGCGGGGAGTCCACGCGGACGTGTACGGGCAGACCCCCCAGGGCCTCGCTCAGCGCCGCCGCCACCAGCGGCGGCGAAGTCCAGGAGCCGTCCACCCGGTGCCATTGCGGGCCGCGTTCGACCGGGCACACCCCCGTCACCGCCGTGAGCGAGGACAGCGGTACGTCCGCCACCGCGGCCGCCTCCAGGAGCCGGACCAGGCCGGTGAGGAACGCCTGTGCCCCCTCGCGGTCGAACAGCGCGGGATCGGCCCACATGCCGAGGTGCACCTGCGGTTCGGTTGCGTAGACGAAGGTCAGCAGGCGGGTCGGCAGGACCTGGTCCGGGCCCCAGCTCAGCTCCGGATCCGCCTCGGCAGGGGCCTCGGCGGGGAGGGGGGAGGCCACGGCCCCCGGGAGCGTGCTCACGTCGTTGAACACGACGTCGCGCGCGAACCGGCTGCCGCGCTCGAAGGTGGCCCTGCCGATCATCTCCCACAGCCCGACCGCGTCGAACTGGCTGTGCCGGTAGGCGTTGAGGGCCGCCCCCCAGGCCTTCTTCAGGAGCGCGTCGAAGGTCGGGACCTGCGTGTCCAGGCAGAGCAGGGCGTCCTGGGACAGGGTGTTGACCGAGCGGGCGAGCCGGGGGTGGTACCGGTTGGAGGTCGGCACGGCGACGACGCACGCGCTCTGCCCCGTACGGTGCGCGACGAGCGCGCACCAGGCGGTCAGCAGCACGGTGGACGGCATCCCGCCGGTGCGCGCGGCCACGCGTGCCAGGGCGCGGGCGGCCCGCCGCGACCGCAGGGTGAGCCGCGGCGCGGGTACCTCGGTGCCCTCGGCGCCCGGCTCCGCGAACATCGCCTGGGGTCCGTCGCGGATGATCCGCTCCCAGTACCGCAGCGAGGCGGCGGACTTGCGCAGACCGGCCGGGGTCGCCTCCTCGGCCGCGAGTTCGAGCGGGGTGAGCGACGTCGGCGCGGGCAGCGCGCCGCCTGCGAGCAGGGTGAGCCACTCCTCCTTCAGGACGGCGAGGGCGCCGATGTCCGTCACGGCGTGGCTCGCCGCCACGGCCAGGAAGACGGGTGCGCCGGAGCGCACCAGCAGGGTCAGGCGCAGCGGGAAGTCCCGGTCCAGCCGGAAGCGTCCGGCGCGGGCCCCTCGGGCCAGCGACTCGGCGTGCGCCGCAAGTTCGCCCGGTTCGCCGGGTCCGCCCGGTTCGCCGAGTGCCTGCGCCTGGTCGGCGAGGGTGAGCGTGAACACTCCCCGGGGCGCCACGACCTGCTCGCGGGGCGCACTGCCCGGGGAGTGCGGGAAGGTGGTGCGCAGCGCCTCATGCCGTACGACGAGGGTGCGCAGGGCGTCGACCACCGCGTCCGTCCGGGTCCCCTCCGGCACCGGCCACACGTCGTGGATGTTGATGTGGTCCGGCTCGTCCCGCAGCATGCAGCGGATCATGTTGGCCTGCCCCATGGTGACGGGGCCCCGGCGCCGCGTGCCGCCCTCGTACACGACGGACAGGACCTGGGGGTGCGCGGCGGCCGGGTGCGGGGCGCGGGTGCGGCTCACGCCGTGCACCCCGCGGACTCCCGCAGCGGCGGTCCCGGCCGGTGGTGCGTGCGGCCGGCGCGGGTCATTCCCGGCCAGGCGTCGGCGAGGAGGGCGAAGTCCTCCATGTCCCGGCGGACCTCGTCGAGGAGTTCCCCGCGGCGCGCGGCGAGGACGTCCGCCGCCTCGGCGTAGCGGCCGCCCAGCGTCCGGTACGAGCGGTCGAGGACGTCGAGCCGTGCGGCGCCCCGGGCCCGGTCCACGCGGGCGCCGTCCCGGACGCATCGGGCCACGGCTTCGGGCCGGATCCGGCCCGAGGTGTCGAGCAGGCCGTCACCGGCCGCCCTCGTCGCGGCGTACACGGCGTCGAAGTGCGGCCCGGCGAGGAGGAACTTCGCGAACCGCAGGTGGTAGGCGAGGAAACCCGCGTCGGAACGCCGTTCGTCGGTGTGGTAATTGACGATGTGCCGGTTGTGCAGGACACCGGGCAGTTTCGCGTCGTGGATCAGGTGGATGAGGAAGTAGTCGCTGCCGATGGTGTCGGTGGCGGGAGGCAGCGGGACCCGGCCGTAGACCTCGCGGTCGAAGGCGATGTTGCACATGTCCACCCGCATCGGGCTGACGCTCGTCAGGGTGGTGAGGTCGGCGGTGAACGCAGCTGACCCGGCGCCCCGGAAGGACTGCGCGATCAGGTTCTTCCGCCAGATCTCCGGGTAGCCGTCGGGCACCGAGAGGCCGATGACGTCCTCGTACACGGCCGGGTCCAGACGCCGGATCTCCTCGACGTCCACGGACATCTCGCCGACGAAGGAGCCGCCGACCAGCGAAACCGGCCGCTGCGCGCAGGCGGGGTCGAGCCTGCTCCGCGTCACCTGGCCGGACACGTCGGCGGCCCGCAGCCCGAGGGCCGCCAGCTCGTGGTGGAGGGGGAAGACGGGCTCCCCGTCCAGGTACTGGTAGCGGCTGTCCGAGTCCCGGCGGTGGACGGACGCGCAGCCCAGGGCCTCCGCGAGGAGGAACGCGCGGTTGGTGCAGGCGCCGTAGGAGACGCGCGACGGCAGCATCAGGTCGAGCAGCCGTTCGGGCGCGGCGGCGCCGGACCCGTCGATCACCTCGCGCAGGAAGGTCCGTTGTCCGTCCTCGTCGAAGTGGTGCACGACCACCCCGGGGGCGGCGGGCAGCGCGGCCACCGCGGCCCGGTGCCCGGCGAGCACCGGGGCGTCGGAGGAGTCGAGGACGAGGAGGTGCACCTCGACGCCGAACCGGCGGGCGCCGTCGGCGGCCTCATCGGCCACGGCCCGGATGGTCTCGGCGCACGACCGGTTGGTGGGGAGGGTCAGACAGACACGGCGCACGCCGGCTCCCCGCTCTGGCCGGTGGCGGCGTCCGCCCCGGGTGCCGGGTCGTGCCAGGAGGTGAGTCCGAGGAGGCGGCTGCCCAGCTCGTTCAGGGTGGCCGTCGGGTACCGCTTGGACTCGTGCAGTACGGGGTCGCCGACCAGGGTCCGGTTCCAGCGCGGGGTCCGCAGGTGCCGCCAGGCGTCGACGCGGGAACGCCGCAGCCGCTCGTGCTCTTCCAGGGCCGGCATCATCGACAGGTACTGGACCGCCCGCACCTGGTCCCGGGAGACGTTGCGCGCCACGCCGTGGGCGAGCAGGCCGTTCCAGATCAGCAGGTCGCCGGGGCGCAGGTCGGGGCGGACGACGGGGTATTCGGTCCGGTCCACGTCGGGGCGCAGGGGGTCGCGGTCGGCGGGCCGGCCGATCTTCCACTCCTCGAACCGCCGGAACAGCTCCGGGTTGCACTGGAAGCCGCCCGACTCCGGCCGGGTGTCGTTGAGCGCGATGATCCCCTGTACCCGCTGCGGCGGAACGCCGAGCGTGGTGTCGATGTCCCAGTGCAGGTCGATGTCGAAGCCGCGGTCCGTGGGTTCGATCAGGGCGCGGTCGCGGTTCTTGATGTTGGGCGGGTTGAGGTTGAGCCGGTCCTGGGTGACCCACAGCTCCTCGACGTCCCACACGTCAACGAAGGCGTCGTACACGCGCTGGGCCTGCCGGTTGTCCCAGAGCAGCTGGTGGTGGTACGCCTCGACGAAGCCGTAGACGTGCAGCTGCCGGTCGAGCTCGGAGCGCAGCGGCCGGTCCTCGTACCAGCTCTCGGGCCGGTCCGGGTCGAGGCCCTGGAACTCCCAGGCGAAGTCGAGGAGGCGGCGGGCCGCCTCGGGCGGGACCGCCTCCCGGACGATGACGTAGCCGTACGTCTGCCAGTGGGCGAAGTCCTCTTCGGACAGCACCCTCAGCGGGCGCGACTTCTTCAGCTCCCGCAGGGTGCTCTGGGCGAGGTAGGACTCGCCGTCCGCGCTGAAGTACGGCAGGTCCGAGGCGGCCCGGTGCAGACGGGGGCGGGGGCGGCGGGGAGCGGGTGTCGTCATGTGGTCCCTCCAGAACGGGAGTCGGCCGACGGGGGCGGCACGGGGCGCGCCCCGGCGCGGGGCGGACGGCAGAGGGCGTGGACCGGCAGCGGGCGTGGCCGGCCGAGGGCATGGACGGATGGGGCATGGACCGGTGGGGCCCACACCGTGGCGCGGTTGCGATGGCGACGCCATGCAGCAGAATTGGTTTAGACCATAACTGCTGTCAAGTGGCATCTCAATATGCGGCGTTGTATCGGCCAACGACTTTCGGACACCGTCCGGATGTACCCGTAACGGGTCAGGTTTGGTCTAGACAATAGGCGCGCGAGCGGCTTACTGTCCCCATGCGCAGTCCGGTCCTTGATGGGACATCAGCCGACTTCTCCGCCGCCGCCACGGCGGCCACCGCTGCGCACGCGTCGCGGTCGACGCTGACCACCCGCACGGACGGTCGCGCGTCCTGAGGACCCGTGGAAGCACGCGGAGCCCACCGCGACGAGCCCGCGCCGCATTCCTTCCGCCCATCCGGCCGACCCAGAGAGAGCGGTTTCCATGAGCACATCCAGCACCACGGCCCTGCCGGACGGCGGCCTCAAGAGCCCGGGGGCGGGCCTGATCACGCTGGACCCGGTCCGCACCGCCCTCCTGCACGGACTGGACGACCTGCTCACGGGGCTGGCCGCACGGCTCGGCGCGCCCGAGGTCGTCGGTCCGCCCCTGCTGTCCGTGGAGGGGCTGGCCCGGCTCGACTTCTTCCGCAACTTCCCCCATCTCGGCGTCTCCGCCGGCCGCTTCACCCCCGACGCCCTCGACGGGTTGGCCGCCGGCGAGGCACCGGGAGAGCTGCCCCTGCGCCCGACCGGCTACCTGCTCCCCTCCGCCACCTGCTACGGACTGCTGCTCTCCCTGGAGGGCAGGGACGTCGGCGAGGGGGGTCTGCGCCTCTCCGCCGCCGGCCGCTGCTTCCGCAACGAGACCCATTACGACGGACTGCGCCGCCTGTGGGGCTTCCACATGCGCGAGGTCCTCTACCTCGGCACCAAGCAGGGCGCGGTCGAGCACCTCGAACACGGAGCCGAGTTCATCCTGGAAGCCGCCGCACTCCTCGGACTGGAACTGACCAGGGCGGTGGCCGACGACCCGTTCTACGACAAGGGCGGCTCCCGGGCCCGGCTGATGGCCCTGGACCCGGTCAAGCACGAGTTCTCCGCCCCCGACGGCACGGCCATCGCCTCCGTCAACCGGCACCGCAACTTCTTCGGCGAGCGGCTGGACATCCGCGCGGGCTCGGAGGGACCGGCGTACAGCGCCTGCGTCGCCTTCGGCGTCGAGCGCTGGGTCCACGCGATGATCCTCGCCCACGGCAGCCCCGAGCAGGCCCTGGACCGGCTCCGCGCCGCCCGGCCCTGACACTCCGTCCGCACCCGCCGCACCCGCCGCATCCCCGCACCCGCCCCCGCACCCCTACGTACCCGCGACAAGGAGCGACCCTCCCCATGGAACGCATCACCACGTGGCTGCACGAGAAGAACCCCGGGCTCGACGGCCCCATCGACGCCGACGAGGACCTCATCGAGGCGCGCCTCATCGACTCGATGGACTTCCTGGAGTTCATCGACCTCCTGGAGGAGCTCTCCGGCAGCTCCATCGACCTCCAGGAGGTCACCATCGACGACTTCCGCACCCTCGGCCACGTCCAGAAGCGCTTCCTGAGCGCCACCCCCTGAACACCGGCCCGGCCGCGACGACGGCCCTCGCGGTCGTGGCGACCACCCGGGAAGTCCTGGCCCGCCGCGAGCTGCACCAGGGGCTGCTCGAACCCTGGGAACACGAACGGCTCGCCGCGGTCAAGGTGCCGGGCCGGCGCGACGACGTACTGGCGTCCCGGCTGCTCCTGCGGCTGTGCGTCGCCCGCCACACCGGCCTGCCCCTGAGCGCCTGCGCCCCGGCGCAGCGGTGCCCCGGGTGCGGGCGGGCCGGGCACGGGCGTCCGTACCTGCGCGGTCACCCGGGAGTGGGGCTCAGCCTGAGCCACGCCGACGGCCTGGTCGCCGCGGCCGTCGGCCCCGGCGCCATCGGCATCGACGTCGAGCCCGCCGCCCGCCGCCCCGGCCCCCTGCGGGTGCTGCGCCGCCTGCTGCCCGAAGCGGACCTCCGCGAAGCCGCCGCCCTGCCCGATCCCGGCCCGGCGCTGCTGCGGCTGTGGGTCCGCCGGGAGGCCCTGCTGAAGGCGGACCACCCGGGCCCGCGCCTCCTGGAGTGGGCGGACCCCGAGCGCTCGGCCGTGGCGGCCGTGGCCTGCGCCGGTCCCGTCACGGTCCTGGCGCCCGGCGCCGCCGCACCCGCCGGGAGGCCGGGCGACCCGCACGGGGCGGCCCTGTGACCCTCGCGGTGCCGGGGCCCGGCGAAGGCCGCCCGCACCCCCGTCCCCGCCCGGGCGCGGGGATCACCGGGCGGCGGGCGGCGGCAGCAGGTCGGCGTGCCGCACGGTGTACCCGCCCCGGGTGACGGGAGCGTACGGAGCCGGGGCCATGCAGGTGCCGACCTCGGCCTCGGGCGGTTCGCCGGCACCGCCCGGCAGCAGGTTCACCCCGTTCCACGAGAACCCCACCCGGTCCTCGGAGTGGCCCCCGTCCGGGCCGCCGTCGTAGACGCTGAACCCGATCCGCTTGCCGAGCCAGGGCGGGCCGCCGGGGCTGACCTCGGTGAAGACGGCGGTCAGCGTCGCGGTGTGCGGGCCGGTGACCAGGCAGTCCACCCGGCCCACCGCCGTGTAGGTGCGCTTGTCCCGGTCCGAGTAGTGGGAGACCTTCACCGTGCCGCGGGCGTCGCTGGGCAGGCCGGTGGGAATCCCCGGAAGGGGATTGCTGTACGGCGCGGCCTGCGCGTCGAAGGTGAACGAGCGCACGTCACGGTCCTTGACGTACGGGAGCACGAACTCCGCGCTCCCGGTCACCCTCGCGTAGGCCGGTCTCGCCTGCGGTCCGCCGTCCGCGCCGCCCCCGGCGCCGGCCGAGGCGGCCGACGCCGTGCTCACGGTGCCCATCACGACGAGCGCCGCCAGGGCGGCCACGGGTGCCTTGTAACGCGATGCTGAACGCACTTGATTCTCCTGCGAGTTGAGCCGCCATCAGCAGCGGCCGTGCAAGAGCCATCGTTCGTCACGGACGGCCCCGGCCCATCCGCCTGGAGTAGCGACCGCGCTTTGCGCCCCTCACCCCCAGGTCGCCCCGCGCATGGGCCGCAGGTCGTACGCGGGCGCCGCCCGCCCCGGCGGCCGGGGGAGCGCTCACTGCGGCAGCGACACCCCCTGCACCGCCTGGATGTCCAGTTCCACCTTGACGGTGGTGCCGATGGCGGCGATGCCCGCCTGGACCACCTGGTTGTAGTTCATGGCGAAGTCCTCGCGGCGCAGCTCCGCCCCGGCGCGGAAGGCGGCCCGCGTCCCGCCCCAGGGGTCGGCCCCGGTGCCGAGGTAGGCGAGGTCGAGGTCGACGGGGCGGACGACCCCGCGCAGGGTGAGGTCGCCGTGCACGGTCCAGCGGTCGGGGCCGGCGGGGGTCAGCCCCGTCGAGCGGTAGGTGATCTCCGGGTACGTTTCCACGTCCAGGAAGTCCGCCGACTTCAGGTGGCCGTCCCGCATCGCGTTGCCGGTGTCCATGGAGGCGGAGGTGATCACCGCCTCGACGCGGGACGCGGAAACCTCCCCGGCGGCGATGTCGATCCGCCCGGCGAACTCGGTGAAGCGCCCGTGCACGCTGGAGATGCCCAGGTGCTGGGCGACGGCGCCCACGGAGGAGTGGGCCGGGTCGATCGTCCAGGGGCCGGGCGGGGGCAGTTCGCCGCCGCCCTGGCGGGCGAGGACCACGTTCCCCACCTCGGCGCGTCCGCTCGCCGTCACCAGCGCGCTGGACGCGGTGGGCGCGTAGCCGACCGCCGTGACGATCACGGTGTACGCCCCCGGAGCCAGCGCGGTCGCGTCGCGCACGACGCCCTCGCCGTCGGCTTCGGCGCGCACGACCTGCGTGCCCGTCGTGTCGGTCACCGTGACGACCGCGTGCGATACGGCCCATCCGTCACGCGTGCGGATCCGTGCGGTCAGTCCCATCCCGTTGTCTCCCTGCGAAGCTTTTCGATGATCGTTTCGAAGTCGAACGGCCCGTGGGGCGCGCGCCGTCCGGGGCGCGCCCCACGGGCCGGAGGGGCTGCTACTCGCCGGGGTGGGCGAGTGCGATGTCGTGTCCGTCGACGCCCGGACCGTCCAGGGTCAGCGTCGTGGCCACCGGCGGGTACCCCGTCGCGATGACGGTGTACTGGCCGCCGCCCAGGTCGGCGAAGGCGTACGCGCCGTCCGGGCCGGTCCTGGCCGTGCCGACGACGTTCCCGGCGGCGTCGACGAGGGTGACCCGCGCGTCGCCGAGCGGCCCGGCCGGCGCCCGTACGACGCCCTGGACCCGCGCGCCCGCGCTGAGTTCGACCTCGACGCGGGTGACGCCGGTGCCGCCGACCTCGACGGGCAGCGCCGCCGGACGGTGGGCGGGGGCGTTCACCGCGACGGTCACGGACCCCGGGACCAGGTCGCCGAAGGCGCACTCGCCCTGCGGGCCGGTGGTCGCGGTGGCCAGGACCTCACCGCGCACGTCGGTGACGATGACCATCGCCTCCTCGACGGGCGCGCCGGTCCCGGCGGCCCGTACGAGGACGTTCAGGCCGCTGGTCCCGCTGAGCAGGATGTCGTAGGCGAGGGGCTCGCCGTTGACGACGATCGTCGAGGCCTGCGGCTGGAAGCCGTCGGCGGAGGCGATCAGGACGTACGAGCCGGTGCCCGGCGCCTCGACCGCGTACGAGCCGTCGGCCTGCGCGACCGACCGGCCGAGCTGGCGTCCCGCGAGGGAGATCAGCGTCACCGCGGCCTGCGGTACGGGCGCGTTCTCGGCGCCGCGCACGTGGCCGCGCACCGGAGTACCACCGTTCATGGAGCCGGACCCTTCGTTCGTGGCCGTGGCCGTGGCCGTGGCCGTGGTCTGGGTGACGGCGGCGGTCCGCTGGGTTCCCGCCCCTTCGCGGTCGTCCCGTCCGGCGTCGCTTCCGGTCGCCGCCCTGGCCTGCGGGACGGCGGCGGCAGCGGTCACGGCGGACTGGTCCGATTCCGCGGACGGCGCCAGACCGCCCGAGGTCCGCAGCGGGACCTCCTTGATGAAGATCGTGACGAGGAAGGCGATCAGCGCCAGCGGCGCGGCGATCAGGAAGACGTCCGCGATGCCGTGGCCGTAGGCGCTCTCCATCACGGTGCGCAGCGGCGCGGGCAGGCTGTTCATGTCGGGGATGCTGCTGCCCGAGCTCGAAGCGGCCGCGGCGGCCTGGTACTTCGGGTCGAGGGTGGCGAGTCCGTCCTTGGCGTAGCCGGTGATCCGGTTGGCCATGACCGCGCCGAGCGCGGAGACGCCGATCGCGCCGCCGAGGGAACGGAAGAACGTCACCGTGGAGCTGGCCGAGCCGAGGTCGGAGGGTGCCACCTGGTTCTGCGTGCACAGCACCAGGTTCTGCATCATCATGCCGATGCCGAGGCCCAGGAGCGCCATGAAGACCGCGATGTGCCAGTACTCGGTGTCGTAGCGGATCGTGCCGAGCAGGCCCAGTCCGGCGGTCACCAGCACGCCGCCGCTGAGCAGCCACGCCTTCCAGCGGCCGGTCTTGGTGATGACCTGGCCGGAGACGGTCGACGAGATGAACAGGCCGCCGATCATCGGGATGGTCATGACGCCCGACATGGTCGGGGACTTGTCGCGGGCCAGCTGGAAGTACTGGCTGAAGAAGACCGTGCCGGTGAACATCGCGACGCCGACGAAGAGCGAGGCGATCGAGGACAGGGCGATGGTGCGGTTGCGGAAGAGGCGCAGCGGGATGATGGGCTCGCTGGCCCTGCTCTCGATGAGCAGGAACAAGAGGCCGAGCACGATCGATCCGCCGACCATGGCAGCGGTCTGCCAGGACATCCAGTCGTACTTGTCCCCGGCGAAGGTGACCCAGACCAGCAGCAGCGAGACCGAGGCCGAGATGAAGAAGGCCCCGCCCCAGTCGACCTTGACCTCACGCTTGACGACGGGCAGGTGGAGGGTCTTCTGGAGGACGACCAGCGCGATGATCGCGAAGGGCACGCCGACGTAGAAGCACCAGCGCCAGCCGAGCCAGTCCGTGTCGGTGATGACCCCGCCCAGCAGCGGGCCGCCGACGGTGGCGACGGCGAACACGGCGCCGAGGTAGCCGGAGTAGCGCCCGCGCTCGCGCGGGGAGATCATCGCGGCCATCACGATCTGCGCGAGGGCCGAGAGGCCGCCCACGCCGATGCCCTGCACGACGCGGCAAGCGATCAGCATCCCGGCGTTCTGCGAGAGACCGGCCGCGGCCGAGCCGAGGACGTAGATGACCAGGGCGATCTGGACGAGCGCCTTCTTGCTGTACAGATCGGACAGCTTGCCCCACAGGGGCGTGGTCGCGGTCATGGAGAGCAGGGCGGCCGTGACGACCCAGGTGTAGGCGGACTGTCCGCCGCCCAGGTCGCCGATGATGTGGGGCAGCGCGTTGGAGACGATCGTGGAGGACAGGATCGCGACGAACATGCCGAGCAGCAGCCCGGAGAGGGCTTCCATGATCTGCCGGTGGGTCATCGGCGCGGCGGTGTCGCCGCCGCCTCCGTGCTTGGCGTGTGAGCCCCGCACACCGGTTGGTGTGGTCGTTGTCATGGGCTTCCTAACGTTCTTCATGCGGGAGTTCGGGTGTTCGGGTGTTCGGTTCTGCCGTGTCCGGGTGCCGGGCGGGGGAGCGGCCGTCGCCGAAGCTGGCGCGCAGCCGGCTCATGAGCTGGACGAGCCGGCCCACCTCGTCGTCGGACCAGTCGCTCAGCCGGTCGGCGAGGAGCCGCGACGTGCGCCGGGACAGCTCGTCGAGCTGGTCCTGGCCGGTCGGGGTGAGGTGCAGGATGCGCGAGCGTCCGTCGGCGGGGTCGGGGCAGCGCTCGACCCAGCCCCGGTCCGCGAGGTGGGCGACATGGCGGCTGGTCACCGACATGTCCACGGAGAGCAGCTCGGACAGCCTGCTCATCCGCATGGCGCCGTGTCGTCCGAGGAGCGTCAGCACGGCGGCCGAGGCCGCCGGACAGTCATGCGGCAGGATCCGCCCCATGTCCCTCTTCACGGCTCCGATGGCGCTGAGCTCGCGAGCCAGTTCCTCGTACTGCGCCGGCCCGGCCATCACACCTCCCATATGGTTGCTTCGGGCAACCGTAGAAAAAGATGGTTGCTCCAGGCAAATCAAAAGAGGTGTTCAGGGATAAAAAGTTGACAAAGGCAAGTATTGCCTTCGTAAACACGCAGGTGAGCGGGGTTATTGCATCCGCACCGCGGCAGCGCTGTCGGGGGCGAGGGGGACGAGTGCGGTGGCGCCGGTGAGGGTGAGGACCTGTTCGAGCTGCCGGGTGTACGGGCCGGCGAGGACCAGGTGCTGGTGGCGGTGGGCGTCGAGCAGGGCGTGGAAGAGGCTGCTGTCGGCGAAGCTGCACCGGCTGAGGTCGACGACGGTCCGCCGGGCCCGGTAGGCGTTCAGGGCGGTGTGGACCACGTGGACGGTGTCGAGGTCGATCTCCCCGCTCACTCGCACCAGCACCACGTCCGGGTCCGACCCGAGCCGGCAGGCCGAGGCGTGGGCGACGACCGGCTCCGCCTGGTGGGCGCCGGCGGGATGGGCTGTGTACAGGCTCGGACACATGGCGGGCCTCCCGGCCGGGGGTGGAGCCCCTCCCTTCCCGCGGACGGGGAAGGAGTGCACGGCCCGTCGGGCGGGCGGTGCGGTCGAGGAGGCCCGTGCCCGGAGCGCCCCCTCCGGCCGGAGGAGGGGACGCGGCGGCGCGGGGGTCGCCAACGGCTGTCTCCAACGTACCCCCCGGGGTGGGGGCGAGAGCCCGCAGCGGCCGTACCGCTCTGTTCGACACCGATTACCTGGCTGTCGAACACCCGAAAATCTACCTCGGCCGCAGTAGACATTGGATTGCCGTGCGGCTATGGTTTCTCTCGTAGCCGAGATCAAGAAGGGCCCGGCAGGAACGAACTGCCGGGCAGCAGTACCGCAGTACCGCAGTACCGCAGTACAGAAGTGCAGCAGTACAGAAGTGCGAACAGTTGGTTCAGAGGGAGGAACGGAGGAGCCAGGCGCCATCAGGATCGCCCGGACCGGTGTCAAGGGTCCGGGTACCGCAGGACATCGATAGTGAGGTGGTCTCCGGTCAAGCAACCGCGATCCCCGCAGTCCCGACGCCGTTCCGGTGGGGTGTGCGGAAACAAGCAGATGGTGTAGCAGTTCCTTCGGGGCCCGGGCGCCAGATGGCACCCGGGCCCCTCGACGCGTGGGCGCCGGACGCCGCCGCCTTTGCCGACAACCGAGGGGGAGCCTCGAATGGAGACGACGGTGCGGGTGTTGCCCGACGCCGACGGTGTCCGCGTCATCGTGTGCGCGGGGGATTTCGACCTCGACAGCGTGGCGCCCTTCCAGTCCGCCGCCGACGAGGCCGTCGCGGCTCCGCACCTGCGGCGCATCGTGGTGGACGTGAGCGGACTGACGTTCGCGGACTCCTCCGTCCTCAACCAGCTCATGCGCCTGCTGCGCACCGGCCATCTGGTCCTGGCCGGTCCCGTCCCCCTTCAGCTCGCACGGCTCCTCGACGTCACCGGGACGACTCCCCTGTTCACGGTCGCGCAGGATCCGGAAGCGGCCCGCGCCCTGTAGCCACGACGGCGGATATGGGGGTAAGGCCCCTGCGGCACCCCGCGGCCGTTAGGGTGGTGGCCCAGAATGGAGCGTCGCTGGGCAGGTAGTGAACGTGAATCACCCTTCCGCCGGATGTCCCACGAGCGCGGCAGCCGCCCGGGCCGTGGTGAAGGCCGTACTCACAGGTGACGGGCGAGATCTGGATGCGCCGGACGCCGTCGACGCCCTGCTGGTGGTGACGGAACTGGTCACCAACGCGATCCGCCACGGCGGCGCCGTCACCTACTTCGAAGCGCGCATCGAGAGCGGCTTCCTGCGCCTGGTGGTCGGCGACACGAGCACCGCACACCCGGTCACCCGCACCTCGCTCCTGGGGCGGATGGGCGGCTACGGCTGGCCGCTCATCCGGCGCCTCGCCGAGGAGGTCACCGTCGTGTCCGATCCCGCGGGCAAGCGGGTGACCGCCGTCCTGAAGATGGCCTGACCGGCTCCGCCCCGCCCGTCACGCGCCCGTCGGGCGCGGCGAAGCCCCCGGCCCGGGGGGATCGGGTCGGGGGCTTCGCCGTACGGGGAGCCTGGGGGCGGGCTCAGTCGCGGAGGGCGTCCTTGGCCTTCTCCTTGGCCTCGCGGGCGTCGCCCTTGACCTGCTCGGCGCGGCCCTCGGCGGTCATGCTCTCGTTGCCGACGGCGCGGCCGACGGTTTCCTTCGCCTTGCCCTTGGCCTGCTCGGCGGTGGCCTTGCTCTTCTCGGTGCCCGACATGGGAACCTCCTCGTCGTTGTCGTACCGGATCGGTCGTGAACGCTCGTCTGCTCACATCTGCCGCCCGCAAACCCCCCGGTGCGGCAACCGGTCCGCCCCGGCCCGGCCCGGACCTGCCGGGCCGCCCGCCGCAACCTCCTCCGTACGTACGGCGTTGTCCCCCTGTTGGCCCCGTCCTCCAGGAGCACCGCGTGACGCCACACCCTCTTCCCACCCGCGACGGCCTGCTGCGCCAGACCCTCGGCGAATGGCGCATCGGGCTGGTGGCCTGGCGGCTGCTCGTCCTGCAGACCGCCCACCCCGCCGTCGCGGCCGGTACCGCCCGCTACTCCACGTACCGGGCCCATCCCTGGCGGCGGATCGAGCACACCATGGACAGCGGCAGCCGGCTGTTCTTCGCCGGTCCCGAGGAGCGCCGGCGCGAGGTCGCCCGGCTGGAGCGCGCGCACCGCCGCATCCGCGGCACCGACGACGCCGGCCGCCCGTACGACGCCGAGGATCCGGCGGTCCGCGCCTGGGTGATGCTCACCTTGTACGAGGCCATGACGGCCATGCGCGAGCTCTCCGGCGACCCGCTCGCCCCGGCCGAACTCGACGCGCTGTACGCCGAGTTCACGGAAGTCTGCACCGACCTCGGCATCCCCGGCGAAGTCCTGCCGGCGACCGCCGCCGACGTACCCGCCCACGTCGACCGGACCGTCCGCGAGGTCCTCGAATACGGCGGCCAGGTCCGCTACCTCCTCCACGACATGCTGCGCGAGGCCCCCGCCCCCCGCCGGATGGGACGGCTCGCACCCGCCTGGCCGCTGCTGCGCACCGTGGCCGCGAGCGTGCTGACCACCCTGACCGTCGCCGACCTGCCGCCGGCCTGGCACGAGCGGTTCGCCGTGCCCCGGACCCGGACCGCCGCCGCCCTGTCCTGGACGGTGCACCGCGGCATGCGGCAGGTCATGACCCGCCTGCCGGACCGGCTGCGCTACCGCACCCCCTCCGCCCCCGACCGGCAGCGGCCCGCCCCCCGACGCCTGCCCCGGCCCCGGGCCGCCACCCCCGACTCCCGCCCGGCGCGCCTGGAGGCGTTCTTCCGGCAGGTGCTCGACCAGACCGGGGACGGGCGGGTCGACTCCGCGGACCTCCAGGCGATGGTCCACAACGTGTGCTGGCAGCTGGAGCTCCCCGTCGCACACGAAGACCGCCTCTACGCCGCCTTCGAGACCTGGTGGCAGCACCTGCGCGCGTCCATGGACGCGGACGGCGACGGCGCGGTGGACTGCGCCGAGTTCGTCTCGGCGATGCTCAAGGAGATCGACCGGGACCCCGCCTACCTCGACCAGGGCCTCAAGCCGGCGGTGCGCGCCCTGTTCGGCGCCGCCGACACCGACGGCAGCGGACACCTGTGCGCGGACGAGTACCGCATCCTGTTCGGGGGCCCCCGCGTCCACCCGGCCGAGCTGAACGACGCCTTCCGCCGGCTGGACGTGGACGGCGACGGCCGCATCAGCGAAGAGGAGTTCGTCGCCGCGTTCACCGACTTCTTCACGGCCCGCGCGGACACGTCCGCCGGCACGGCCCTCCTGGGCCGCCCCTGACACCGCCGCGCCGGCGCGGGGTCCCCGTCCCGGACGCCCCCGCGCTCCCCGCCGGACGGCGGCGGCTCCTAGGATCCCCGGCATGGCAACACGACTCGTACAGATCACCATGAAGGCCCGGGACGACTCCGGGCTCGGCCGGTTCTGGGCGCAGGCGCTCGGCTGGGGCATCGACAGCGAGGGGCCCGGGGTGACCAACCTCGAACCCCCGGGTTTCGCCTACCCCGGCCCCACCGCCGTCTGCATCGACATCGTCGCCGACCCGGAACCCAAAACGGTCAAGAACCGGGTGCACCTCGACCTGGCCACCACCTCGGCCGCCCATCAGGCGGAACTGGTCGCACGCCTGACGGAACTCGGCGCCACCCTCGCGGACGTGGGTCAGGGCGAGGTCCCCTGGACGGTCATGGCCGATCCGGAGGGGAACGAGTTCTGCGTCCTGGAGCCCCGCCCGGTCTACCGGGACACCGGGCCGGTCGCCGCGGTGGTGGTCGACTGCGCCGACCCGCGGGAGATGGCCCGGTTCTGGGGCGCGGCGATGGACTGGACGCCGCACGAGGTCACCGACGACACCGCCACCCTGCGCTCGGCCCAAAACGTCGGCCCCTACCTGGAGTTCCTCCGCACCCCCGGCACCAAGAGCGGATGGAACCGCGTCCACCTCGACGTCCGCCCCTACCCCGGCGACGACCTGGCGGCGGAGGTGTCCCGGCTGCGCGCCCTGGGAGCCACCGACCCCGGCATCGACCAGTCCGCCTTCCCCTGGACGGTACTGGCCGACCCGGAGGGCAACGAGTTCTGCGTCCTCACCCCCCGCTGACGCGGACGGAACGGGCGCGGACCACGAAGGGCCGGGAGAAGACCGTGATGGCGACGGACACCACGGCCACGGCGGCCATGGCCGTGCCGGCCGCCAGGTGCTGGGCGGCGCCGCCGGCGATCGCGGCTCCGATGCCCTGCCACATCATCCGGCCCGCGGACTCGACGCCCTGCACCTGGCCGCGCACCGGGTCGGGGGTCAGCTCCAGGAGCTGCTCCTGGAGCGGCAGGGTGGCGGCGAAGCCGGCACTGGCGAGGAACACCGCGGCCGCCGCCGGCGCGACGGGCGGATGCGCGGCGAACAGCAGGTAGGGGACGGCGAGCAGCAGGCGCAGCCCGAACGCGTGGCGGCGCCGCTGCCCGGCGGTGAGCAGTCGTCCGACGGTCAGGTCGCCGAGGAGCATGCCCGCTGATCCCGCAGCCAGGAGGGCGCCGGCGTGCTGGGGCTCGTAGGAGATGAAGAGGGCTTCGCAGCCGACGACCAGGCCGTTGGGAACCCACAGGTTCAGCAGCAGGGCGCGCTGGCCGGCGTGCGAGAAGAGCTCGCGGTTCGTCGTCCAGGTCCGGCGCAGTCCGGGGCGTCGGGTCAGCCGGATCGAGCGTTCCCGGACGGTCACCGCCACGATGACCAGCCCGGCGCCGGTCAGGGCCGCCGCGGTGACGAAGACCCCCTGCGGGCTCAGATACCGCAGCAGGACGGCGCCGATGGCGTAGCCGAGGACGGCCATGCCGCCCGAGGTGATGTTGATCAGCGACCGTGCCAGCGCGTACGCGGAGGCCGGCACCACCTCGGCGAGCAGCCCCATCCGCGTCCCGGTCCCCAGGGACTGGAAGAACCCCAGCAGGAGGAGCAGCCCGAACCGGGCGGTGAGCGGCAGCCCCGGAACCGCCTGTGCGGCGACGCCGAGGAGGGAGACCCACTGGAGTGCGACGAGGGTGCGGCGGGGACGGGCTCCGTCGGCGACCGACATCAGCGTCAGCGCGCCGAGCACCGTCGCGAAGGAGGCGCCGTACATGCTCACGGCCGTCAGGAACGGGGATCCGGTCTGGTGGTCGACCAGCGTGCCGAGCGCGAAGCCCGACAAGGTGCTCGCGGCGGCCGTCAGGGTGAAGCCGGCGTACAGCCCGGCGAACTCGCGGTTGCGGAGCAGACCGCGGTAACCGGTGATGGGAGGAGTGGGAAGCGCGCGGGGCTCGGAGGTGTCAGAAGGCATAAAAGAAGGCATAAAAAAAGCCTCCGTGCGCACCTGTTGGGGCGCCGAAGGCCAGTGGGATCATTGTAGCAGCCGGGCGGGCTTTCCCTGCGGCTCCCCGTCATACCGGCGGCGCGGGCCGGGATAGTCTGTGCCGGTGGAGGAGAGCGAGCGGCAAGGCGACGACGATCACCGCGGCGGGGCCCCCGCCCCCGCCGCCGACGCGCGGCTGATGGAGATGGCCCGTCACCTGCGCCACGTCAACGGTGAGATGAACGCCCTGATCCACCGGTTCGCGAGCGAGCACGGACTGCACGCCACCGATGTCCAGGCCCTCGCCGCCATCCTCGACGCACCCGCCCCCCTGACGCCCGGACGGCTCGGCCGCCACCTCGGCCTCACCTCCGGCGCGGTCACCTCCTGCCTCGACCGCCTGGAGAAGGCGGGACACGTGCGCCGGGTCCGGGAGAGCGCCGACCGGCGCGTCGTGCACCTCTACTACGAGCCCGCGGCCCGGCACGTGGCCGCCGAGCACTTCCGGTTCCTGGCGCGGGCCACCCAGCGTGCCCTGGAGCGGGCCGGCGCGCAGGACGCGTCCGCCGCCCTGCGGTTCCTGGACATCCTCGGTCAGGAGTTCTCCGCGGGCGGGCGCTCCGCCGCGCCCTGACCGGCCACCGCCCCGGCGCCGGCCCCGGCCGACAGCCGCCCCGGCCACCAGGCCTTCGGGCCGATGTCCAGCACCAGCGCGGGCACCAGCAGTGAACGCACCAGCAGGGTGTCCAGCAGGACGCCGAAGGCCACGATGAAGGCGATCTGCACGAGGAAGGCCAGCGGAATGACGCCGAGGGCCGCGAACGTGGCCGCCAGCACGACGCCCGCCGACGTGATCACCCCGCCCGTCGCCGTCAGCCCGCGCGTCACCCCCGCCCGTACCCCGTGGCGCAGCGACTCCTCCCGCACCCGGGACATGAGGAAGATGTTGTAGTCCACGCCGAGGGCCACCAGGAACACGAACCCGTACAGCGGTACCGAGGCGTCCGCTCCGCTGAAACCGAAGACGTGCCGGAACACCAGCGCCGACACGCCCAGCGTGGCGAAGAAGTTCAGCGCGACGGTCGCGACCAACAGCAGCGGCATGACGAGCGAGCGCAGCAGCCCCACGAGGATGAGCAGGATGATGACCAGTACCACGGGGACGATGAGCGTGCGGTCCCGTTCGGCGGTCCGCTGGGTGTCGTAGGCCTGCGCCGTGTACCCGCCCACCACGGCCTCGGCCCCCTCGACCGCGTGCACCGCCGTACGCAGCCGTACCACGGTCGCCTTGGCCGCCGCCGTGTCCGCGGGGTCCTCCAGGGTGGCGTCGATCCGTACCCGCCCGTCCGCGACCAGTGGGGGACCGGACGGTGCCCCCTTCGCCGGGGCCACGGAGGCCACGGAGACGGAGGCGACGCCGGGTGTCATCGCGACGGTCTCGCGCACGGCGTCGAGCCGGTCCGCGTCCGCGATGACGACGGCGGGATTGCCCGAGCCGCCCGGGAAGTGACGGCTCAACGCCCGCTGGCCCGCCACCGACGGCGCGTCGTTGACGAAGGTCTCGTCGAGCGGGACGCCCCCCGGGTGGAGTGCGGGCGCGAAGGCCGAACAGGCCAGCAGCCCGGCCAGTACCGTCACCCACACCCTGCGCGGAGCCCGCTCGACGAGGGCCGCCGTCCGGGCCCACAGACCCCGGGAGGCGTCCCGCGTACGCACCTTGGCCGGCCAGTAGGCCGCCCGTCCCAGCAGGACCAGCGCGGCGGGCAGGAAGGTGAGGGTGCTCAGCAGGGCGCAGACGATCCCGATCGCGCCGACCGGACCCAGCGCCCGGTTGTTGGTCAGATCGCTGAGGAAGAGGGCCAGCAGACCCAGCGCGACCGTACCCGCGCTGGCCGTGATCGGGCCCGCGGAGCGGCGCAGCGCCGAGCGCATCGCCCGGAAACGGTCGCCGCCGTGTCGTCCGTCCGCGTCCCCCAGTTCCTCGCGGAAGCGTGCCGTCAGCAGCAGCGCGTAGTCGGTGGCGGCACCGATGACCAGGATCGACAGGATGCCCTGAACCTGTCCGTCCACGCGCACCACGTCCGCGTCCGCCAGCGCGTAGACGACGGCGCAGGCAGCGCCGAGGGAGAGCACGGCACCGATGATGATCAGCAGCGGCAGCAGCACGCTGCGGTAGACGAGCAGCAGGATGACGAGCACGGTCGTCAGGGCCACGCCCAGCAGCAGCCCGTCGATCCCGGCGAAGGCGTCCGAGAGGTCCGCCCGGGTCGCGGCGGGCCCGGTCACCTGGACGGTGGTCCCTTCGACCCGCGACGCGGCGGCACGCAGCTGCTCCAGCGCCGCCGGCAACCCGTCCTCCAGGTCCGGCCGCAGCGGGACGACCGCCCGCAGGGCCGCGCCGTCCTCGGAGCGCAGGGCGGGGGAGGGGGCGCCGACGACGCCCGGCCGCCCTGCCAGCGCGGTGATCGCCGCGGTCGCCCGTGCCTGCTGGGACGCCGTCACCTTGCCGTCCGCCGCGGCGGACGTCCACACGACGATCGCGGGGAGGGTCTCCTCCTGCCGGAAGGCGGCCTGCGCGCGGGCCACCCCGGTGGACTCGGCGCTGCGGGGGAGGAAAGCGGCCTGGTCGTTGGTGGAGACCTCGCCGAGCCGGCCGGCGTAGGGGCCCAGCACGCCGCCGATGCCGAGCCATGCCACCAGGAGGAGGACGGGCACGAGCCAGCGTGCCCGGGCCGTTGCGCGTGAGGGGGACATGCCGCTCCTGTGCAGGTTCCTTGATGGGTGTATATCTTGAACATCAAGATATACACCCATCAAGGGATTCCGCACCCTGCCTCCGTCCCCGGATCCCCCCGGGGGCTGGGCCGCCACCACTGTTGCCCCTGCTTCGCCCCGCACGGCCTGACCGGATGCGCCCCGGCCCGCGTCCCCCGCGGTCGGCGGGGCGCCGGTCGCCGCTCCCGGCAGCCGGACCTACGCTGGCCGTAGGGGGCGGGCCGCCGGCACCCGTGATACGCGCCGGCTCTCCGCAGTACCCGTGCGACCTGGGAGTCGCCATGACGAAGCTCGCTCGTACGCGCCGCCGGACGGTGACCATGGCGGCGGCGCTGATGGCCGCAGGGACGATGCTGGGCGCGGGCCCGACGGCGTCCGTCGCCTTCTCGGCCGGCCTCCCCGCAGAGGTCAGCCCCGCCGAGCAGGCGGCCCTGCTGAACGACACGAACGCGATACGCCAGAGCGAGGGCGCGCCGCCCCTCGCCTGGGACGGGGCCTTCGCCTCCGGCGCGCAGGCGTGGGCCGACAACCCCGCTTCCCTCGCCGGCGGCAGCCTCAGGCACGACGAGGGCTTCAACGACGGCGCCGAGAACATATCGGGCACCGGGCCCTCTCAGGCCGTGGCGCAGTGGGCCGGGGAAAAGGCCGCCTACGACGCGGCCGGCCCGAACTGGAACACGGACGATCCCGGCTACCGGAACTGGGGCCACTACTGGAACATGGTCCAGAAGAACTACACCAGGATGGGATGCGGCGCCGCCGCGGGCATCACGGTCTGCCGCTACGCCTGACCGCTCCCGGCCGGAGGTTCGCGGAGGGAGCAGCGGATGACGGTGGAAGCGGAGCTCGGCGAGGTGGTGGCCGAGCGCAGGCTGGAGGCCCGTACGCCCGACGGGCGGATCCGGGAGGTGGTCCTGCGGGTGGGGCGGCCCCACCCGGGCGCCGAGGAGGGCATCGACTGGACCTGCCCCGGCCACGTCGAGGGCCTCGGCCCCGCCGGGGTCGTACCCGTCCACGGCGTGGACTCCCTCCAGGCCCTGCTGCTGTGCCTGTTCCGGCTGCGGACGTCGGTGGAGAGCGCCGCCCGCGAGCAGGGTGCCGTACTGACCTGGCTGGGCGGAGAAGACCTGGCCCTGGCGGACGCGACGGCGGGCAGTACGGGCTGAGGCCCGGGAGCAGCCGCGTGATGCCGCTCCCGGACCCCGGGGGTGTCGCGCACTCCGCGGGGGACGCGGTCGGTGTATGCGTGATGCGACAGCTGCATAAACGATTCGCCGGACGGTAGGTCACGGGTGCCTGCCGGCGGCATGGTCCTCGGTGCCCTCGTCGCCGCCTCGTGACCTGAACCGCCCCGGCCGTCTGCGCACCACCGGCCGGGGCGCCGTCCGCCGCCCGGGGACGGCGCCCCCGGGGCCCCCGGCGCCCCCGGGGTCAGCCCACCAGGTCCGGCGCCCGCAGTACGGCGGACGGGACGCCCCACGCATCGACGAGGTCGACGGCGAGCGGACGCACCTTGCGGCAGAGGTCGTTCACCTCACGGCTGATCGCCTTGGACCGCTGGACGGTCAGCCGCCCGTGCTCCATGAACCAGGCCCGGTCCGCCTCGATCGCCGACAGCGCGAAGAGGTCGCACAGCAAGGACAGCGCCGCCCGCTCACCCCCTTCCGGCACCGCGCGCACCTGGTCCACGAAGGCCTCCGCGACCAGCCGCTCGACGTGCGCCCGCGCGAGCGCGATGACGTGGTCCTGCACCTGCGAGAACACGGCGCCCGCGTCGCGCTCCTGGTCGGTCCCGCGCTTGATCCGCCGGGCCAGCCCGGCGAGCATGTGCTCCTCGCGGAAGCGGAACATGGCCAGCTGGTACTCCGGGTCGAGCAGGCCGGCCTCCCGGTCCCAGTCGTCGCCGCCCGGCAGCAGGTCGCGTACCCGTTCGAGGAGTTTGTGCGCCGCCGTCCGCTCGATCACCGTATCGACGGCCAGGCCGGTGACGTAGCGGACCGTGCCCAGCTGGTCGAGGTCCTCGAACTCGCTCGCGTGATCGGTGAGCAGCCCCTTGGCCACGAGCTGGAGCAGGACGTGGTTGTCCCCCTCGAAGGTGGTGAAGACGTCGCTGTCGCTCTTCAGGGCGGCGAACCGGTTGACGGCGAGATAGCCGGCGCCGCCGCACGCCTCGCGGCACTCCTGGACGACCCGGGTGGCGTGCCAGGTGGCCACCGCCTTGATGCCCGCCGCCCGCGCTTCGAGCCGGCGCCGGGCCCGCGCGTCGTCCCCGGGGCCGGAGAAGACCTCGTGCAACTGGGTGCGTACGACGTCCTGCGCCGCGTGCAGGGCGTACGTCCGGGCGATGAGCGGCAGCAGGCGCCGCTGGTGCAGGCCGTAGTCGAGGAGCACCTGCTCCCCGGAGCCGGCGGCGGCCCCGAACTGCCGCCGCCGTACCGCGTACTTCGTGGCGACCGTCAGCGCGACCTTGGCGACGCCGACACCGGCGCCGGCGACGCTGACCCGGCCCTGCACCAGGGTGCCGAGCATGGTGAAGAAGCGCCGGTCGGGGTTCTCGATCGCGCTCTCGTAGCCGCCCTCGGGCGTGACGTCGGCGAACCTGTTGAGCAGGGCCTCGCGCGGCACCCGCACCCCGTCGAACCAGATGCGGCCGTTGTCCACGCCGTTGAGCCCCATCTTGCGGCCGTCGTCCTCGATCCGGACGCCGGGCGCCGGCTTCCCGCCGGCCCGCAGCGGCACCACGAAGGCGTGCACGCCCCGCGACCGGCCGCCCACGTCCAGCTGGGCGAAGACGACCGCCAGTTCGGCGTGACGGGCCGCGTTGCCGATGTAGTCCTTGCGGGCCTGGTCGTCGGGGGTGGTGATGACGAACTCCCGGCTCGCGGGGTCGTACGTCGCGACCGTACCGAGCGCCTGGACGTTGGAGCCGTGCCCGGTCTCGGTCATCGCGAAGCAGCCCATGAGCTCCCCGGTGATCAGCGCCGGGAGGTGGGCCTCGTGGTGGCGCCGGGTGCCCAGGTGCAGGATCGCGCCGCCAAAGAGCCCGAACTGCACGCCGGTCTTCACCAGCACCGACAGGTCCCCGAAGGCCAGCGTCTCGAACGCGGCGATCGAGGCCCCGACGTCGCCGCCCCCGCCGTACTCGGCGGGAAAGCCCATGCCGGTCTGGCCGGTCGCGGCCATCTTGACGACGATCTCCCGCACCCGCTCGCGGAACGCGTCGATGCCGAGCTCGTCGGCCTCGTCGAGGATGGAGGCGTACGTCGTCAGGTTGCCGCGGACGAGGTCGCGGATCCCGGCGTACTCCCCGTCGAGCACCGCAGTCAGCGCGGCGACGTCGATCTCGGGCTGTACGTACCGGGCGGGCGCGGGCGCAGGCGCGGGCGCGGAAGCGTTCTCGGGTGCCATGCCGCTCCGCTACCCCACCGACGGACGATCAACCGGGAACGAGCGGACGGCCGACGCCGCCCATACACGTCCGCGCGCCGTCGAACATCCCCAACCGGGCTGCGGATCAAGCCGGATACCGATCCTGAAGTCTGACCCCGCTCCGCGCGCGTGTGCCCCGGGACGGACCCGGTCCTGCCCCGGCGGGCGGATGTGGCCCCACCCCGCGGCCTGACAGCCTCTGGGGTGTCGCAACGAGCCCGCACGAGCCCGCACCAGAGGAGCTGCCCCGTGTCCACCACCACCGCCCCGACGCTCGCCCCCGCACCGCTCATGAGTGCTCCGGCCGTCCCCGCGTGGGCCCGGCGCGCGGCGTCGGCGGCGGTGTGGGTGTCCCTGCCGTCCGCGCTGTGGCGGCTCGCCGTGGTGGTCGGTGTCCCGCTGGGGCTCGGCGCGTCCGAGTACGACGCGATGCTCATCCCCGGGTGGGGTTACCTCATCCTGCCGTTGCTCTGCGCGGTGCAGGAGGCGCTCGCCTGGCTGACGCTGGGACTGGTACGGCAGTGGGGCGAGGTGTGGCCGCGCTGGATCCCGCGCCTGGGGGGCCGCCGCGTCCCCGTGGCCGCCGCGGTCGTGCCGGCGGCGCTGGGCGCTGTCGCCTGCACCGTCTACGGCGTCCTCTTCGTCTGGACGACGCTGCACGGCGAGATGGCGATCACGCCCTGGGGCGAGTGGCTGATGAACATCTGCTACGTGCCGCTCGTGGCGTGGGGCCCGCTGCTGGGCGTCGTGACCGTGCACTACTACCGGCGCCGCACGCGCGGCTGACGAAGCGGTCGGCTCCGCTCGGGCCGGATACGGAAAACGGCTCCCCCGCCATCGCGGGGGAGCCGTTTTCCGTATCCGGCCCGAGCGGGCGCGCGCGGCTCAGGCGTGCCGGTGCGAGCGCCGGCCGCCGGTGACCAGGCGGTAGAGGGCGAGAAGGATCATGGAACCGACAATGGCGGCGATCCACGTGGAGAGGTCGAAGAACCCGTCGATGGAATCGACTCCGAAAATGACCTTTCCGAGCCACCCGCCGAGCAGACCCCCGGCGATACCGATGAACATGGTGATGATGAGGCCGCCCGGGTCCTTACCCGGCATCAGCATCTTCGCGATGATCCCCGCGAACAGACCGATCAGTATCCAAGCCAAAATGCCCATGACGCCTCCCTCGAATCCTTGCTGCCAATAGGGCTTATTAACGGAATCTTCCTTGCCAAACGTCTGACGCGTGCCTTTCCGAAGGGAATCCGCAGCCGCCGGCGGCCCGTCTTTCCCGGAAGCGGGCGCCGCGTTCCGCACCGCCTTTCCCGCGAGCCGTCCGGGCCGGGGAGGTGAGCGCCGTAGGGTGGGCGGCGGCCGAGAAGGCGGCCGCCCGTCCACGGAGGCACGTATGCCGCGGTACCTGATCTCGTTCGACGACGGCGCGATGACCTTCCCCGAGGAGGAGTTGCCCGCGGTGGCCGAAGCCGCGCAGGCGGTGGTGCGCGAGGCCCAGGACGCGGCCGTGTGGGTCTTCGGCGGGGGACTGCCGAGCCAGCGGGCGAGCATCGTCGCCACCGACGGGACCGTCGCCGAGGGCCCGTACCCGGAGACCAAGGCGGTGCTCGGCGGGTTCTCGATCATCGACGTGCCCTCACGTGAGGCGGCGCTGGAGTGGGCGGCCAAGTTCGCCGCCGCGTGCCGCTGTGCTCAGGAGGTCCGGGAGATCATGGCCGGCTCGACCCTCTGACCCGGGACGCCGACGGGGCGGGCGGTGAGCCGAGGAGCCGAGCCCTCCGCCTTCCTCGGGGCCAGGGTCTGTTCGTGCGTGGCGGCGGGAGACGCCGTCACCCCGCTCGGGACGCCCCCCATCAGCAGGGTGCACGCGCCGGCGACGCTCGCCGCCGCCAGGCCCCACGCGCCCGCACGGCGGCGGCCCGCGGCGTGCCCGCCCGAGGGAGCCGAGGCCGGCCGGGGCCGCACGGAGCGGTGTGTGGGGGCGACGGCGTCCGCCGACGCCACGGTGGGGAGCGGCCCGGCCGTCCCGGTGGCGCGCCTCGTGGCCGGCGCACGCGTGATCGTGAGGTCGCGCAGACGCTGGTGCACGCGCGCGGCGTCGGGCCGGGCACGGGGCTCCGGGTCGGTCATCGCGCCGAGCAGCCGGCCGAGGCCGTCCGGCAGGCCGTCGGGTATCCGGGGCGGGTGCAGGAGGCAGGCGGTGCCCGCTTCCACGGGCGTGCCCCCGTACTCGCGGCGCCCGGTGAGGGCTTCGAGCAGGGTCAGCCCCAGGGCGTAGACGTCGCCCGCCGTGCTCGCGGGTCCGCCCAGCAGCTGCTCGGGGGGCATGTAGGCGGGCGTGCCGACGAGTGTCCCGGGCTCCCGGTCGGGCCGGCCGTGCACCCGCCGCGACAGCCCGAAGTCCGCCAGGCGCGGGGAGCCGCTCTCGTTCAAGAGGATGTTGGACGGTTTGACGTCGTGGTGGACGATGCCGCGCGCGTGTACGTGGTCGAGCGCCGAGGCGATGTCGGCGCCGATCCGTACGACCTGAACGGGGCCGAGGGGACCGGCGCCTATGCGGGTGTGCAGCGTCATGCCCCGGATCAGCTCCGTCACCATGAACGCCCCCTGCTCATGGCGCCCGGCGTCGTAGACCGTGACGAGGGCGGGATGCGACAACTGGGCCAGGATGCGTGCCTCGTCGCAGAACGTGTCCGCGGTGACCGTGTCCGCGTCGGGCCGGAACACCTTCACCGCCACCTCGCGCTCCAGCACCTCGTCGATGCCGCGGAACACGTCCGCCGTACCGCCGGCCCCTATGGCCGACCGGAGCCGGTAGCGGCCGGCGAGCAGGGTGTCGCCTTCGGGCAGTGCTCCGTACGCGGGGACGGTCCAGGCCGACATGCTGCGTCCTCCTCGACTCGCGGGCAGTGCCGCGCGCCTACCCGGCGCGGGCGGGGCTACGCAGCGGACGCGGTTGGCGTTCGATCCCGATTCGGCCACTTTGACGCGCAGTTGGCCGCCGGTCCGTCGGCTCCCGGTCGCGGCGGGGCCGCGCGGTCCGATGCGGGGGCGGGCCGGCGGGGGGCGGTCGGGGGCGTGGGGGCGGTGGCTGGATGTCGGCGGCCCGGTTGGGCTTGTGGATCACTGGCCGCTAGGGTCGAACTAGTTGCTCAAGTCAACCAATGGGACAGGTATGTACGACGACACCGCACACTTCCGCAGCCACGTGGAGTGCATCCTCGACGGGCTGGGAGAAGAGCCGGGCCGCGAGGCCGTGGTCCACGGGGACCGGCGCGTGAGCGCGGGTGAACTGCGCGGCCTCGTCTACGGCATGGCCCGGGCCCTGCGCAACGACGGGGTGCGGCGCGGTCAGACGGTCACCCTGCTCTCCGGCAATCTCCCGGAGACGATCGCGGCCCGCTACGCCGCCGGACTGCTCGGCTGCGCGGTGAACCACCTCTACGCCGGACTCTCGGCCGACGTGCACGCCGACATCCTCCGGGACGTCGAGACCCGGACGCTGATCGTCGACCCCGCCTACCGCGAGCGCGCCGCCGATCTGGCCCGGCGGGTGCCGCTCGAACGGGTCCTGTTCCTCGGCGCGAACGCGGGCGCGGGCACGGACGCGGGCGCGGGCGCGGGCGCGGACATGGGCCCGGACGCGGGCGCGGACACGGACATGAGCCCGGATCCGGACCGGGACCTGGCGGCCCTCGCCGCCCGGGAGTCCGCGGACGTCCTGTCGGGTGCGGCGCGGCCGCAGGACGTCTGCACCATCCGCCACACCGGCGGGACCACCGGTCACCCCAAGGCCATCTGCACCACCTTCGGGCAGGGGACGCAGAACGGACCGGACTGGTCCGAGGAGGGGCAGGTCAGGGCCCTGGTGTGCACCACCCTCGCGCACGCGGCGGGCCTCATGGCGGACGCCGCCCTGTCCCACGGCGGCACCGTCGTCCTGATGGGCGAGTTCGAAGCGGGCGCCGTGCTCGCCGCCATCGCGCGCGAGCGCATCAGCCACATGTTCCTGCTGCCGCCGCTCCTCTACCAGCTGCTGGACCACCCCGCCGTCGACCGCACCGACACCGCCAGCCTGCGCCTGCTCACCTACGGGGGCTGCGCCTCCTCGCCGGCCCGCCTCGCGGAGGCGGTCCGCCGCTTCGGCCCCGTACTGAACCAGTTCTACGGACAGAACGAAGCGGGCGGGATCAGCGTGCTCTCCCCCGAGGACCACGATCCGCGCCGCCCCGAGCTGCTGCGCACCGCCGGAAAGGTCATGCCGGGCGTCGAGGTCGCCGTCCGCGACGCCGCCGGCCGGCACCTGCCCGCCGGGGAGCACGGCGAGATCTGCGTCCGCTCCCCGCAGGTGATGAAGGGTTACTGGAAGCAGCCCGAGCTCACCGCCGAGGTCCTGCGGGACGGCTGGCTCCACACCGGCGACATCGGATGCGTGGACGCCGACGGCTACCTGACCATCGTGGACCGGATCAAGGACATGATCGTCGTGGTCGGCGGCCACGTGTACACGGTGGAGCTGGAGGACGTGCTCAACTCCCATCCGCAGGTCCGGCAGAGCGCGGTGTTCGCGGTCCCCGACGCGAACCTCATGGAGCGCGTCCAGGCGGTCGTCGTCCGCGTACCGGGCGGCGACGTCGACGAGGAGGAGCTGCGGAACCTGGCGCGCGAGCGCAAGGGCGCCATGTACGAACCCGCCCGCATCGACTTCGTCGACGCGCTGCCGTTGACCGACGCGGGCAAGCCGGACAAGAAGCTGCTGCGGAGCCGGGCCGCCGCGGGCGCCGGGCTGCCGCGCCCGTAACCGCGGCCCGCGCCGCCGGTCAGCGCGGGATCACCCAGTCCGGTGTCCACGTTCCGGGGGTGTCACCGGCCGCCGTGGCGGCGAGGTGGGCGCGCAGGACGGCCAGCGCCGGGTGGGGGTTGTCGCGGTGCCACAGCAGCGAGTGCGGGTAGACGGGTGTCGGGCCGGTCACCGGGATGCGGCGCAGGCCGTGGCCGGCGGGCCAGACGAGCCGGGTGTGCTCGCTCATGAACGTGGCCAGCGCCGGCGAGTCGGCGACGGTGTCGAGGAGCGCGTCGGAGCCGAAGTTGGGGCCGGTCGCCTCGATGGTGAGGCCGAACGCGGCGACGAGGTCCTCGTAATAGGCGGCCCACTCGCTGCCGGGGACGATGCCGGGCATCCAGATCCGGTGCCCGACCAGCCGGGCGGGCGTCAGGGACCGGGCGCCGGCCAGCGCGTGGGCGGGGCCGGTGAGGAGCTGGAGCGGTTCGTCGAGCACCCGGACGGACTCGATGTCCTCGGGAAGGGGCCGCCCGGGCGCGGCGACGGCGCGGAAGGTCGCGTCGATCGCACCGGACCGCAGGGAGGCGACGGCCGTCTCGATGTCGAGCAGCATCAGGACGTCGAGGTCGATCTCGGGATGCGCCTGGTGGAAGCCGCGCATCAGGCCGGACGCCGCGCCCCGCGAGTTGATCACGTCCACGCGCAGCGGGCGGCGGCCGACGCGCACGGACGCGACCGCGCGCTCGGCGGCGCGCAGCAGATCACGCGCGTGGGGCAGGAACGCCTGCCCGTCGATGGTGAGCTCGGCGCCGCGCGGCGTGCGGGTGAACAGCCGCACGCCGAGGGCGCGCTCCAGCGCGGCGATGCGCTTGGAGACGGCTTGCTGGGTGATCGACAGGTCGGCGGCGGCCTTCTGGAACTGGCCCGCTTCCGCGACGGCGGCGAAGGTGCGTACAGCTTCGAGATCCATGCCGACTCACCTTAGAGAACAACCGCTGGTTGTGGCGGGACGGCAGGGCGGTTGTTTGACCTGCGGTTGTGCTGCTCGGTTAGCTCTCTCCGGTCAAGGTCGGTTGTGCGGGTGGGACGTCGAGGGGCGCGCTGGGCATGCGGGGCAGGAGAGCGTTGGGCCGCAGAACGTCGGGCCGCAGAGCGTTGGGCCGCCGGTTCGGCTGGCTGTGGGCGGCGTACGCGATCAGCGCGTACGGCTCAGGACTGGGGTTCGGGGCACTGCCGCTGATCGCCGTACTGGTGCTGCACTCCGGCCCCTCCGAGGTGTCCGCGCTGTCTGCGGTGGGGCCCGCGGTGGGCGCGCTGCTCGCGGTGCCGCTCGCGCCGTGGATGGAGTTCCGGCGCAAGCGTCCGGTCATGATCGTGATGGACCTGACCCGGTTCGCGGCCATGGCGACGATCCCCGCCGCCTACGCCTTCGGCCTGCTCGGCTTCGTCCAGCTGCTCGTGATCTCAGCCGTGGTCGCCGCGGCCAAGACCGGCTTCAACGCGGCTTCCGGCGCCTACCTCAAGGCCCTCGTCCGGCCGGACGACCTGGTCGTGGCCAACGCCCGCTTCGAGTCCACGAACTGGAGCTCCATCGCGGTCGGGCCACCGCTGGGCGGCGCGGCGATCGGCCTGTTCGGGCCGGTCACCACGGTGGTGGCCGACGCGCTCAGCTACCTGCTCTCCGCGCTGGGCATCGCCGCGATCCGGGGCGGCGAAGAAGCACCGAGGCCCGCCGGCGAGCGCCCGGCCCGGCCCGGCACGCTCCTCGACGGCTGGCGGCACATCGCGGGCGACCCCGGCCTGCGGGCGCTCTACCTCAACAACATGCTCGTCTCCGGCCTGATCATGGCCACCGAACCGCCCCTCGCGGTGCTCCTCCTGAGCCGGCTCGGCTTCCCGCCCTGGCAGTACGCCCTCGCCTTCGCCGCCCCCTGCCTCGGCGGACTCGTCGGCTCCCGGCTGGCCCGCCGCGTCCTGGCCCGCTACGGCCGGTACCGGGTCTTCCGTACGGTGGGCACCCTGCGCGCCGTCTGGCTCATCGGCCTGGCCTTCGTCGGTCCCGGCGTCGCCGGCCTCGTCACCGTGATGGCGGTCGAGCTGGCGATCATCGTCAACATGAGCCTGTACACCCCGGTGCTCGCCACCTACCGGCTCGAACGCACGCCCGGGCACCTCATCGCCCGCACCCTGACGGCCTGGTCCGTCGGCCAGCAGGCCGCCATCGCCGTCCTCACCGCACTCACCGGGCTGCTCGCCGCCGCCACCAGCCCGCGTACCGCCCTCCTGGCCGCGGGTCTGCTGATCCTGGCAACCCCGCTGCTGCTTCCCCGGCGCGACCAGATCCGGAGCCCGCTGCCGGCCCCGCTCCCGGCCCCGCTCCCGGACCGGCTCCCGGCCCCGCTCCCGAACCGACCGGGCGATACCGGCTGACGGAGCGGATCGAGGGCAGAAGGACAGCAATCCGGAGGGAGGTTCCCGATGCCAGGAATCCACAGATGGCTCGACCGCGTGAAAGAGAGCGCGACCGCGCTCGGCGAGCGGCGCGCCGAGGCCCAGGCGCGCCGCGAAGCGGAATACGGCGAGAGCGCCGAGGAGGAGCGGGCGGCGCAGGCCCGTCGCGCCCGCGCCGCCGCGCCCGATCCCGCCGCGGCGGTGCCCTGGGGCATCCGGGTGGCGGCCGAGGCGGGCTGGCGGTTCCTGGTGCTCGCGGCCACGCTGTGGGTGCTGATGCGGGTCATCGGCGCCGTCCGGCTGGTCGTCCTCGCCTTCGTCGTCGCCCTCCTGGTCACCGCGCTGCTCCAGCCGACGGTCGCCCGGCTGCACCGCCGCGGCCTGTCCCAGGGGCTGGCCACCGCGTTGACGGCGATCTGCGGGTTCATCGTGCTGGGTCTGGCCGCCTGGTTCGTGGTCTGGCAGGTGCTCGACAATCTCGACACCCTCTCGGGCCGCCTCCAGGAAGGCATCGAGGAACTGAAGAAGGGGCTCCTCAACAGCCCGTTCCATGTGACCGAGCAACAGATCAACGACGTCGCGAAGAACCTGAGCGATGCCATCGGCACCAGCACCAGCGAGATCACCTCCAAGGGCCTCCAGGGCGTGACCGTGCTGGTGGAGATCCTCACGGGCATGCTGCTGGCGATGTTCTCCACGCTCTTCCTGCTGTACGACGGCAAGCGCATCTGGCAGTGGACGCTCAAGCTGGTCCCGGCCGTGGCCCGGCCGGGCGTGGCCGGAGCCGGTCCGAGGGCTTGGCGCACGCTGACCGCGTACGTGCGCGGGACGGTGATCGTCGCCCTGATCGACGCGCTCTTCATCGGCGTCGGCATCTACTTCCTGGGGGTCCCGCTCGCCGTACCCATCGGCGTGGTGATCTTCCTGGCGTCCTTCGTGCCGCTGGTCGGCGCGGTGGTGTCCGGGGCCCTCGCGGTGGTCGTCGCCCTCGTGACCCAGGGCCCGTTCACCGCGCTCATGGCACTGCTGGTGGTGCTCCTGGTCCAGCAGATCGAAGGGCACGTCCTCCAGCCCTTCATCCTGGGGCGCGCGGTCAGGGTCCACCCCCTGGCCGTGGTCCTGTCCGTCGCGACCGGCGGTCTGGTCGCGGGGATCGGCGGCGCCGTCGTCGCCGTACCGCTGGTCGCCGTCGCCAACACGGTGATCGGCTACCTGCGCGCCTACGCGGGCGACGGGCCCCCGGCCGAGGACGGGACGCAAACACCGGCGCAGCCCGCGCCGGACACCGGACCGCAGGCCGGGCCGCAGACCGGGCCGGAGCCGGCACCGGCTCCTGAGCCGTCCACCGCCCCCGCCGCCGAGGGCCCCGCCTGAGGCGGCCGTCGGCCAGACCAGGCCGGGCCGGGCCGGGACCGACGCGCGCGCCGTCAGTAGCGCAGGGCGGTCCCGGTCTCGGCCTTCACGTCGCCCGAGAGGTTCCGGGTGCTGCGGGCGGTGCCCTCACCGGTCGCGCCGGGCGCCACGTCCGCGACGGTCACGACGACGGTGTCGAGCAGGTTGCCCCCGCCGTCGCGGAAGTTGACCTGGACGGCGAAGGACTTCTTGTCCGCGGCCGTGTTGGACACCGTCACGGGGACGGTGCTGCGCCCGTCGGCGTCCGGCTCGACCGCGCCGAGGATCACCTCGTTCTTCGCGTTCACCCCGTCCTTGACGCCGTCGAGCTTCTTCTTGGCCTCGGCCGCCGCCGAGTCCAGGTCCGCCCCGACCGACTGCACGGCCGACGCCGCTTTCGAGGCGACGTCGGACGGGGTGGTGCTGCCGTCGGAACACCCCGTCGCGCCGGCGGCGAGAGCCGCGAGGACGACCAGCGAGAGGGTGCGCATCCGCACACGGTTCATTCGGCTCTCCATCGAGCTCGGGCCGGCTGCCGCGGACGGGTGCCCGAGCGGGCCGGCGGGCGGGCGACGATCCACCGGAAGCGGACCGGCAACGCCATGATGGATCCGCGCACCGCGCGCGGGCGGCCCCGTGCGCCGGTGTCGCGGCGAACCCCACTGATGGCGCCGACCGCTCAGGAGCGGACCGCCCCCGGGCCGCCGGACACCGCCTAGTGGCTGAGCGACTTGAGGGCGGAGGCGTCGTACGGCTTCAGCTCCTCGAAGCGGTTGCCGAGGACCTTCGCCGCCCACTGCGGGTCCTGGAGTAGCGCCCGGCCGACGGCGACCATGTCGAACTCCTCGCGCTCCATGCGGTCCAGGAGGTTGTCGATGTCGCCCAGCGCCGCCCCCTCGCCCGCGAAGGAGCGGATGAAGTCGCCGTCGAGGCCGACCGAGCCGACGGTGATGGCCGGCCGGCCCGTCAGCTTCTTGGTCCAGCCCGCCAGGTTCAGGTCCGAGCCCTCGAACTCCGGGAGCCAGTAGCGGCGGGTGGAGGCGTGGAACGCGTCGACGCCGGCCGCCGCCAGCGGCGTCAGGATGGCCTCCAGTTCCTCCGGGGTCTGCGCGAGCCGGGCGTCGTAGGCCTCCTGCTTCCACTGCGAGTAGCGGAAGATCACCGGGAAGCCGGCCGAGACGCGTTCGCGGACCGCGGCCACGATCTCCACGGCGAACTTCGTCCGGGCGACCGCGTCGCCGCCGTAGGCGTCGGTGCGGCGGTTGGTGCGCTCCCACAGGAACTGGTCGAGCAGGTAGCCGTGGGCGCCGTGCAGCTCGATGCCGTCGAAGCCGATCCGCTCGGCCTCCGCGGCGGCGTCGGCGAACGCGCCGATGACGTCGTCGAGGTCGGCGCGGGTCATCGCCTTGCCGGTCCCCTCGGTGCCGTCGACGCGGATGCCGGAGGGGCCGACGGCGGGTGCCTCGGCGTACGGGGCCTCGCCCTGGTTGCGCACCATGCCTATGTGCCACAGCTGGGGCACGATCGTGCCGCCCGCCTCGTGCACGGCCGCGGCGACCTTCGCCCACCCCGCCAGCTGGTCCTCGCCGTGGAACCGCGGCACCCGGTCGCTCTGCCCGGCGGACGGGTGGCCGACGTAGGTGCCCTCGGTGACGATCAGACCCACGCCCGCGGCGGCCCGGCTGGCGTAGTAGGCCTGCACGTCCTCGCCGGGCACGCCGTCGGGGGAGAACATCCGCGTCATCGGGGCCATCGCGATGCGGTTGGGGACGGTCAGGCCGTTCAGCGTGACGGGCCGGGACAGGATCTCGGCCGCGCGGGAGGCGGTGGAGGTGGTGACGGTCATGCGGATCCTCCGGATTGAGGCGGTGGCTCGTCGGGTGGCAACGAGAAGTGCATAGTACACACGTTATGTATCATGCATATTGCAGCGCCCGTATCGCAGCGCCCGTACTACAGCGGCCCGCCCGGCCGCGGGTCGGAGATACTGGAGCGTCGGCGGAACGGGGAGGCACCGTGCTGGAGAAACTGGAGCGGGAGCTCATGCTGCTCTCGCGGCACCAGGTGCTCGCCCTGCGCGAGCGCGACCCCGCACGCCTGGAGCGGTCGGCGTACCTGCTGCTCAGCCGGATCGACACCCAGGGCCCCATGTCCATCGGACAGTTGGCGGAAGCCTTCGGGCTCGACACCTCGACCGTGAACCGCCAGACGGCCGCGCTGCTGCGCTGCGGACTGGCCGAACGCGTCGCGGACCCCGACGGTGGCATGGCCCGCAAGCTGCGCATCACCGCCGAGGGCGCGCGCCGGCTCCACGGGGACCGTGAGGTCAACCGCGCCTGCCTGGCCCGGGTGGTCGCCGACTGGTCCCCCGAGGAGGTCCGGGAACTGGAGGACGTCCTGGTCCGCCTCAACCGCAGCGCCGAGGCCCTCGAAGGCCGGTTCTGGCCGCGCACGGAGGAAGAGGCCTTCGACGCCGGCTCCGGCAGGTGAAACCGCTACCGGAATGAGCCTCCCGGAGACCGCCGACGCGGCCCGCCTCAGCCGCGGCGCAGCCAGCGGCGGCGGCCTGGGGCGCGGCCCAGGGCCCGCACGGCGATCCGGCGCTGCTGCGAGGCCACTTCCGCACCGCCCGCGTCGCCCAGCGCCCGGTACAGGGCGGTCGCCTCTTCGGTGATGCCGAGGGCCTCCTCGTACGAGCCGAGGTCGACGAGCGAGGCCCCGAGCAGCAGCAGCGCCTGCGCCTCGCGGGGCCGGTCCCCCGCCTGCCGGCAGGCCGTGAGCAGCGTCCCCAGCACGGGGACGGCCGGCTGCCGCCGTCCCGCCTCCAGCAGCCCGGTGACCAGCTGGAACAACGTCCGGATCTCGGCATCCCGCTCGCCGCCCGCCCCGTACGCGGCCGCGGCCTCCAGGCCGGCGGCCACGGCCCGGGCGAAGCCCCCCGTCCTCAGGTGCGCTTGGAGGAGGTTGCCCAGCGCCGAGGCCGCCGCCACCCCGTCCCCGAGCTCCCCGTACACCGCCGCGGCCCCCTCACAGGCCGCGGCCGCCTCCGCGGGCCGGTCCAGCCGCAGCAGCGTCGTGCCCAGGTGGTAGAGCGCCTGCGCCTCGCGGGGCCGGTCCCCCGCCGCCCGGTGGAGGACCGCGGCCCGCCCGCACGCGGTGACGGCCTCCTCCCAGCGCTCCAGCTCCAGCAGGCCCCGGCTCAGATTGAGCAGCGCACTGGCCTCGACGACGGGCACCTGCGCCGCCCGGAAGAGCTCCACGGCCCGCCGGTTGACACCGACGGCCTCCTCGAACCGGCCCAGGTCCAGCAAGGCGCCGCCCAGCGCGTACAGCGACAGGGCTTCCCCCTCGCCGTCGCCGTCCCCCCGGCAGAGCTCCGCCGAACGCCGCCACGCGTCGACGCACTCCTGAGGCCGCCCGGCCGACTCCAGCGCCGCGCCCAGTTCCCGCAGCACCTTGGCCTCGTGCGGGCCGTCGCCCGCCGCCCGGTACAGCGCGACGGACCGCGAGCACAGGCGTACGGACTCCTCGGACCGGCCGTGCCTCTCGTGGAACATGCCCAGGTGGGCCAGGGCCAGGGCCTCGCCGGGGCCGTCGCCGAGCTCCCGGCAGAGCTCCGCGGCCCGCTGGAGGGCCGCCGCCGCCTCCGGATCGTCGGCCTCGCCGAGGGTGGTGCCGAGTTCGCCCCGCGCCCGCATCTCCGCCGCGCGGTCGCCCGCCCGGCGGGAGGCATCGGCGCTCGCGCGCAGGGCCCGTACGGTCTCGTCCCCGCGGCCCAGGGCGCGCAGCGCGGCCGTGAGCCGCTCCAGGGCCATGCCCTCGCTCTCGGCGTCACCGGCTTCCCGGTGGAGCGCCGCGGCGCGTTCGAGGACGTCCACCGCCTCTTCGAAGCGGTCGGCCGCGACGAGGGAGGTGCCGAGGCCGTACAGCGCCGGGGCCTCGCCGGGGCGGTCGGCCGCGGCCTGGCAGATCACGAGCTCCTGCCGGTAGGCGGCGGCGGACTCGGCGAAGCGGTACACGGCGAAGAGGGCGATGGCCAGGCCGTGCAGCAGGACGCGCTCGCGGTCGCGGTCGCCCGCCTCCCGGTAGCGGGCCAGGGCGCGTTCGGCGGCGCCGACGGCCTCTTCGTACCGTCCTGCCCTGATCAGGGCCTCGTGGACGTTGGCCAGCGCATCGGCCTCGCCCTTCGGGTCGGCCGCTCCGCGGAAGTGGGCGGCGGCCCGCTCCCCGGCGGCGACGGCCTCCTCCCAGCGGCCCGTGTGCGCGCGGGCGCCGGCGAGATTGGTCAGGGCCTCCGCCTCGCCCTCCGCGTCGCCGCTCTCGCGGAAGCGGGCCGCCGCCCGTTCACTGGCCTCGGCGGCCTCCTCGTACCGCTCGGCGCGTACGAGGTCGGTCCCGAGCCGGAAGAGGGCCCGCCCCTCCAGGGCGGGCTCGTCGGCGTCGCGGAACAGGGCGGCGGCCCGTTCGTGGGCCTCGGCGGCCTCGGCGTACCGCCCGGTGCGGGACAGGGCGTCCCCGAGGTTGAGGCGGGAGTCGGCCTCGTGGCGATGGTCGCCCCCGGCCTGGTAGATCTCCGCCGCCTGCCCGCTCGGGAGGACGGACTCGGCGGCCCGGCCCATGGCCAGGAGCGCGTTGCCGTGGTTGTGGAGCGGCTGTGCCTGCCGGGCGCCGCCGGCCCCCTCGAAGACGGCCGCCGCGCGGGCGCTCACCTCGGCGGCCCGGCCGAATTCCCTGCCGGCGGTCAGGGCCTGGCTCAGATTGGTGAGCGCCGCCGCTTCGAGGAACCCGGCGCCGGCCTCCCGGAAGAGGCCCGCCGACCGTTCGAAGGCGTCGACGGCCTCCCCGGTCCTCCCGTCCTCGATGAGGGTTCGGCCGAGGTTCAGCAGGGCCCCGGCCTCGCCGATCGGGTCGCCGGAATCGGCGTAGTGGGCGGCGGCCCGCCCGCTGAGCGCCGCGGACTCCCGCGGCCGGCCCATGTCGTGCAGCGCACGGCCGAACTCGTTGAGGACGTTCGCCGCCCGGCGCACGTCACCGGCGTTGCGGTAGGCGTCCGCGGCCCGTTCGCAGGCGGCGACGGACTCGTCGACGCGCCCCACCGAGGTGAGGGCCCAGCCGAGGTCGCGCAGCGAGCGGGCCAGGTCCGGGAGGTCCGTGGCCGGATGCGCCTCGGCGAGGCGCTGGTACAGCTCGGTGGCCTGCCGCGTGGCGGCCAGGGACTGCTCCCGGCGGTCTCCGGCGGCCAGCTGCCGCCCGAGGTCGCCCAGTACGCGGGCCCGTTCGGGGGAGGTGATGGTGGGGTTCGCCTCGGCCAGCTGCCGGTAGAGGTCGGCGGCCTCCTCCGTCGCGGCCAGCGCCCGCCCGGTACGGCCCACCGCCTCCAGCTGCCGGCCGAGCCCGCTCAACGCCAGGGCCAGACCGGCCCGGTAGGCCCCGGGGTGCTGCTCGAACAGCCGCCGCTGGAGGGCGACGGCCTCCTCGGCCGGGGCGAGGGCCTCGGCCTCTACGGCCGTCCCGCTCAGGAAGTTCCCCAGGTTGATCAGCGCCTTGGTCAGCTCCGGCTGGAACGCCGCCGGGTTGGCCCGGCTGAGGCGGCGGTACAGCTCGACGCTCTCGCGGGTCGCGGCCAGCCCCTCCTGCGGGTGGCCCGCCAGGGCGGCCACGTGTCCGAGGTTGACGAGGGCCCCGCCGAGTTCGTGGCCGCGGGCGGCGGGACCGGCTTCCGCCAGCCGCCGTTCCAGGGCGAGGGCCTCCCGCAGCAGGGGCAGCGCCTCCTCGTGGCGGCGTACGCCCGACAGTCCCAGACCGAGGTTGTTCAGGACCGCCGCCAGGGTGCCCCGGTGCCGCTGGGGGTCCTCCCGGGCGAGGTCGCGGCAGAGGGCCAGCGCCTCCTGGGTGACGGCCAGCGCCTCCTCGCGGCGGTCGTGGGCGTTGAGCCGCGCGCCCAGACTCATCAGCGAGCCCACCAGGACGTCCCGGTCCGCCCGGGACGACGCCGCGGCCAGTGCGCGGCTGAGGGCGGTGGACTCCTCGGCGGCGGCGAGCGCCTGCTCTTCGAGGCCGGTGGCGGCGAGCCGGTTGCACAGGTCGGTGAGCGCGTCCGCCAGAGCGCGCCGGTGGCGCGGGTCCTCGTCGGCCACCAGCCGGCGCAGCCGTACGGCCTCCCGGGAGGAGGCGAGGGCCTCCTCCCGGCGTCCGGCGTAGCCGCGCCGCAGCGCCAGCGTCCCGTGCAGCCGGGCCAGCCGGACGGGATCGGCGGTGGCGGCCAGGCGCCGGGCGATCAGGACCTCTTCGACCGCCAGGATCCCGGCGTCCAGGTCGGCGTGACGGCCCTCCGGGAAGCGGGCCTCGACCGCCTCCAGGACGGACAGCAGCCCGGCGTCGGCCCGGTCGTCGTACGGGGTCGAACCGCCGATCTCGGACAGCGCCGTCAGGGCCGGTCCGCCGGCCTCCAGGACGACGCCGGGATCGGCCAGCAGCAGCGGGTACAGCACCTTGCGGCCCATGTGCGCCCAGCGGGCGGCGGCGGAGGCGAGCACCGTGACCGCGCGCGGCGCCACCAGGGGCCGGAGCCTGCTCTCCTGCGTCAGAGCGGCCGGGACCTCCAGGGTCCACGGATCGGGGTCGTCGCCCGTGACGTCGTGCCCCGGCGTCAGCAGGCTGAGGAAGTCCTCCGCGAGCCGGTCGGGGTAGAGCGGTTCCAGGACCAGCTCGCGGTCGGCGGGCGGGTAGCAGAAGCGGTGGTCCACGAGGAGTTCCTGCGGGTCGCCCGGCACCTCCACCGCTCTGAGGGCCCTGGTCCCGGCGCGGTGGCCGACCGCCCCCGTGAGGGCGGCCGTGAACACCGCTTTGGCCATGGTGGCCGGGCGGGTCCGGAAGTCCTGTCCGTGCACCCCGGCCTCGGAGAGCCGCTGCCAGGCGAGGCGCTCGCGGTCCAGGAGGTACGCCGACAGCTCGTGCGGCCGGCCGGGCGGCCGGGCCCCGCGCGCATGGGCGTCGACGGCGGCGAGGGCGGCCATGTGCAGGGTCAGGGTCAGCCCGAACTCACGGTGTTCCAGGAGCCCGGGCGGCCGTATGCCCGCCGCGTCACCGCAGCCGTACAGATCGGACGCGGCGTAACGGTCCCGGGCGGCGGTGAACATGCGCGGCCGGTCCGCGTCGAGGTCCGGCAGGAGCAGGTCCGCCGCGGCGGCCCGCCGCTCGGCGAGCGCACCGCGCAGCGCCGCGAACCAGCGGACGGTCCGGCCGACCAGCAGCACGCGCGCCGGGAGCCGCTGGTGCAGCACCGGTTCGGACAACAGGCGTTCCAGCTCGCTGTGCACCCACCGGTCGGCGTAGTCGACGACGAGGAGCACGCCCGCCGCGTCGTCGGGGGAGGCGGTGGTCCCCGGGTCGGCGGGGGAGAAGCCGGTGGCGGCCCCGCGGAACCCCGCCTGCAATACGTGCCAACGCCGCCCGGCCGGGCGCGCCGGGTGTCGGGAGCGTTCGGCGAACTCGGTGGCGAGGCGCGTCTTGCCCTGCCCGCCGGGGGCGTGCAGCAACAGCACCGACAGCCGGGACCCCCCGGCGTCCCGCCACTCCTCCAGCCGGTCCAGCTCGGCCTCGCGGCCCGTGAAGGGCACGACGTGTGCGCGTGCGTCGAGCAGCCGGCTGGGCTGGGCCATCAGCCAGGCCGCGTCGGGGGCGACCGGGACGGGCAACTCCTCGACGGTGGGCAGGCGGGCACCGAAGTAGTTGTTGACCGTCGCCGTCGCGTACGGCCCCTGGGCCCCGGCGGCGCCGGGCGCCACCCGCTGTTCGTACCGGTGCTGCGTCACGACGGGCCGGGGACGCCGGGCACGTGGTGGTGGTGATGCACCGTCACCGTGGCCCCCGGGCCCTGCGCGCCGCCACCGCCGTTGTCCACCCACTGGTTGTAGACGGTGTTCCCGCGCCGGGCCAGCGCCTGCGCGAGGGCGTCGATCTGCCCGTCCGCGGCCGCGTTCCCGGCGAGTACCTGCCGCAGCAGCTCCTCCACCTCGTCCGCGCGGTGCGCGTTCGCCTCCAGGACCGCCGCGAGCCGCGCGGCCAGGAGGTCGACCACCGCGCGTTCGCCCTGGGCGTCACCACGCTCGCGGGCCGCGACGACCGTCGCCCGGGCCTGCTCCAACTCCCGCTCGGGCTCCCGCTCCGGCTCCCGGCCGGCGCCCTGCGCGGGTCCCGCCAGCCCCAGCAGCCGGGCGCAGCCGCCCTTGACGTGCCCCCAGGCATCCGTGGTCATGGCGGCGACGAGCGTGGTCGCGGCGGTGGCGGCGACGGTCACGACGGCAGGATCCACAGCGTTCTCCTCCCCCGGGGGGCCCGTGCTCCCCTGGAACACCAGTGTGCCTTCCGGCCGGTGACCGCGGGGGCGAACCTGACGGCCGCCACCGTGGCGGGGATCACTCTCCGTAGAAGTCGGGCTCGATGTTCCCGAGCCGCACGTCGAGTTCGTAGGCGAGCTCCGCCGCGCGGGCGCGGTGTTCGGCGACGGGGCTCGCGGCCAGGGCCCGGTGGGCCTGCGCCAGCTCCTCGGTGCTCATCGTGTACATGTCCGCGCGCGCCCACGCCGCGCGCTGCGCCGCCTGCCGTTCCGGCGGGAGCCGCTCGAACGGGATGTCGGCGTCTTCCTCGTACATCGTCCCTCCCTCAGGGGCGTGCGGGCCGTTCCGGTCGCTCCGGTCGTTCGGCTCCGCGGCCACCGTCAGGTTGTAGCAGTCGTCCCCGGAGGTGCGCAGGCACTCCGGGATCTCCCGCCGGGCGGCGGGGGCCGGGCTCAGCGCCTGCGGCGCCGGGACAGGCGCGAGCGGTGGCCGGACGGGGGCGGCGCGGCCAGGGTGAAGGTCACCGCGATGTGCGCCCCGCCGAGCGGCCCGCGCGTGACGCGCACCGAACCGCCCGTCGCGGTCGCGGCCCGCCGCGCGATGTCGAGGCCCAGCCCCGTGGAGCCGGTGCTGCTGCCGCGCGAAAGGGCCCGGTCCGGTTCCGGGATGCCCGGTCCGCCGTCCTCCACGACCAGTTCCACGGCCTGCGCCGTGCGGACGACGGCGACACCGAACGCGGTCCCCTCCGGAGTGTGGCGGAAGACGTTGCCGATGAGGGCGTCCACCACGGCGGCGACGTCGTCGTCCGAAAGGCCGATGCCGGTGGGCTCCTGGGTGATGTCGAGGCTGCAAGAGCGGTTCTGCTGCTCCGCCAGGACCGCCCAGAAGGCCGTCCGGCGGCGGACGACCTGCGCCGCCTCGCTGCGCGGGCCCGCACCCCCCGGCCCGCCGCTCCCGCGCCCCGGCGGCGGTTCCGTACCACCGAGCAGGCCCTGCCCCATGGGGCCGACCGCGAGCGGGGTGCGCGCCGCGGCGATGATGGCCCGCAGCTCGGTCTCCAGCTCGCACACGGCCGCCTCGACCCTGGCCGACTCCGGTGTGCCCGCCATCCGTTCGGAAGCCAGGTGCAGCGCGGTCAGCGGGGTGCGCAGCCGGTGCGAGAGATCGGCGACGAGTTCGCGCTCGACGGCGAGCAGCTCGTTCATGCGCTGCGCCATCGCGTTGAAGGCGACCCCCGCGTCCCGCAGTTCCCGGGGGCCCATGGGCTCCACGCGGGCGTCCAGGTCGCCCAGCCCGAGCGCGCGCGAGGCCTGGGCGAGCCGCCTGGACGAGCGGACCACCTTGGCCCCGAGCCGGTCGGCGACCAGCACGGAACCGGCGATCAGCCCGACGGCGAGGAAGCACATCACTGCCCATGACTCGGCCACCCCCCGGGTGAGTTCCGCCTCGGGCACGAAGTTCTCGATGACGGCGACCTTGTCGCCCGGCAGCACCACGGGCTGGAGGCAGACCCACCCGCCGGGGACCGCCTGCGAGATCGACTCCCGCCCCCGCTGCGCCCGTTCGAGCAGCGCGGCCGGAGCCTTGGAACGCCCCAGGGGCCCCGCCCCGGGCAGGTGCACGACCAAGTGGTCGGCGGCGTCCAGGCCCGCCGCGGACTCCCGCAGCGCGTCCGGATCCGTCGTCAGGGCGAGCACCGGCGCCATGGCCGCGCCGCGCTGCTGGGCCGCCGTCACACCCTGCTCCTTGACCAGCGACATCACCAGCGCGCCGAGCGGTATGAGGAAGGACAGGGCGACCATGGAGGTCACGGCGAGCGCTACTCCGGCCAGGGAACGTCTCAACGCGGTGCCACCAGCTTGATGCCGACCCCGCGCACGGTCAGCAGATAGCGCGGGGCCGCCGCCCGTTCGCCGAGCTTGCGGCGCAGGGACGACAGGTGCACGTCGACGGTCTGGTCGTCCACGTACGGCTCGCGCCACACCTCGGCCAGCAGCCGGCGTTTCGAGACGACCTGGCCGGTGTGGTGCGCGAGGAACGCCAGCAGGTCGAATTCCCGCCGGGTCAGACGCAGCTCCTGCCCGGCCAGGTACGCGGTGCGCGCGCCCGGGTCCACCGCCAGCTCGCCGACGACGGTCGCACGCAGCGGCTCGCCCCCCTGCGGGGGCGCCGCCCCGGCCGCGTGCCCGGCGGCGGCGGACACGGACACCCCGCCGGTGCGCCGCAGCACGGCGGAGAGGCGGGCGAGGAGCTGCCCCCCGGAGAAGGGTTTGACCAGGTAGTCGTCGGCGCCCGCGTTCAGGATGGCGATGATTTCGGACTCGTCGTCGCGGGCGGTGGCCACCAGCACCGGTACGGAGGAGATGCCGCGGATCATGCGCAGGGCGTCCCCGCCGTCCAGATCGGGCAGTCCGAGGTCGAGGACCACCGCGTCCACGGGAGCCTGCGTGACCTCGCGCAGCGCGCCGAAGCCGTCGGCGGCGCTGCGCACGGCGTACCCCTGCTCGGCCAGGACCTCGATCAGCGACTGGCGGATGCTGGGGTCGTCTTCCACGACCAGGACGCTCGGCATGCGGACACCTTAGAGGCTCGGCGGGGTGGTGACGTGGACAGGTCACGGTCACGGCCACGGCCACGGCCACGGTCACGGTCACGGTCACGGCACGACGAAGGCCGGGCCGTCCCGCCGTCCCGCCGTCCCGCCGTCCTGCCGTCAGAAGGAGGTCTCGCGGACGCTCGCCTTGGCGGACGGTGTGATCGTCGCCGTGATCTCCGAGCGGTGGCCGTCGCCGCTGAAGGTGACGGTGAGCGTGTCGTCGGAGGTCTGCGAGGTCGTCGTCCTGAAACCGAGGCCGGGGACCGCGGAGATCAGGCACACGCCCCGGCTCCCGTAACGGACCGTGACCTTGCCGCCCCGCGAGGGGACGGAGTGCAGACCGGCCCCGCCCTCCTCGCAGTCGACATCGGGGCGGGGCGCGGCGGTCCGGGGGGCGTCCGCCGTGGCCTTGGCGGGGGTGGGGGAGGGGGAGGGGGAGGCAGAAGGGGACGGCTGCGTCACGGTCGGCGAAGGGCTCGGGGAGGGGCTCGCGGACGGAGAGGCCTGTTCGGGCCCGGGGCTGCCCGCCTGCCAGGCGGGGGGCGTGTCGATGACGACCGGGGCGGAACGCGCGCCGGGGGGCTTGTGGCTGGTCGACCCGACCACGAACTGGACCGTGGCGAGCACGGCGGTCACGCTGGCGGCCGTGCACGACAGCCATATGAGCAGGTAGCGCGGAGTCCGGGGCACGGGCCCATAGTGGCCGACGCACGCCACACCGCGTAACCGGCTCCGCCGCCCCGCCCACGGCGAAGGCGGCGGACGCCGCGGGTGAACGCCGACGCCCCCTGGCCGCAAGGGGAGGGGGCGTGGGGGAGGACGTGCCCAGGGGTTACCTGGGGGTGCCGAAGTCCTGCGTCCACCAGGGGCCGCCGTCGCCCTTGTGGACGCCGATGCCGATCTCCTTGAAGGAGCAGTTGAGGATGTTGGCGCGGTGGCCGGAGCTGTTCATCCAGGCCGACATGACCGCATCGGCGTCGCTCTGTCCGCGGGCTATGTTCTCGCCCAGGCCGGACCACTTGTAGCCGGCCGCCTCGATCCGGCTCGTCATGGTGGACCCGTCGGGCCCGGTGTGGGACATGACCCCGCTGCGGGCCATCGTGTCGCTGTACGCCCGCGCCGCGGAGCTCAGCTTCGCGTTGGTCGTCAGGGGCCCGCAACCGGCGTTGGCGCGCTCCTTGTTGACGAGGGCGAGCACCGCGGACTCGGCGTCCGCGTTGACGGAGCCGGAGCCGGAGCCGGAGCCGGAGCCGGACCCCCCGGTGGAGCCGCCGGAGCCGCCGGAGCCCTTCGTGGCGGTGGAGCCCTGGGCCGGCTTGGCCGGCCGGTCGCCCGTGGAGGTGTCGGGCGCGCTCTTGGGCTGCGCTGCCTCGTCGGGGGCGGCCGTACCGGACGGGCCGGCACTGGCGCTCGTACTGGCGCCGGCGCCGGCACTCGCGCTGGGGCTGGCACTCGCGCTCGCCGAAGCCGAAGCCGAAGCCGAGGCGCTGCCGCTCGGAGCCGGGCCGTCGGCGCCCGTCTCCGGCGCCGAGGACGCCGCCCCGGAGGCGGCTGCGGCCGCCTGCGGCTCCGTACGGCCGTCACCACCCGAGTCGGCCACCGCGACCCCCACCGCCACCGCCGCGGCGGCCGCGGTGACGGACAGCACGATGCGCGTGCGCGCCGTCTTCTTCCGGCGGGCCTCGGTGCGGGACGTGTTCGCGGGGGTTCGGCTGCGGCTCATGCCGGTAACACCTCACTGGAGAGGGGGCGGGGAGTACGGCCGAGCCTAGGCCGATGACCAGGGCGAGGAGCGCCACGGAAGGGGTTCTTCAGGTTCCCCTAAGGAAGCCCGCAGGATCGACGCAGGGATGATCACGACATAGCCGCCAACTCGCCCCGGGAGCCGTCACGCTGAGTGCCACCGCCGCGAGGGTGGACCGGGTGTGCCCGCGCCCCGGCCGCCGCGACCGCAGCTCCACGCGGACCTTCTTCTCGTCCCCTTGACGATATGAAGGCGCCTGGTTATCGTCGCATTGACGAAATCAAGGGGGTTCCGCCATGGCCGACATCACCCGGCGCTTCGGCTGGCGTCATCTGCGCTCCGCGCCCACCGCCCACATCCGCCACCACAAGCGCGGCGAACTCGTCCACGACGGGCGGGGGCTCAGCTTCTGGTACCGGTCGCTGTCGGCGGCGCTCTCCGAAGTGCCGGTCGACGACCGGGAGCTGGCCATGGCGTTCCACGCCCGTACGTCCGACTTCCAGGACGTCACCGTGCAGGCCACCGTCACCTACCGGGTCACCGACCCCGCCGCGGCCGCGGACCGGCTCGACTTCTCCGTCGATCCGGACACCGGAAGCTGGCGCGGCGCACCCCTGGAGCAGATCGCCACCCTGCTCACCGAGACCGCGCAGCAGCACACCCTGGACGTACTGGCCCGGACCCCGCTGGCCGTCGCCCTCGTGGACGGCGTCGCCTCCGTACGCGCAAGGGTCACCTCCGGTCTCGCCGCCGAGCCCAGACTCCCGGCCACCGGCATCGAGGTGGTGGCCGTACGGGTCGTGGCGATCCGCCCCGAGGCCGAGGTGGAGCGCGCCCTGCGCACCCCGGCCCGCGAGCAGATCCAGCAGGAGGCGGACCGGGCCACCTACGAACGGCGGGCCGTCGCCGTCGAGCGGGAACGCGCCATCGCCGAGAACGAGCTGGCCAGCCAGATCGAACTGGCCCGGCGCGAGGAGCAACTGGTCGAGCAGCGCGGCATCAACTCCCGCCGCGAGGCCGAGGAGCAGGCGGCGGCGGACGGCGTGCGGACGGAGGCCGAAGCGGCCCGCAAGGTCCGCCTCGCCCGCGCCGACGCCGAGGCGGCCCGCGAGACGGGCGCGGCGCGCGCCGAGGTCCAGGCCGCCTGGCTGCGCGTGCACGACGAAACCGGCCCGGGCACGCTGCACGCCCTGGCGGCGACCCGGCTGGCGGAGAACCTGCCGCGGATCGAGAGCATCACGCTCTCCCCCGACGTCCTCACCGGGCTCCTCACCAGGCTCGGACGTCCGGAAGGCGGCGCGGGCGCGTGAGCCTGGCCCCGCGCGCGGTGCTCGTCCACCGCCGGACCGAGTACGAGGAACTGCTCGCCCGGCACGGGACGCACGGGCAGGCCGCGTTCTTCCTCACCAGCCGGGGCCGGTCGATCGACGAGGTGGTCCGCCGCCACGAACGCACCCGGCAGGCGCTGCGGGAGGTGGCGGCGGCGGTGCCGCTCACCTGGCGCAGCTCCCGGGTGGAGCGGGCGGACCTGGACCGCTTCCTGTTCGCCCCGGAGGACGTGGTCGTCGTGGTCGGCCAGGACGGGCTGGTCGCCAACACCGCGAAGTACCTGAGCGGACAGCCGGTGGTGGGCATCGACAGCGACCCGGGGCGCAACCCCGGGGTCCTGGTCCGCCACCGCTGCGCGGACGCCTCCGCCCTGCTGCGTGCGGCGACCGCCGCCGGGGGCCGGGCGCAGGAGCTGACCATGGTCGAGGCCGTCGCCGACGACACCCAGCGGCTGCTCGCGCTGAACGAGATCTACCTGGGCTCGCCCGGCCACCAGACGGCCCGCTACCGCCTCGCCTGCGACGGCGAGGAGGGCCCGGGGGAGGCCCAGGCGTCCTCCGGGGTGCTGGTGGGCACCGGCACGGGCGCCACCGGCTGGCTGCGCTCCCTGTGGCTGGAGCGCGGCGGCGGCACCGGGCTGCCCGCCCCCTGCGATCCGCGGCTCCAGTGGTTCGTGCGCGAGGCCTGGCCCTCGCCGACGACCGGTACGACGAAGGTCGCCGGTGAGCTGGGGCCGGGTCAGGGCCTGCGGCTGACCGTGGAGTCGGACCGGATCGTGGTCTTCGGCGACGGGATGGAGAGCGACGCCATGGAGCTGACCTGGGGCCAGAGCGTACGGCTGGCCGTCGCGGAAACCTCCCTGCGCCTGGTGACCTGAGCCGCCGCCGGCCACGGGCCCGCGCGGGCGCGGACGGACGGGGCGGACGGCGGGGGCGGGCCCGCTCTCACCGCACCGGCCGGTCCCCCGCGCCCCGTTGGTCGTCGAGGCGGACCTCCAGGCCGGGCCGGTTCGCGGTCCACCGCGTCAGATCCTCCGCGGACAACCACCCCGGCGGCCGGAGCGCCCCGGCCGGGAGGAAGTGGACGAGCGTTCCCGTGGTTCCGTCGGCATCAAGGGGAATCAGGCCGGTCACCGGAACCCCGTGCTCGTAGCGCCGGCTCCAGGCCCCGTCGCGGCGGCGGTTGGTATGGATCAGCCACTCGCTGAGCGCCGCCACGACGGACATGCCCCGCCGCGGATGCCCGTCCGGAAGCCGCTCGGCGTCCGGGGCGTCGAAGAACCGCAGGTCCTTCGTCGCCATCACCGGCTTCCGCACGGTCCGGCCCCGCTCGTCGACGCGCGTGTCGGTGCCCCGTCCGTTGTCCGCCACCGACACGGAGCCGTCGTCGTGCAGGGTGATCAGGCAGCGGCCCCCCGGCCGACCCGATGCCTCATCGACGGCGTAGGCGAGGACTTCGAGGACGAGATGCCCCGGGCCGCCGGGAGCGAACTCCTGCGGCGCCCGGCGAATCCGGGCGAGATGGGCCAGGTCCACCTCACGGGCCCAATCGTGGGTGGTGTTGGTCCAGCCGCTCCTTGATCCATCCATCCCGCGAGTATCGGCCACCCCGACGCGGTTCGGCGATCTGGTCGGTGTCGCGCGCCGGCTCCGTGCCCAAAACCGGTTGGCGGACCGCGAAGGCCGTTGCTAGCCTTCCCGAGGCCGTGCGAGAAGACCAGGAGGTGGTACCCGTGAACGCAGTATCGACATGGGTGCTCCCCTGTGGGGTCATGGTCGGGCGATAGGTCGTCCGGGAGCGCCGTTCACAGCCCTTCCGAAAGGCACGACCGTGCACTTCACTTCTGAACAGAACCTCGACGGCGGCGTCCTCGAACGCGCCTTCACCCTCGGCGAGATCCCCGGCATCCTGTGGACGCCCGCACCGGCCTCCGCACCTGCCCCCGCCCCCGGATCCACCGCCACCGCCCCCGCGCCGCTGATCCTGCTCGGCCACCCTCCGCTCGGACTGCACAGGATGTATCCCCGACTGGTGGACCGGGCCCGGCAGGCCGTGGCCGATGGCTTCGCCGCGGCCACCATCGAGCTCCCCGGAAGCGGCGACCGGCCCCGTTGGGCCGCCGTCGATCAGGCGCGTGCCGACATGCGCCGGGCCGTGGAAGCCGGCGAGCCGGTCAGCGACGAGATCGTCGACGCCCTCGTCCTCCCGCTCGTCGACAAGGCGGTTCCGGAATGGCGGGCCGCCCTGGACGCCCTCCTGGCCCTGCCCGAGATCGGCGGACCGGTCGGATACTCGGGGGGAGTGGTCTCCATCGGCGTCCGGCTGGCGGCGGTCGAGCCGCGCATCGCGGCCGCCGTGCTCTTCGCCGGGAGTTTCGTACCGCGCGCCGTGTTCGAGGAGGCCCGCCGGGTCACCGTTCCGCTGCACGTCCTGCTCCAGTGGGACGACGAAGGGAACGACCGGCAGGCGTCCCTGGACCTGTTCGACGCCTTCGGCTCCGAGGAGAAGTCCCTGCACGCCCACATGGGCGGGCACACCGGCGTCCCGCAGCACGCGGGGGAGGCCGCGACCCGGTTCTTCGCGCGGCACCTGAGGTGAGGCCGGGCCGCCGGGCCCCCGGCGGACGGTGACCGGGGGGCCGGGACGCCCTCGTAGAGGGACGCTCCCGGCCCCCCGCCCCCGCCGTCGATGGCGCGGCCAACCCCGTCTCCCTCTTCACGCTTGTTCTTGAATGGCCATTCAGCTACGTTGGGGGCATGCCACGACCGCGGGAATTCGAGCCGGAACGGGTCCTGGACGCGGCCATGCTGCGTTTCTGGGAGCGCGGTTACCAGGCCACGTCCATCGAGGACCTGGTGAAGGCGACCGGGGTCAAGCCCGGCAGCATCTACAGCGTCTTCCCCGGCGGCAAGCGTGCCCTGTTCGTGAAATCGCTGGAGCGCTACTCGAAACTCGTCGTCCCGCAGAAGCTCGGCGAGCTGGATGCGCCGGGTGCTTCGGTGGCCGAGATCCGCGGGTACTTCGACGGGCTGGTCCGTGATCTGCTGAGCCCCGAAGGCCGCCAGGGCTGCCTCCTCGTCAACACCGCGATCGAGAAGGCGGCCGAGGACGACGAGGTCGCCGCCGTGGTGCGCGGCCACCTCGCCCGACTGGAGCGGTGTATGGCCGGAGCCCTGGAGACCGCGTTGCGGCGTGCCGAAGTGCGGCCCGACGCGGACCCCGTCGGCGCCGCCCGGCTTCTGGTCGCGACGGCCCAGGGGCTGATGGTCGTGGGGAAGGCCAACCCGGACGAGGCGGTCCTGCGGGCGATCGTCGACAACGCCTTCGCCGGCCTGACCCCATCCGTCTGACCCCATCCGTCTGACCGTATCCACCTGACCGAACGCCCACCGTTCCCGATCGACCCCGTGGTCGCCGCGCACAGCGGCGGCCTCTTTTCCGGCCCAGTATTTGAATGCCCATTCAAGAATGGAGGGTGGCCATGCGCGCCATCGTCATCTCAGCCTTCGGCGGCCCCGAGGTCCTCAGCGTCACCGAGCTTCCCGATCCGCGGCCCGCAGAGGGCGAGGTCCTGATCCGGGTCAAGGCCTTCGGCCTCAACCACGCCGAGACGTACATGCGCAGCGGCGCCTGGGGAGAGGTCGCCCAGGTCACCGGGATCGAGTGCGCCGGTGTCGTCAGGGCCGATCCGAGCGGACGGCTGGCCGAGGGGACCGCCGTCGTGGCGATCCTCGGCGGCATGGGCCGTACGCGGAACGGCAGCTACGCCGAGCTGGTGACCGTCCCCGCGAGCAACGTCGTGCCGGTCCGGTCCTCGCTGTCCTGGGCCGAACTGGCCGCCGTCCCGGAGGTCTACGCCACCGCCTGGAGCGCCCTGCACGGCAACCTCGGCCTGCGCCCCGGCGAGACCGTCCTGGTGCGCGGGGCCACCTCCTCGCTCGGCCAGGCCGCGGTCAACCTGGCCCGCGACCACGGCGCGACCGTGATCGCGACCACCCGCGACCTCGCCCGGGCCGGGCTGCTGAGGGAGATCGGCGCTACCGAGGTGCTCCTCGACGACGGCCGCCTCGCCGCGCAGGTCCGCGCGCGCGGGATCGACGTGGACGCGGTCCTCGACGTCGTGGGCAACAAGGTGCTGCGCGACTCCCTGGCCACCGTCCGTCCGCGCGGCCGGGTCTGCCAGCTCGGCTTCCTGGGCGGCCTCGAACCGGTCCAGGACTTCGCCCCCCTCGCCGACCTGCCCAGTGGCGTACAGCTCAGCTTCTTCGGCAGCGCCTTCGTCCTGGGCACGGCGGCCTTCCCGCTCGGCGCGGTGCCGTTCGAGGCCATCTACCGGAAGGTCGCGGACGGCACCTACCGGGCCCGGCCCAGCCGGACGTTCGGCTTCGACGAGATCGTCGAAGCCCACCGCGTCATGGCGTCCGGCCAAGCCCTGGGCAAGATGGTCGTCACCGTGGACTGACCACCGGCGACCGGCCCGCCCTCGTCCGGGCGCGCCGGAAGCGGTGGTGGAAGCCTTCGGCCACCGCTTTCGGCACCGGCCACCCAACGGCCATCCGCCGGCCACCCGCTGCGCGGAGCCGTCCCGCCCCCGGGCGTTCACCGCCCCGTCGGCCCCTACGGCGTGCGTCCCCGCTGCTCGTACGCCTCCCGGATCCCGCCGGCCAGCCCCAGGAGCACCGCCGCCGCGACCGCCACCGCAGCCGTCGTGCGCAGGCCCCAGCCGTGGAGGTGCCCGGCGGCCCCCGGGGAGACCTTGCCCTGCGGGTCGTACAGCACCGCCAGCGGCTCGCCCTCCTTCCCGAGCCGCGCGGGGGAGTCCAGGTGCTCCGGGCCGCCCGCGGGACAGTCCAGGTGGTGGTCGTACGAGGTGCTGCTCCTGGTGGTCCAGTGGCCGTCGGCGTCCATGGAGGACTCCGTCTCGGTGTGCTCGGTGACCTTCAGCACGACGCAGCTGATCTCGACGCCCCGCTCCTCCAGCGCGCTCTGCCCCACGGACGCGAGCGCGCAGAGGGCGCCCAGGCCGGCCGGGAGGGCGGACAGCGAGATGAGCCGGGCCCCGCGCCGTGCGGCGAGGGCGGCGTGCCCCCCGAGCAGGACCAGCGGGAGCACCAGTCCGCCGAGGAAGAACCCCCAGTGGCCCAGCGACCCGTACGCCGACTCCCGGGCCATCCCGTACGCCAGAGCCGCGGCCAGCGGCGGCGCGGCCAGCGCCACCGCGGTCCGCCGGAGCCCGCGCGTCCAACCCCCGTGCCGGCGCGCCATGCCGCCCCGGGCGGTCGGTGTCATGTCGATGCCGCGCAGACGTAGGTTCCCGAAGTGAAGCCGTTCGTGGAGGTGGCGCCACCGGTGCCCGCGGAGAGCCAGACCACCTTCGACCCCGACGAGCAGGGGGGAGCAAGGGTCACGTCCGATGTGTACCTCGGGTCGGTGCGCACCTCGTACTGGCCGGCCGCCGACCAGCAGGGCACCTTCACCCACACGTAGCCGTCGGCCGTCGCCACCGCGCCGGGCCCCGCCTTCTGCCGGGTGTCGCGGTAGAGGCAGTCGCCGGTCCTCGACGACGCGGCCCCCGCGTGCAGGTAGTGGCTGACCCAGCCGGAGAACCCCGACGTGCCGGTGTACGCCCCGAAGGCGATGAGCAGGGTGACGGCGACCGCCTTGGCGATCGTGGCGCCGGGGGAGGCCGGGGCCGTCTGCGGAGGAGGCGCGGGACGTGCGGGACGCGCCCGGGGCTTGGCCTGCGCGGCCGGCGCCGCTGGTGCGGGCGGCCGTACGGGCGGCCGTACGGGCTGTCGTACGGGCGTTCGGCGCGCGGGCCGTTCCGGGGCCCCGGCGCCGGTCAGGCGCAGTTCGGTGCCCTCCCTGTGGACGGTGACCTCCACGGGCTTACCGGTTTCCGGCCGCAGTACGCGGGAGGCCATGGTCAGACCGGAGGCGGGGGCCGTCACCCGCAGGGTGCGGGCGGAGAAGGGCTCGACGGTGTAGCCGGCGGTCGCGGCACCCGCGATCTCGCCGAGGTCGCTCACGCCGAGGCGGGCCCGGACGGGACCGCGGGACAGGTTGGTGATCCGGAGCGACACCAGTGCGGGGCCCTGCTCGGGCCCCGGCGGCAGGGGCGGCCCGGCCGGCTCGGCGTCCTGTGCGGGGGCGTGCCCGGCGGCCTGCCCGGCGTCCTGCGTGGGGGCGTGCGCCGCCCCGGCCCGGTCCGGTGGCACGCGCTCGGCGGCGCGTTCCAGCAGGCCCAGCGCCTGGTCGATCGTCAGGCGGGCGCGCGGGTCCTTCGCGAGGAGGCCGGCGATCAGTGCCGTCAGCGGGCCCGCGCGGTGCGGGGGCGGGTACGGGTCGTACTGGACCGCGTGGACGGAAGCCACCGGGGAGTCGCGGAGGAAGGGCGAAAGGCCCTCCACCGCCTCGTACAGCGTCACGCCCAGCGAGAACAGGTCGCTGCTCGCCCCGCCGGGCTGGCCGACGGCGCGTTCCGGGGCGATGTAGGGCGCGGAGCCGATGACGATGCCGGTCGAGGTGAGCCCCGTACCCGACTCGGGGGCGGAGATGCCGAAGTCGGCGAGCAGGACCTGGCCGGCCGTGCTGATCATGACGTTCGCTGGTTTGACGTCGCGGTGCACGATGCCCTGCGCGTGCGCGGCCCGGAGTGCGCCGAGCAGGGCCACCGCCAGTGCTGCGGCCTCAGCCACCGGCAACGGGCCGCTCTCCAGCCGCTGCTGGAGCGTACCGCCGGAGACGAGCTGCATGACGATCCAGGGAACGTCGTGCTCGACGACCACGTCGTGGACCGTGACGATGTGCGGGTGGTCACGCAACCGGACGGCGCTGAGCGCCTCCAGTTCGGCGCGCCGCAGCAGGGTGTCCCGCTGCGCGGGGGACATGGGGCCGGTCAGCCACAGTTCCTTGACCGCCACCTCGACCTGGAGCCGGGCGTCCGACGCCCGCCAGACGCGGCCCATACCGCCCGAGGCGATGGGTTCGATCAACCGATACCGATCGCCGACCACGTCGCCGGGCTGTGCCCCCTGTGTCACGCTGCCTGCCCCCGCTCGGCGTTCGTGTGCCTGGAAGTGTAGGGCGCGGAAGGTTCCCCCGGACCACCGGAATGAGCCATCCCTCGGTGCGGCCGGCCACCGGGGCCCCGGAACGCTGGTGACGTGGCAGAAGAATTCCCCGTGCGGGGCGAATCCTTCCGCGTCCGCCGCACCTCTCATAGACGTGCGGACGACCGGGTCCGCCCCGAACCCCCGGGGGAGGACCCCATGACCACCACCACCGTCGTCATCGCCGTGGCCGCCGCGCTGCTGCTGTGCGCGTGCACCGTCACGCTGGTGCGTCGCCGCAGGCGTCAGCGTGGCTGACCACGACTGGCCCGGCGCGACCCTGGTCGCCGCGGCGCAGCGCGGCGACGCGGAGGCGCTCACCGCCCTGGTGTACGGCTCGTACCCGCACGTCCAGCGGTTCGCGCGCACGCTGTGCGCCACACCCCAGGACGCCGAGGACGCCGCCCAGGAAGCGCTGATCATCCTCTACCGCAAGATCGGCATGCTGCGGGCCTCCGGTGCGCTGGCGTCCTGGATGTTCCGGATCGTCCGCAACGAGTGCCTGCGCCGCACCCGCGCCCTGCTCCCCCGTGGCACGGCCGCCGCCCAGGGCCGGCACGAGCCGCCGGACGCATACGAGGCGTACGAGGCGGGCGGCACCGCGCGGTCGGCCGAGGAGGACGTCCTGCTGCGCCTGGAAGCCGAGCGGGTGGGGGCCGCCGTCGCCGCCCTGCCCGCCGACCAGCGGCAGGTACTGGTCATGCGGGACATCCAGGGTCTGCCCGGCCGCACCGTCGCGGACCGGCTCGGGCTGAGCACCGCCGCCATGAAGTCCCGCCTGCACCGCGCCCGTTCGGCGGTACGCGAGGCACTGCGGGAGGAACCGACACGTACGAGGGGAACCGGCCATGACACCTGACCCGACCACGAAGACGAGCAGCCCCCCGCCCGCCGGCCCGGGCGCCCCGAGGCCCGGCGGCTTCGCCGGCGCCACGGTCCCCCGCCACCTGGCCCGGGGCGCCCTCGGCTTCGGCGCGCTGATCGGATCGCTGGCCCTGCTGCCGGTCACCGGTCCGGCGAGCCTGCTGCTGGCCCCGGCCGGCCTGCTCGCCCTGCGCGGCTGCCCGATGTGCTGGACGATCGGCCTGGTGGAAACCATCTCGGCCGGCCGCCTGCGCCGCTCCTGCGCCGACGGAAGCTGCGAACTCCGGCGCGCGTAGGCCGTGTCCGATGGGTCGCGGGACACCGTGGCCGCGATCCGCCTATGGCTCCGCCCGAAGTGAAGCTCCCCGTTCAGAGATCCTCGGGACCCGGGTAGTGGAGGCGAAGTTCGCTGAGTACGCTCCATCTCGACACAGCGAGGATCGACGATCTCGTCGAATTCGACGCGGCAGATCAGGTCCAGGCCGAAGCTGCCGAGGCGAACCAGCAGCTCGGCCAGGGTCACGTAGTGCTCTCCGCGACAGGCACGAAACGTGATCCCCTTCATCCCCGCCTCTGCTTCGGCTGTACGGCGCGAGATGCGACCGGCAAGGCCGACGTCCTGCCGGATGAGCACACGCAAGTCCTCAACCGTCAGGGCAACGAGCGGCTTACGCCGAGGCCCATGCACCGTCGCGACAAGGCGGGTCACCCGCTGATGATCCCATCACCGTCCGAGGACAGAGCGTGACGCAGCCACCAACCCCCGGTATACGCATGCGGTCACTGCGCGAGCAGGGGGCACGAAAGGGTGTTCTTCGGGATTTCAGGTGCACGAGCGGATCCGGTGGGCAGGGGCGGAGCGAAGCATCCGGTAGTTGGGTGACGGTGTGTGGCTCCCCGTGGAGCCGCCCGGGCACCGCGTGGATGCCGGCAGGAGGCGATCCCCGGATCGTGTGCCCGCCGGCCGGGAAACGGAGGATCTCGTGCGTCAGAATGTGGAGGTGGCCCCGGATGCCGACGGCATCCGGCTCATCGTGTGCACCGGGGTGTTCGACTACGACACCCTCGGACCCCTGCGCGCTGCGGGCGCGGCCGCCGCGACGGACCCCGCCGTCCGGCAGATCGCCCTGGACCTCACCGGCGTCACCCTCGCCGATTCCTCCATGCTCGGCGAACTCCTCTTCCTGCTGCGCACCGGCCGTCTGCTCCTGGTGGGCCGTGTACCGCGAGCGCTCGACTGGATGTTCGACCTCACGGGCGTCAGGGAGCTGTTCCCGCTCGTGGGCCAGGACGTCGTGAGGCGCGCGGTGTAGCCCAGGGACCCGGGCACGGTCCCCACGCCGTCCTCCGGAACCGCGTGACCCCGACCGGCTCCGGCTCTCAGTCGATGAGGCTCTGCCCGATCAGCAGTTCGGAACGGACGAGTTCCAGGAGGCGGCCCGTCCAGTTGCGGCCCCGGCCGCCGTTCTCGCCCCAGAAGCCCGAGTCGGCGTCGTCGTAGAGGAGGGTCGCGTCACCGGTGGCGAGCAGGATCGCCGCGAGGTCGGGGTGCTGCTCGTACTTGGCGCGCAGCAGCCGGCCCATGACCGCCGTCCGGACCTGCTCCCAGCCCTCGCGCCGCGCCGCCGCGGCCGCGGCCGTACGGGCCTTCGCGCCCGACTCCGCCGCCAGGACCGCGCTCCGGGCCTGCGGTTCCGCGACGGACCGGGCCCAGTAGGCGTGTGCCACCGACGGGTAGGTGACGTCGCCGACGGTGATCGGTGCGGGGTAGTCATTGCGCAGGGCCCGCTTGCCCGGGTCCTCCAGCGCGCGCTGCGGATACGAGTGGTAGATCCTGACCGCGGGGGCGAAGGACTCGGCCGGCCCGTCGGCGGGCACCCGTGAAGGGGCCTTCGCCAGCCACTGCGCACGGTCCTCGAAGTACGCGACGGCCTCCGCGTACGCCTCTTGCGTCACCGTTCCTCCGGACGCGCCCGGCGTCCGGCCGCCGGGTCCCGCCACCAGCACCCGGAGGGGGCGGTCCTTGCGGTCCATGTCGCCGAGCGCGTAGAGCCGTACGGTCTCCGGGACGGACAGGTAGGCGGCCCGGGCGGCGGCCCGGTTGTCCTCCGTGCGGTCCGCCAGGAAGACGTCCACCGCGGCGAGGCAGCGGGCGGTCGAATCGGGGCGGCCGTTCAGCTCGTCGACGGTGTCGCGGACTTCGGCGAGCAGCAGGTCCGGCGTCAGCGGGGTGCGCGGTTCACCGAACGTCCACGAGGCCAGGTCGTGCGCGGAGGCGCGAGCGCCGTCCGGAAAGCTGGTGGCCACCCATCCGCTGCGAAGCTTTTCCTCGAACTCGGCGAGGGTGACCAGCTCCCAGCAGTCGACGAGGCCGTCGGCGTAGATGAAGAGGTCGGTCAGGAAGTACGAGCCGCCGTTGCGTATGAACGCGTGCCGCCACGTCCCGGGTACGCGGACGCCGTCCGCCGTGCGATGGGTGATCCGGTTGCCGATCATGTCGTGATGATGCCGGACGCGGAGGCCGGGAAGCACTTCGATCGTGCGTCGAGTGCGCCGTGTGATGATGTGCGTCGATTCCGGGGGAGGCGATGGTGCCGAGCAGGGGCGCGCGGTGGGTCGCGGGCGCGGTGACCGTGGTCTGCCTGGCGCTGCTCATGGGCCCCGGCACACCGCGCGACGGCGCCCCCCTCGCCAGACCGCTGCCGTCCGACGCGCCCGGGGAGGTCGTACCGGACCGGGTCGCCACGTGGAACATCTGCAATCCCTGCGGCGGGATCGGGCACGACTACGGCCGGGCGAGGGAGATCGCCACGTACGCGCCGCAGGTCATCGGCCTCCAGGAGGCGTGCGTACGTGACGTCGAGCAGATCCGCAGGTACCTGGAGGAGGTCTTCGGGCTGGTCTACCGGGTCGAGTACGGGACGGTCCTGCGGAACTGGAACCGCTGCGGGGGGCTGCCGTGGCGGCCGGGCGGCTTCGGCCAGGCGATCCTCTCGGCGGCGCCGATGACGGACCGGGTGAGCGTCGAATACCCCGACGGGGGCTCCGAGGACCGCGGCTACCTGGCCGTCACCACGCTGGTGGGCGGCAGGCCGGTCCGCGTCTTCAACACCCATCTCGCCGAGCGCCGGCAGCCGGAGGTACGGGCACGCCAGGTGGACGTACTCGCCGCGGAGGTAGCCCGCGAGGGCCGTGCGATCGTCCTCGGCGACTTCAACGCCGTGCCGCACGCGCCCGAACTCGGCCCGATGTGGGCCCTGGCCGCCGACACGGACCCCGCCTGCCGCCCCTCGGCCGCAGGCGCCGGCACCGGCGCTGACGCCTGCACCCCGACCACCGATTGGAACAGCAAGTTCGACTACGTGTTCCTGCGCGGCATCACCCCGCGCTCGCACCGCGTCCACCCCGGCCCGTACTCGGACCACCACCTCCTGCTCACCGACCTGAACCGGGGCTGAGAGCCGCCCCGCACCGGCTGCCGGTCACCACCCCGGCGAACCAGCCCTGCGAGCGGCGCAGTTGGCGCGCAAGAGGCCTCGCCGGGACCGGGCCCGGTGGTTACGCTGGCCGCCCGGACGCGGGGTCCGGCGCAGGCACCGGGGGGACACGATGGCGGCGAGCGGGGACGACGACGGCCGCGGCGACGGCCTCGGCGACGGCCGCCACGACGGCCTCGGCGACGGCCTCGGCGACGGCGGGGCGCCCTGTCCCCGGTGCGGCCGGGGGAACGCGGTGCTCGGCGTCCCGGCCGCCTACCTGGCGGCGAAGTCGACGCGGCGCGAGGAGACCGGCAGGGGCGAGGATCAGAAGACCACCGTCATCGAGCAGAATGCGGCGCTGGCCGCCGCGCTGCTGCCCGCCCCCTCCGAGCCGGAGGACACCGGCGTCGGCTGCTGGGCGGCGACGATGTTCCTGATCGCCGTCGGGACCTTCGTCTGGGGCGCCATCGCCGGGCAATGGTTCGCCCGGGCCGGAGCACGCCACGTCGGGACGGGGCCGGACGGGGCCGCCCGTGTCGTCGTCGACCCGCCCCACACGGTCCTGGGCTGGGTCTCGGGGGCGGCGCTCGTCGTCGCGGTGGCGCTGTGCGCGCTGGTGCGCCTGCGGCTGTCCGCGTGGCGCCGGCGCGTGGGGCCCGGCCGGGACGCGGCGGACCGGGTGTGGTCCGCCGGCTGGTACTGCGGCCGCTGCGGCACGGTCCACTTCGGTGACGGGCCGGAGCTGACGCTCCAGGAGTTCCGCGTCAGGGTGTGGACCGAGGGCGGCTACGGCGCCCAGGCGCTCCGCCGCCGCGCGGTCTGACCGGGGCACCCCGGCCCGCCGCGCCCCGCCACGGGCCGGGCGCGCGGGCCTCCGCCAATTCCCGTCCCGCAGGGTGCAACATTCCCCGGCCCCCGGCGCGTCAAAGGGGTGAGTCGGAACGCAAGGGGGGACGGGGATGCGGCAAACACGCAGGGAGGGGTTCCGCGAGTTCGCGGAGGGCCGGGCGGGGAGTCTTTACCGGTCGGCCTGTCTGCTGGCGAGTGGGGACACCCACCTCGCCGAAGACCTCGTACAGGAGACCCTGGGCCGGATGTACCTGATCTGGGGGAGGGCCTCGCACATCGACAATCCGGCCGCGTACGCGCAGACGGTCCTGGTGCGGGAGTTCCTCAAGCACAAGCGCCGCCGCTCGGCGGGGGAGCGGCCCTTCGCCGTCCCGGCCGAGTCGGGCGGGGCGGGCGGGGCGGGCGGGGCGGCGCAGTTCGCGGTCACGGGCGGCGATCCGGTCCTGCGGCTGACCCTGCTGGAGGTGCTCGGCCACCTGTCCCCCAAGGACCGGGCGGTGCTCGTGCTCCGGTTCTGGGAGGACCGCAGCGTCGAGGAGACCGCCGAGGCCATGAACGTCACCTCGGCGGCCGTGCGTACGCGCAGTTCCCGCGCGCTGGCCCGGCTCCGCGCGGAACTCGGCGGGAGCCTCAGTGTGTTCGTGGCCACCTGAGCGCGGCGGCCCCCGCACCCCATCCCACCCCACCGCACCTCACCGCACCGCCCCCCGCTCCCGTCGCCGGGCCGTACGCCGGCGCATTTTCCCACCACCACCCAGAAGGTGATTCGGCATGTCCTTTGAAGATGAGCTCGGTGCGGCCTTGCGGCGAACGGGGGACGGCTTCGTCCCCGGCCGCCCCGACCTGGTGGCTTCCGGCGAACGCCGCGGCCGCCGGCTGGTGGCCCGCCGCCGGGCCGCCGTCGTCGGCGGTTCGGCGCTGGCCCTGGCCGTCGTCGGGTCCGTCGGAGCGTACGGGGGCGGCCTGCTCGGCGTCGGCACCGGCGGTGACGGCATGGCGAACGTCGCCGCCGCCCCCGTCCCCACCACCGAGACGGCCGGCGCCTCCACCCCGGCCACCGGGCAGCCGGCCGGCGGGGTGAGCGCGGCCCGGCTGATCGAGATCTACCGGCAGTTGCTGGCGGGCGGCCGGGTGAGCGACACCACGGCCGGCGTCCCGGGCGGCGCCGACCAGGCGCCGAACGCGACGGTGGCGGGCGTGTACGACGACGGCAAGGGCCGCGCGGCGATCTCCGTCGGCCTCGCCCGCACCGACCCGCACGGTCAGGCGGCCGAGGACATGCTGAAGTGCCCCGACCCCAAGCTCGTCCCCTACGACTCCTGTGCCGTCGAGACGCTGCCGGGCGGCGGCCGGCTGAACCTCTTCCAGGGCTACGAGTACCCGGACAAGCGCGAGCCCACGAAGCTCTGGCGGGCCGTCCTCGTCACCCGCGAGGGCTATCAGGTCGACGTGTCCGAGTGGAACGCCCCCGCCGAGAAGGGGCAGCCCGTCAGCCGGCCGAACCCGCCGCTGACCAAGGACCAGCTGAAGTCCTTCACCACCTCGGCCCTGTGGCGCCAGGTCCTCAGCCGGCTGCCCGCGCCCCAGCAGGCGCCGGAAGGGGCGGACGCCGCGGAAGCGGAGACGAAGAACACGGGCGACGCGGCGGGCACCGGCGCCTCCACGGGCACCAGCAGCGGCACGGGCACCGGCGACAGCTCCGGGAGCACCACCGGCCAGGGCAAGGGCAAGGGCAAGGACACGGGCGGCACCCCCGCGGGCGACCCGCAGCCGTCCGGCGGAGCGGTCCAGAAGCCCGGCCAGGAGGACACGGGCCAGGGCGGCTCGGGCCACGGCGGCACGGTCGCGACGCTGGAGTCCCTGGTGCCGAAGTCCGGCATCACGGTCCTGCGCAGGTCCGGACAGCCCGGCTACGGCTCCCTCGTCCTCGACGACGGCAAGGGCGCCTCGCTGGTCCAGGTCAACGTCCAGGAGGGGATGGGCGATGTCCTCAAGGACCGTATGGAGGGCGCGGGCGTCGTCGTCCTGCCCGACGGCACCCGGGTGCTGGCGGAGCAGAAGCCGGGCGAGAAGGGCGGCTCGGGCGTGGTCTGGTGGAGCGTCGACACGCTGCGCCCGGACGGCCGCCGGGTGATCGTGTCGGCCTTCAACACCGGCGACCAGTCCAAGCCCGCCACCCGCACCAAGCCCATCCTGACGATGGAGCAGCTCAAGTCCATCGCGCTCGACCCGAAATGGTTCGCCTGACCGTCCGCCCGGGGCCCTGACCGGCTCTCACGCGCCGCGCGGCCCCGCCTCCGGGCGGGGCCGCGCGCCGCGTTTCCCGAAGCCCCACACCGCTCAGCGCGCCGAAACGTCGACGGGCCGCGGCTCCGCGGGCGCACCCTGCCGGACGGGATCCCCGGACTCCGGGTGACCCGCACCCCCGGTCGGGGCAGCGGCCCGCAGCGCCGCCTCGACCCGCCGGTTGGTGGTCATGGAGGCCGTCACGGCCGTCATCGCCAGGAGGAGGCCGGCGGCGGCGTAGAGCGGGGTGCGCACGTCGTACGCGCCGGCCAGCCAGCCTCCGAGGAAGGCGCCGAACGGGGCGGCGCACATGGCGAGCATCCGGGAGGTGGAGGCGACCCGGCCCATCAGGCGGGCCGGGACGATCGCCTGCCGGAGGGAGGGCGCGATCACCATCGTGGCGCCCATGCCCGCCCCGCAGACGGCGAGCGCGAGCCCGGCCACGTACGGGTTCGGGGCGGCGGCCAGCCCCAGGACGGCCAGCCCCTCGATCGCGGCCGTGCAGGTCAACGCCGTGCCGGTGCCCAGCCGTCGGCCGAGGAAGGAGGCGATGCCCGCGCCGAGCAGACCGCCGGTGGCCTCCGCCGTGAGGAGCAGGCCGAAGCCGAGGGTGCCGATGCCGAGACGGTCGTGCGCGAAGAGGGCGAGGACGGTCTCCACGGCGATGAAGGCGACGTTCCCGACCGCCGGACGCAGCGCGAGCCCGAGCAGGATCCGGTCCCGGAAGACGTACGAGGCGCCCGCCCGCGCCTGGCGCAGCAGCGACTCGCGGGCCTGCGGTACGGGCCGGGGCGCGGCGGGCAGCGATCGTACGAGCGCCGCGGAGAGCGCGAACGACACCGCGTCGGCGAGCAGCGGAACCGCCCGCCCGAGCGCGAGGAGCGCACTGCCCGCGGGCGGCCCCGCGAAGCCGGACGCGGCGGTCTGGGCGCCGCGCAGGCGCGCGTTGGCGCGCTCCAGGAGCGCGGGGTCGCGGCCGAGCAGATCCGGCAGATAGGCCGTGGCGGCCGTGTCGAAGAAGAGGCCGCCGAGGCCGAGCAGGAAGGCGACGGCCGCGAGCAGCGCGATACTCAGCACATCGAGCGCGGCCGCGGCCGCCGGTATCGCGAGCAGCGCCGCGCGCGCCGCGTCCGCGACCCACATCGTGCGCCGACGCTCCCAGCGGTCCACCAGCGCCCCGCCGAGCACGCCGAAGAGCAGCCACGGCAGCGTTCCGGCGGCCGTGACGACGGCGAGCGCCATCGGATCCCGCGTCAGCGCCAGCGCGAGCAGCGGCAGCGCCGCGTGCGACACCCCGTCACCGAGCGAGGACACCGTCTGCGCGGTCCACAGCCGTCCGAAACCGGTCGGCAACTTGCCTCCGTCTGAGGTCACTTGGCGTCCCCTTCGGTCTGCCGGCGCGGCGCCGGCCGGAACAGTGCGAAGACGAGTGACGCGTCCGGCAGCGAGGGATCGGACAGCGCCCGGTACTCGTCCGCCAGCGCCTCCAGCCGGGCCCCCAGCTCCGTGAACTGCTCCTCGGTGAGCCGCAGATGCGCCATCCGCACGTGCCGCTCGGCTTCCACCGGCGCCGCCTCCAGATCCGCCACCGCATGCCGCATCAGCACGTCCGGCCCGCCCTCGCCCGGATCCGGCAGCACGATCGACCGCGCGGCCATCGCGTAATACCGCTCGGTGACCCCCCGTACCTTCCGTGTCCGCACCACCTTCACCAGACCGGCCCGCTCCAGCAGCCGCACGTGGTAGCTGGAACTCCCCTTCGCCACGCCCACGCGCTCGGCGATCTGCGTGATCGTCGCGGGCTCGAAGCGGAGCACCGCCATGATCCGGTGACGCGTGAGGTTGGAGACGGCGCGTAGTTGCTCGTCGGTGGTGACGTGAAAGGTCTCGGGAAGATCAGCGGTAGCCATGTGCCCAATGGTCAACGTTTCTTGACCATTGGGCAAGGCCTTATTCCAAAGTCCTCCACCCCACTGCCCGCCGCCCGCTCAGTCGCCCCGGGGCGCCCAGGAGGCAGCATGGGCCCCGGCGGCCCGCCCACACGCCCAGGCCACGGCCGCCCCGGAGACCGCCGCCGCGGCGAGCCCGGCGCCCAGCAGGCCCCCGGACATCCAGCCGCCCTTGCCCAGATTGATCATCAGCCCGCCCAGCAGGGCCGCCGCGCCCGCTCCGACGACTCCGACGGCCGTCAGCGGCAGGGCCAGGTTGTACAGCGCGATCCGCCTGTAGAAGCCCCGTCCGGTCCGGTACGAGGCCAAGGGGCCGAGCGCCTGCGACTGTTCGACGAACACCCCCGCGGCTCCGAGGGCACCCGCGGCAGCCAACGCGGCGCCTCGCCGGGCTCGGGCCAGCGCACGAGACCGGCCGGCGACGGTGACCGTACCGGCGGTGGGGAGGGTGATCCCGGCGAGGCAGTTCAGCAGGGTGGACCCACGTCGAGACTGAGGTCGTCCAGGATGGTCCGCCCGGCCACGCGGTAGCGCAGCCCGCGCGCGGACAGGGCCGAGGTGGAGGCGGAGGTGGGGGCGACGGCGGCGGCGGGGCGGGATGAGAACACGGCCCCGTCGATGCTGTCCGCACCGACGGGCGGGACACGCGGGGCGGGAGCTCAGTACCAGCCGATCAGGTCGAGGGTCATCCCCGGATCGGGTCCGTTTCCGACGGGCTTTCCCGTGTCGTCGGTGAACGTTTCGAAGGCGAGTTTGGGTTCGTCCTGCGTCCCGTTCGTCTTCAGGAACCAGCCGACGCCGTTGGAGAGGAGCGTTTTCGTTCCGTCCGGGCTGGTCACCTGGGCGCCCCGCTTGGGGTTCACCGGGGCGGACCGCTTGACGACCTTGCCGTCGGCTGACAGGTCCCAGCCGAGTTCGCTCCTGCCGCCGAAGAAGGACCCCTGGTCGAGGGTCGCTTCTTCGACGAGCCGGTCCGGGGAGGCGGGATCGGCGGAGTACACCTTCTCGTCGTTGGCCAGGACGTAGATCTTCTTGCCGTCGGCGCTGAAGCGGGGCTGGCGGTACGCGCGCTTGCCTCCGTTGAAGGTGGGCGTGCCGCCGATCTTCGTGCCCGGCGTCTCGTCGTACCGCGAGAAGACCGCCGATCCGGAGAAGCTGCCGACGAACAGGTCCCCGTCCTTGACCCAGACGTACCGCTTCCAGTCGGGTGAGAAGCTGTAGCGCTTCCACGGGTTGGCCTCGGCGTACTGCGGCAAGTACGTACTGAACGTCTGCCGGCCCGTCGACGGGTCGTAGAAGACCAGATCGGTCAGATTGCCGCTGGTCAGCGAGCCGATTCCGGTGGCGCGCGGTGCGTTGAGCTCCTCATCCCTGCCGGGCGCCGAGGCCGTCGGGGCCGATTGCGGCGCCTGACCTTCCTGCGGCTTGTGCTCCGCTCCGCCTGCGCCGCAGGCGACGGCGCCCACGACGGCCAGGGCCGTCACCGCAACCGATCGAAGCCCTGCTCGCCAGAACCCACCCGGACGCCTGGGTAAATGCGCCATCAAGATCATCCCCTCGTCGTACCTGGCACCGACTGCCGGTGATCCGAAGCCTGCCAGGATTCAGGGGTTCGATGGCGCCGAACGCCAGATCGAGCTCCTTCCCCCCCGCAACCGGTCCGGGGCATTCCGCCGTGGTCGCGCGGTCAGGGTGGAGCGGTCACTTGGCAGCACGGTCTACAACCCGGCCGACCCGATGGGCAAGATGGGCGCGATGTGTTCGACCTTCTGATCCCGGCTGTCTCCGGCGAGTTCGAGGTGGATCTTTTGACGATGCGGACCTGCGAGCTCGCGGCCGTCGCCCGTACCGGGGGCGGCCTGAGGGAAAAGAAGCCGCTGACCCCACTCGGCTCCCCGCCGACGGCGCACGACGTACGGGAACACCCCCGGGACACGACCACGGAGGTCCGGTGAACTCCCCGCTCTGGCCGAAGCCGCAACGGCCGGGCGACCCGCGCCGCACGGGACCATATTGGCTGGAGGGCCGCCTGGGAGGGGGCGGAATGGGGCAGGTGTTCCTGGGGCGCTCTCCCGGCGGCCGTCCGGTCGCGGTCAAGCGCGTGCGGGCCGAACTGGCCGAGGATCCCGGATTCCGGCGCCGGTTCGCCTTGGAGGCGGAGGCCGCCCGCCTGGTGGGAGGGTTCTACACCGCCCAACTGGTCGACGCGGATCCCGATGCCGACCCGCCGTGGCTGGTCACCGCGTACATCCCCGGCCCGTCCGCGCACCAGGCCGTCGAGGCGCACGGCCCGATGCCCGCGGAGGCGATCACCGTACCGGGAGCCGGACTGGCCGAAGGGCTCGGCGCGATGCACGCCTGTGGCCTGGTGCACCGCGACCTCAAGCCCTCCAACGTGATCCTGGCGGCGGAGTCGGTGAGCTGCCCCGAGGACGTCGGCCACGCCGGGCCGGTCGCCGGGGACCTTGGCCAGGCAGCGCTCCACCAGGTCCGCCAAGTGGGCGGGCAAGACGGTCAGATCGGGTTCGTCGTGGGCTGCACACCTGGGAGCGGGACGCAGGCCCCGCCCGAGCCCGCTACGGCCGCGGACACCTACCGGCATCCGCACGAGTTGGCCCCCGGGCCGGACCCCGAGCCGGGCCACCGGCCGTCCGACGGCCCCGACGCGCCCACCGGCAGCCGTCGCCTCCCCCGGCAGCCGTCGCCTCCCCCGGCGGCTGTTCCCGGCCGGTGGTCTGGCCGCGCTGGGCGCCGCGGCCGTCCCCCTCGGCTGGAACTACTGGTCCCACCGCAACCGGCTGACCGACCGGGAGCTGTACACGGTGGCGTTCAGCCCCGACGGGCGCACCATCGCGGGGACAACACATTCGACGGCATCCGGCTGCGGGACGCGGCGACCGGCCGCGCCAAGGCGAAGCTCACCGACCGCAGGGCCTGCGCACTGGCCTTCCACCCCGACGGGACCTTCCTGGTCTCAGGAGGCTGGTACGTGGGCGCCGAGGGCGGCTGGCTGTGGCCGCTCGACGGCATGTGACCCGGGCGCCGGGCGGTGGGCCCGTCGTGGCTGCCTGTCCGGGGACAACGGGGAGTTGTCCACCCGTTGAGCTGCGCTTTCCTGCTTGCGGACACCGGACATCGGCCGGCGTTGCGCAGGGTGGCCTCCAAGACGTCGGGTTCGACACGGGAGGCTGAGCGACATGGGTTCGTTGTTCCGGGAGCGTGGCAGGGACGGGGACACGGGGGTGCGCCGAGGTCCGGCCGGGGTACGGGGCAGGGCGCGGACGGCGTGCCTGCTGCTGGCGGTGGTGATGGGCGTCGGTGGCGCCGCCGCGGTCGTGAACCGTGGCGGGTCGTGGGGAGGGGGCGGCAAGGCCGGCGGTGACACCGTGGCGGTGGCCGCGGCGGACGCCTCCGCGAACCACGTCGACTCGCTGCTGTCGGTCGGCAAGGAGGTGTACGCGCTGGAACAAGGCGGGACGGGCGTGTACCGGGCCACCATGCAGGATTCGTGGGTCAGGGTCGGGGACGCCCAGAAGATCGTCGGCGGCGGTGCGGGGATGTTCGCCATGCTGCCCGGCAGCGGTGACATCGCGCGGTACACGGACGACGGGAAGTGGGAGCCGGTCGGCGGTCCGGGGGCGGAGTTCGCCGTCACGAACTCCGCGCTGTACGGGCTCTCCCCCGACGGGACCTCGGTTCACCGGTGGACCAGGGAGACGGGCTGGGGGCAGCTCGACCGCACCGTAGAGCACCTCTACGGTGGCGGAGCGGGCTTGTTCGGGGTGCTGCCGGGCAGCAAGGAGATCGCTCGGTACACGGACGGCGGGACGTGGGAGACGCTCGGCGGCCCGGGCGCGGAGTTCGCCGTCACCGACTCCGCGCTGTACCGGCTCTCGCCCGACCGGGCCACGATCGACGAATGGATGCCGGAGAAGGGCTGGCAGCCCGTCGGGGGGCCTGCGGAGCACATCTTCGGCGGCCGGTCCTCGGTGCTGATGACCGCTCAGGGCAGCGGAGACGTGTCCCGGTTCGCGACCCTCGGCGCACGCAAGTGGGAGGCCGTCGGCGGTCCCGGCGCCGCCTTCACCAGCACCCCCTCTGGGACGGTCTACGGCATCTGGCCGGACGGCTCCGGAGTCTCGCGCCGGAGCGCGGAGGGCGACTGGCTCGGTACGGCCGCACTGCGCGACACCGGTCCGGTCCTGTCCGCCGAGCAGAAGGTGCGGCGCATCCACGAACTCACCGAGCCGGGTGACGAGGCGACCCGCGCGTGGCTGTTGGCCCGGTCCAGCCACGGCAAGGGCGAGCCGGACCCGTACGGCTTCCGCTGGGACGAGAACGGCTGCAATGTGATCGGCGACTCCCTGCACGTCGTCGGCTTCGAGTTCAAGAGCGCCTGCGCGCGCCACGACTTCGGCTACCGCAACTACCGTGACGCCCTGGGTGAGGACGGCTTCCGGGGCGGGGTGCTCGGCGTCACCGGGGGAGGGGTGGACAGTCCGAAGAACCGGGTCGACCAGGTGTTCCGGCAGGACCTGCTCAGGTCGTGCGACGCCGGCCACTATCCGGCTCCGAAGCTTCCCGCCATCGACTGGGCCTGCCGGCAGACGGCGGAGAAGGTCTACGCGGCGGTGGTGGTGGGCGGCTGACGGAGAAGACCGGGGGTGTCGCGGACGCGGAGTCCGCGGCACCCCCGCTCTGGTGTGCCGACGAGGTCCGGGCCATGCGCCGTGCCTGCCCGTCGGCGGGTTCAGTTCCAGATCTGGAGGGGGCTGCCGTCGCAGGGCTGCTGGACGGCGAGGGCCCCGTCGCCCCGGCCCCGGATCGTCAGGCACTTCTCCGAGCCGTTGACCATGCTCCAGCCGCCCCCGGGCTGGGCCTGCCAGCGCCAGGCCTGTCCGGACGATCCGTTGCAGGTCCACTGGTTCGCGCCGGCCCCGTCGTCGCGGGAGTCACCGCGGATCTCCAGGCACTTGCCGGAGTCCATGTGGACCAGGTTCGACCATCCGCCGGGATTGGTGGCGGTCCACTTCTGGCTGGAGGAGTTGTTGCAGGTCCACTGGTTCGCCGTCGCCCCGTCCTCACCCGCACTGCGACGGATCTCCAGACACATCTGCGTACCCGCGTTCACCCACGTCCGCAGCCCGCCACCCACCGCCGGCGGCGGGGCCGGCTTCGGCTCGGGTGCCTGTTCCTTCGGCGACTCCACCTGCGCGGGGCTCGGCGACCGGGGCCCGGGCTTCGTGGCCGGCTCCACCCCCTCGTCCGCCGGGTCCGACGCGGAGGGGCTGGGGGTGGGACCGCCGGAAGGGCCCGAAGACGGGGAGGCGGGGGCCTCGATGCCCGGTGCGCGGGGGCCGGCGCCGGGCGTGGCAGGCGTGTTGAGGCGGGCTTCGGGGCTCCGCTCGCCTGCGGCGCCCTTCTGGTTTCCGGCGATGGCCATTCCACCGATCACGCAGGCGGCCACCAGCACGGCGAGGCCGACTCCGGCCGGCAGCCGCGGCCCGCGCCATGGGCGTTGGCGCCCTTCCGGACCGGGGCCTTCGCCCGGGCGCTCGTCCGTCGGGCCGGAGGAGGCCCGGGTGTCGCCGCTGCCGGACGGGGAAGCGCCCGCAGCCCCGCCCTGACCGACCGGTGACCCGGCTTTGCCCGCGTCGGTCCCGTTGGCGGGCTCGGAGGGCCCGCCAACCCCCAGGCCGCCGTCGCCGCCCGTGCCGCGGTCCGGGCCGCCGCCCGTGCCGCTGTCCGTGCCGCGGTCCGGGCCGCCGCCCGTGCCGCTGTCCGTGCCGCGGTCCGTGCCGCCGCCCGTGCCACCGGCCGCGTCGCTCAGGCTGCCGACGCCACCCGGAGGCGTACCGTCTCCGCCGCCTTCCCCGTCACAGCCCGGGCCGCTCCGGCCGTCCGCACCCTCGGCTCCGGTCCCCGGCGTCGCACTGCCCGCTCCCGCGGTCCACTCGCGCAGGGCGTCCTGCTGCCGGGCGGCGGTGTCGTGGAGGTCGGCGAGGCTGCCGACCAGTTCGCCTCCCCCCGCAGCGGACATCCTCTCCCCAGCGGGCTGCCCGCCGGTCTCGGACCGGGCCGCGCCGTACGCCTCCAGCGTCGCGTCCCGTACCCGGCTCGCCTCGGCGACGTGCCGGCGCAGGACATCGAGCTGCTCCGCGATCGTCCCCACCGGGCGCCCGGAGACGTCCGTACAGCTGTCGGCGGAGGCCGCCCCGGCCCCGGCGGGGGCCTGCCCGGCCGCTTCGTCCTGGAGCACGTCGATCCGGGCCAGGAGCACCTTGATCAGACGGCCCATGTCGGCGATGTCCCGCTCGGCGCGCCGCAAGGCTTCGCCCAGCCCGTCGGCGGGCCGGGTTTCGGCCTCCGCGGTCAGGGCCAGCCCGTGGAGGTGACGGGCCTTGGCCAGCATGGCCTCCCGCCCGCGGGCGTCGCGGACCCGGTCCTTGACCACGCTGCTGAGCCGGGGAAGCGGCACGAGCTGAGCCCCGGAACGGTACTCGCCCCAGAGCGTCTTGCCGCCCTCGTAGCGCTCGGCGAGCTCACGCAAGCTCATGCCCTCGGTCAGCTCCCGCAGGAACCCCGCCAACGCATTTGCCGCCTCCGTCGCCCCCTTGGGGTCGCCCTGCGGGCGTCCTGCCTTGACCATCTCTCCCCCTCGGTTGTCCGCGGACAACCCCCGTTGTCCACCCCTGGCACCCGTCTGACCTGCCGATACACGGCACCAGACCCCGGCCAACCCGGCCGCGGACCCACCCTGGGCACGGGCCCGGGCCGGCTTCTCGGCGAAGCCCGCAGCGAGGGCCGGTCCCGCGTGCGCGCCACCGGCTCCAGGCGATACAGAACAGGGCCCCGGCAGCCGCCGTCCACCAGGGGGAGTCCAGTTGTCTCAATTACGCGTGCCCGTGGCCGTCGCGATGGCGGTGGTGGCGGCCTGCCTCATCGCCGCGTTCATGACGGCACCCACCACCCGTCCCGGCGAACGGACCGGCAGCACGATCGACACGACGGCGGCAGAAGTCCAGACGAAGACCGGGGGCTCCATCACCCGCGCACAGGTGCTCCAGCGCGCCCAGTCATGGGTGGACATGAAGGTTCCCTACGACCAGGAAGGCTCCTGGCCCGAGAAGGCCCTGGGCCGCGAGTGGAGGACGGACTGCTCCGGCTTCGTCTCCATGGCCTGGATGCTCAAGGCCAGCGAAACCACGCTGAGCCTGCCGCGCCTGACCACACGGATCCCCACCTCCGAGCTCCGCCCCGGCGACATCCTGAACTCGTCCGAGCACGTGGTGCTCTTCGCGGGCTGGATCGACCGGGCGAAGGGCACCTTCACCTTCTACCAGGAGAGCAACAAGAGCCGCCCGACGAACAAGTCGACCGGCAGTCTTCAGGCCGCCAAGCTCTCCAACCACCCCGTCAGCAGCTACACGGCCCTGCGCTACGACCACATCGCCGAGGACGCGCCCACGCCCGCACCCGAGCCCCCGACGCCCGCCCGGTCCACGGCCGCGCCGGCCCCGTCGGCCGCCCCCGCGCGGAGCGCCGTGCCCTGGACCACGCCGGCTCCGCCCGCCGAGCCGCTGCCGACGCCACAGCCGAAGAGTCCCGCACCGGTGGCACCGCCGAAGGCCGGGACACCGAAGCCCCAGCCGAAGCCGGCACCGCCGCCGGTGGTGGGGGGCGGGCTGCGGACGTGGGTGAACGCCGGCACGAACCTGTGCCTGGAGATCCGCCGCAGCCTGGGCCACGACGGGGCGACCGCGAACCAGTGGACGTGCAACAACTCCTCCAGCCAGCAGTGGACCACCACCAGCCCGGGCGGCTGGACCACGATCGTCCACCGGGACTCGGGCAAATGCCTGGAGATCCGCGGCGACGCCGTGGCGGACGGCGCCACCGCGAACCAGTGGACGTGCAACGGGTCGTCCACGCAGAGCTGGCGCTGGCAGGCCCAGCCCGGCGGCGGCTGGAGCCTGGTCAACGCGAACTCCCGGAAGTGCCTGACCATCCGGGGCGAGGGCGACGGAGCCCTCGCCGTCCAGCAGCCCTGCGACGGCAGCCCCGCCCAGACCTGGACCTGACACGGCATCGAAGGGCGGTGGCCGAGGCCAACGCCGAGCGGACGGCCCGGAACACAGCGGCGCGGTGGGAAGGTCAAGGACCGCTCACTGGATGAGGTCGGTGTGCGGGTGCTCCGGAGCTGCCGGGCAGACGTAGAGCTGCATGTTGTCGGTGCTGCCGACTTCGACCCCGGTCGGCCGCGTGGCCCTTTGGCCGGGGACACGCGTGCCGGCGAGCGCGCAGGCACGGTCCTCGTACGGTATCCAGCCGTGCGTACTGCGGTCCCATTCCACGGAGGTGATGGTCAGCAGCGGCACCATCCGGGCTTCGCACACGGCGCAGAACCGGGGATACGGATCGGTGCGGCCCCACGGAGGCCAGCCGCCTGCCTTCCAGCCCGGAGCCTTGGCCAGTTCGGCGTCGTAGAAGCCCCGCGGATAATCCGCGTACGAGGCGTCCAGGGCTACCCCCGCCGCCCGCCACCTGCTCGGGTCGTTCACCATCAGCCGCAGCTCCGGGCTGAGGTCGAGGCTGTCGGGATACTCGGTGATCGCTTCCGGTGCCAGCAGACACGGCCCCGGCACGTATCCCTCCCAGTCCACCTCGAAGGGTTCCGGAGGTACGGCGAGGACCTCGCCCACCTCGGCCGCGGAGCGCCAGAACAGCGCGGTCGACGGCTTGGGGAACGCGTCATGGTCGTAGGGGCACCACAGCACCTGGAGCAGGTCGGCCCGCCCGGGCGGCCGCAGCAGGGGTACGTCGCGCGCGTACAGCTGGGCCACCGGCAGCATGGGCGTCGGGGCGTCCCAAGTCCACGGAAGATCGGCGTCGGCCACCTCCATGTACGCCGCGTTGTTGCGGTCGTAGGCCGCCGCCTCCTCGGGCGTGTGCCGAGGACCGTCGGGGTCACGGCGCAGCCTGGCCTGCACGCGTCTCTCCAGCCTCACGGCCGCCGTCTGCTGGGCGAATCCGCTGCCCTGGTGGGATTCCCCGCAATGGGGCCACGGCTCCTCGGCGGGCCACAGCAACGGGCCGCCCACCGAACTGTCCCGCACGGAAGGCGACCCCGGACGGGGGTGCAGCCGGATCGCGGCCCGCGCCAGCGGAGCCAGCTCGGGGAACACCGCGGTGACATCGACCGGTCGCGGTGGAGTGGTACGTACGAAAACCATGCCGGCGATCCTTTCACCGGCCACTGTCAGCCCGAGTACGAGGGCGCCGGGGTCACTCCGTCCTCTGCACGGGAACGCACCCCCCGAGCAGGGAGATGACGTCGTGCCAGGCCCGCCGGGCGTGCCGTGGGTGGTGGCCGACGCCGGGCGGCGCCGGGTGGTCGACCGGTGGGTGGTGGAAGGCGTGGAGGGCTCCTCCGTAGACGGTCAGGCGCCAGTCGACGCCCGCGGCCTGCATCTCGGCCGTGAACGCGTCCCGTTGGGCGGAGCCCATGATGGGGTCCTCGGAGCCGACCCCGGCCCACACCGGGCAGCGGATGCGGGCGGCCTCGCCCGGCCGGCCCGTGGTCAGCGCGTTGACCGTCCCGATCGCGCGCAGGCCGGCGCCGTGGCGCCCGAGTTCCAGCGCGACCGCGCCGCCCGTGCCGTAGCCGATGGCGGCGATCCGGTCGGAGTCGGTCCTCGGTTCGCCGGCCAGCACCTGGAGGGCCGCGAGGCCGATGTCCCGCAGCCGGTCGGGGTCGGCGAGCAGCGGCATGCAGCGGGCGAGCATCTCCTGGGGGTCCCGCAGATAGCGGCCGCCGTGGAGGTCGAAGGCCAGCGCCACGTACCCCAGCTCGGCGAGGGCGTCGGCCCGGCGGCGCTCGACGTCGCTGAGCCCCATCCCCTCCGGCCCGATCAGGACCCCGGGCCGGCGGCCGGCACCGGCGGGGAGGGCGAGGTGCCCGATCATCGTGAGGGCGTCGGCCGGGTAGGCGACCGTACGCGTCGTGATCGTCGTCATGAGGCCCGAACGTAGGGGCCGTCGAGCCCGGCCGGCCCGGTGTTCACCATCGGCGGACAGTACGCGCCGACAGCACGGTCGAGCCGGGGGGCGGCTGCCCGGAGGGCGATCTTCCCCGCCACCCCGTTGTGCTGGAGCATGCAGGACCATGCAGGACATGAGCGATAGCGCCGACGGCGAACCGGGTCCGCGCGTGGTGGCACTGAGCTGGGTGGACAACGCGGGCATCAGCCGGGTCAAGGCCGTACCCGCCCACCGGCTGGAGCACGCGAACCGGTGGGGCGTGGGCATGGCCCCCGTCGTCGACACGTTCCTCGTCGACGACTCCCGGGCCGGCGGCCCCGGATTCGACGGCCCCGTGGGCGACCTGCGGCTGCGGCCCGACCTCACCCGGCTGACCCCGCTCGCCGCCCAGCCCGGATGGGCCTGGGCGCCGGCTGACCGCTACGGCCAGGACGGCACCCCGTACGAGGGCTGCCAGCGCTCCTTCGCCCTGCGCATGACCCGGGAGGCGCGGGCCCGGGACTTCGCTCCCTTCCGCGCGCGCGAAGCCGGCAATCCGTTCTTCCGGGCCCTGGTCCACCACAACGCCGCGACCTTCGACCGGTGCGCCGGGCAGGCGCCGCCGTCCTGGGAGGTCGACGCCCACCTGATCCGGGTCACCGCGCGCGCCGGTGCCCGGGGCGAGCCGTCGCCCGAAGGACGCCACCGCGACGGCTTCGACTACATAGCGCTCCACCACGTCGGCCGGGCGAACGTCACGGGCGGCCGCACCACCCTCTACGCGGCCGAGGACGGCCCACCGCTCGCCACCACCACCTTCAGCCTCCCCCTGGACAGCCTCTACGCACAGGACGCCCGGATCCTCCACGACGTCACCCCGGTGTCCGTGGCCGTACCGGCGGCCCACGGCCACCGCGACATGCTGCTGATGAGCTTCAAGGCGCGCGAAGACACCGGCTGAACCGGAACGCTCGACCGCGTCGTCACGACGACCCGGCCTGTGTCAGCACCCGGCCGGTGCGGGCGGCCGCTGGCCGGGCCGGCCCGTCGGTCGTTGAGCCTTGAGGTGCCCCCACCGCTTGTTCCCGCCCGCTCAGTGGTGGAACGCCGCGCAGGTGACCGTGGTCTTGCCGTCTGCGGTCGTCACCTTGTACTTGCCGGCGGTGAGGCCGCCGAGGTCGAACCGTCCCGACTTGTCGATGGGGACCGAGCCCGAGGAAGCGCCGGAGTAGGTCACGGTCGTGCCGGCGGGGAGGCCTTCCCCCCACACGTGGTCCTTGCCGGCCGAGTCCACCTCGATGTTGCACTTCGCGGCCGCAGGTACCGCCGCGTGCGCGGCGTGCGCGGCGACGGCGGGGCCCACCGCGAGGAGGGGAGCGACCAGGAGCGTGCATGCTGCAAGACGACGTGTTCGCTTCATGATTCGACCTGCCTTGGGGCTGACGTGAGGGCTGGTGAGGCGCGTGACGGCTCCGAAGCCCGCGGCACGGTGGAGCCACACGCGGCATTGATCACCTTTTCATGCTATTGCCGGGTTTGCCGCCCAGCATCTCGCACCGCGACCGCAACACGGCCCGGGTGCTGCGTCCGCATGGCGTTCACCGTCATCCAATGCAACGAGCCGCCCTTTGTTCGTTGCGTTAAATGTCAGCCCAGTGCAACAAATATCGGGTTCTGACCTGTACTAACGCCGATTTACCGCTCCTGTCTCGTTGCCGAAAACATGAATGCAACGTAGCGTTTCTCGTGTCAGAAAACACTGGGGCGGGCCAAAGGGGTGGGGTCATGGGAACAGCAGCGCAGAACCGGCGGCAGGACCCCCCGGGCGCTCTCGCCGCCTTCGCCCGGTTCGTGCTCTGTGGCGGGGGAGTGGGGCTGGGTTCCAGCTTCGCCGTGGTGGCGCTCGCCGCCTGGATGCCCTGGGCGTTGGCGAACGCGCTCGTCACCGTCGTGTCCACGCTCCTCGCCACCGAGCTGCACGCCCGCTTCACCTTCGGCGCCGGCCGCCACGCGACCTGGCGCCAGCACGCGCAGTCGGCCGGGTCGGCGGCAGCCGGATACGCCGTCACCTGCCTGGCGACGCTCGTCCTCCAGCAACTGACGGCGACCCCCGGAGCCCTGCTCACCCAGGCCGTCTACCTGTCCGCGTCGGCCCTCACCGGTGTCGCCCGGTTCGCGGTGCTCCGCCTCGTCGTCTTCGCCCGCAACCGCGCACAGGACGCCCCGGCCCCGGCCCACCCGCTCCTCCCCGTGGCCGTCCCCGTGCCCCTCCCCGTCTCCGCCCCGGCGCCCGACCCGTCGACCCTCTGCCGCACCGCCTGACGCAGGCCCTCGGCCCGTCGCCCCCGGGGTTGGGTGAAGTTTTGCCCGGTGTCCGAAAAGTGGCCTCCCGGGCGGCCCGAGGCGTTGACGTGTCGGGGTCGTGCTGGGCAATGGCCGGGTCAAATGCGTCCGAAAGCCCTGCCGGGAGCGGACGCGCGCCCGTTGGGGGAGCTGCCCAAAAGGTTGACCGAGGCTACCGGGCGGCGCATCCTGCGGAAGTAGATGGTAGATGCAACTTCTTCGGGAGGTGTTGCTCCATGTGCGGCATAACCGGATGGATCTCCTTCGACCGCGACCTGCGCACCCCACAGGCCCGCGAGCAACTGGAGGCGATGACGCGGACGATGGCCTGCCGGGGGCCCGATGACCACGGCACCCACGTGGAGGGCCCGGCCGCCCTCGGCCACCGCCGCCTCGCCATCATCGACCTGCCCGGCGGCCGCCAGCCCATGACCGCCGCGACCCCGGACGGAGCGGTCACCCTCGTCTACAGCGGCGAGACCTACAACCACGTCGAACTGCGCACCGAACTCGCCGCGCACGGCCACCGGTTCCGCACTTCCTCCGACACCGAGGTGGTGCTGCGCGGCTGGCTCGAATGGGGCGCCGGCCTCCCCCGGCGGCTCAACGGCATGTACGCCTTCGCCGTCTGGGACGCGCGGGAGCAGCGGCTGACCCTCGTCCGCGACCGCATGGGCGTCAAGCCCCTGTACTGGTACGAGACCCCGGACGGCGTCCTGTTCGGCTCCGAACCGAAGGCGATCCTCGCCCACCCCCTCTCCTCCCGCCGCGTCTGCGCCGACGGCCTGCGCGAGCTGTTCACCATGGTCAAGACCCCCGGGCACGCGGTGTGGGACGGCATGCGGGAGGTCGAGCCCGGCACCCTCGTCACCGTCGACCGCACCGGCAACCACGCCCACACCTACTGGACCCTGGAGAACCGGCACCACGAGGACGGCCGGGACGCCACCATCGGCCACGTCCGCGAACTCCTCGACGACATCGTGGCCCGACAGCTCATCGCCGACGTGCCCCGCTGCACCCTGCTCTCCGGCGGCCTCGACTCTTCCGCGATGACCGCCCTGGCAGCCCGCCGGCTGGCCCGGCACGGCGAGAGCGTACGCAGTTTCGCCGTCGACTTCGCCGGCCTGTCGGAGAACTTCGTCGCCGATGAACTGCGCGGCACCCCCGACACCCCCTTCGTGCACGACGTGGCCCGGTCCGCCGGCACCGACCACCGGGACATCGTGCTCGACTCCGGCGCCCTCGCCGATCCGGAACTACGGGCCCGCGTGCTGCGCGCCCGCGATCTGCCCACGGGCTTCGGCGACATGGACGGCTCCCTGCACCTGCTCTTCGAGGCGGTCAGGCAGCACTCGACGGTCGCCCTCTCGGGGGAGTCCGCCGACGAGGTCTTCGGCGGCTACCTGCAGTTCTTCGACGAGGAGGCGCGGGCGGGCGGGACCTTCCCCTGGCTGGTCCGCTTCGGGGACCGCTTCGGCGCGGACTCCGACGTCCTCGCCCCCGGCCTGCTCGCCCGCCTGGACCTCGACGCCTACACGCGGGACGCGTACGCGGGCGCGGTGCGCGAAGTGCCGAGGCCGCAGGGGGAGGACGACTTCGAGTACCGGATGCGGATCATGTCGTACCTCCACCTCACCCGGTTCGTGCGGGTGCTGCTCGACCGCAAGGACCGGGCCAGCATGGCCGTGGGCCTGGAGGTCCGCGTTCCGTTCTGCGACCACCGGCTGGTCGAGTACGTGTACAACACGCCGTGGGCCCTGAAGTCCTTCGACGGCCGCGAGAAGAGCCTGCTGCGCGAGGCCACCGCCGACGTGCTGCCCCGCTCCGTGTACGACCGGGTGAAGAGCCCGTACCCGGCCACCCAGGACCCCGCGTACGGGCAGGCGCTGCGCGCGCAGGCCGAGGACCTGCTGGCCAAGCCCTCGCACGAGGTGTTCGAGCTGGTCGACCGCGACGCCGTCACCCGCCTCGCCCGTTCCACGGCGCCGCTGACCACCCAGGCGGGCCGGCGAGGACTGGAGCGGACCCTCGACCTCGCCCTGTGGCTGGACCTCTACCACCCCGAGATCGTGCTGGACTGAGGGTCCGCGTCGGCGGTACGGCGTCAGAACGCGTAGAGCGGGTTGCCGTTGAGGGTCGCGGACATCTCGCACGGGTTGGAGAACGTGTGCTTCCAGGCGACGCGGCTGCCGCGCCAGACGCCGTCCGCCGTGACGGTGACGGGGTCGTAGTGCACCGGGCAAGCCCGGTCCCGGCTCGGCGCGGCCAGCAGGCGGTCGAACTCGCCGCCGGTGGCGTTGAGCGCGTCGCACGCGGCCCTGGGAGCGGGGTGGGTCCCCTCGGCCGTGTAGGCACAGCTGAGGGTCGTCGCACGCAGGACGGTGCCCGTGGCGGCGTCGTCCCCCCGGGTGATGCCGAGGACCATGGCGGACGGGGCGTACAGGCTCGCGGGCGCGGCCTGCGCCGCGCCCGCGGAGCCCGCGAGGCAGAGGAGAGCGGCGGCGGAGACGGTGGCCGAGCGGTAACGCATGACAGGACTCGCTTTCGAATCGAAGGAGTTCACTGGCGCGGGCCTTTCCTGGAGGGCCCAACCGGGTCTGACCATGCCAGGACCGAAGGGCGATCGCATATCGGCGATCGATTTACGGACAGTCGGTTCGGATATCAGACAGTGCGGGGCTGTTTGCAAAGCCGGAGCGGAATGCCCCCAGGTCCACGTCGGTCCGTTGCGCCGCGCCCCGCCCGGCGTCGCGCACCCGCCCCCGCCCCCAGCCCAGGTGACGGCTGCTCACGGTGCGCCGAACGGCCCTCCAGGGTGACCGGATCGGTGCTGATCGGATGCCGGACCCCACCGGCCGTATCACCGGTCCTCAGCTCCGTCCGGGAGCGGACGATGGGGTCAGTTCGGCTGCCTGCGCGTCTGCCGCACTTCCCGGTGGACGGCCCAGGCATCGGCTACCGGGCCGAGGTGGCCGAGCTTGTCCGGGTTGATGACCGAGCGGATGACGTGGATCCGCCCGTCGAGCAGGTCGAGGACCATGACGCGCAGGACCTTGCCGTCGCGGTCGCGGAACAGGGCGCCCGGCTGTCCGTTGATCGCGCGAGGTTCGCAGGTGATGCCGGTACGTGTCATCAGCGCGGGGATGGTGGCGAGCAGCCGTGCCACGTTCTCGGCGCCGGCGACGGCCCGGGCCAGCTGCGGTGCCTTGCCGCCGCCGTCCCCGACGAGCTGGACGTCGGCGGACAGCAGGCTCCGCAACCCGTCCACGTCACCCTGTGACATGGCCCCGAAGAACTTCTCCGCCAGCTCCTGTTGCTCCTGACGGTCCGCGACGAAACGGGGCCGTCCCTCGCGCATGTGGCGGCGTGCGCGTACGAGCAGCTGGCGGCAGGCCGCCTCCGAGCGTCCGACCACCGTGGAGACCTCGTCGAAGCCGAAGGCGAAGACCTCGCGCAGCACGAACACGGAGCGCTCCAGCGGGCTGAGCCGTTCCAGGAGCAGCAGTGCCGCCATGGACACCGAATCGGCCAGTTCCGCTGCCCGCGCCGGGTCCTGGTACGGATCGTCGAGCAGGGGCTCGGGCAGCCACGGTCCGGCGTACTGCTCCCTGCGCACCCGGGCGGAACGCAGGACGTCGATGGCGATCCGGGTCACCGTCGTCGACAGGAACGCCTTGGCCGACACCGGGCGGGTGGAGGAGGCGCCGAAGCGCAGCCAGCTCTCCTGCACCGCGTCCTCCGCCTCGGTCACGCTGCCCAGCATCCGGTACGCGATCGAGAACAACAGGGGCCGCAGCGCCTCGAATTCCCCGGCCTTGTCCATGTCGGTTCCCCCTCGCGGTTCGAGCCCCCGACCGGGCGGCCACCGCCGGAGCATCCCCCGAGCGGCCGTCGCCCGTCCCCGCGAGCTGCCCGGTCCCGGTTGATCATGGCACCCCGCGCCCCGGGCGGGGCCGGTTCGGGCGGACCGACCGGTCGCCACCGCGTACGTGAGGGTCTGCCGCGAGGCAGCCCGCACCCCCCGTGACACGGCGCGGTGTGATGCAGGTCTCCCGCAGTCTCGGGCCGTGGATGTCACAGGCCGAACCGCTGCCCCGTCTCGGGTGCGGAAGGCATCGGCCACGGCGCCGGTGGCCCCCTCCCCGCACCGTCCCGCCCCCCTGGAGAAAGACCACTGCCATGGAGATCCTCCGATACGTACTCCTCGTCTTCCACCTCTTCGGATTCGCCGCGCTCCTCGGCGGCATCTTCTACCAGACACGCGGAAAGGACCCGGTGACCGGCGGCTACATGGTGACCAGCGCCGTCGTCCAACTGGTCACCGGTGCGGGGCTCATATGGGCCCGGGCGTCCCTGGACCTGCCGGTCGACGACGCGAAGACGGGAGTGAAGCTGGCCCTGGACGTCCTGGTGGCCGCGACGGCGCTGGTGGGCCTGCGCAATAAGCAGGCGTGGGCCTTCTACGCCGTGGGGACGTTCACGGCCGCCGCAGCGGTCGTGGCCGTCGCCTGGACGTAGGCGGCGGGCCCGGAACCCGCCTGGCAGGGCCGGCCGGTGGACGACGGCCCCGCCGAAGCCCGGTCAGGCCCGCTGGCGGGGCTCCGCCGCATCCCCCGCATCCCCCGCGTCCCCCACATCCCCCGCGCGGCCGGTCACGGCCCGGTCGACCACCCGCGAGCCGAGTGCGCGGGCCACGCGCTGCTGGTGGAGCAGTTCGGCCGCCAGCTCGGGAGGACAGGCGGCCAGCGGTGTGGCCGCCGGCCGGGCGGGCGGCTCGTCCCGGGCCTTGGCCGCGAGGGCGCCCCGCAGCTGCGCGGCCTCGACCACGGCGGCCGCCTGCTCCCCGCTGAAGCCGGCCCGGCCGGCCTCCCGGCGGGCCGCCCCGGCGATGTCCTCGTCCATCCAGGTGCGCAGCTCCCACTGGGCGTCCCGGATCTCGATGAGCGTGCGGTAGAGCCGGGTACGAAGGTCCGTACCGCGCCCCATCGGGATGACCGGGCCGGGCACCTGCTCGGTCAGCGTGCGGTGCAGCGGCAGCAGGATCCGGTGCGCCCTCCGGTACCGGATCCGGTCGGCGACGGCGGTCAGGTGGGGGCCCCAGTCCGGCAGGATCCAGCCGATGGTCTGGGTGCACACCGCCAGGGCCACCCCGATCTGGGCGGCCGGTTCCCATGCGTGGCCGGTGCCGCCGAACTGTGCGGCGACGATGCCGGCGGCCCGGCACACCGAGTAGCAGAGTGAGAACGGCAGCGAGAGGGCGACCAGCCGCAGCCCACGGCGCAGCCAGGGCGACGGGGCGAGCCGGGAGTATCGCCAGCCCATGACGCCGACGCCGATCTGGGTGAGGGTGAAGGCGGCGAGGTAGACGACCAGATAGGCCGGTGTGTAGTGGGCCCGTACGACGGCGAAGTCGTCGGGGGACTCGCCGTGCGCGGCCGCTTCGAAGAACAGCACCACCATGGCGCCCAGCACCACGCCCAGCAGGACGATCCTGGGCACGGCCGCGCGGCGGGCGGCTCCGGGCGACAGGGTGAGGCTGAGTAGCACCAGTTGCTGGCAGACGCTCAGGGCGATCACCGAGCTCTGGGAGAGCAGGCCGGAGAAGTTCTCGATGCCGACGGCCCGGCTGAGCCAGACCCAGACGGCCGGGGTGGAGACGGTGAAGATCACGACCAGGAAGAAGAAGCTGCCGATCAGGGCGAGCTGGGCCGCCGAGCGGTCCGTGCGCAGCACCCGCGCCTTGTAGAGGAGGGCGACGGAGGCGAGGGCGGCGCACAGGGGGTAGAGGATGTCGTTGATGTCCGCTCCTTGCTCTTCTCCGGACGGTGTTCGCCGGACGTGCCTTCGCCGGTCTCCGCTCGCCCCTGTCGCCCCCAGCCCCCAGTGCCCAGCCCTCAGCCGTCGGTCTCGGTCCGTCCCGGCGGTTCGAGCAGGGCGAGTCGCGCGACGAGCTCGTGCGCCTCGGGCGGTACGGGCCGGTCGCGGTGGACCGTCCAGCCGCTGAGCCGGCGGCCGATCAGCGATCCGACCAGCTCGGCCTCGACCTCCGCCTCGGAGTCGGTGTGTCCGCGCCCCAGGACGCGCCGTACCAGCCCGGGGTCGAGGGACGGGAGCAACAGCCGGGACACCTCGGCGGCCAGCACCGGTGAGGTGTCGTGGTCGCACACGAGGTGCCCGATTTCATGCAGCACCACCTGGTGTTGGTGGATGGGGGCGAGCCGCTCCTCCAGGAACACGTAGTCGTTGCGGTCCGTCGCCACCCACAGGCCGTGCGGGCTGTCGGCGGGAAGGGCCATCGGGAGCACCAGCAGGGGGCGCCCGCGCCGGGCACCGACGTGTTCGCAGACTTCCTCGATGGTCATCTTGCGCCGCGGGGGCAGGGCGAGTTCACGGAACCGCTCCTCGCACCGTCGCTCCAGAGGGGTCTGCCCGAGCCCGCGGGCCCCGATGAGCCGGCGCACGACATTCACCGGCCGACGGCCGTGGCCGGCGACTGGGCATGGTTCACGTGAAGACTCCCCCGATGAGCTCGACATACGGATCCCAACACAACGATCCCACCCCGTCCAGGCGAATTCACGCCAGTTCGGCATTACGGGCATCCGCCCCCGGCAGAAGAACCGCAGCTCAGGGCATACGCACGCCGATCCGCGACGCCCACGGGCGGCAGGGCCCCCTCCACGAGGCGGCGGCCCCTCCCAGAGCCCGCGCGCCCTGCCCGGGGGCTCAGGAAGCCGGGCCGTCCAACGGGGCCTCGGGGAGGCCCTCCAGTTCACGGACCCGCTCGATCACGTCGTTGATGGAACGCAGGCTCTTCTCGGAGAGCCCGGCGGTACGCAGCGCCACCCGCCGGACCTGGGCGTCCCGCAGCGCCATGAGCAGGGCGAGTTCGGCGCCGATGCTCTCGGCCACCTCGTCGTCGAAGAAGTACGCGGCCGGGACGCCGAAGAACTTGGCGAGGCCTTCGAGGTGACGGAGGGTCGGATTGTCGCGCTGTCCCTTGCGCAGCAGCCAGATGTAGCTGCCGGAGATGGGGATGCCCTCGGCCGTGATGGCCCGCGCCACGTCCTCGACGCTGTAGGGCCCTCGCCCGGCCGGGACCACGTGGGCGAACAGGTGGTTCAGCTTGTCCGCCAGCGACCTCGGCGGCGCTTCACTCTGCCCGGCACTCTGTTCGGCCATGGTGCCTCCATCCTCGGGGCGCACCCTATCACCACACTGGTGTAACAAGCATCGCCTATCGGCCAGCCATATCAGTTGACGCACAGATCGGAATCGGCCTAGCATCACGACGTCAACTGGTGTTCGATTCAGCCAGACAGTGTTCCACATCAGTTGATGAGCGAGCGAGGTTCCCCAGGCGCAGTCCCGGTATGACCAACCGAAAGGAAATGCCCCCATGGCCAAGATCGCGGCCTTCATGAACGAGCAGCAGATGGGCCCCATCACCGAATCCGTGGTCAACCGTGACGGCACCCCCGTCATGGCCACCCCGGCGGTCGTCGCGGTGCCCGCCTCCGTCAAGATCACCGCGGCGGTCGTCGCCTTCACCGTTCCGGTCGGCGCCTATGTCGCCGGCCGCGTCGTGAACTGACCCCGCGACTGATACCGCAACTGATCCCGCCCCATTCCGCACCCCGACCCAGGGAGGTCCAGCAAGTGAACCGAATTACCGAAAGCGTCCGCGTGATCGCCGGCGCGACCCTCTCGGAGGACACCGGCGAGCGCACCAGCCGGATGATGCCGGTGGCCTTCACCCCGGCCGTCCTCGTGGTCTGCCCCTACGCGGCCGGCGGCCTGGCGGCCGGCGCCGCCGCGGTCGGCGCGTACGAGGCCGGACGGGCCGCCGCCAAGGGCTGACCCGCCCGCGGAGTCCGCTCCGGACGGCCGGCCGGAACGGGCTGTCGGGCCGCGCGCCAATCGCGGCCCGACAGCCCCGCCCATGCTAGTGCCGCGTCAGGCGACGTCCGCTCCTTGACGGGCAAACGTTGCCCGACGCGGCACTGGCCAAGCAGCGCAACCACTGACGAGCCGAGAGGTAGGAACGTCTTTGCGGTACTTGAGGAAACTCGCCTCGGCGGTCTTCTCCCCCGTCCCGGTCTCCCGGGACCGGGCCCTGGGAATTTCGGAGCGGCTCTCCGCCCTCACCACCCTTTCCTCTTCCCTGGAATACCTGCACCAGCGCAAGCAGCTCGATCCCGGCGGCCTGAACGACTGGGACATCATGAAGAAGTCGCCGGAATCGAAGAACTTCTTCATCCGGCGCGTCAGCGGAGCCGTGGCCGAAAAGCACGTGACCCTCGCCCTGCACGCGTCGCGCGCGGCGGTCAGCGCCGGCCTGCTGCTGCCCGGCAACAGCCGCTGGCGCGGCGCCGGCAGCCTGTTCCTCGGCGCCACCACCTGTCTGCTCTCCGCCCGCCACCGCTACGGAACCGACGGATCCGACCAGGTGGCCACCCTCGTGCAGGGCGCCACCGGTCTGGCCCGGCTCTCCACCAGCACCCGTACCCAGGACGCCTTCCTCTGGTACGTCGCCCTCCAGGCCAACCTCTCCTACGCGGCGTCCGGCTGGGTCAAGCTGATCGGCGAGCGGTGGCGGGACGCCTCCGCACTGCCCGGCGTGATGCGCACCCGGACCTACGGCTCCGAGGGCGTGTACCGGCTGACCCAGCGCTACCCGAAGAGCTCCAAGTACCTGCAGCACAGCGTGCTGGCGATGGAGTGCCTCTTCCCGCTGGTCTACCTGGCCGGCGGGCGGCTCACCCGCCCCTTCCTGGCCTCGGCCGTCGGTTTCCACATCGCCAACGGCTTCGTCATGGGCCTCGGCCGGTTCATGACGGCCTTCCCCTCGCTGCACCCCATGGTCGCCTACACCACCACACCGGCCGCGCACCCCGCCGTGGCCGGGCGGGACGACCGGGCGGTGAAGGCGGCCGCCGTACTGCTCGCGGCCGGGGTCGCCCTGAGCGCGGCCATCGCCGTCCAGCGCCGCGGCACCGTACTGGAGGGCTGGCCCACCTCACGGAAGTTCGTCACCCGGCACGGCAACGAGCTGATGTACGAGACCGGTGGGGCGGAGTTCTCCGAGGAGCCCGTCCTGGTGTTCTGCGCCGGCCTGGCCTCGACCTCCGAGCACTTCTCCTGGATCACCGAACGCTTCGTCAACGAGACCGAGCACGCCGTGGTCTCCTACGCCCGGGCCGGCTACGGCGGCAGCCTGCGCCGCACCACCGCCCCGTACGAGCTCGCCGAATCCGTGGACGACCTGGAGGACCTGGTCCGCGGCGTGGTCCCGGCGGACCGGCAGGTGGTGCTCGTCGGGCACTCCCTGGGCGGCGAACTGATCCGGCGGGCCGCGGCCCGGCTCGGCGACCGGGTGGCGGGGCTGGTCTACCTCGACCCGGCGCACCCGGCGGAGCTCCAGCGCTCGGAACGCCAGAGCGCGGGCGCCAAGGACCTGCGCGACACCATCGCGCACGCCGCGCTGTACCTGCGGCTGGGCACCGGCGTCCTGATGAGCCGGCCCGACTGGCTCGACCGGCTGCCCAAGGCCTACCGCGAGCGGGTGTTCGCCCAGTACACCGACGCCCGGCTGTGGCGGGCGGGCAAGCGCGAATGGGCGGCCGTGGAGAAGGAGTTCCGGGCCTTCGACGGACGGATCGACGCGATCAGCGCCCCCGGCCTGATCATCGCCGCCCAGCAGACCGTGGACCAGGACCCGGAACAGCTGCTGCTCTACAACGAGCTGTCCCACGCCCACCGAAGCCACGGCGAGCACGGCGGGATCAAGGTCGTGGAGGGCTCGGACCACGACTCCCTGCTGACCAACGCCCCGCACGCGCACCGGGCGGCGGACCTGATCGCCGAGTTCCTCGGCGGTGTGCGTCCGTCCGGCGGGGCGGCCCGGGAAGAACAGGCACGACAGCAGCGGCGGGAAGGGGCGGAGCGGTGAGGACAGCGACCGGAATCCTGAAGACGGCGTTCACCGGCGAGGGCGCCTGGGCGCGGGTACTGGGCGCCGGGATGCTGGTGGCCACGGTGGCCGCCCAGCACCCGCACCCGGCGTTCGACAGATCCCGTACGAAGGACGTCTTCTCCCTCGTCCCCAACTGGAAGTTCTTCGCCCCGAATCCGGCGGTGCACGACTTCCACTACGTGTACCGCACGCTGGAACCGGGCGGCGCGACGAGCGAATGGCACGAGATCGAGATGATCGAGAGCCGCCGGCTGCACCAGGCGTTCTGGTTCGCCACCCGGCGGCCGGAGAAGGCGGTCTTCGACATCTGCACCTCCATCCTCCAACTGGCCGCCAAGGGCGGCGCCGCGGCGGCCCAGACCAACTCCGCCTACCAGGTGCTGGTCGAGTTCATCCGCAAGACCATCCGGGAGCGGCACGGCGAGGACGCCGTACGCGGCTTCCAGTTCGCCGTCGTACGGGCGGCCGGGCACGACACCTCCGAGGAACCGGAGCCGCTGTTCGTGTCCCCGTACACCCCGATGGAACGGCCGCCGGTCGGCGGCCACCTCGTCACCGCCTGATCCCCCACGGCAAGGAAGAGGCCCCGCACATGGCCGGCACCACCCACGACACGGTCGAACACACCGCGGCCGACGGCCCCACCGCCGACGGCACGACGGCCGACGACACCGCGGTCCGGGACATCGGATACGGAACGCAGTTCTCGTCCTGGTACGACCGCGTCTTCCCCAAGGACGCGAACGCCGAGGCGGTCGCCACCGCCCTGGCCTCGCTGCACCCCGCCCCCGGCTCCGGCACCCTCGAACTCGGGGTCGGCACGGGCCGGATCGCCGTCCCCCTCTCACGGCGCTCCGGCCCGGTCAGAGGCGTCGACTCCTCGCCCGAGATGCTGGCCCTGCTGGCCGCGGAACCGGGTGCGGAGCTGGTCACCGGTGTCCTCGGGGACGTACGCACGTACACCGACGAGCGGCGGTACGGGCTGGTGTACGCCGTGTGCGGGATCCTCTCCATGCTCCTCACCCCCGAGGACCAGCAGGCCATGGTCCACCGGGCGGCCGCCCTGCTGGCGCCCGGCGGGCGCCTGGTGATCGAGACCGGCAACCGGCCCGCGGTCGAGGCGATGCACGAGGGACGCTCGCGCACGACCCTCTTCACGCCCTACCCCGAGCCGGGCACCGGCCTGCAGACCCATTCCACGCTGCCGCCCGGCTCCGAGCTGTGGCAGTGCTCGCACGTCTGGTACGAGTCCGACGGCACCACCCGCGTCGGCACCGAGCTGTCCCGGCTGACCACCCCCGACGAGACCGACGCGTACGCACGGGCCGCCGGGCTGGTCCCGGAGGGCCGGTACGCGGACTGGGACCTCTCGCCGTACTCGGAACGGTATCCGCTGTTCCTCACCACCTACGTACTCCCGGAGAAGGAGCAGTGATGAACACGACGCGCACCCTCTGGTTCCTCTTCTCGTTCGCCGTGGCCGTACCCGTGATGGCGGTGATGTTCCGCGAGGACGGGCAGTTCACCAGCCAGTCATGGGTCAAGGGCCTGATCATCGGCACGGCCGTGGCCGTGGTCGCGGCCATCGCGGCGGGCAGGACACGGCCGTGAACATCGGCGCGCTCGTCCGCCGGCACCGCCTGCTGCTGGGCGCCGGGGTCCTGCTGGGCCTCGGCGGCACCGCCGCCACCCTGCTCCAGCCGCTGCTGATCGGCGACCTGATCGAAGCGGTCGCCCTGGACCGCTCCATGACCTGGCCGATCCTGCTGATCGCCGGGCTGTTCCTGCTCGACGCGGTGTTTGCCGCGGCGCACTTCTACCTGATCGGGCGGGCCGGCGAGAACATCGTCCTGGACATGCGCACCACCCTGACGGGCCGTCTGCTGCACTCCCGGATCAGGGCCTTCAACCAGCTGGAACACGGAGACGTGTTCACCCGTACCGTCGCGGACACCTCCCTGGCGCGGGTCGCGCTGTCCTCCTCCGTCTCGCAGCTCATCACCTCCGCGCTGAGCACCATCGGCTGCGTCGCCGTCATGGCCTGGATCGACTGGCGGCTGCTGCTGGTGACGGCGGGCTGCCTGGGCGCGGCCTCGGCGGTCGCGCTGGGCCTGGCCCGGGCCGTACGCACGGCCGCGGTGGTCAACCGTACGGACACCAGTGCCTTCGGGTCCGGGCTGTTGCGGGTCCTGGGCGCGCTCACCACGGTGAAGGCATCCCGGGCGGAGCGGCGCGAGGCCCGGCACATCGGGGAACTCGCCGACGCCGCCCGGGTCAGCGGGATCCGGGTCACCCGGCTGTCCGCGCTGCTCATGCCGGCGATGAACGTCGGCACCCAGGTCTCACTGGCGGTGGTGATCGCCTGGGGCATGGCCCGCACGGCGACCGGTGCGCTGCCGATCGAGGACCTCACGGCCTTCATCATGTACCTCTTCTACCTGGTCAGCCCGTTGGTGATGCTGTTCCTGTCGCTGGGCGAGCTCCAGCAGGGACGGGCGGCCATCGACCGCGTCAAGGAGCTCGCGGAGATCGAGACCGAGACGGACGGCGCGTACGGGGACGGGTACGGGGACGCGTACGCAGACGGCCCCACGGCCCCGCCCCGGGACGCGGCCACGGCCCCGGCCGGGGTCACCACAGGGGCCGGGACCGCCGCAGGGGCCGCCACCTCAGGGGCCGTCACCGCAGGTGCTCCGGAGCCGCCCGCCGTCGAGTTCGCGGACGTCGTCTTCGCGCACGCGGGAGCGGAGGCCCCCACCCTCGACGGGATCTCCTTCGCCCTGCCCCGCACCGGGGTCACGGCCGTCGTCGGCCCCTCCGGGGCCGGCAAGACCACCCTGTTCCAGCTCATCGAGCGCTTCCACACCCCCGACCGCGGCAGCATCCGCCTCGCCGGCACCGACACCGCCGCCCTGCCGCTGGACGAACTGCGCTCCCGGATCGGTCTGGTCGAGCAGGAAGCCCCGCTGATGCGCGGCACCGTCCGGGAGAACCTCACCTACGCGCAGCCCGACGCCGGCGACGCGGAGATAGCCGAGGCCGTCTCGGCCGCCCACCTCACCGAGGTCATCGCCGCACTGCCGGCGGGCCTGGACACCCGGCTCGGCGAGGCCGGCACCGGTCTCTCCGGCGGCCAGCGCCAGCGCCTGGCCATCGCCCGTGCCCTGCTGACCCGGCCCGACGTGCTGCTCCTCGACGAGGCCACCTCGCACCTGGACTCCGATTCCGAGGAGGCCCTGCGCCGGGCCATCGCCGACATCGGCACCCGCTGCCAGGTGCTCACCATCGCGCACCGGCTCACCACCACCATCGACGCCGACCGGATCCTGGTCATCGAGGACGGCAGACTGCGCGCGCACGGCTCGCACGCCGACCTGATGGACCGGGACGCGACCTACCGCCGGCTGGCCGGACGCCAGCTGGCTCCGGCCGCGGGCGCCGCGTCATGAGCGCCGGGGCCGACGCGGCCGTCGTCGGGACCGGCCCCAACGGGCTCGCCGCGGCCGTCACCCTGGCCCGGGCGGGGCTCCGCGTGGTCCTGTACGAGCAGGCGGAGAGCATCGGCGGCGGCCTGCGCACCGAAGCGCTCTTCGACAGCGACGTCCGGCACGACATCTGCTCCGCCGTCCACCCGATGGCCGCCGCCTCCCCCTTCTTCCGGGCCTTCGACCTGCCGGGCCGCGGAGTGCCGCTGCTCCAGCCGGAGATGCCGTACGCGCACCCGCTGGGCGGCGGCCGGGCGGTGGCGGCCTGGCGCTCCCTCGCCCGGACCGCGGCGGGGCTCGGCGCCGACGGGCCGCGCTGGTCCCGCCTGATGGGGCCCCTGGTGCAGCGGTCCGAGGCCGTCGTCGAACTGCTCCTGTCCGACCTGCGCAGTCTCCCGTCCGATCCGGTCGCGGCCCTGCGGCTGGCGACGCGGGTGCTGGCGCACGCGCTGCCGCGCGGTCCGCTGCGCACTCCCGGGGCGCGGGCGCTGCTCACCGGGGTGGCGGCGCACGCGGTCGGGCCCCTGCCCTCGCTCCCCGCGGCAGCGGTGGCGATGCTCCTCGGGCACACCGCGCACAGCACGGGCTGGCCCCTGCCCGAGGGCGGCAGCGGCCGGATCGCGGCGGCGCTGGCCGAGGACATCACCGCGCACGGCGGCGAGTTCCGCACCGGCCACCGCGTACGGGACCTGGCCGAGCTGGGCGACGTACCCCTGGTCCTGCTGGACGTGGGGCCGCGGGGCTTCCTGGCCCTGGCCGGGGACCGGCTGCCGTCCGGCTACCGGCGAGCCTTGGCCCGCTACCGGTACGGGCCCGGCGCGGCGAAGGCCGACTTCCTGGTCGACGGGCCCATCCCGTGGGCCGACCCCCTCTCGGGGCGGGCCGGGACGGTGCACCTGGGCGGAGACGCGGCCGCCATCGCCCGCCAGGAGCGGGCGGTGGCCGGCGGGAACCCGGGCAGCGCCCCGTTCGTCCTCGTGGTGGACCCGGCGGTGACCGACCCTTCGCGGGAGGTCCGCGGCCGGCGCCCGGTCTGGGCGTACGCGCACGTGCCCAACGGCGACACCCGTGACCCGGTGGACCTCGTACGGCGGCGCATCGAGGAGTACGCGCCCGGCTTCGGCGACACGGTGATCGCCGCGCGGGGCCGGTCGGCGGCCGCCTTCGAGGCGTACAACCCGAACTACGTCGGCGGGGACATCGCGGCGGGCGCCCTCACGCTCCGCCAGTCGCTGGCCCGCCCCACCCCGCGCCTCGACCCGTACGCCACCCCGCTGGCCGGGGTGTACCTGTGCTCGGCGGCCACGCCCCCGGGGCCCTCGGTACACGGCATGTGCGGGCACCTGGCGGCGCTGGCCGCACTCCGCCGCCACCACGGCATGCGCAAGGCCCCCGCACTCTCCCTCTCCCCGGAGCCCGCATGATCGTCTGGAAGCGGCACGGCCTGGTCTTCGGCGCGGGCACCCTGTGCGTCCTGCTGAACAACGGCGGGGTGAACCGGTTGTGGACCCTCGGCGTGGTCCTGCTGGCCGTCGGCGGTGCGATGCGCTGGTCCCTGACCCGCCGGCAGCGCCCCCGCGGCGAGCGCCCGCCGGTGGCGCTGCGGGTCCCGGTCGAGGGCCGCTGGGTGGCCCTCAACGGACCGGCGACCAAGGTGCCCAGCCACACCCACAGCCACGCCCAGACCTACGCCATCGACCTCAAGTACGCGGGCGACGCCCCGGAGCCGCCGCCCTTCCGCAACCTCTGGCCGCCCGGCCGGCGCCCGGAGCGGCACCCGTCCTTCGGCCGTCCGGTCCTGGCCCCCGCGGACGGCGTGGTCGTCGCCACGGCGTCCCGCATGCGGGACCACCTCTCCCGCTGGTCGCTGCCCGCCTTCGCGTTCATGTACCCGGAGGGCTTCGTGCGGGGCCTGGGCTGGCCGTGCCACGTCTGGGGCAACTACGTCCTGCTGGACGTGGGCGACGGCGTGGTGGCGGGCTTCGCGCACCTGCGCCGGGGCTCCCTCCGGGTCGCCGTGGGCGACCGCGTACGGGCGGGGGACCACCTGGCCGACTGCGGCAACTCGGGGAACTCCTCCGAACCGCACCTGCACTTCCAGCTGATGGACGGCCCCGACCCGGCCACCGCCCGGGGCATCCCCTTCACCTGGACCTACCGCCACGACGACGGCACCCGCCACACGGGCGTCCCGCCCGACACCACCTTCTTCACCGCCGCCCCGACCCCCTCCGAACCGGCGCCCAGATGACCATGTAGACGCACTCCCACGCGGCCCGCTACAGAAGATCAGCATCACACCGAAGGCACCCGGCGAGCCCATCGCTGCCGGGCCGGACCCCGAACCGGCCCTCCGCGCACCGCACTTGCGGACCGGGAGGACCGTCGATCGGTGGCGCTGAGCAGGCCACCGCCTCCGGCGCCGGGACGCGAGATCACCGAGCGGACCCAGCCCGCACCGGGTCCGCCGCCCGCCCGCCCGCCCGCTGCCTGCCCGCCCGCTGCCCGCCCCGCGCGGCCCGCCGCGACGAGCGCGGACGCCCACCGCTGTACGCCGCCGCCCTGAGCCGCTCCGGCGTGTGCGGTGGGTGACGCTCCCGTCGCGCACGATGGTCGCGACGAAATCTCCATACGGTGAGAGTGGAGTGCATGCCTCCTCTTGCGTCCATGGGTGATTTGTCGGAAAAGGGCGAAGCGATTCATACCTCTATGGTCCCTATGCAACCAGACGGGCTCACCGCGCGCAGATGTGTTACTCGATCTTGTGAGGGGCCTGTGATGATCCACCGGACGAATGGAAAATCCTTCCGGCCCCGCTTCCGCTCCGCCCGTCCGCGCACGTCAACACGGTTCGCGCCGTCACCCGTTGGCGTGCTTACATCGGCGCACCGCAGCGGTTTCGGAAACGGCGTCACACGTCGACCGAGGCCCTCGCGCAGGTGGTCGGACCGCCTTGGCGCGGTCTGCCCATGCCCCAACACCACCACCTCAGACGAACGAAGGGTGCGCTCCCATGCGTAACGACATCGAGACCCGCGAGATCGCCGACGCCGAACTGGACGCCGTTTCCGGCGGTATCGCCCTCGGCGGCGGCCTCCTCGGCGGTGTGACCGGCGACGTGCAGAACGTGCTGGGCGCCGTGACCTCCCTGGAGACCGTCCACGGCGCGCTGGCCCTGCCCGGCCAGGTCGAGGGCATCGTCGGCGTCCGTGCGGGCGTCGCCGGTCTCTGAGCGGCCGGTCAGGCTTGGCCAGTGAACCCCGGAACGCGTCCGTTCCGGGGTTCACCCCGTCTGGCGAAGCGTCACGCAGGTAACCGCAGACGGGCGGTCATAGGCAGCCGCAGGCAGTCATAGGGCGTCCTACGGCGTCGAGGAGGGAGTCCGCGTCCCGTGCAGTTCCGTCACAAGGCGCTCTCGAAGATGCAATCGCCCGAGGAGCTCGATCTCCCCGTGCGTTTCGCCCGCCCCCAGGGCCGGCTCGTCCTGGCGGTCACCGTCGTCGTCATGGTGGCCGCCGCCACCTGGGCCTTCGCCGGATCCGTGTCCTCCAGGCTGAGCGCACCCGGCATCCTCTCGCCCGCCGAAGGCGGGTACCTCCTGCAGAGCCCCTACGCCGGACAGGTCACCGCCGTCCACGCCAAGGAGGGCCAGCTGCTGGCGCCCGGCGCGCCGCTGCTCCAGGTCAGTACCGAGCAAGGGGAGCGGACCGTACGCGCGGTGGCCGGCGGACGCGTCACCGCCCTGGTCGCCAGGGTCGGGGCGGTCGTCACGACCGGCGCCGACGTGGCGACCCTGGAACGCGTCAAGCACCCCGACGACCCGCTGGTGGCGGTGTTGTACGTACCGGCCGCGAGCGGCGCGGCCGTCCCCGTCGGCGCTCCGGTCGACCTCACCGTCCAGTCCGTGCCGCAGCAGCGCTACGGAGTGCTCCGCGGCCGCGTCAAGGACGTCGGCCGTACGCCCCAGACCGCGGCGCAGATCGGCGGATTCCTCGGCGACGGCCGGCTCGCCGCACGGTTCACCCGGCAGGGCGACCCCGTCCAGGTCCTCGTACAGCTCGATCGCACCCCACGGACCAGGTCCGGCTACCGCTGGTCCTCCGCCGAGGGCCCCCCGTACACCCTCGACTCCACGACACCGGTCACCGGCGCCGTCCTCCTCTCCGCGCAGCGCCCCGTCGATTGGCTGTTCCCGTGACCACTCCCACGGCCACTCCCGCCGGCCACCGCTCCTCCCGCCGCAAGCCCGCACGCGCCTGCGCACCCGCCCTCAAGGGCCGTACGCCCCGCCCCGTACGCACCCCCACCATCCTCCAGATGGAGGCCGTGGAGTGCGGCGCCGCCGCCCTCGCCATGGTGCTCGGCCACCACGGCCGCTTCGTCCCCCTGGAGGAACTGCGCATCGCCTGCGGGGTCTCCCGCGACGGCTCCCGCGCCGCCAACCTCCTGCGGGCCGCCCGGGGTTACGGGCTCCAGGCCAAGGGCATGCAGATGGACCTCGCCGCGCTCGCCCGGGTACGGCCGGCGGCGATCCTCTTCTGGGAGTTCAACCACTACGTCGTCTACGACGGCATGGGCCGCCGCCTCGGCCGCCGCGGCGTGTACGTCAACGACCCCGCCACGGGCCGCCGGTTCGTACCGATGGACGAGTTCGACACCAGCTTCACCGGCGTCGTGCTCACCTTCGAACCCGGTACCGGCTTCCATCGCTCCGGCCGCAAGCCCGGCGTCCTGCGCGCCCTGCCCGCCCGGCTGCGCGGCACGTCCGCGTCGATGCTCGCCGCGGTGCTCTGCAGCCTCCTGCTGGTGGCCGTCGGCGCGACGGTGCCCGCGCTGAGCCGCACGTACATCGACATGTTCCTGATCGGGGAGCAGACCTCCCTGCTCGGCGTCCTGTTCGCGTCGATGGCGGTGGCCCTGGTCCTCACGGCCGTCCTCACCTCGCTCCAGCAGGCCAACCTGCTGCGCGGACGCATCATCTCCTCCACCCTCGGCAGCGCCCGCTTCCTGCGCCACCTGCTGAGGCTGCCGGTCACCTTCTTCTCCCAACGCAACCCCGCCGACCTCGTCCAGCGCCTCCAGTCCAACGACGCCGTCGCCGAAACCCTCGCCCGGGACCTGACCGCCGCGGGGGTGGACGCGGTGGTGGTCGTCCTCTACGCCGTGCTGCTGTGGACCTACGATCCCGGTCTCACCCTCGTCGGCGTGGCGATGGCGCTGCTCAACGTGGTCGCCCTGCGCATCGTGATCCGGCTGCGGGCCACCGGCACCCAGAAGTTGCGCGCGGAGAACGCCCGCCTCACCAACACTTCGTACAGCGGCCTCCAGCTCATAGAGACGATGAAGGCCACCGGCGGCGAGAACGGCTACTTCCGACGCTGGGCGGCCCAGCACACCGTCACCCTCGACGTACAGCAGCGGCTCGGCGTACCCAGCGCCTGGCTGGCGATCGTCGCACCCACCCTCGCCGCGCTCAACAGCGCCCTGATCCTGATGATCGGCGGCCTGCGCGCGGTCGAGGGGCACCTTTCGGTCGGCCTGCTCGTCGCCTTCCAGGCCCTGGTGACCAGCTTCACCGCCCCCATCACCCGGCTGGGCGGCGTCGCCGGGCGGATCCAGGACTTCGCGGCCGACGTGGCCCGCCTCAAGGACGTGGAGAACTTCCCCGTCGACCCGCTGTACTCGCGCCGCGAACCCCCCGCCGCGACCCGCCGCCTCAAGGGCCATGTGGAGCTGGAGCACGTCACCTTCGGCTACAACCCGTTGGATGCCCCCCTGCTCAAGGGCTTCTCCCTCACGGTCGGCCCCGGCCGGCAGGTCGCGCTCGTCGGCGGCTCCGGCAGCGGCAAGTCCACCGTCTCGCGCCTGATGTCCGGCCTCCACACCCCCTGGGAGGGGGCCATCCGCATCGACGGGATGCGGCTGGCGGACATCCCGCGCGGGGCGCTCGCGGCCTCCGTCTCCTTCGTGGACCAGGACGTCTTCCTCTTCGAGGGAACCGTCCGCGACAACGTCGCCCTGTGGGACCCCTCCCTGCCCGACGAGGCCGTCATCGCCGCGCTCCGCGACGCCGCCGTGTACGACGTGGTCGCCCGCCGCGCCGGCGGCATCCACAGCCGCGTGGAGCAGGACGGCCGCAACTTCTCCGGGGGCCAGCGCCAGCGCCTGGAGATCGCCCGCGCCCTGGTGCGCCGCCCCAGCGTCCTGGTCCTGGACGAGGTGACCAGCGCCCTGGACGCGGCGACCGAGCGGCTCGTGATGGAAGGCCTGCGCCGTCGCGGCTGCGCCTGCGTGGTCATCGCCCACCGGCTGAGCACGGTGCGCGACAGCGACGAGATCGTCGTACTGGACCGGGGAACGGTCGTCGAACGCGGGCGGCACGAGGAGCTGCTCGCCCGGCAGGGCGCGTACGCCGCCCTGGTCAAGGAGCACTGAGTGACCACCACCTGGCAGCCGCGGGCGCAGTCCGTACCCGACCCCGTCGTGGCCGCCCTCGCCGCGGCCGGCACCCCGGTCGACTGCACCGGCCTGCGCAGCCTCTCCCTGGAGGGCCCGCTCGTGCTGTGGCTCGTCGAGGGCGGGGCGCTGGACCTGTTCGCCGTCGACGCCGCGCTGGAAGGGCACTGGCACTTCCTGGGCCGGCTGGAGGAGGGATCGCTGCTGCTGGGCCCGGCCGACGGCTGCGCGCACACGCTGGTCGGCAGGCCCGTGCAGGGCTGCCGGATCCGGCGCATCGAGCTGCGCGAACTCCTGCGCCCCGAGCACCCGGGCGCGGGGACCGAGGGGACCCCGCATGGCGGATGGGGCTGGTACGCCGACCAGAGCGAGTACGGATACGGGCAAGGGGCCGGATACGGGCACGGGGCCGGATACGGGTCCGGGCACGGCCTCCCCGGCCCCCGGCTGAGCCCCCTCGAAGAGGCGTTCGCCCTCGGCGTCGGCCGCGGGCTGCGCGTGCTCTACCAGGCACCCCTGGAGAGCCGGACCACCACCGGCCCCGGCCGCGACGACGACGTGCTGTGGATGCAGGTCAGCCCGGGCAGCGTGCAGTACGGGGCGGCGTACGAGGGCCACGGCATGGCCGGCGCACTCCTCCTCGACGGAGCGATGTGGCAGGGCATGGTCGACCAGCAGTACCGGCTGCTGTACGCCCTGGACCGGTGGATCGAGCAGCTGGAGCAAGCCCACGAAGACCGTACGGCCGCCGGCATCGAGGCCGGTGAGGCGGCCCGCACCCAGGCGGACCGCACCCTGCTCGCCTCCATCGGGCGCACCGGCCGGGGTGCCCGCCCCCACCGGCCCGCGAGCGATGACGCGACCCTCGCCGTATGCCGCCTGGTCGCCCGCGACGCCGGCCTCACCCTGTCGGAACCGGCCGCCACGGCTCCCGCCTCCGAGGGGACGGACCCCCTCGAACGCATCGCGCTCGCCTCCCGGATCCGCACCCGGCCGGTCAGGCTCGCCGACCGCTGGTGGCGGGATGACAGCGGGCCCCTGGTCGGCCGCCGCGCCAAGGACCGGGCCCCGGTCGCGCTGCTGTGGCGGCGCGGCGGATACACGGCCGTCGACCCCGCCACCGGGACCCGCGAACGCGTGGACCGGGCCCGGGCCGCCGCCTTCGAACCCGGCGCCGTGATGCTGTGCCGCCCGCTGCCCCACGGCGAGCCGAGCCTGCCCGCGCTCATTCGCTTCAGCCTCCGCGGTACCGGCCGGGACCTGCGCAGCCTCGTCCTGGGCGGCCTTGTCGCGGTGCTGCTGGGGGCTCTCGTCCCCCTGGCCACCGGCCGGATACTCGGCACGTACGTGCCCAGGGGCGAAGGCGGCCTCATCGTGCAGAGCGCCCTCGCGCTCATCGCGACGAGCACCGTGTCGGCCGCGTTCATGCTGCTCCAGAACATCAGCGTGCTGCGCATCGAGGGCCGTATCGAAGCCACCCTGCAGCCCGCCGTGTGGGACCGGCTGCTGAGGCTGCCCGTGACCTTCTTCGCGGGCCGCTCCACCGGCGAACTGGCCGGCGCCGCCCTCGGGATCAGCTCCATCCGCCGGGCCGTGTCCGGGATCGGCGCGGTGTCCGTGCAGGCGTCCGCGGTCGCCGCGATGAACCTCGTCCTGCTGCTCGTCTACAGCGTGCCGCTGGCCTTGGCGGCGCTGGCGATGCTGCTCGTTGTCGCGGCCGTCTTCCTGGGCCTGGGCCTGTGGCAACTGCGCTACCAGCGGAGGCTGGTCAAACTCGGCAACAAACTGGGCAACCAGGCGTTCCAGACCCTGCGCGGCCTGCCCAAGCTACGCGTGGCCGCCGCCGAGAGCTTCGCCTACGCCGCCTGGGCGCGGGAGTTCGCCAGGACCCGCGAACTGCAGCAGCGTATCGGCCGCATCAAGAACGCCGTCACCGTCCTCAACGCGGTCTGCCTGCCGCTGTGTTCGCTCGTGATGTTCGTGCTGCTGGCCGGCCCGGCCCGCGGCAGCATGTCCGCGAGCGACTTCCTCACCTTCAGCACCGCCGTGACGATGATGCTGTCGGCGGTGACGCAGCTGACCGGCGCGCTCCTGTCGGCCGCCGCCGTGCAGCCGATGTTCGAGGAGGTCAAGCCCATCCTGGAGGCGGCCCCCGAGGTGCGCGGCTCCGGCATTCGGCCGGGCACGCTCGGCGGCGCCGTCGAGGCGAAGAACCTGTCCTACCGGTACGCCGACGAGGGCCCGCTCGTCCTGGACGACGTCTCGCTCCAGGTGCGCCCGGGGGAGTTCGTCGCGATCGTCGGGGCCAGTGGCTGCGGCAAGTCGACCCTGTTGCGCCTGCTCATCGGCTTCGACGCGCCCGCCTCCGGCAGCGTGCTCTACGACGGCCAGGACCTCGCGGCGCTCGACCAGGCGGCCGTGCGCCGCCAGTGCGGTGTCGTCCTGCAGAACGCCCAGCCCCTGTCCGGCTCGATCCTCGACTGCATCGGCGGCGCCGAGACGTGCACGCCGGAGGAGGCGTGGGAGGCGGCCGCGCGGGCGGGCCTGGCCGAGGACATCAAGGCGATGCCGATGGGCCTGCACACGGTGCTCTCGGACGGCGGCGGCACCGTCTCCGGCGGCCAGCGCCAGCGGCTCATGATCGCCCAGGCTCTCCTGCGCAAACCTCGCGTCCTCTTCCTGGACGAGGCCACCAGCGCGCTGGACAACGCGGCCCAGCGGGTGGTCATCGAGTCCACCCGCGCGGAGCGCTGCACCCGTGTCGTGATCGCCCATCGGCTGTCCACGATCATGGACGCCGACCGGGTGATCGTGATGTCGGAAGGGCGGATCGCCCAGCAGGGCGCACCCGCTGAACTCCTCGCCGACACGGACGGCCCCTTCCACGACCTGGTACGCCGCCAGGTCGGCTGAACCGCCCGGGCCCGTCACCCTGGCCCTGCCCCGGGACCGTCACGTCCGTCCCCGCGCCACAAGTCCGGCATGTCCAGCAGCGAGCCCCGCGCCCGCCCGGCCCTGCGGTCGTCTGCCCGGGATCAGCGGGAACCGCGCGCCGTGGCCCTGAGCCGGGCGGCCGTACCCGCCGCAGCCGCCTCGACGGGGCGGCGGGCGGCGCGCACCGGATGCCGGTGGTCGAGCGCGTGCCGGGACCGGTAGGCGAGGGAGGGCTTGCCGTGGGTGTCGGCGGCGGCGATGAGCAGCCCTCCCAGCACGGAGAGGTCCGTGAGGAAATCGGCGCGCCGGCGGGCCCGCTCCTCCGGGTCCTCCACCGTCCAGAAGGCGTGCCCGGTGAGGGTGGTCGGCACCAGGGTGGCGGCCAGCGTGAGCGCGGCCAGGCGCGGGGCGCGCCCCGTCGCGAACAGCAGGCCCGCTCCGGCCTGGACCGCGCTGTTGACGCGTACCAGCTTCAGCGGGTCCGCGGCCAGCGCCGGAACGCGTTTCCCGAGCGCCCGCACGACGGGCTGGGCGAGTTCCGCCGCGGCCTCGGGGCGGCGCAGGGCCCGCAGTCCGCCGGTGACGAACGGGGCGGCCAGCATGGGGCGGGCGAGCTTTCGAAGAACAGCCATGCCGACGCTCATGCCCCGGCTCGGACCGTCCATCCGGCCGGAGCGCTTCCGCTGCGGCCCCCGTCCCGGTGGAGCGCCCCGCCGTCAGTTCAGGGGCTTGTCCAGAACGGCCTTGCGGTGGCTGAAGGTGTCCAGGGAGTAACGGCCGTGGTAGCTGCCCATGCCGCTTTCCCCCACCCCGCCGAAGGGCAGGTCGGACACCGTGAGGTGGGCCACGGGGAGGTTGAACGTCAGGCCGCCCGAGGAGGTCTCCCGGGTCAGGCGCTCGCGCGTGGTGTCCGACTCGGTGAAGGCGTACAGCGCCAGCGGCTTGTCCCGGTCGCGGATGAAGGCGATGGCCTCGTCCAGTCCGGCCACCTCGACCACGGGCAGGACCGGCCCGAAGATCTCCTCGCGCATGACGGGGGAGTCGGGGGCCACCCCGGCCAGGACGGTCGGGGCGATGTAGCGGTCGGCGCGGTCGTGGACGCCGCCGGTCACGGTGCGCCCGGAGCCGAGCAGGCCCGTCAGCCGGTCGAAGTGCCGCTCGTTGACGATCCGGCCGTAGTCCGGGGAGGTCGCGGGGTCCTCGCCGTACAGCCCGCGCACGGCCTCGGTGAGGGACCTCTCCAGTTCCCTGGCGGTTTCGGGGTCGGTCAGCACGTAGTCGGGGGCGACGCACGTCTGGCCGGCGTTCATGAACTTGGTGGCCGCCAGCCGGGCCGCCACGACGCCCAGGTCCGTGCCGCGGTCGACGAAGGCGGGCGATTTGCCGCCGAGTTCGAGCGTGACCGGCGTGAGGTTCTCGGCGGCGGCCCGCATGACGACCCGGCCGACCCGGCCGTTGCCCGTGTAGAAGATGTGGTCGAACCGCTGCGCGAGCAGGTCGGTGGTCTCGGCCACCGCGCCCTCGACGACGGCCACCGCGTCGCGGTCCAGGTAGCGCGGCAGGAGAGCGGCGACGGCGCGCGAGGTGGCCGGCGCCAGTTCACTGGGCTTGGCCACGACACAGTTGCCCGCCGCCAGCGCGCCCACGACCGGGGCGAGCAGCAACTGGAGGGGGTAGTTCCAGGGGGCGATGACGAGGACCACGCCGAGCGGGTCCTGCACGGTGTGCGCGACGGCGGGGCTCAGCCGCTCGGGCACCGGGGCCGGCTGCGGCCGCAGCCAGTCGGCCAGGTGCTCCAGGGTGTGGTCGATCTCCCGCACGGTGAAGTCGATCTCGGTGCGATAGGCCTCGGCCCGGCTCTTGCCCAGGTCGGCGTGGAGCGCGGCGGCCAGTTCGTCACCCCGCTCGGTCAGCAGCGTCCGCAGGGCTCCGAGCTGGCCGGTGCGCCAGGCCAGGGGCTTCGTACGGCCGGTGTCGAAGGCGGCGCGCAGCCGGGCGACGACGTCCGCGGGCTTTTCGGAGGGCTGGTCCGACGACATGCGTATCTCCTGGGGGTCGCGAGTATTGATGTATATAGCAACTAATCGCCGGGCGGTATTCCCGGCGGGCGCTCGGGGCGCTATGGGTGCTCGGGGTGCGCCGGCGGCTCGGGGTGCTCGTTGTAGCGCAGCAGGTAGCCGGCGAAGCGGTCGAGGTCGTCGGGATGCCAGTCCGCGAGCCGCTCGTCGAACATCGCCCGCCGCTCCCTGGTCGTCCTCGCCAGGGTCGCGGCGCCCGCGGGGGAAAGCTCCAGTACGTGCACCCGGTGGTCGCCCGGGTCGGCGCGCCGCACCACCAGCCCCGCCCGCTCCAGCGCCGCGACCTGGCGGCTGACCGTCGACCTGTCCAGCGCGTAGTGGGCGGCGAGGTCGCAGGCCCGGCAGCCGGGGCGCTCCTCGAGATGGCTGAGCAGGGTGAACGACACCAGGGAGAGCTCGGGGTGCATCCGCGCGGCCGCGGAGCGGGCCCGCCGGGCGAAGGCGGTCATCTCGCGCTGAATGGTCTCGACGGCCGCTGTCCGGCGCTCCTGTCCGGCCCGGGTGCCGTCCGACGTGTCCGTACTCATGGCGCGACTCCTCTCGATGTAGTTGTATAGTACAACTGAAAAAGCAGTTGTATATACCAACTATGTCCGCCGGGGACGCCGGGGCCCGCCCCGCAGCCCCACCGGGCGGACACCGGAGGTCCTGTCGCATGTCCGGTCGCACATCCGCACCCCACCACGCCGCGAGCTCCCCGCTCCGCCACGTACTCACCCACCTCCTGACCCCGCTGCTGATGTGCCTCGGCATGGGCCTCGCGTACATGGGCGCCTTCGTCCACCCCGAGCCCCACCACCTGCCGGTCGCCGTCGTCGGCGAGGGGCCCGCGGCCGCGGCCTTCGCCCAGAAGGTCGAGGACGGCGCCGGCCGCGCCCTCGACGTACGCACGCTCGCCCATCGCGCCGATGCCGTGAACGAGCTCAAGGGCCGCCGGATTGCGGGCGCCTACGTGCCGAGCGACACGGCGCCCGAGCTGATCGTCGCGACCGCCGCCTCCGATACGAGCGCCACCGTGACGGAAAAGATCTTCACTCCGGTCGCCGCCCGACAGGGCCTGCCGCTCAAGGTGACCGACGTCGTCGGCACCGTCCACGACGACCCGACCGGCCAGGGGCTGTTCTTCCTGCTCGTCGCTGTCAGCATCGGCTCCTACGCCTCGGTGGCGGTCCTCGGCGGTGCGGGCGCCGCGCTGCGCATGCGCGGCCGCGCCCTGCTCGTCGTGGGCGTCTCGGGCGTCGTCGCCGCGATCGGCGCCCTGCTGGCCGGCCCGGTGTTCCACCTCGTCCACCACGGCCTGGCCGGAGTCTGGGGCCTGAGCTGGCTCTACTCCGCGGGCATCCTCTTCGTCGGAGTCGGACTGCACACGTTCCTGAAGCGCTGGACGACCCTGGCCATGATGGTGCTCTTCGTGATGCTCAACTTCACCAGCTCGGGCGGGCTGTTCCGGCCCGAGCTGCAGAACGGATTCTTCGGCTCCCTGCACGCCTTCTGGAACGGCGCGGGGTACATCGACGGCCTGCGCGGCATCCTCTACTTCGGCAACGACGCCCTCGCCCGCCAGATGGTCACCCTGGCCGCCTGGCTGCTCCTCGGCCTGGCACTCACCGCAGCGGCCGGCCTCACCGAACGCCGCCGTGCCGCCGAGCAGCTCCCCGCTGCGGCGGAGGAGGAGATGGAGGAAGCGGTCGCCGTCTGAGAAGCGACGCCGGGCACGACCGCTGGGGGCCGCATATGTGAAGATCCCCATTATTTCGGCGGGACATGTGCAGATATCCCCATTGCCCCACACCGTCCGTCCTGCGGAAGGACGATGAGGGGATCGGCACGACCCGGTTCGGCGAGGAGGACAGATGAGGACACGTCACCTGCGCACCCTGCTGGTTCTCGGCGCGGCGGCACTGACCACGCTCGGCACCACGACGCCCGCCCAGGCGCTGCCCGCGTGCGCGAGCAACGCGATCTGCCTGTGGAGGTTCCAGGACGGGACCGGCGACATCTACGTCTGGCGGGGCGGCTACGTGGACCTGCCCGCCAAGTTCGTCGACCACGTCTACTCTTTCCGGGCCAACAGGACCGGCGCGTTCATCGACTGGGCCAAGGGCAAGGAGTGCCACGCGGTCCGCAAGGGCGACTACGGCAGCAACTACGGCTCCCGTTTCGGCTCCAAGATGGACGCGGTAGGCGACAACTGCTAGTGCCGCGACGGCGCCAACGTCGCCTGACGCGGCCCTAGCTCGCCCCCGAAGTCCCGGGCCCGCCCGGTGGGGCGACACCGTACGCCGATGCCGCCCGGCCGGTCACCGGCGCCGAGTGCGAGCGGGACGAGGCCGCAGCATGCGCCCGACCGGGCCCCTCCCGGCGGAGGAGGCGCGACCATGGACGCCGGCCCCCGAGCCGCCACTGGAGCCGCCGGGGTGACGGGCCCGGCCCCGGAGCCGGCCCCGTGAGCGGACACGGGACCCGGTGACGCGGCGGAGCAACGCGAAGGTGCCCGGAGCCGTCGGGGCTCCGGGCACCTCATGTCAGGTGTGGGTGATCTTCACACCGACCTTGAGGGCGCTCGGCGCGTTGCCGGTGATTCCGCTGACGGCGACCGACGAGGTGACCGCGGCGCCGGGGGCGTTCGCAACGGCCACCCGGGTCGTGCTCTCGAAGACCTTCCCCGGGGTGGTGCCGCCGTCGGAGCGGGCGCCCACGTTGACGCCGGCCCAGGCGTCGGTGACGTTCTTGACCTCGGCGCTGCCGGCGCCGTACAGCTCGGTCGCCGCGGCGATCGTGCCGGCGCGGCACCCGCGTAGTCCGTGCTGGAGTTGAACTTGGTGGTGAGCGCCGAGCCCGTCGGAGGTCGGCGAGTTGTAGTTCACGCCGTTGATCACCTTGCCGCCGGAGCCCTCGGAGGCCAGGTAGAACCAGTGGTTGGCCGGGCCCGAGGAGTAGTGGACGTCGAGGTTGCCGACGCCGGAGTACCACGCGTCCGCGGAGCCGCCGTCCTTGCTCGGCTTGTTCCTGGTACTCGGCGTCGTCTTGCGCATTCAGGTAAAACGTTCGGCATCAAGCGTCAAACAGCCTTGTTCTGTGCATGACTTGACAGGTCTGATCGCGGAAGCCGCTTCGTGCGGCGCCACCCCCCAAGGGAGTCCGCAATGTCTTCAGCCCGTCGTACCTGGCCGCGCGCCGCGGCCACCACGGCCGCAGCCGCCGGCCTCGCGCTCACCGCCGTGGCGGCCGCCGCCCCGGTGACCGCGTCCGGGACCGTCACCGGGACCGTCACCGGGACCGCCTCCGCCCGCACCTCCGCGGTGCCGCGCACCGCGGCCCGTCCCGCCGTCGCCGGACACCAGTTGGTTCGCGCCGTGGGAAGCCCGCTCTCCACCGAGGAGTGCCGGACCAAGTGGAAGATCGCGTGTTACACCCCGCTGCAGTACCGCCAGGCGTACGAGCTGAACCCGCTGTACAAGGCGGGCATCACCGGCAAGGGCCGCACGATCGTCATCGTGGACTCCTTCGGCTCGCCGACCGTCCAGCACGATCTGGACGTCTACAGCAAGCAGTTCGGCATACCCAGCAGCAAGGTGCAGGTCGTCAAGTGGGGCAACGTCCCGAAGTGGGACCCGAAGAACGCCGACATGCTGGGCTGGGCCGGCGAGACGACGCTTGACGTGGAAATGGCACACGCGGTGGCGCCGGACGCGAAGATCGTCCTGGTGGAGACCGCGGTCGCGGAGACGGAAGGCGTCACCGGCCTGCCGGAGATGATGGACGCCGAGAAGTACCTGATCGACCACGGCATCGGCGACGTGATCACGCAGAGCTTCGGCGCGACCGAGAACACCTTCCCCGGCTTCGACAAGGGTGACTTCTCCAGCATCCGCAAGCTGCGCTACGCCTTCGAGGACGCCGCCCGCAACCACGTCACGGTGCTCGCCTCGTCCGGCGACGGGGGCGCCACCGACAACACGGCCGACGGCAGCGGCTACTACCACGAGCGCGTCAACTCCTGGCCCTCCTCCGACCCGCTGGTGACCTCCATCGGCGGCACCCAGCTGCACCTGGACGACGCGGGCAGGCGGACCGCCCCCGAGAGCGTCTACAACGACAACGGCGCGGGCGGCGGCGGCCAGTCCCACGTGTTCGCCCGCCCGGCCTTCCAGAACGGCGTCAAGGACGTCGTCGGTGAGCGGCGCGGCACCCCGGACATCTCGATGGCCGCGGCGGTCGACGGCGGCGCGTGGCTGTACTCCAGCTACGACCCGGCTGCCACGGGCTGGGACGTCTCGGGCGGCACCAGCGAGTCCAGCCCGCTGTTCTCCGGCATCGTGGCCTTGGCCGACCAGGCCGCGGGCAAGCGCCTGGGCGACATCCACGAGGCGCTGTACCGCCTGTACGGGCGCTCCGCGTACGACCGCACGACCGGCATCGTCGACGTCAACGACGGTACGAACAACAGCTACGCGGGTGTCACCGGCTACACCGCGGTGAACGGCTACGACATGGCCACCGGCGTGGGCACCCTGGACGCGGCCCGCTTCGTGACCGCCCTCGCCCGCGAGGGCCGTCGCGGCTGACGGCCTGCCACCGCCGGGCCCGGCCCGGCGGTGGCAGCCCGCCCGCTTCCCGACGTGCTCGGCCCGGTCGAGCACCGGCGGCCGTCAGCCCGGCCCGGTTGCGCCGAGGAGGCGCGCGGCGATCACCGGGATCAGGGCCGGCCCCGGCGACCACAGCCACACCTCCGCCTCACCGGCCCTCTTCCGCCACGGCCGGCAGCCGCTCCGCCACCTCGTCCGCGAGCCCCTCGAACTCCACCCGCAGGAACGGCCCGGCGGGTCTGGCGAGCCCTGCGCTTCGCGGGATCCGAGGCGGTGGACGAGGCCGGTGGTCCGCCCGCGGAAACGCGAGGTGTGTGCCGGCGCCCCCTGCACCCGTTGTGCCGGCGCGCGGGGAGCGTCGGTCCGGTGCAGGCGGACCACGCGCTGACGGCCCTGGGCGGGATCGTCGCCCTGACCGCCGTCTGCCGTGCCCTGGTCGGCCGACACGGTGGGCCGCCGGATGTCCGTCTCCGAGCAAGTCGGTGTTCGCCAAGACCGCGACGGTCAACCGCGGAATGCTGCCGGCCCGCCCACTGGGAACGCGAACCGCAGACCACTACCCCGCCTGCTTGACACAGGTCTGGTCCCTCGCCGGCAGCTTGCCGGTGGCCAGGTACCGGTTGACATGGTCGTCCACGCACGCGTTGCCGTAGCGCCCGAAGAGGGCGTGCCGGTTGGCGCCCTCGAGGGTGACCAGCCTGGAGCTCGGCAGCTGCTCGTGCAGCTCGACGCTTCCCTTGTACGTCGTACGCGGGTCACCGGTGGCGGCGACGATCAGTGCGGGGACATCGCGCCGCACCCGGGTGGGCTCCTCGCGCGGCGAGTCCCAGAAGGCGCACGGGTTGATGTTGTTGGTCAGGGCGCCGAACAGCGGGTGCGCGATGCGGTTGCGCTCGATGTCCCGCCAGTAGAGCTCGGGATCGCGCGCGGCGGCCACGTCCCCGCAGAGGACGGCGGACTGCGCGCCGGTGGGCTCGCCCTCACCGCGCAGCACGTACCGGAGCTCCGGGACGAGCATCGGCGGCAGCGTCGTCGGCCGCCCCTCCGCGGCATTGGCCAGTACGGAAAGCAGCTCGCCGAACGACGCCCGCGCCGGGGCGGTGTCGTCCGCAATGCCCGAGAAGAGGAGGAGCGGCACCTGGCTGTCGTCGATCCGGAAGGCATCGGCGCCGACGCCGATGGTCAGCGGACCGCGCGCGGCCGCCGCGACGATGCGGTCGACGGCGGCGAGCACCTCGGCGCGGCTGCGGCCGAGGCCGTAGGTGTCGTGGTGCTCCGCGGCCCAGGCGGCCCAGTCGGAAAGCGCCTTCTCGTTCTCGCGCTCGGTGCCCTTCAGCAGCCGGGGGCGGTAGTCGCTCGGGTTGATCGCCCCGTCCAGCACCATCCGGTCGTGGCGGCCGGGGAACATCTGCGTGTAGACCGTGCCCAGGTAGGTGCCGTACGAGTAGCCCAGGAAGGAGATCTTCCGCTCGCCGAGCGTGCCGCGGATGACGTCCATGTCGCGGGCCGTGTTGCGGGTGGTGATGTGCGGGAGCACAGCGGCGTCCGTGGCCCGGCACTTGTCGGCCAGGCTCTTCTGCAGGGCGACCTGGCGGTCGAAGCCCGCCCGGCCGGTGCCGGCGGACAGCCAGGTCATGCCGACGGGCAGGCCGCAGTCCAGCGCTGTGCTGCGCCCGATGAAGCGCGGGTCGAAGCCGACGATGTCGTAGCGCGCGCCGACCTCCTTCATCGACGCCCGGGCCTGCGGCGGGGACTGGAGCGCGGGACCGCCGGGACCGCCGTTGTTGAGGAGGATCACGCCGATGCGGTGGCGGGTGTCGGTGGCCTTGAGCCGGGAGATCGCCACGGTGATCGTGCGCCCCCGGGGGTCGGCGTAATCCAGGGGCACGGTCACGTCGGCGCACTGCACGCCTGCCTGGTCCAGATCGCGGCCCGTGGTGTCGTCGGCGCCCTTGACGCAGCTGCCCCAGCCGAGGTGCTGGCGGTAGTACCGGTCCAGTCCGGCCCCGGAGCCGTCCCGGGCGGGGGTCTCGGCGGCCGCGGCCAGGACGGGGGAGGACGTGAGGCAGGCGGCGAGGGTGAGGCCCACGGCCAAGGAGCGGCGTGCGGCGGGGCCGACAGTGGTCACGGGGTCGCTTTGAGCATCGTCCGCTTCGTGTGATCGCATGCCCCGAGGCTAGGAACCCGCCCCCGTACGGCACATCACCCAAGGGCACGAGGACCCCGGTGCCGTCCACCTCCCGGCCCGGGACCTGCGTCCCGGACCGATCTCCCCCTCCGGGAGGAGATCCCGATGCTCCAAGAGCGGCGTCTTGCGGATCTGCCAGGACCTGGACGGTCAGCTCACCGCATTCCGCAGCCGCCCTTTCACCACGGCTCCACCTGGGCGTCTTCCCACCCTGCGCCCCGTCACCCCCACCGGCAACGCCGGCAGGGCCCGCCGAGCCGTCGGCCGCGTTCCGACGCGGCAGCAAGCCCCGGCGGGGCGTTGCCTGCCAAGAAGGGTGACGGGCCAGGGTGAGGGTAGACGGACAGGAGAAACGCCAGACTCCGCGGAGGCGGATGTCACCACGTGATAGATCCACCTCCGCGCCGCCGCCCAGCAAGGCGCCGCCCCGCCGTGGAGTACGGCCGCCGGCCGCCGGTAGGGAAGATCATGAAAGCGGCAGTGTACGAAGGACCCCGGACGGTGACGGTCAAGGACGTCCCGGACGCGAAGATCGAGCATCCTTGCGACGTCCTGGTGAAGATCACGACCACCAACATCTGCGGCTCGGACCTGCACATGTACGAGGGGCGGACCTCCTTCGAGACGGGCCGGACCCTCGGCCACGAGAACCTCGGCCAGGTCGTCGAGGTGGGCGGGGCCGTCAGCAAGGTCAGGGTGGGCGACTGGGTCGTGCTGCCGTTCAACATCGCCTGCGGCTTCTGCAAGCAGTGCGAGCAGGGACTCACCAACTACTGCCTGACCATGCAGCCCAAGCCGGACATGGCCGGGGCCGCGTACGGCTTCGCCGAGATGGGCCCGTACCAGGGCGGTCAGGCAGAGCTGCTGCGGGTCCCTTACGGCGACTTCAACGCGCTGCGCCTGGGCGAGGACGCCGCGGAGCGGCAGCTGGACTACGTGATGCTGGCCGACATCTTCCCCACCGGCTATCACGCCACCGAAATGGCGGGGGTCAAGCCCGGCGACCAGACCATCGTCTACGGGGCCGGCCCGGTCGGCCTGATGGCCGCCTACTCGGCGATCCTGAAGGGCGCCGGCCGCGTATGGGTCGCCGACCACCAGCCCGATCGGCTCCGTCTGGCCGAGGAGATCGGCGCCATCGCCATCAACACGGCGGACCAGGACCCGGCTGAGGTCGTCAAGGAAGCCACCCTCGGCCTGGGCGCGGACAACGGCTGCGAATGCGTCGGCTACCAGGCACACGACCCCCAGGGCCAGGAGGACGCCGCCCTGACCATGAACGGACTCATCGACACGGTTCGGTTCACCGGTGGCATCGGCGTCGTCGGGGTCTTCCTGCCCGAGGACCCGGGCGGCGCCGAGGCCCAGGGCGAGCTCGAAGCCCAGGGGAAGGTGCCGCTGGATTTCGGGATGCTGTGGTTCAAGGGCCAGCGGATCGGTACCGGCCAGGCACCCGTGAAGCGCTACAACCGGGCCCTGCGCGACCTGATCGCCGGCGGGAAGGCCGCACCCGGCTTCGTCGTCTCCCACGAACTCGGCCTCGACGGAGCCGCTTCCGCCTACGAGCACTTCGACAACCGTGACGACGGCTGGACCAAGGTCGTCCTCCACCCCGACGCCGGCAATGGGAAGACGGATGGCTCCGCGCACCACACCACGGCGGACCTGCGCCGCGAAGCCCGGGCGAAGAGGGTTGAGGGCCGCTCCCACATGAACAAGCAGCAACTGGAAGAAGCCCTCGGGCACTGAGCAGGGGCAAGTACCCCGTCCCACCCGCTGATCTTCCTCAGTCCCACCGGGGAACATCTCTTGCATGCACAGGACAGGCGATGGGCGAGACAGCCCAAGAACCCCAAGGGGGTTCGACGGCTCCACCGAGCGACCCCGAGCGCGTTGGCGAAGCCAATCCGCCGGGAAGCCGTTGCCGTTCCCTCGAGCGATCCCGCGACGTTGCCGCGGCTGGCCCTGAGTCCGGCCGAGCGGGAAGAGCCTCGTGACCGGTACGAACTGGCCTTCCCGGGCAAAGAGGCCGGGGCAGACCTCGTAGAGGTCTCCCGTATCACTGCCTGTTTGCAATCCGGAGCTGCCCGAGCCCGGATGGCCTGACTCCCTTGGATGCCTTGCCTGTGGGGGGCGGTTCATCTGAGAGCGATTAGACCTGGCTGAACTGCTTGTCGGAGCGATCTGGCACTCTGCTCGCCATGATTGATGACGACTTCATCGGCACTCAGGCGCCGGTCCGCAGGATTCTTGATTCTGCCGAGGCGATCGCCACGTTGGAGGGCGCTGTTCCCGGGCTCGTAGATCACCGCAGGCCGGAGCCTGCGAGGCTTGACTGGAGCGTCATTGAGGACGGCCTTGGCGTCATCTTGCCTGCCGACTTCAAGTGCCTTGCCGAGCTGTATCCCGCTTTCGCGCTCGACGACTTCCTCCTCGTCTCCCTTCCCGACCCGGGCAGGGAGATCTACCGCTTTCGGGCCATGCGGGATGATCGGGACTGGTGGGACTCTGATGATGCCGCCGACCTGCGCCTTCCCTATCCGGCGCCCGGCGGCTTGCTGCCTTGGGGTGAGTCAGCCGAGGGCGACCGGTTCTTGTGGAGCTCCATCGAGCACAGCCCGCAGAAGTGGCGGGTCACCGTCGCGTCTCGGAACGGGGGCTGGTGGCACTACGAAGGCGGAGTCCTGCAGTTCCTGGCCGAGCTCTGTGACGGCACGCTGGAACCGTGGGCGCTGCCCCCGGTCAGGCCTGAGGTCACCGATTCCTGACTGCCTGGTCAGAGCTGGGGTGAGAACCGCTCGGGGGGCTTGCGTGTCTTGGTGATGCGGCGGGTCATGAGGGTGATGGCTGCCCAGGTGAACCGAACGGCCCAGCGAGGAGTACCGCGAGCTCACCACCACCGAGTGGAACGAGTTCCTGGCCCATTTTGAGCTCCGCAAGGTCGCCTTGGGGACCTGTGGCCGCGACTACGCGACCCCGTGCCAGCATGAAAATGCTGTGTCAGATGTCCCCTCCTCCTCGTGGAACCGGCCCAGATGCCACGTCTCCAGGAGATCCACGCCAACCTCGTCGACCGGCTCCAGGAAGCCCGGGAACACGGCTGGCTCGGCGAGGTCGCCGCCATCGAGACCACCATGGCCGCCGCCACACAGGAGCTGGAGGCCATGCGCGAGCGTGCGGCGCAACCGTCCACCGTCCATCTCGGCATGCCCGACATCCGCCGGGACGCCGGCCGGTTCACCGCGCGGCCTGACCTTGGCTGACGGCCGACCCCATCAGGCGTCTCGCACCTGCCCGGCCTAGTCGCCACCTCGGTGAGGCAGCCGGGCCTCGATGATCACGGCGATGCCGACAACGGCTTGGTCCCGTTGATAACGAGCGAAGCCAGACACGAACGACGACGAAGATCAAAAGGGAACCGATAGTCCGGCCTTGCGCAGCTGCAACAGTGCTGTGGACATGCACTGCTGCACAGTCCTACCGTCAGCACGCATGCCATGCTCCAAGGGACCCCCACTGGCGGCGAACGTCCACGCTGGCGCGCTTTCAGCCACTCTCTCGGCGTCCACTCTGATCATGGCGTTCACGCCCTGCTCACCCAGCCATTCCAGGATGAGGAGTGTCACGTCCTCAATGCCACCATCCTGGTCGATCTTTGGCCGGCGGCCCTGCTTCCCCGTCATTGTCGGGACTCTACCGAGGGGGTCGAAGCGGCCGTCATCCAGCCGTCGCGCGCATCGACCCCAAGCAGCGGAACGAGGATGCGGAGGAGCGGTCCTAAGCACTACAACGAGGGGATGACCGTCTTCCTGTGTTCCAAGTGTGGCTCCGCGATCACGCCGGAGCTCGCCGAGCTTGCCAGCGTCCCTCACGTCTCCGACGACGAGCGCGACCGGGACAAGCAGACACGCCGGGCGCCTACCACCGTTCCGCATGGCCGCTACGCGATCGATCCCGAGCCCTGGGGACCTCCCTACGTCATGCAGGACGATCAGGAGGACCCGAAGCCAGCTCAGTCGCGCGGACCTGTGGTCTGCCGTGAAGAAGGCTTCGTCATCTCGGCCGGCAGCCGACACACAGTGCTGGTGCATCCTGATGACGCCGGCGGCCTTCAGCCACTGCCCAACCGGGAGAACAGCAGTGGGTGCTGCGGGCCGAGAGGCGACGAGGGACTCAACCGAGCCTGCCCCTGCGGCGCTCCGGTCGCGACTCTCGCGGCCGACTGTTTCGGTCCCTTCGAACTGCACCTCGATCCCGTCCGGACCTACGCGTTTTCCCAGTAGGACCGCGAAGCACGTGCGGACGACGTCCACGACACGCCCGCTGGAACCCGTCCACCCAACTTCTTCACGACTACTTTCCGTGGTGAACGGCGGCTCGCACGGGCCTGCCGCCGAGCTGGGCTAGTTCGGATAAGCCTGCATCCGGTGCTCGATGCTGCGGCCCGAGCCAGAACAGCGGTCACGACTCGTTGAAATCCGGGACAACCTCACTGCGCGGATCACCGAGGCCGAGCGGGAGGGCTGGCTGGGCGAGGTCGACGGCCTACACGTCAGCCTCGCCGGCGCCCAGGACAAGCTGGTTCAGCTCGACAATGAAGCGACGCGGCGGTCCACCGCCGTCAGCCTCGGCATGCCGACGTTCGGCCAGACCTCCGCCCGCACTGAAAACCCGACCCCGCTGCCCGACCCAAAAGGCTGACCTTAAGCTGTGGCCATGCTGCTGATCTACGACGGGGGGACCACTGCCGACGCGCCCGTACCACGCACCGGCGGAGTCCCGCTCGTCACGGTCGGATTCGTCTGGCCAACGTGCCGCGAGTGCGGTGGGGCCATGCAGTTTCTCGCCAATCTGCCCCTCGACATCGGCGTAGTCTCGGTGTTCTTCTGTCAGAACGATCCCGGGATGTGCGACGACTGGGACGCCACGGCCGGCGCCAACCGCGTCTACCTGTTCTCCGGTGAGCTCACCCCAGCCACTGTCCCGGCCGACGGCGAGACGCTCCTGGGCGCGGTGACCGCTCTGCGCCTCCATCCGGCTGACAAGCCCACGGAGGAGCCGGTTCTCGGACGACTGGGCGGCGAGCCTGACTGGATTCAGGGTGACGAGACTCCCGACTGTCCCTTGTGCACCACCCGCATGACGTTCACGGCCGAACTGGAGGAGGGGCACGACTTCACCACCTCCGCGAACTTCGGCGGCGGGGGCCGCGGTTACCTCTTCAACTGCCAGCCCTGCAGCGAGGCCGCGTTCCTCTGGCAGCGCTGAAGGCCCAAGAGTCATGCGGCGTGCGTAGTTCAGAGAAGGTGGCCCTGACCTTGGCGATGTTCTGGTGGACGATCACCTGTTCGTCCTCGGACAACTGGCGGTCCCGCAGGCCCGGAACGGCCCGGCCGGCCGCGGCGACGAAGGAGTGGCAGGCGGTGACGAGGCCGAGGAACTCGACCGTGCGGTTGATCTGCTTGACCGCCGGTGCGACGGGGCTTGTCCGTTCGAAGTTCTCGCGGGCCTGGCGGCCGCGTTCGACCTGGGCGTGGTTGACCTGGTGGCGGGCGGTGTCGTCACTCAGGGCCTTGAAGGCGACGTCCGGGCGTCGTAGCAGGCCTGTGGTCACGGTCGCGGCGACGCTCTCGTCGCGGGTGAACTCCTCGACCACCCTGACCCGGTCCTCGACGGCGACGTGCGCCGAGATCGAGGGCCGGCGGAGCAGGTCGGTGGTGACCACCGCGGCGACCTCTTCGTCCTGGGCCAGGGCGTGGATCGCGCTGATCTTCTCCTGCTTGGAGACCGGGTTCTCGACCTGCCAGCCGAGCACGCGGCTGGCGTCATCGGCGGTCCAGCGGGCCTTGCCCTTGGGCGGGCTTTTCACGGCCGCGAATCGCTCGTCCTCGTCATCGACGCTGGCCAGGATCCGGTAGACGGTGAAGGGGACACCGGCCTGGCGGTGTTCCTTCGGCCAGCGGGAGGCGACCCAGCGGGCGTTGTTGACGGTGCTGTATTTGAGGCCGATGTCCTCGGCGAGCCGGGTCAACGACTCCCTGACGGTCCATCCGCCCTCGGGGTGGGTCCCTCGCGAGGGCGGGAGGGCTCGATCTCCAGGGCGCGGTCACCGATCGTGAACTGGCCTCGGGAGTGCTGGTCGACGACTTCGCGGAGCTCGCTCACGATCTGTTCGTATCGTGACGGGCTGACGCTTCCGATCTTCTCGTTGTCCTCGGGCATGGTGTCTCACCACCCAGCGCGGGCTATGGCGCGGCCATCTCTCTGCCGTGACGGTACAAAGCCCGCTCATCACCGAGAGTCAGACTGTAAATAGGAAGATCGCAACGAACGACCGCAAATTGCCGAGAACTGACCAAAATTGGGCAACTGATGCGTTCGCGCTGCGGTTACTGTGACCGGTCTGCGAACGGATCGTTCCGCCGGCGCCAAGCTCTCACCTTGCACTTCGGCGAGCAGTACACAGCCGCGAATCGCCGCTCCACCCCCGCGATCCAGCGGGCCCCGCACTCGCGGCACTCGCCTTCGTCACCCCCGCCCTGAACCGCGGCAAGACGCCGACGCGACCGCCGTTCTACCCGCCACTGCCTGGAACGACAGGTCGCCGAGCAGAACACCGCGTCCGGCCTGGCACTCAGCCGCAGCCGGTCACCACAAGCCCGACAGGCCCTCTCCGCGACCTTCTTGGCGCCCTTCGACACCAGCCAAGCCTAGGCCCCCAGGCTAGCCGGTACAGGGGATCCGAAACAGGCAGTGAAAGAGCGTTTTGTCCCGGCCAGGGTGTTTGGTAGCCGTTTGGGTAGCGGGGTGGGCTGGGAGCGCTGAGGCCAGGGTCATATCCGTGATGTGAGAGACGGTTGACGCCATTGCGGGGCACCTTTCCGCCCGTTCGCTCCTGTCTGATCCCGAGGCGCCCCCACTCACCCCTGTTTGCGCCCTGTGGCTGTGTGCCTGCCGACGGAACCATCGAAACATGTCTCGACAGCGGCCGTATCCGAGTGACCTGTCCGATGCCCGATGGGAACTGCTCGAGCTCATTCTGTCGACCTGGCGGGCCGAGCGACGAGGCAAGGGCCTAGACATCGGACGGCCGCCGGAGCACGACCTGCGCCGGATCTTGGACGCGGTGTTGTACGTGGACCGGACGGGGATCCCCTGGCGCTACCTTCCCCATGACTTTGCGCCGTGGGAAACCGTCTACGGATACTTCGCTGCCTGGCAGAAGGACGGCGTATTTGACCAGCTCAACGGCCTGCTTCGCCGATTGGTCCGGGAGGCCGCAGGCCGGGAGGCCGAACCGAGCGCGTGCGTGCTGGACGCACAGAGCGTCAAGACCTCAGCCAACGTCCCGGCCGCTGGCCAGGGCATCGACGCGGGCAAGAAGATCGCGGGACGCAAGCGCCACATCGGCGTCGACACCCTCGGCCTTCTCCTGGCGGTCTGGGTCACCGCAGCCAGCGTCTCCGACAACGCCGGCGGCATCCACCTGCTCTCTCACATTGCCAAGGCCCACCCCAGGATCACCAAGGCATGGGCTGGCACCGGCTATCGAACCAAGGCCATCGACCCCGGCGCCGCCCTCGGCATCGACGTCGAGGTGACCCGCCGCGACCCGGGCCAAAAGGGATTCAAGGTCATCCCGCGGCGCTGGGTGGTCGAGCGGATCTTCGGCTGGCTCATGAACCACCGCCGCCTCGCCCGCGACTACGAAACCCACCCACACCGCTCCGAAGCGATGATCCGCCTCGCGATGATCGACCTGATGAGCCGCAGGCTCACACAAGAATCGACTCCGAACTGGAAGGACTCATAGCCGCCGGGCCACGCTGACCCGCGCCTCCTCGCCCCTCATTGCCTGCGGCCAGCGGGCATCGATGACATCCGCCGCTTCCCGGCAGGCGCCACAGGCGTTCCCCCGCTCCGGCAGCCACCAGTGATCGGACGCCGACATGCCGGCTTCCTGGATTCCGCACAGCGTCCTGTCGAAGATGCCGAAGGCGTGGGAGACGTCGGCGGGAAGGCCGTCCGTGACGGCCTTCTCCCAGCGCATCTCCGCGGGCAAGTACGGCGGCCGCGAGACCTCGAACCACTCGCCACCCACATGGGTGACGGCGTGGCACCAGGAACAGGACCAGATCTCCTCTTCCCGCACAGTGGGCGGCGCCGGCCATCGCCACATCGCCCGTCCACACACATCGCACTCCACGAGCGGATCTTCACACGCCTTCGTGCGTGACCCCAACCCGCGAATTACCAAACACCCCCGACGGGACAAAACGCTCTTTGAGCCCCAGGACGTCCATGGCTGCTCGGACGACATCAAGGGATGCCCGTAGGCGCAGAGCGCCCGCATGGAGAAGTCGCTTTCGATATCGATGGGAGGCGAAGGACCGGAGAGCGATGAGACCGGCGACCGGCCGAGGCCGCTTCCCGCCCGGCGGGCGCCTGCGAAGAAGGCTCGGCTGCCGCTCCCGCCTGGCCGGACGTCCGGCCAATAGGAACCCGCCGCGCGAGCACCCGAGGCCGGGAGCTGGCGCGTCAGATTGAGCCCGCTCACGAGGCGTTGTCTCGGGCCTTCCGCGATGGCGCGGCACCTGGGTACCTGCACGCTCGGGCGTCCGCCGGGCGACCGGGCCCGGCGCGTACTGCCGCGGTGTCAGCCGCCCCCGCGCGATCCGCAGGCCAGGCCGTCAGGCCGCGACGAGTTCGTCCGCGAGGAACTCCTCCACGAACTTCCGTGCCCGGCGGTCGAAATCGGCGTACTGGGCCTCCCGCTCGGCACCGGCGGCCGCTTCGCCGACCAGCAGATTGCCTTCGGCGTCGATGCGCTGCGGTCGCTCCTCCGCATCCAGGAGCAGGCCTACGGTGGAGCGGGAGAAGCCGCAGTAGTACGCGATGCCGTCGCTCAGGCCGGCCTCGAGGACGGACTGCATCGATTCCGCGATGGGGTCGTCGGAGGTGGCGCCGCCCAGCGCCAGCCACAGCATGCGCTTGCCCGCCAGGCGGGGCTTGCTGCGGCCGTAGGCGAACCCGTAGTTCCACACGCGGTCGATCCATCCCTTGAGGATGGCGGGCAGGCCCTGCCAGTACACCGGGAAGACGGCGATGACGACCTCGGCGTCGAGGATCCGCCGCATGTGGAGGTGGGTCTCGTCCGAGTACGGCTTCTCCCGGTTTCCCCAGTCCGGCTGGTCCTCCACGTTCATCCGCGGGTCGAACCCCTCGGCGTGCAGGTCGAGCAGGTCGACGCGGTAGCCGGCGGCCTCGAGCTGTGCGGTCGCGCGGCGGGCGGTATGGGCGGTGAGGGAATCGCTGCGATGGTGCGCGACGACCACGAGGGCGGTCCTGACGTCCTTGCTGTGCTGCTGCGGCACGGTGTCTCCAGAGGGCTCGATCGGTGCAGTAAGTCCACTACAGCCGCGGCGACGTAGATGATCCATAGGTGAAACCCTCCAGGACATAGGAGATCGTCTACGCTTGAGCCGTGGATCCTCTGAGTGCACTGTTGAGCGGCATCCGGGCCGAGGGCTCGGTCGTCAGCCACGCCGTCCTGACGGCGCCCTGGAGCATCACCTTCACCGACGACGCTCCGCTCACCATGGTCAGCGTGCTGCACGGGGGCGGCACGCTCCTGCTGCCCGACGGCACCGAGCGCGCGATCGGCGCCGGCGACACGGCCGTCGTCCGGGGCCCCGCACGGTTCCGCCTGGCGGACGAACCCGCCACGGTCCACCGCCCCCACACCGCGTACGAGATCAACTGCTTCACCCCGGACGCCGCGTGCACCGGCGAGGAACTCGACGGCATCCACTGGGGTACCGGCGCGGCGGCGGCGACCGCGTTGATCGTGGGCGCCTACCGCGCCTCGGGGCACCGCCACGAACGGCTCCTGCGCGCCCTGCCGCCCGTCCTGGTCATCGCCGAGGACGCCGAGGTCTGCGCCTGGCTGGAGGACGCCGCCGCCGATGCCGCCCGGCTTTCAGCCGGTTCGCAGGCGCTGATGGACCGGCTCCTCGACTGGGCTCTGGTCTGCACGCTGCGCACCTGGTTCGACCGGGCGGGCGCGGATGCGCCCGGCTGGTACCGCGGCCTCGCCGACCCGGTCCTCGCCCCCGCCCTGCACGCCTTCCACGGGCGGCCCGCCGACAGCTGGACGGTCGCGTCACTGGCCGCTCAAGCCGGCGTCTCCCGGGCGCTGTTCGCCCGGCGCTTCTCGGAGCTGATGGGCCGTCCGCCCCTCACCTACCTCACCGAATGCCGCATGGACGACGCCGAGGCCCTCCTGGCCGACACCGACCTCAGCATCGCCCAGATCGCCAAGACCGTCGGCTACGCCGACGCCTTCGGCTTCAGCACCGCCTTCAAACGCCACAAGGGCCTCAGCCCCAGCGCGTTCCGCACCACGGCGGCGTGAGCCAGGGCACCGCGAGAACACGGGCCCCGCGCTCCGGACCCCAGCACGCCACCGAGACGTCCTGCCGGAGGGTCGGCCCGGGTGCCCCGGCGGGCGGAAGTCTGCCGGGGCATTCGCACGTCCGCGCGGCGGTGGGTTTCACCCCGGACCGCGCCCCGCCCGCCCGGCCGTAAGCGGCCGTGACGTGTGCTTGCATCGCGTAGCCGCCGACCTGCCGCCGTACGTCCCGCCGACTCGCCGGGGAGAGACCGGAGAGCCGGGCCACCCCGTCGTCCGGGGTTGGGAGCTCCTGGGATCTCGTTGACGGCCGGCTCCGCCCGGGAGCGGACCTACCCGGGATGAAACGACGGACGCAAATGACCTCTCAGAGAACGGCGCCGGCTTTGACCACGTGCCGGAGGTGGCGCTGGGGCTGTGTGAGGACGGTCAGGTCCGCCAGGGGGTCGCCGTCCACGACGAGGAGGTCGGCATGTGCGCCCGGTGCGAGGATGCCGATCTCCCCCTCCATCCGCAGCAGGCGGGCCGCTGTGCTGGTGGCGGAGCGGATCACGTCCGCGGCGGGCTGGACCTGGGCGCGCAGCGTGAACTCCTCCAGCTGGGCCGAGTGCAGCGGTCCGAGGAGGTCGGAGCCGTAGACCAGGCTGACCCCCGCCCGGTGGGCTTTCTCCAGAGCGGCCAGTCCGTGGTCGCGGACCTCGGTGAGCTTGCGATGGGACGACTCGGGCAGGCCGGACTGCCGGCCGAGCTGCGCCGTCCGCTCGTACGCGATCAGGGTGGGCACCAGGAAGGCGTCCCGCTCCAGCAGCAGGCCGACGGTCGCGTCGTCGATCAGGTTGCCGTGTTCGACGCAGCGCACACCTGCCCGCAGGGCCCGGTCTATGGCGCGCGGGTGGTAGGCGTGCACGGTGACGTACCGGTTGTGGTTCTCCGCCTCTTCCACGGCGGCGCGGATCTCCTCCTCGCTGTACTGAACGGCTGCTATCTCGTCGTGGGGCGAGGCCACACCGCCGGAGAGCAGCACCTTCAGATGGGCGGCCCCCTTTCGGAACTCGTCCCGGGCCGCCGCGCGGACGGCGTCCACACCGTCCGCGATCCGGGCGAAGTTCGGCCGGTTCTCGCAGCAGGGCGCCGAGTCGTCCCCCAGAGGGCGCAGGTCGCCGTGGCCGCCGGTCTGTGAGAGTGCCTTGCCGCCGTGGACGAGCCGGGGGCCGAGCGCCAGCCCTTCGGCCAGGGCCCGGGCCATGCCGTGGTCCGCGCCGCCGACATCGCGGACGGTGGTGAAGCCGCGGCGCAGCATCCGTTCGGCCTCCGCGAGGGCCCGCACGGTCAGATATCCCGGCGTCCAGGAGGCGACGGAGGGCAGGTCGAGCGAGGTGACCAGCAGGTGGACGTGGGCGTCGATCAAGCCGGGTAGCACGGTGGCGCCGGCGGCCCTGAGCACCCGCACGCCCTCTCCGACGACCGGCGGGCGCCCGGTGCCGGTGGCGGCGATCCTGCCGTCAGCGACCTCGACCCAGGCCAGGTCGGTACGGGTGCCGGTCTCGGGGATTCTTTCCCGACCGAATCCGCCGCGCCCCGCCCTCCGCGGCGCCGCGTCCACACCAGAGCCCGCATCCTGTCGGCGGCGGGCGGGCTGTTCCTGTCCGCGGGGTACGCGCGTACGAGCATCGAGGACATCTGCGCCGCCGCCGGCTACACCCGCGGAGCGTTCTACTCGAACTTCGCGACCAAGGAGGACCTGCTGCTGGCGCTCTTCGACGAGCAGGCTGCCGAGCGGATGGCCGAGCTGGAGCGACTGGCCGCCGTGGCCGGGCAGTTGGGACCCGGGGAACGGGCGCAGCGCCTGGTCGAGGCGCTGCTGCGGGTCGAGGAAGCCGAAACCGGCTGGATTCTGCTCTTCCTGGAGTTCCGCCTGATGGCCGCCCGGACGCCAGGGCTCGCCGAGCGGGTCGCCGCACACGACCGGACGGTGACAGCGGCGGTGGCGGTTCTGCTGGTGCGGGTCCTGCCGGAGCTGGTACCGGACGGCGCCGCGGCCGAGCAGGCCGCCGAGGTGGTCCTGGCCGCACGAGAGGGCCTGCTCGCCCGTACGGCCGCGGGCGGCCCGGCCGCTGAGCAACTGCTGACGTCGACGGCGGCAGTGCTGGCGGGGCTCCTGGGCTGATGCAACGAAGAGCCGGCGCCCCGACGCCTATCGGCCGGTGACGTGGGCAGCCGGCCGCCGGCCTTCTCGACGTGGAGCCGGACGAGGTGGAAGGCGCGCTGCCACTCCACCGGCCAGGCCGGGCACCACGACGGGTCGATGCCCTCCAGCTGCTCGCGCCGTTGGGCCGCCAGCGCTCCGGCCGACGACTTGACCGGCAGGGCCTCGGCACGGCGCTACTCGTTCTCGGCAGCCTTGCGGGCGGCGGCGGCCCGCGCGTTCTCCGGCCAGACGGGCCCGGTCCTCGACCTGCAGTCGGGATACGACCCGGGGCCCGGGGCTTTGCGGGAGTGGAGGCGGAAATCGCGGACAGCAACGAGGCGAAACAGGTGACACCGGCGACCCTGCCGTCCTACGGGGACGAGTCATCGGCCGTCACCATGATCGCCTCCATGCCCAGCATCGGTTTGCAGTCGGCGCAGGGACTCGCGGTCGCCCGCTGCGGGAGCATCGTGGTGCGCGTCATCATCTCTGACGACATCGGCAGCACCGTCGACCTCGACGCGCTCAACGCCTTCACCCGGACGGTGACCTCCCGGGCGCAACAAGCGCTGGCCAACACCACTCCCACCGCCGCCGTCGAACTGTAAAGGCGTCCTCGGCGCGGATATCGCCCGGACGACGGCAGAGGGCACCGACCGGTGGGCCGCCTCCTCAAGGCGACGATGCCCGAACGCCTGGTGCGCGAGGCGATCCTGACCTACCCCGGCCTGGCCGGACATCGCGGCCGCGGCGGGCCACCTCGGCGCCCGCCGCCGCCACTCGACCACCCGCAAACGGCGCTGTTCTCCGCCTGCTCCCAACCAGTCGCGCGTCATTCCGCGGGGGTGTGGGCCGGGTTCCGGGGAAGGTGTGCAGTGACGCACGGACACCGAGTGGAGGCATGCCATGTCGTACGACGTAAGCGCGTCGCCCGCGGCCTTGCTGCCCTTGCTGCGCACGTCCGTGGAGCGGTTGCACGGCGCGGTGGCGACTCTGACGGACGACGACGTGCGGGCCCCCTCGCTGTTGCCTGGCTGGACCCGCGCGCACGTGCTCACGCACATCGCCCGCAGCGCCGACTCGCGTACTCGGCTGCTGACGGCAGCCCGCACGGCGCGGACCGCGCTGCGGCGCAGGCCTCCTACGAGCGCCTGCGGGCCGCCCTGAGCGCGCACCCGCTGGACATCGGGGGACGGCGGTCACCCCCAACCACCTCGACGTGGCGACGTCGGACGACCGCGGTGGCCGCCCGGTCGAAGCACGTCATGGGCGCCGCCTTCGTCGCCTACTACTTCACCGTGACCTGCGGGGGGCACCCCGTGGACCGACGGCCGGTACTGGCTGGAGCAGAGCGGTGAGGCGACGCGCGACCATCCGCTCGTCGGGGCCCGCGAGCTGGCCTTCGCCTCGGTTTGTGCGAACTGGCCGCGGACCGGGGCGCCGCGCGTCAAGGTCACCGGCGCCAGGCTGGCGCCCGTGCTGATGCTCAACTCGACGAACGACCCGGCGACGTACTACGAGGGGCCCTGCGCGCCCACCGCGCCCACCGCGCCCTGGCCCGGTTCCCGGCTGGTGACGGCGGGCGGGGCGACCACGGCCAGTACCAGAACAACAACTCGTGCGTCGACGCGCACGTCGAGGCGTACCTCCTGAACGACACCCAGCCCGCCGAAGGCACCCGCTGCCCGGGCGGACCGCTGCCTGCTCCGGCGCCTGAATAAAGAATGTGTAAAACCGGGCGCATGATCGGGCCGGGGTGGGGCAGGCGGGGCCCCGGAGGTTGATGACGACCACTGGTGAGGCCGGTGCCGCTGGTACCGGTGGCAGCACGACGCCCCACACGTCCACGCGCACCATGGCTGTGGCCCGCCCCACCGTCCCTCAGGGGAACGGGGCGACGGGCCACGGCCATGCGGTCGTGCGGCGGCGAGTTCGGGCCAGAACTGCCTTCGCCGGTCGCGCCGTTGACTGTGAGCCGTTACTACTTCCACGTCACCCCCGTGATCGTGTAGGTTCCGGAACCGTTTGATCCGTATCGCTGCACACGCCCTACCAGGAGGACTCGTGCCCGCTCCCGTCACCGCCTCGTCCACGAGCGCCAGTACCGGGCGACCGCCGGGCCGGATACCGGCGGGAGGAGCGCTGGTCTCTTGAGATTCCGCATCGGGCGCCCGACGAACCCGCCCACGCACCCAGAGCCGGAGGACCAGGGCCACCACGCGGCCCCCGACCTCGCCGCCGTCGAGCCGGCCCCCGTCGAGCCGCCCCTGTCGCCCCACGAGATAGCGCTCATACGGGCTTCCGTCTCCGTCGTCGAACCGCTCGCCGCCGACATGACGGTCTATTTCTACGCGATCCTCTTCGCCCGGTACCCCGAGGTCCGCCCGATGTTCCCCCCGGGCATGGACACCCAGCGCGGCCGCCTGCTCCGCGCGCTGCTGCACATCGTGGACTTGGTCGACGATCCGGAGAACCTGGTCCGGTTCTGCGGCCACCTCGGCCGCGACCACCGCAAGTTCGGCACCCTCAGCGCACACTTCCCCGCCGTCGGCGAGTGCCTCCTCGCCGCCCTCGCCCGCTACGCCGGGCCCGCCTGGACCGCCGACACCGCCGCCGCATGGACCAAGGCCTACGGGGTCGTCGCCGACGTCATGATCAGCGCCGCCGAGCAGGACGAAGCGCAGCGTCCCGCCGTCTGGCCCGCCACGGTCGTGCACAAGGTCCCGCGCGGACACGGCATCGCCGAGATCACCGTGCGGCCCCACATGCCCTACGCGTACGCGGCCGGGCAGTACGTCAGCCTCGAGACGCAGTGGTGGCCCAAGCAGTGGCGGTACTACTCCCCCGCCAACGCTCCCCGCCAGGACGGCACCCTCACCTTCCACGTGCGCGCGGTGGCCGGCGGCTCGGTCAGCGACGCGCTCGTCCACCACTGCGCCGTGGGCGACGTACTCCAGCTCGGACCGCCGATGGGCGACATGGTGCTCGACGCCGCCGTCCACAAGGACCTGCTCTGCGTGGCGGGCGGCACGGGACTCGCGCCGATCCGCGCGATCGTCGAGGACGTGGCCCGGCGCGGCGGACGGCACAAGGTCGACCTGTTCCTCGGCGCCCGGACCGGCGCCGAACTGTACGGGGTCAACGACATGCTCCGGATGGCACAACAGCACCACTGGCTGTCCATCAGGGGCGCCGTCTCCCACGAGTACATCCCCGGCATCCGGGGCTCCCTGCCGCAGGTCCTGGCCGAATACGGCCCCTGGTACCAGCACGACGTCTACCTCAGCGGGCCGGCCCCGATGGTGGTCTCCGCCAGCCAGACGCTCACGCACCACGGTACCCAGCGGGAGCGCATCCACCACGACCCGTTCGAGACCCCGGTCCTGTCCACCCCATGAGCCACGCGCGCCGCCGTGCCGATCCCTGCCAGGAGAACGCCCCCGTGACCTTCCCCCCACCGCCCTTCGGATCAGCGGGTGAACACCGGCTGCAGCAGCACCTGGGCAGCGCCGACCGCGCCGCCCGGTTCTACGACCAGCAGGTCCGGCCGTGCCTCACGGACGAGATGCGGGAGTTCATCAGCCACCAGAACATGGTCTTCCTGGCCACCTCCGACGCCCACGGCGCATGCGACTCCAGCTTCCGGGCGGGGCCCCCCGGATTCGTGCACGTACTGGACGAGCGCACCCTCGCCTACCCCGAGTTCCGGGGCAACGGCGTGCTCGCCAGCGCCGGCAACATCACGGAGAACCCCCATCTCGGCATGCTCTTCGTCGACTTCACGCACCACCACATCGGCCTGCACGTGAACGGCACCGCCCACCTCTACGCCGATGCCGACCTCCGCTCCGCGCGGCCCGGTCTGCCCGACGACGTCGCGCCGGGCCGCCGCCCCGAGCTGTGGGTCCACCTCACCGTCGAAGAGGCCTACATCCACTGCTCCAAGTACATACCGCACCTGGTACCGGGCCCCCGCCCCGGCCACCGGCCCGACCGGCCGAAGGACGCCGACTACTTCACCGGCTCCCGCACGGCACCGGTCGACCCGGTGATGCACCGCGGCTGACGCGGGGCGCCCCCGGAGGGGCTGTAAATCGTTCGGTGTAACTCCCGATCAAGGAAGGTGCACCGATGACCAGTGAGAACGTGACCGGGGCCGAGACCGTCGAGCCGTCTGAGCCGCAGCCGTCGAAGGTGGTGGATGACCGGCTAATTGACGAGCTTGTATCCCGGGCCCAGGCCGAGGGCCTGCAGCTGACCGGCGAGGGCGGACTGCTCCAGCAGCTGACGAAGCGGCTGCTGGAGTCCGCCCTGGAGGGCGAGATCACCGACCACCTCGGCTATGACAAGCACGACCCGGCCGGGAAGAACGGCGGGAACTCCCGCAACGGGACCCGCGCGAAGACCGTGCTGACGGACGTCGGACCGGTGGAGATATCCGTGACCCGCGACCGGGACGGATCCTTCGAGCCGAAGATCGTCAAGAAGCGGCAGAAGCGCCTGACCGGCGTGGACGAGACGGACATCTCCCTCTCTGCGAAGGGCCTGACCACAGGCGAGGTCCAGGCCCACCTGGCCGAGGTTTATGGCGCCGAGGTCTCCCGCCAGACGATCTCCACCATCACCGACAAGGTGCTCGATGGCATGGCCGAGTGGCAGAACCGACCGTTGGAAGGGCATAGCGTCACTCCGTGCGCGGGATCAGGCTTCGCTGCGGTCGGCTACGGCTGCGTACTCCAGCCACTTGTCCACCACGTCGCGGACTTCGTCCAGGGCGGGATCGCGGCGTCCACCAGGCGCGTATGCCGGCGACCTGTCCGCGTGCAGCGGCACGTGGGCGCAGTACCAGGCCCGTTTGGCGCCCGCCTGTTCGGCGTCCGTGCCCGTCAGTAGGTAGTTGAGCCGTGTCGCCATGACCCGGCGGCGTCCGAATATGTAGACCGTCGGCTCGACGAACCAGCGGCAGAAGCTCGGGTCGGGGTCGTAGACGGCCGCGGCCATCAGCGGAGCGAAGAACTCTTCGGGCAGACTCGCGCGTTCGAGTAGTGGCTTGCGCGCTGCATGCGCCAGGTGCCGCGCGCGTCGGTCTTCCGGCACGCTGGCCGCGGCGTCGAGGTCCAGCAGCCGAGTCACCTCGGCTGAGGACGACAGGAATGTGGGTGCTTCTGCCTCGTTGCGCTCTCCATCGGCCATGGGCAGCATTCTGGGCCGATCCCGGACGGAGAGGTAGAGATGCTGGTTGCCGTGGGGTCAGTGGAACCACACGACGAGCCGCACGTTCTCCGCCCCGTGGACTTCGCTGAGCGTGCCCATGACTCTCCATACTCGGCCCCAGTCGCTTCCGTCACCTGCGGCAGTGGCCCGGCTTCGGGTGCCGGAGCTGTCTGTTGCTTGCCAATCGACGGCGGTGACCTCAGCCCAGGTGACCCATGTCGTTCCGAATGCGTCACCGGGTCCCTCATAGGCTGCGTACTCGCTCCTCAGCCCCACCGACGCATCGTCCGGGAAACCACGGCCTTCCGCCACGGGACGGAAGCCGAAGGAGTTGCGGACTCCAAAGAGACAGGCGAGGCCGTCGTAGGCGTTGCCCCGGTTGAGCAGGAAGAGATCGATGGCGGCTTCCCACACGGAGTCCTCGTCGTCGGGGCCCCAGAGGCGGGCCCCCGGCCGGCACTCGATCATTCCGCTGATGTCGGTAGACATGCCCGGATCCTGCCCGACCGGCCCGGGGCTCGGCACCCACATTTAGGTTCTGTCGGCTCCTCCAGCGGCGCCCAGCCGCACCCGGTGAAGCTGGAGGTCGACCTCGGCGACCCACACCGTGATCAGCTGTCCTTCGTCGACAAGCTGATCCGGCGTCCCGACCGGCCGGTCAGTCAGCTCTGAGAGGTGAAGGAACCCCACAACGTCGGGAGCAAGCTGCACGAACACGCCAAAGGGAACGATCTTGGTGATCGGTCTGGTGAGGACCCGGCCGACCTGATCCGCAAACCGAATGAGCGGATCTTCCTGCAGAGCCTTCAGTGAGAGCGTGACCTGTCCGGAGCGCGTCTCGGCAATGATCACCTCAGCGGTGATCCGCTGGCCCGCTTCGACTGCCTCGGAGGGGTTGTTGATCCAGCCCCACGTCAGGTCCGGCACCCGGATGAAGCCGGTGCAGAGGCCGTCCGGTTCGCCATCGACGTGAACGAAGACCCCGAAGTTGTGAACCGCGGAGACCGTCCCAGCCACGACCTGCCCTCGTTCAAACGCAAGGAGAAAGGACCGCAAGGCCGGAATCTCGCAGGCCCTGGCGGAGAGGTGAAGCTGACCTTCGCGCCACCGCCCGATACCTCGACCTGGAACGGCAGGAAGTCCGTGAGCTGCGCCAGGTCGTCGGCGTAGACCGGCTTGCCGGGGGTGTCCTTGACGCGGACTCCGTGGGTCAGGACCTCCCACGGCCGGCGCCGGACCGCGCGGGGAGGGAAGCAGTTGACGGACGTGAAGACGGTGTCGATGACCTCGTAGTCCGCCGGGAGCCGACGACCGGCCCGCAGGTCCTCCGGGTGCTGCTCCATGCGGATCAGGTGGACGCGCAAGTCCCCCAGCTCGAACCGGCCCTGCCCGACATGCTTCCAGCCCCCCTCGGACAACATCGCGTGGTTCTGCTCCCACGCCTCCTCGATCTCGGACCGCGGGGCCGCCACCGAGTGATACAGGCAGAGCTGCGTCATGGCGAGGGCGGGTGCGGCCGTGGTGTCGACGAGTCCGTACTGGTGCTGGTAGTGGACGATGCGGCGGCGTGCAGCGCCCTCACCGGTCCAGCCGGAGTTCTCGGCGGTCTCCTCCTGCTGGGTGCGCCGCCAGATGCCCTCCTCCTCGAAGCGGGGCCGGTCGGCGCCCACCCCATAGAAGTCGTTCCAGCTGCGGATCTGAGCCTCGTCGAGCTGGTCGATGACTGACGGGAAACTGCATGAGGTGTCCTCGATCTCTGAGTTGCAACGGTCCGTCCCCGTGAGCTGGGTGCGGGTGGGCTAGCTGAGGGCGGCGACCGCGCCGGCGAGCGCGGCGGTCAAGAAGTCGAGGTCGTCGTCGCTGGAGTTCAGCGGGGGCGCGACGACCAGGCCCTCGCTGCGCGGGTGGCCGGCTCCGGTGAACGGGTAGAAGAAGACGCCGCGCCGCTCGCACTCCTCCAACAGCGGCCACAGCAGGCCCGCGGTGTCCTCCACCCCGTACAGGTGGCCGATGCCCCGGACTTCGCGCACCGCCGCGTGATCGGTCAGGGACCGCAGAGACGCTCGCAGACGTTCTCCGCGCGCGGTGAAGGCGCCGAAGTCCCTCGACTCCAGTTCGTCCAGTACCCCGAGACAGGCCGCAGCCATGAGCGGATGGGTCGCCATGGTGCCCATCGCGGGCAGCGGGTCCACGTCCTTGTGCCGCAGCAGCGGCGCGAGTTCCGGCGACACCAGCACCGCGCCCACACCGGTGTACCCGGCGCCCAGGCCCTTGGACAGGATGACCAGGTCGGGCTCGCACCCGTCCCAATGCTGGCTCGCCAGCGGTGAACCTGTGCGCCACAGCCCGGTCAGGACCTCGTCGTGGATGACCAGGACGCCCCGCTCTCGGCAGATTTCCGAGACCCGCCTCAGGTAGCCGCCCGGGGGTACGAAGGCGCCGCCCGTGGTCCCGTTGACGGGCTCGATCAGGACCGCCGCGACGTTCTGCGCACCCCTGCCGTCGATCGCTTGCGCCACCTCGTCCGCACACGAGGCATCGCACCCGTGCCCTTCGTGGGCGTGGCCGTGGGTCGGCGGGTAGGGCGCGGGGAAGGCGGGGCCCAGGCCGTAGCGGTCTTCGGGACGGGGGTTGCGGATCTGGTTGCCCGCGATGCCGAGGGTGAACACGCTGTTGCCGTGGTGGCTCAGGCTGGACGTCAGGATGTCCCGCGCCGCTTCCCGTCGCGGACGCGCACGATGTTGCGGGCCAGGCCCACCGCGACCTCCACGCCGAGCGTCCCGCACGTGGTCAACGCGACGGAGTCCTCCGGCCGGCCCACCGCGTGGCACAGGCGGTCCATCAGTTCCATCTGGATGTGGGGCTGTACGACGGCGGCCCCGCCGAAGGAGTATCGGGAGAACTGCTTCTCGATGCGGGCGAAGACTGCCGCACTGCCCTGCCCGACGTTCGCACAGAGCAGGCCGCTCGATCCGTCGAAGATTCGGCGGCCGTCGGCGAGGTGCAGCCAGGGCCCGTTCGAGCCCACGGCTTCGAAGTCTGGAAGAGGCCTGGACGACGTCAGCAGACGTTCGCGATGCTGCAAGTACCGATCCACGGAGAAGTCCCTTCTTGGGAGTGCTCACAGGGGTGGGGGAGTGCGCGGTACTGGTGGACCGCGGCAAGTCCAAGACCACCGCACTCGGACGCGGTACAACAGTCCGTAGCCATAGGGCTGCAAGGAGTTTGCATCTCGTGCGAGTTCGGACGGCCGCGTGTGAGCCCCTGCCGTGAGGGGTCACGCTGCCTCGGCTACACCGGGACGGGGTTATGGACGCAGTTCGAAAGCCACAGGTGACACCCGCGCCGACACCCGGCGAGGTGGTCCGAGCCGTGCGCAGAGTCCAGGGGATGACCCTGGAGAAGCTCGGGTCGCTGACGGGCTACTCGGGCGCCCAGGTGTCCCGACTGGAGCGCGGGAAGTCCGCCATGACGGACGTCTCCGTGCTCCAGAGGTTCGCCCGCGCGCTCGACATCCCACCTCAGGACCTCGGCCTCGCATCGGCCTCGGACGCAGATCCGGATCCACTCAGTCAGCGAACCAGTCCGTATCCCGGCCTGCCCGCCCCTACTCTGGGAAGCCCAGGGCGCGAGGACGGAGAGGACCCGGTGCGCACGCGAAGGCAACTGCTCGCGAACCTGGCGGTCACCGCGGCGGCCGCCATGGGCGCCCCTGTTGCCGGAGCCGCCCCGGCCAAGACAGAAGAAGCAGAGCTCGGCGAGACGCTCACCGCCGGGCTGCGTGACGCGATGCTGGGGCTGGACCGCACAGCCCCCGACAGGCCGCTGGATCTCCTCACGGTAGAACTGCACCGGGCCACGGCCGACTTCAACAATTGCGCGTACTCCAGCCTCGCGCTACGGCTCCCACGCTTGATCTCGGCCGGACACCGGTCGTCCGGGAGTGGCGACACGTTCGCCGTGCTGGCGCAGGCCTACCTCCTGGCGACGCGCATCCTCGTCAAGCTCGACGAGCCACAACTCGGCTGGATGGCGGCCGACCGCGCCCGCCAGTTCGCCACCGCCGGCGGCACGCCCGTGGCGGTGGCGGAGGCGGCCCGCCAGCAGGCCGTCCTCGCCCGCAAGGCGGGATGGCACGACCAGTCCCTGAGTCTTGCCCTAAACGCCGCCGATGACCCGGCCCTGCGCGAACTCGGCAACGCCGGGGCCGCCCAGCGCGGGCTGCTGATCCAGTGCGCCGCCTACACCGTCGCCCACCAACGCGACCAAGCCGGGATGCGCGAGCTGACCAGCGAGGCCGCCGCCATCGCCAACAGCCTGGGCTCCGTCACCCACCTGCGGGACACCAACGGCGGATTCAGCTGGGCCACCGTCCAGCTCCACCTGATCTCGGCGGAGAACACCGCCGGAGACCCCTCGGCCGCCATCGCCGCAGCCGATGCTCTCGCACTCCAGGCGCTCCCGACCACAGAGCGGCGCGCGCTCTACTTCACCGACCGCGCGAAAGCCTTCGCGCAATGGGGCCGACGCGATGAATGCATCCGCGCCCTCCTCCAGGCCGAGTACTGGGCCCCGCAGGAAACCCACGCCCGCCCCGCCGTGAAATCGCTCGTCTCCGGCCTGCTGCTCTCCGGGCGCACCACACCCGAGCTGCGCGGCATCGCCGCCCGAACCGGAGTTCACAGCTAGTGGTGCACCCGCCCCTGCGAACCTTGGTGCCCAGAAGCGGAGCACCGGGGGTGCCCTCTCGATGCCGGGGTACGGCCCCCGTCGCGGCCCCTGAATGGCCAGGGCCGCGCCCCGTACTACGAACGTACCCGCCACCCCGGATGCCTCAGACCTCGAATCGAACCGGGGTTCAGCCGGTCATGCCGAGCGCGTTCTCGGGGCTGCAGAACGGACAGGGTTCCACGCCCTGCAGTGATCAGCCGTCGGGCCTCGTCACGGCTGATCGCCTTCCCGTGGTCGTCGAAGGTGCAGCTGGTGGCTTTATTCACGGGTTGTGGTTCTGGCTCAACTTCTGTGGTGTCGGCCAGAGGCCAGGGCGTCGGCGAGCCGCGCCCCCGGATCGCCGGTAACGCGGTGTGCGGAATGTCCGGTCGGCCAGGTCGAGATTCCGTCGTCCACCCACCGCGGAACGACGTGGAAGTGCAGGTGGGGCACCGACTGCTCCGATCCCGGGCCGCTGGCACTGAGGATGTTCACGCCCGAGGCGTTCAAGGCGGTCCGCGCAGCCTCGGCCACGCGCTGAACCAGCGCCGTCGTCACGGCGAGTACCTCGGGCGGTGTCTCGAACACATCCGCGTAATGCAGCGTCGGAACCACCAGCGTGTGGCCCGGCGCCAGCGGGTTGAGTGGAGTGAAGGCACAGGCCACCGGACCGCGATCCACCCAACTCGCGGTGCCTTCACGGATGAGCCCGCAGAAAATGCAATCCATGCGACCGACCCTGCCAGACGGGGGATGGCACTCGCCACCAGTTCGGGGTCTGGTGGGGACGGCAGGAACGGCTTACGGCTTCAAGGAAGTTGTGCCAGAACCACAACCCGTGAATAACGCCAGCCTTCCCGTAGTCGTCGAATGTGCAGCTGCCGATGTGGACGTTCAGCGGCTTCGGGCCGTGGGCGGTCCGTATCGACGTCACCGTCCACTCCGGCCGGGCCACCACCACCGCCGGCGGCGGGGGCTGACGGGACGCGGGCTGCCGAGGTCCGGCCCGGTGGGAGGCGGCGGCGGCCAGCTGTGCCTCCAGGTCGCGGATGGCCTGATCGGCCTGCCGCTGCTGCCAGCCGAGCCAGGCCCGCACAGCACGCCACTGCTGCAGCCGGACCTCCAGCTCGCTCACGACGACCGCGCACCCAGGACCGGCTCCCGCACCGCGTCCAGGCCGGCCTCCGCCGCCTGCTGCAGCTCCACCCGCCCCACGGTGCTCCAAGCACGCTGCTCCCAGTACGGGTGGGCGCTGATCAGACAGGAGAGACGGATCAGCTCGCGCCGAAGGACGGCGGTGTCGAGGGCGGGCAGGAGAGCCAGTCGGCGGTAGATCCGGATCTGATCTTGCTTGAGAGAGACGAGGTCGTCAGGGAAGTGGAAGTGCGCCATCCACTCATTGAAGCAGTTGTTCGAATATTTGTGCGAGTGAGGGTTGTGATCCTTTAGGGGTGTACCGAAGTTCCCCCGGCCGGGTTCGGGAAACGGGACACTGGCCGTCATGGGGATGGGGTTCGACAAGAAGGAAGCCAAGGCCACGCCGGAAGGTGCCCTCCCGTGGCTCGCGCCCACGGGCGAGCTCACCGTGGAGGCGCTGCGCAAACTCGACCGGCCGCTGCTCGCATGGGCGCCGGAGGGGGAGGCGTACCGGTTCGACTCGGCCGCCTACTACTCCGAGTACGCCGACGAGCCGGGCGGGCTGTCCCCGCTGGAGAAAAAGGTCGCGGCCCTGCCCCCGCGGCCGGAGTGGACGATGGAGCGGATCTGGACTCCCGACGAGGACTCCAGCGAGAAGCACCACGCCGCGTACCACAAGGCCAGCGTCACGATCGGCGGCCGTCTCCTGCACCCGCGAGACCTGGACTCCTATGCCGCCTTCGCGTACGAGTACGCCGGCCTCGACGACGAAGACGCGGACGACGACCTGGACGACGAGAACGACCAGGGCCAGCCGCGCGTCACCGGTGACTTGGAGGCGGCTCTCGCCTGGGCGGCCGCCGGGGTCTGCGTCCTGAAGCAGTCCCTGCCCCACCCCTTCCGCGACGTCCTGCGCTACGGCGACACCGACAACCGCCCCGCCCACCGGGTCCTCTTCGCCTACGCCCAGCTCCTGCGGATCAAGGACCCGGCCAAGGCCGCACCCTGGTTCACCGCACTGGTCTACCTCAACCCGAACGACAACCTCGGCGCGCGCTTCTACGCCCCCGGCGGCCCCTCCGACCGATTCCCCGAACCTGTCTGAGAACGCCGTCCACTGGCGGGCTACCGGTATGTGCCGTGGCAGAGCTGGGTGATCGCCGGACTCGTGACCCCGTGCGAGGAACGGCAGAGCTCGGCCATGGAGACACGACCCGCCCCCGCCCCCGGCGCCGCCCCCGGGCGCGAGCGTTGGGGAACCACCGGCTTCGACGAACCCACGCTGCGCAGCTTGGCCTTCGGCTTCGGGCCGTGGCCCTTCGGGCCGGAACTCTTCGCCTTCACCGGCAGCCGCTCCGGCTTCCGTACAGTACGCACCCCCGAGCCCGATCCGTCGGCCTTCGCCGCGCGGGGCTGCTCCCGGCGGCTGCGCGGCGCCGACGGGCTGTCCTCGGGCACGACCACCACGGCAGGAGCGGGCGGCCGGCTGGCGGGCAACGACGTCAGCGGCAGCGCCTCTCCCGGCTGTCGCGCGGGTCCCAGGACCGAGCGGTTCGTGCGGTCCAGCGGGGGCTTGTTGTCGACGGGGGTGACGGAGACGCACCCGGCCGTGGCCAAAAGGGCGGCGAGGAGCAGGGGGAGGGTCCGGCGGTTCACAAGATCACTGTCGCGCACACCGGACCTGGCACTGCCGAAGGCACGCCCGGCCCTGCCGCCCACGACGGACACCAACAGCTTCACACCGTCAACGAGTCCGTGATCCGGCTGCCCGCTCAGGCGGTGGCCCGGGTGGGCAGGGCGATGACGGCGGCGGCGGACGCCCGGTCGAGGGCGGGGGAGAACGTCTTCGCGACGATGGCGGCCTCCTTGCTCATGGCCTCGATCTCCGCGACGGCCAGCGCGTCGGCCGCGGTACGGGCCAGGAGGTCGAGCGCGTCATCGTTGCCTTCGACCAGGCGCTGGATCTGCTGAAGCTCCCGATACCGAAGATCGGCCAGACCTGCGCGGCGTACTCCTCCAGGGCCACGATGCGCTGCTCAACGCCGTCCTGGCTGACGCGCAGCGCCTGGCGGCGCACCGCCTGTAGGGCGACGACCTCCGCACTGGAGCTGTCCGCCGCCGTGCTACCGGACAGCCGGCTGTACTCGCGCAGGGCGCTCGCGATCTCCCACACCTGCACAGGGAGGACGACCTCGTTGCGCTGGCGGTCGATCAGGTCGAGGCGGTGGACCTGGGAGGCGATGATCGTGCTCTGGGCCCGCTGCGCGCGGATAAGGAGCGCCCGCGTGTCTTTGGTGAGGTCCCGGTCCTGTAGATAGTGCTCGTTTGCCGCGTCCAAGGCGCGGAGCTTGCGGCTGTACATGATCGACGGAAGGCCCGTACGCCGGCGAACCGTAGGACGGCAGCCCCGGCGTACAGGCCCAAGCCGCCGATCCAGTGCATGGTCGCGGCAGCCTTCGCCGTCCCGGCGAAGACGGTACCCGGAAGCGGCTCCACATCAGGCGGCGGGCTGACAACCCACATGAACCCCATCCCGGCGACCACGAGACCGCCCTTGAAGACGATGACGATGGGGACAGCCGCCACCACAGGGTGAACTGCCGGACCGGCGGCGAGGATCGCGCTGCGGTTCTCCAGCAGGGCCCGGACGAGGACGGGGGCGTCCGGGTTGACGACGGGGGCGTCGGGCACGGGATTCCTCTTCTGCGCTGACGGACACGGCCCACCGTGGAGCGAGGCCCGCCCGCACCGCAGCGCGCCTGGTGCCGGCTGCGGGGCGTCGTCGCCCGCGTGAGTGACCGCCGCGTACACACCACAGAGGGTCGGCTTCCCGTAGTGGGAAGCCGACCCCGGGTGGAGCGATTGACGTGGTCGGCGTGCCCGGACAGCCGCGCGTGGAGTTAACCCAGCGAATGTCATCGGCCATCCGGGGATACTGGCCGCCATGGATGAGGTCAAAGTCGTCGTCGCCCATTCCGAGCGCGCGACCCTGCGCGTCGGTGATGTGTTCCTGAAGGTGGACGCCGATCAGGCCCGCGTCGACGTCGAGGTCGAGGCGATGGCCCTGGCACCGGTCCCCACCCCGAAGGTCCTGTGGCGCAAGCCGCCCGTGCTCGCGATCGCCGCACTGCCAGGGACGACGCTTGGGCGCCTCGGAGGGCCGTCGACCGGGTCGCCGACGGCGTGGGCCTCTGCGGGAGCCGCCATCCGGAAGCTGCACGACGCGCCGCTGCCGTCCCGGCCGGGCCGGGCCGGCCGGAGCATCATCGCGCTGGCGGCGGAACTCGACGACGAATGCGAGTTGCTCATTACGAACGGCGTGCTGCCCGCCGACCTGGTCACCCGCAACCGCCAGGTCGCCGAGGCCGCACTCAGGCCGTGGACTCCGGCGTTCACGCACGGCGACCTGCAGATCGCGCACGTCTTCGTCGACGGTGACGAGGTCACGGGCATCATCGACTGGTCCGAGGCGGGCCGGGGTGATGCCCTGTGCGACCTCGCCACCTTCACGCTCGGACACGAGGAGCACCTCGACGACGTCATCGCCGGCTATGGCACCGACATCGACCTCGACGTGATCCACGCATGGTGGTCGTTGCGAAGCCTGCTGGCGGTTCGCTGGCTGATCGAGCACGGCTTCGACCCCTTCTCACCGGGCTGTGAGGTCGACGTGCTGAGATCCCGGATGTGAGGCTGCCCGGCCCTGCGTGCCCGTACTGCCGTACACCGGCGCCGCCAAGACCAAGCAGCGCACCAGGGACGGGGAGCGGGAATTCACCAACGTCCGCTCCGCCGCCTACTGGAGGATGCGGGAACTCCTCGACCCCGCAATCGGAGCGGAGCTGATGCTGCCCCCGGACGACCTGCTGCTCTCTGGCTGCGTAGGTCGCCGAGAGGAACGGTTGTCGATGCGTTCTGAGAACGGTGCCGGGTCAGGTGCCTTAGGAATGTTCTTGAGAAGTAGGAACGATCGGGTGGTTCGCGTGGAATCTGCTGGCCAGGAGAGCCCGACCGGGGCGGTCCTCAGCGGGTGACCGTTCAGTTCGGAGCAACCCTCTTCGTCCCACCACATCCCACCTTGCGTGGTGAGGTAGGGGTGCAGTCCGCGGACGTCTCCGCCTTCATGCAGTGCCTGCGCGACCGCGTGGAGGAGGCTCGCCAGATCAGGCCAGGAATCGGTGAAGTCGCCGCCACCGCTGTGGCCTGCCCAGCCGAGACGCCCGACGTCTGGGCCAGGACGCAGGTCGATCACCTGCGTCGCGCCATCGGCACTCTCAGCCCAGGGAACCCAGAGTCGGTGCCACCAAGGCTCGTCGTCCCAGGGGTGAGCGGTCGGGCCGTCGTTCTCCGCCGCGACGGTCATGCAGGTCTGCCAATGGTCCACGATGCCGCTCACCGCGAGCGGGGACTGCTCCGGCAGGATGGTTGCCCAGGTGCTCACACCGTTGTGGCATTGCAGAGACTCAGCGAGATCACCGGGCATCGGGGCGCCGAGGATCTGTTCCGCATGTCGGATCTCGTCCGCCGTCGCCGGCGGATTGAGCAGAGCGAAATCGGCGGCCACGTGCGTCTCCAGCCAGGCGTCGATCAGGCGCCAGGACTCCGACGGGGGCAAGATCTGCTGTGCCATGGCGCCATCCTGCCCCACACGTCTGACAAGCGGATCGAGGCTGATGGGGATTAAAACGGCTCTGACCGCAGTTCCGTGATTCCCCAGGTCAGGGCCCGTGTGCGGGAACGTTTCGGCAGGGCATGTCTGGCTGGTGGGGGTCTGCTCGCTTGATGATGTGCTGTTCCCGGACATCGATGTTCGCTTGGAAGCCGTGGAGTTCACGGCAAAGGTCCTGGTCGTGGCGGCCACTACGTGTGGCCCGCCGCCCAGATGCCCGGGGTGCCGTGCCCGGGCCCGGAGGGTCCACTCCTGCTACGAGCGGTGCCTGGCCGAGCGGCCCTTGTCCGGGAAGAAGCTGCTGGTCAGGCTGAGGGTCCGGCGGTTCTTCTGTGACCGGGCCACGTGCCACGGCGGACGTTCGTCGAGCAGGTCAGCGGGCTGAGCGAGCGATACCGCCGCTCGAGCCTCGGGCTGAAGGGCTGGCTGCGTCAGGTCGCGGTCGAGCTCGGGGGGCGGGCCGGCGAACGGCTGTGCCGCCGGATGCACCTCGTCGCGGGCCGCACCCAGCTGCTGGAACTCCTGGATCCTCCGACTGTGCCGGAACGGTCACCGCGGGTCCTCGGCGTCGACGAGTTCGCCTTCCGTAAGGGCCGCACTTACGGAACCCTCTTGGTCGACGTCGAGGCCGGCCGGGTCGTGGATGTCCTGCCCGACCGCACCTCCGAGACCTTCGCCGCCTGGCTGCGTGATCACCCCGGGGCCGAGATCATCTGCCGCGACCGGGCCACCGCCTACACCCGCGCGATCAAGGAAGCCGCCCCCGACACGGTGGAAGTCGCCGACCGCTGGCACCTGCTGCAGAACCTCGCCGCCGCGGTGGAGAAGACGTGCCACCAACATCGCGCCTGCCTGCGCAAACGCGCTGACGAAGAGACCGCCGGGATACCCGCGGCGCCCCCGCTGATGCAGCTCCCGCTGCACGAGCTGCCACGCACGCCGATCCTCGAACGGACCCGCCACCGCCACGCCGACGTGCACAAACTCGTGGCGGCAGGCTGGATGATCAGTGCGATCGCCCGCCGTCTGAACCTCGACCGCAAGACCGTCCGACGGTTCCGCGACACCGACCTCGACCAGCTTCTGGCCTCCGCCCACGAACGCCGCCCGGTAGGAGTGCTGGAGCCGTTCAAGCCGTACTTGAACACCCGCTTCACCGAGAGCCTCGGCCAGGTCAGCGGCAGCCAGCTGTTCCTGGAGATCCGCGAACGCGGCTACCACGGCAGCCGCCAGGTCGTCCGCAAGCACCTCGCTGCCCTCCGCGTCGGCAATGTCGAACCCGTCCGAGCCGACATCCCCAGCCCTCGCCAGATCACCGGCTGGATCATGCGGCCGCAGGACACCCTCCCGCCCGACCTTGCCCGCCGTTTGCTGGACGTGCGGATCGCCTGCCCAGACATCGCCCGGGCCTGTGACCTTGCCCGGGCCTGTGACCTTGCCCGGGCCTTCGCTGAACTCCTCCGGAACCGGCGCGGTTTCCTGCTGACCGAGTGGATCCGGCAGGCCGAGCAGGACGCCCCCAGGCCCGTCAGCGGATTCGCCGGCTTCCTCCGCGGCGACCTCAACGCCGTCACCGCGGGCTTGACCCTGCACTGGAGCTCAGGAGTTGTCGAAGGCCACGTCAACAGGGTCAAAACATCAAGCGAGCCATGTATGGCCGGGCCTCGTTCCGGCTCCTGAGGATTCGGATCCTCACCCAGCCTTGAGCCGGCTTACCTTCGACAAGCCGTCAGAGCTGGGCACTGATCTGCTGAGATAGCTCCTCGAAGAACTCCTGAAGACCGGCCGCAGCGAGGTCGAACTGATCGAACCACGAGGCGGTGGTCGACCTCCAAACCCGCCCAGACCCCGCCAGCGCGAACAGATGGCCGCCCCCGTCACTGGCGAATACCAGGGCAGGCTCTTCCCCGTCGATCTGGACGGCTCCGTACTCGCGGAAGTGGTCCGCGACCAGCGAGGCCGGGTGAACGAAGTAGCCGTTCTCCACATCGGGCAAGGAGACCTCGGCGATCACCCAATACATCGTGGTGAGGTCCGAAGGAACCGGTGTCAACTCCACGAGCGCGTCGGTAGCCGGACGGCTCGCCTCTGAAGCGAGCACGACCTCGTTGCTGCCCGGCTCGAAGCCATGCCGTGCCTGGAACGAATCCATCAGCTTCGCGAGCGTCGCGTCCGCCTGCTCACACCAGACGCGAAGCCACTCGGCATCGAGCCGTTCGTCAGCCACGGTCACTCCCTCCTACCTCCGCCGGGCACCCGCCCACGCGAGTCCGGAAGAACCTACAGGAGCGGTCACGGAACTGCGGTCAGAGCCTTGAAAACGGCCGCTGTCGCTCTTCGCCTCACTTCGTTGCAGCGTGAACGGTGTGGGGAAGCTGGGGAGCCCGAGAGCATGCGTGGGCCCCGCCGACCGTCAGGTCGGCGGGGCCCAGCGATCGTGAACCTCAGCTGGTAGTCAATTGATCAGCCCTCACCTTGAACTCAACGTTCCCTTCGAGCGATTCGAGTCCCCAAGGAGTGACGGAGATCTTGACCGTGTCCGAGGTGTCCGAGGTGTCCGTGGTGTCGCCGGTCGTCAGGATGTCGCAGAGGATGCTGACCTCGGCGGGGTAGCGGGAGTCAGCGGACAAGTCGTCGCCTCCGGCGAAGACGGGCCACTTGTCGATGAAGGCCCACTGCTGGTGGTGGGCGTCTGTGAAGCGGACCTCGATCAGGCCGGGCTGGGGTTCGTCATCGACCCATCGGACCGCTTCGCAACGTAGGAAGACCATGGGCGGACTCTGCCATCAGGACCTGTGGTCGGCAGCTGGATTTCCAGGCTGCCGACCAGTTGATGGTGCTGTCACGGAGCCCTGCGGAGTGGGACGACATCGGGAAGCCCGGTCGGCATGGAGGGCCGGGCGACTTCCGGCGTTGCGAGGAGAGCGACGATGGTGACGGGCTGCTGGCAGTGGGGGCAGTTGCGGGTTGCCGTGGGCTCCAACGGGTCCCGTTTCGGGGCCGGGCGGTAGGCGGCTCGTGTCGCGGGCTTGGGTGTCGCCGGCAGGCCGGGCATCACGGGAGGCGAGGCCGCGGCGGGGTGAGGCTTTTCGCCGAGGCGGCGGGCTCGGTCCTGCTCTCGGGCCTGGTCGCGGTAGCGTTCGGCGTCCCTGCGGCAGGTCGGGGAACAGTAGACCTTCCGGATGGTCTTGGGCGAGTCGAAGGTGTTGTCGCAGACCGGGCAGGTCCGGCTCTCCATCGCGTTCTCACTGCCGCGGGCGTGGTTCGGCACTCCGTGGAACAGAAGATCCGGCGGGGGCTGATGCCGGTGGTGAACTCGTTCCCGCACTGCGGGCAGGTCCGCTGGACCGGGATGCGGCGGCGGCTCTGTTCGCGGCAGGTGGGAGAGCAGAACACCCGGCGGCTGGTGCAGTCGGCGACGCTGAAGACGGTCTCGCAGTGCGGGCAGAGACGGGCCATCTCGGATGGAACCTCGGTGGTGCCGCCCAGCAGGTGGAGGAAGCCATCCGGGCTACCGCCCCGGCTGCATCACGAGGGCAAGCCGAAGGGGAGCCTGGGCAAGCCACCCCACACCCCGGCTTGCCCGCCCCGGCTGGGGCCTGTCGGCAGGGGACGTCGGTCACGGTCGGCCAGGAGCCTCCCGGTGAGGTGGCGGCTGACCGGTGACCGATGGGCGGTCAACGGCTCGATCAGGAGTTGCACGGGCCGGTCACGGCCCTGACGTACTGGTTGACCGATCGCGGGAAGAGGATCGGTCAAGCCCAACCTGCCGATCGATCACGGGGTGCTGCCGGGCAAGCCACTGGGCACGGATAGCGCCATTGCCGGGTCTATCCGACATCCGCGTGGACGAGGGCCTGTGGCAGCTCAGGTAGGCGCGGAGGCACCGCCGTCGGTTGGGCTGCCCGCAGAGCGTCGTTCGTGCTGGTGACGGGTTCGAGACGGTATGGCCGGCCGCCACCGTGAATGACTGCGGCCTCGGTAGGAGGATTGGACCGGGTTGTGGCGGTAGAGCGGGCCCCTGCCGGGGCTGTGCGCGTGGGGTGGCCCCCTTGATTGCCCCCGGCCACCGACCCCCGGCAATCAGGGTCGGGGGCCTTCAGCGTCGCGGTCTTCCGGGTCCGCTCCAGGTGACGCAGGCCGGGGCCTTCGAGCCCCCGGTACCGGTACCGGTACCGGGGGCCCGCTCCCGTGCCTGCGACCGGCGCCGGTGGTTGGGACGCGGTCGGCGGGGTCAGCCTGCGTAGTCGCGAATGACGTGGCGGGCCAGGGCGGCGCGGGCCGGGGCCAGTTCCTGCGCCACCGCCGCGGCACGGTCCTCGTCGTAGGTGACCTGCGCCGTGTACGGGCCGGCCGCCGCGGCATGCCGTCGGCGCAGGTGGGTCGGCGGGTGCGTGCTGTCCACGCTGTGCCCGCGCCGGGCCGCGACCCGGCGCAGCCGCTCGTACTCGTGCTCCGGCACGGCGGCCATGCGCGCGGCCAGCCGCTCCCACAGCCCGCGTTCGGCCGCGTCGCGGGCCTGGCGGCCGGCCGAGCCGCCCTGCATCTGCGCGGCCACCGATTCCCGGCGCAGCTCTGGACCAACCGCCTGACTGGCCAGCAGGCGGTCCAGCAAACCGACGGCTGCCTCCGTGGACCCGGCCCTGGCCGCGCTGACATCGGCCAGGTACTCGGCGCGCTGCGAGGCCCGCAGCGTCAGGTGGTCAAGGAGTACGAGCAGCCCGTAGACCGTCCACCGGGGCAGGAACGTTACGGCGTTCACGAACCGGTCGAGGAGGCCGCCCCGCGGGGTCGGTGCCAGCATGTAGAACCAGGTGGCCAGCGTGTGCAGCGCTCCGCCCGTGACGATGCCGCGCCGGGTGTCCCCGTGGGCGAAGTGCCCCAGCTCGTGGCCCAGCAGCGCCACCCGCTCCTGGGGCTGGATGATCTCCCACAGTCCGAGGCCCAGGATCATCATGCGCCGCGCCCGCAGGCCGTATGTGGTCACCGCCGCGTTGGCCTCGGGGGCCACTACCACGGCATGCACCCCGGCCGTCCCGACGGCGGTCCCCACCTCGTCGATCAGCTCGAACAGCCGCGGCGCGTCGGCGCGGTACAGCACCGGCGCGTCCTTCGGCAGCCGCGCCGGCCGGGGCCGCAGAACCGCCGCGAGGCCGAGCAGCAGCGCGCCCACCACGGGCTGCACGCCGGTGTCCCAGCCCAGCACGACCAGCAGGATCCCAATCACCGCCAGCACCACGGTCACCCCGTGTACCACCAGGGAGAGCGCGAACGCCGACAGGGTCGCGGCATCGCGCCCCACGGACCCGCTCCGGCCCCCGCCCTGCTCCATCTCGGCCGCGAGCTGCTCCCCGTACGCGTGTGCCAGTCTGCGCCGCGCGGCCGGGATCCGACCCGGCTCGGGGTCCGGTCTGCCCGGATCCACGTTCCAGTCGCACGCGGCGCACCAGTCGACGTACCTCTCGTCCACCGGAACCGGGGCCCGGCACTCCGGGCACTCCCGAACGGACGTCGCCTCTGTGGTGCTTCTGTTTTCCATGGTTCCCTCCCCTCCGCGGACCGGAAGGCCCGCGGTCCGGGCAGGATAGGACGCCCGCGCCCAGCCCGCGAAACTCAGGCGGACCTGCACCGTTTACGCGCGAGCGTGGTGATCTTGTGCCCAGCCCTCCGGCGAGGTGGAGAAGCGCAATCACGCCCATTCCACCCCGAGTTTAAGGAGCGTGGTGCGCTGTGGCTCGGTGAGTCTGTCGCGGCGGGTCTTGGTGTTGGCGGTCCATACGCCCAGCTTTACGAGCGCCGGGGTGTCCTCGCCTTCGACCACGACCTGTTCGGCGTGGCCGCGGGGGACGCGGTGGTGGCCTTCGCGGGCGATGTACTGGGCGGGGGCTGCTACGCCCCTCTGGAAGGCTGCTGGCGCCTTCCCGGCACCCCTGGCCGCCGCGGTGGGCCGCTCGGCGGGCGTCACGCCCAGCTCCGACAGCCGCTGCTAGGGCGGCAGCCAGTTGGACACGCTGACGGTTAGACGTGCCCCGGCCTCGGTCCCGGATCTGGCTCCTTCGATTCCGGTCCGTACACCCGCCGGTCCCACCACGCAGCATCCACCCGCCCACCCTCCCACTCCCGGCCCGCACACGGGCGCAGATGCCCGACCTGCCTCGGACGGGTGAAGCCCGGCCGGCTGGCTCCGGCCGGGTCCTAATCGCCTGTCAGCAGGCGCCCTTCACGGATCCGGTCGGCGGTGTCCCGGCCGAGAGGGGTGAGTCGTAGGTCGTTCATGCCGAGGCTGCCGTCTTCGGTGAGGCCCCACGTGGGCGGCCGCTCGACGATTTCGGCGAGCTGGCCGCGCACCAGGTTGGAGAACGCCCATTCCATGCCGCGCGGGTAGCGAAACGAGTCCCTCGTCTGGTCGTCCGCAGCGGCTTCGAGGACCTGGCGTTCCATCGGCCCGAACCTGGCATTGATGACGGAGAGGTTGGCCTTGAATCGCAGGATGGATGGCTTTGGGATCTCCTTCTTCTGGTCGAACCTGGTGTGACAGTTAGGGCAGAGAGCGATCAAGTTCTCGAAGGTGTGCTGTTTGACCTTGGCCCACGGTTCGATATGCGCGATCTCCGTCGTGGTGTGGCGGCAAGTCGGGATGGCACACATGTAGCCCGCTTCTTCAAGGACGGCTCGCTTGAGTGCCGCAGGTATGGCTGGCCTTCGCTCGTTCGACATCCAGCCACGCTATGGGGCCCCAGCCCGTCCAGCCAGGCGTTCCAAAATTTTGGAACGACCAGGCGCGAGGGCCGCCGATTGTGCGGGCCGCTGCGAGGCCACTTCAACAACCGGGGGCTGGGCAGCGGTCACGAGTTGGCCCACTCCTGTCCGAGTTCGGCGAGGGCTTCGAGCTGCTCGGCGTTGAGCCGGTCGCGGCGCTGCCGTTGGTTGGCCAGCCACACCCCTGTCCGGTGCTCGCTGCCGTCCGGGAGTCGTTCGATGTATCCCCGTCCCGGTGTGCCGCTGCCTTGCCGCTCCAGGTACTGAGTGGGGGCCTGGAGGCCCCTTTCGAAGGCTTCCCGGCCCTCTTCGTGGGCGCTGTGTGGGCGGGTACGAACCTCGCCGGGGTGACGCCGAGCTTGTCGAGGCGGCCCTGTTGCTCGGCGTTCAGCAGGGCCCAGTCCCGCAGTTGGGTGGCCAGCCACCGGCCGACGTCCTCGCCGTGCCGGGTCACCCCGGGGCTGATGGACTTCAGGCGGGCGCCTTCCTCGAGGAGCTGGGCGAGGTAGGCGTAGTGCCGCTGCCAGTCCACCGTCCATCCCCGCTTGCCGGGTTCCAGTCCCTATCGATCGCGGCGAGTGCGGCGGCCCGCTGCTCGGCGCGTACCGGTCTTTGCCGAGTCCGCCGGGCTGGCGGATGTTGGTCAGCCATTGCCCGACCGGCTTGTCCAGCGCGGTCGCGTGCCGCGGCGCGGCCAGCGTCCCGTTCAGCTCGTAGTATGCGCGCGCGGCGGCGAGGTTCTCGGCGAAGGTGGCGTCGGCGGTGTCCCACACGATCCCGAACTGTTCCAGGTCGCGGGCCCGCTGGCCGGTCATGGTCCCGGCCCGGTACGCGCGGCGTTGGTCGGAGAGCCATCGCCCGAGCGGGTAGGCGCCTTCGGCGTGGTCGTACGGGACCTCCAGGTCGCCCTCGCGTTCCTGGTACCGCCAAGCGGCCTCGTAACCGCGCTGCCAGTACTGCCGCTCGGTGTCGAACACCTGGTAGCTGATCCACTTCGCGATCAGCGCCGGGTCCCGCGGGGCGGCGAACCGCAGCAGCAGCCGGCTCTCCTCCTCCCGTCGGCGGCCGACGGCCCGATGACGGGCGACGGCTGTACGATGCGTTTCTGGTTTTTCTGCGGAACGGCAAGCAATTCTATAGCGCGTTCACCATGCGGTCGTAGCCCATTTAAAACCCGAATAAGAGGCCCGTACGACTTCGAAGAAATAATGTCCTCGGGCTTTTCATCTTCCCGCAGGAACACGGGCACGATCAGCGTCGCCATTTTCCCCTCGCCGGGCTTTTGCCGCAGTGCCCGGCCGATCGCCTGCACGATGTCGACGGCGGACCCCTTGGGGTCGATCAGCGTCACGCTGTCGACGGCCCGGATGTCGACGCCTTCGCCCGGGACCCGGCAGTTCGCCAGCACGGCGCGCCCCGCACGCCGGCCGAAGTCGGCGAGGACGGCGGCCCGGTGCCCGGGATCGTGCTCCCCCCCCCGCAGCCACCCCGTCCACACCTTCGCCGGTTGCCGCACCGGGTCGACCGCGTGCAGCCGGGCCGCCACCCGCTCCAGGCCCTCGGCGAACGCCTGCGCCTCGACGGTGCGGTGGTGGAAGGTGATGGTGGTCTTCAGGTCGTGCTCGGCCATCGTCTCCAGCAGCGTGGTCTGCACCGTCCGCCAAGCGCTCGCCGCGTACCCGCTCCTCATACCGGTCCGGGCGGGTCTGCCGCGTGAACCTGGACACCCGTTGGCTGACCGGCGCGTTCGACGACGGAAACGGTGACCGGACCTTTGCTCTCCGGGGATTCAACTACCGGC
>NZ_JBIASM010000016.1:0-147787 GCF_042890765.1 Streptomyces sp. NPDC002032 | reverse complement strand
CCCGCCCGCGGTGGGGGGCCCGGCCCCCCCCCCCCGCCCCCCCGCGCCCCCGCCCCCCGGGGGGGGGCCCCGCCGGGGGCCGGGGGGGGGGGGGGGGGGGGGGGGGGGGGGGCGCGGGGGCGGCGCGGGGGCGGGCGCGGGCTGCCGGTGCCCGCGCCCGCCCCCGTTTCCGCGTCATCCGCGCGGCCGGCTCCGCCGCATCCGGCGCGCCAGGACGCCGGCGGCGGTGACGGCCCCCACCCCGGCGAGCACGAGGAGCAGGTTCCGCCCGTACGGCAGCGGCAGCACCGACGGGTTGGCCGGGGCTCCGGGCCGCAGCAGCGCGGGCAGGGTGACCAGTACCAGCGCGCCCCCGGTCAGCAGGGCCCCGCGTACGGCTCCCCGTGCGGGGACGGCCGCGACCAGCAGCCCGGCGCACAGCACGAGCGGGGCGATGACCCCGTCGTGCAGGACGAGCGCGCCGCCGAGCCAGACGAGCACGTCCAGCGGGTCGGGCAGGGCCGCCAGGAGGCGGCCGCCGGCTGCGATCAGGAGCAGCCCGAGCGCGCCGAGCACGTACCGGAGGGCGTTCACAGCACCTCCAGCAGGGTGACCCACTTGGTCTGGAGCACGCCGGGCCGGTTCGGGGCGATGATCCGTGCCGGGTAGCCGTGGTCGGGCGAGAGCACCTGCCCGTTGAGTTCCAGCGCGAGCAGGGTGAGAGGGTCCCGGGCGTGCTCGCGGCCCATCTCCATGACCCGGTAGGCGCCGCCGGTCTCCAGCGAGGTGACCCGCAGCCCGGCGCCCGGCGGGGCGCCCGCCCGGGCGAGGAGGTCGCGGATCCGCACCCCGCTCCAGGTGGCCTGGGCGCTCCAGCCCTCGACGCAGGCGATCGGCAGTCGGGCCCGGGTCTGCGGCAGGGCCCGGAGCTGAGGGAGCGTCAGCGTGTACGGGACCGGTCCGCGCACCTCCAGCCGCCAGTCCGGCAGCGGCCCCGGCCCGATGCCGGCGGCCGCGGCCGTCTTGTTGACGGGGAGCCCCTGCGGGCCGCGCCCGGGGTGGCGGGGGCCGAGCAGGTCGAGGGCGGCCAGCGGGGTGAAGGACTGCCCGGCGGTGGTCAGGGTGACGGCGCCGACGGCGGCGGCCGTACCGAGCAGCAGCGAACGGCGGTCCGGTCCGTCCTCGGCGGGAAGCCGCAGGGTGCCCGCCGAGCGGGCGGTCCAATGCGCCCTGATCTCGGGGGCCTTGACGGCGACGTGCAGCAGGATGGACCCGGACGCGACCCAGGCGAGGGCGAAGTGGGTCTCGACGAAGCCGAAGGGCCACGGGTACCACTGGACGGTGTTGAGCAGCCCGGTGAAGACCTCCAGGACGGCGGATGCCACCAGCGCGGCCACCGACAGCCGTTCCAGGCCGTGCCGTACGCCGCGGACCGGCGGCCACTCGAAGAGCCTGGGGTAGACGGTCCACAGCTTGACGAGGAGCAGCACGATCGCGGCGAGTCCGGTGGCGATGTGCAGGCCCTGGCTGAGCCGGTAGCCCCAGACGGGCCGGGTCGGCAGGGATCCGGCGGCCCAGGCGGGCGGGTGCTGGAGGTAGTGGCTGATCAGCCCGGTCACCAGGCACACGGCGAAGGCGAGGCCGAGCAGGCGCCCGACGGCGGTGGCGGTGCGCGCGTCGTGCAGGCGGCCGGAGAACAGCCGCCCGGAGAGCAGCCGTCCGAGGAGCGCGCGCCCCGGGAGCGGGAGCCGCGAGAGCGCGGGCGCCGGGAGCGGGGGCCGCCCGCGCACGTCGGCGTCCGGGGTGTCGGCCGGGGGCCGGGGGTCGGGAGTCATGTCCCCCATCACAGCGCCCCACGGCCCCGAGCGGGCCGTCGGACACCTTACGAAACGCGGACGTCGGGCCGGTCGGCGGCCCGTCGGCGGCCCGCGCTGCCAGGCTGGTTCCCATGACCCGCCCCCGCCCCCGCACCCCCCGCATCCGCACCCGCCCCCGCACCTCCCGGACGCCGGTCGCCGTCACCGCGGTGCTGCTCGCCGCCCTGACCGCCGCGCTCGTGGCCGCCGTCCGCTACGACGGCTACTTCACCGACCAGCCGGGGCTGCTGCTGCGGTACGCCGCCGCCTGGGCGCTGTTCGCCGCGGCCGTCCGGTCACTGCGCCGGGTGCCGGCCCGCGCCGTCGTCCCGCTCGTGCTGGCCGGGGCGCTGGCGGTGGCCGGGGCCGGGCTGGCGGGGCCGCCGCTGACCAGTACGGATTCCTTCCGGTACGCGTGGGACGGCCGGGTGCAGGCCGCCGGGATCTCCCCGTACGACCACGCCCCGGCGGATCCGGCGCTCGGGCGGCTGCGCGACGACTGGCTGTTCCCGCACGACCGGGGCGACTGCGCGCGCCCCGACCGGGCCCCCGTCGGTCCGGGCGTCTGCACCCGCATCAACCGGCCCGGCGTGCACACCATCTATCCGCCCGTCGCCGAGGGCTACTTCGCCCTGGTGCACTTCCTGTCCCCGTCCGGGGTCCGGCACAAGGCGCTCCAGGCCGGCGGGGCGCTGAGCGCCCTCGGCGTGACCGGGGCGCTGCTGCTCGTGCTGCGGCGGCAACGCGCGGATCCGCGTACGGCCGCGCTGTGGGCGTGGTGCCCGGCCGTGGCGGTGGAGGCGGTGAACAACGCGCACGTGGACGGCCTGGCGGTGCTGCTGTCGGTGGCCGCGCTGGGGGTGGTGGTGCGCCGACGGGCCGCGGGCGGCGCGCTGTTCGGGCTGGCGGTCGCGGCGAAGCTGCTGCCGGCGGTCCTGTTGCCGGGTGCGCTGGCGGGCGTACGGCGGTGGCGGGACGCGGCGGCGCTGCTGCTGCCCGCGGCGGCGGTGGTGGGGCTGTCGTACCTGCCGTACGTGCTGGCGTCCCGCTCGTCGGTCTTCGGCTACCTGGGCGGCTACGCCGAGGAGGAGGGGTACGGGGATCCCGGCGCGGGCGGCCGGTACGCGCTGCTGCGGCTGGTGCTCCCGGACTCCTGGTCGGTCCCGGCGGTGGTGCTCGGGACGCTGGCGGTGGTGGCGTACGTGTGGCGGCGCGGGGATCCGGAGCGGCCGTGGAGCGGGGCCCTGCTGGTGACGGGTACGGCGTTCCTGCTGATGACCCCGGGGTACTCCTGGTACGCGCTGCTGCTGGTCGCGCTGGTGGCGCTGGACGGCCGGGCCGAGTGGCTGACGGTGGCCGTGGCGGGCGCGGTGGTGTACGCGGGCGGCCGGACGCTGGGCGGGTCGACGGTGCAGGTGGCGTACGGGCTGGCGGGCGCGGCGGTGCTCGCCGGGTGGGCGGTGCGCCGCCGCGCCGGGGCCCGGGACGACGAGCGGGCCCGTCCCGGGCGGGTGGCGGCGTCGGGTCAGCCGATGTGGAAGGAGTCTCCGTAGACCTTCCAGTCCAGCGGGGTGTTGAGGGCCAGGTTGCCCTTCTTCAGGAAGACGCGCTGCGCGGTGTCGACGCGGCTGGTGTCGCTGTGCGCCTCCTCCTGCTTCATCGCCCAGACGCGGGCGTCGAGGAAGGCGTTGAGCCAGGTGGTCTCGTTGCCGCCCTGGGCCGGGGGCTTGGCCTTGGTCAGGGCGCGCTTGCGGATGTTGCGGAAGCTGGTGGAGTCGCTGCCGTCGCCGTGCATGACGATGGCGTCGTAGTACGTGAACTGGCCGAGGGTGCCGACGCCGTCGGCCTTGCCCTGCTTGACGGCGGGGTCGAAGTAGACGCGGTCGCGCTCGTGGTCCTGGGCCTTCTTGAACTCGCTGTCGGCGGCGGCCTTGGCCCAGTCCTTGGTGAAGTTCGGGTCGAGACCGGCGTGTGAGTCGCTGCCGTCGACCTTGCGCAGGGCGGGCAGGTATTTCGCGAGGACGTTGCCCGGCTTGATCTGCGTGTAGTACTCGACGAGGTCGAGCATGTCGCCGGTGCCGGAACAGAAGCCGATGATCCCGGCGGTGTAGCCGCGGCCGTCGCCTATGTCCTCGATGTACTTGTACTGGGCCTTCCAGTCGAGCGAGGAGTTCTCGGCGCTGGAGACGATCTGCATGGCGATGTCCTTCTTCACCGGGTCGTCGAGTCCGGCGGCCGCGGCCGCGGCGGGGGCCGCCGCCGTCGGTGCGGCCGCCGGGGCGGCGGTGGCGTGCGCCGCGACCGGGGCGGCGAGGAGAGCGGCGCCGAGCAGGGCGCCGATCGTCATCGTCTTGCGGTGGGGAGTGAACACAGGGCCTCCGTACGGTGGTTGAGTCTTTCCCGACTTCGTTAGGAAACTTTACTACCAGACTCTGAGGGCCGGGAACACCCCCTGCGGAAGAACTCCGGAACTGACCAATCCGCTCGGGGCCTCCGCTCCGAAGTCCTCCATGACCGCCGCCGCCACCGTCCCGGAGGACCGCCATGACCCGTACGCGACGCCGCCCCGCAGCCCACGGGCGGAGGGGTCCCGCGTGAGGCAGCCCCTCCCCTTCGGTGCGCCGCGACAGCGGTCCGCCCCCGATCTCCCGGCCCTCATGGAACGCGTCTCGCGCGGCGACGAGGACGCCTTCGCGGCGCTGTACGACGTGATCGCGGGTCCCGTCCACGGGATCGTCGTCAAGGTGCTGCGGGACCGTGCCCAGTCGGAGGAGGTGACCCAGGAGGTGCTGATCGAGGTCTGGCGGCAGGCTCCGCGCTACCGCCCCGACAAGGGCACCGTCATGACGTGGGTGCTGACCATCGCGCACCGCCGCGCGGTGGACCGGGTCCGCTCGGCGCGGGCCGCGACGGCCCGCGAACAGGACACGGCGGCGCGCGAGCACACCCGCCCGTACGACGAGGTCAGCGAGCAGGTGGAGACCCGCCTGGAGGGCGAGCAGGTACGGCGCTGCGTGCGCGGGCTGACCGAACTCCAGCGCCAGGCCGTCGACCTGGCCTACTACGGCGGGCTCACCTACCGGGAGGTCGCCGAGACCCTCGGCGCCCCCCTGCCCACCGTCAAGACACGGCTGCGCGACGGACTGATCCGGCTGCGCGACTGCATGGGGGTCACCGCATGAGCCGCACCGGAACCGATACCGGCCAACTGCACGCCCTCGCGGGGGCCTACGCCCTGGACGCCCTGGAGCGCACCGAACAGGACGCCTTCGAGCGGCACTTGGAACGCTGCCCGCAATGCGTCCAGGACGTACGGGAGTTCACCGCGACGGCCGCCCGGCTCGGCGCGGCCGCGGCCCTGCCCGCCCCGCCCGGCCTGCGGGCGACGGTGCTGCGCCGGATCGAGGGGATCCGCCAACTACCTCCGCAGCGGCGCAGCATCGTCACCCTGCGCCGGCGCGCCCTGCCGATGGCGCTCGCGGCCTGCCTGACCGGAGTGCTGACCCTGGGCGGGGTGGCCGTGTGGGAACACCAGCGCGCCGGGCAGGCGGCCGGAGCCCTCGACGGCCTGACGGCGGTCCTGGCCGCCCCGGACGCCCGTACGGCGACCGGCCGGTCGGCGTCCGGCGCCACGGCGAAGGTGGTGGTGTCCGCGTCCCGGGGCCGGGCGGCGTTCCTGAGCTCCGGACTGCCGCAGGCCCCGGCGGGCCGGACGTACCAGCTGTGGTTCGCGGACGGCGCCACGATGCGGCCGGCCGGCCTGCTGGGCGGCGACGGCACGGCCGTCCTCGCGGGCCCCGTGGGCCGGGCCACGGCGGTCGGCCTCACGCAGGAGCCGGCGGGCGGCTCCGAGCAGCCGACGGGCGCCCCGCTGATGCTGCTCGCCCTCCCCCGCTGACCGGCGTCAGGCGCCAGCCCCGGCGCCGTCGGCCCCCTCGGCCCCTTCCGCCCCCTCGGGCAGGTTCAGCTGCCAGGAGACGCCGAAGCGGTCGTTGACCCAGCCGAAGCGGGGGCTGAAGCCGTACGAGCCCAGCGGCATCAGCTCCTCGCCGCCATCCGCCAGGGCCCCGTAGAGGCGGTCGATCTCCGCGACGGACCCGCAGTCCACGAACAGCGAGACGGCCGGGGTGAAGCCGAAGGCGTGGTGGACGTGGCTGTCGATGCAGATGAACCGCTGGCCGGCGAGCGCGAAGGTGGCCTTGGCCACCGTGCCCTCCTCGCCGGGCCCCTCGGCGCCGTGGCGGGTGATGTCGATGACCTCGGAGTCCTCGAACAGCGAGGTGTACAGGGTCAGCGCCTCCTGCGCCCTGCCCTCGAACATCAGGAACGTGGTGATCTTCTGTGCCGGCGGGGCCATCGTGACCGCCTTCCGCGTGCTGGTGCGGCCCGTGGGGCCCTTCGTTCCGAGGCTAGGACACACCGGTGACAGCGGGGCGGAGAGCGGGGCCGGCGGCGGGCCGGACCCGCGGGCCTCAGAGCCAGCCGTTGCGGCGGAAGCCCCGGTGGATGACGAAGCAGGCGACCGCCATGACGCAGACGACCAGCGGGTAGCCGTACGTCCAGTGGAGTTCGGGCATGTTGTCGAAGTTCATGCCGTAGACACCGCAGACCATGGTGGGGACGGCGACGATCGCCGCCCAGGCCGTGATCTTGCGCATGTCCTCGTTCTGGGCGACCGTCACCTGCGCGAGGTGGGCCTGGAGCACGGAGTCGAGGAGGCCGTCGTAGGCGCCGATCTGCTCGGTGGCGCGGATGAGGTGGTCGTGGACGTCACGGAAGTACGCCCGGACCTCGGGCGGGATGACCGGTATCGGCTGCGTGGCCAGGTGTTCGAGCGGCCGGCCCAGCGGGGCCACGGCCCGGCGCAGTTCGAGCAGCTCGCGCTTGAGCTGGTAGATCCGGCCCGCGTCACCGCGGCCGCCGTCCTCGCTGAACACGGCCGTCTCGACGGCGTCCATGTCGTTCTGCACGGCCTCCGTGACGGCGACGTAGTCGTCGACGACATGGTCGGCGATGGCGTGCAGCACCGCCGCCGGACCCTTGGCCAGTTGCTCCGGCTGCGCCTCCAGGGCCTCCCGGACGGGGCCGAGGGTGCCGCGGCCGCCGTGCCGGATGGTGATGACGAAGTCCCCGCCGACGAAGGCCATCAGTTCGCCGGTCTCGACGACCTCGCTGGTCGCCGTCAGTTCCTCGTGCTCCACGTAGCGGACGGTCTTGAAGACGGCGAAGAGCGTGTCGTCGTAGCGCTCCACCTTCGGGCGCTGGTGGGCGTTGACGGCGTCCTCGACTGCGAGGGGGTGCAGTGCGAACAGCGCGGCCAGCCCGGCCAGCTCCTCCTGCGAGGGCTCGTGCAGGCCGATCCAGACGAAGCCGTCGCCGCTCTTGCGGACCCGGCGCAGCGCCTCCTCGACGTCGCCGCAGTCTTCCTGGCGGATGCCGTCGCGGTAGACGAGGCAGTTGACGACGGCGCTGCCCAGCGGGGAGCGGGCGGGGTGGCTGAGGTCGACGGCCCTGCGGTAGCCGCGTCGTACGGCCCGGCGCAGGTTGCTGAACATGGACAAGGACGTACTCCCCTTCGGCGGATCAGCGGCCAGTCTGCCATCGCGCGCCCCGGGCGGTGAGCACGCCGCCGGGCGCCGCCACACCGGCCACGGTACGGGCCGCAGCACGGGCCACAGCACGGGCCGCCGCATCGGTCGCCGCCCCGGCCGGAGCCCCGGCCGCCGCCCCGGCCCGCTACACCGGCCGCAGGGCCTCGCGCGCGCTCTGCGCGACCACTCCCGCGACCAGGGCCAGCGCGGGCGAGTCCAGCTTCCACTGCTGCCAGTACAGCGTCACGTCCAGCGGGCGGCGCGGCGCCAGCGCCAGCAGCGCCCCCGTCGCCAGCAGCGGTTCGGCCTGCGGCTGCGGCACCAGCCCCCACCCCAGTCCGGCGGCCACCGCGTCGCGGAAGCCCTCCGAGGTGGGCACCTGGTGGCGGGCCGGTGAGGCGCCCGCGGCGCCGCCGGTGAGACCCCGTACGTAGGCGTCCTGGAGGGCGTCGCGCCGGTCGAACACGATCAGCGGCGCCTGCGGCAGGTCCCGGTCCAGGCGGCCCGTCAGGTACCGGGCGGCGAAGGCCGGGCTGGCCACGAGCAGGTAGCGGGCCAGCCCCAGCGCGCGCACCGTGCAGCCCGCGACCGGGTCCGGCGAGGAGGTGACGGCCGCCATCACCCGGCCCTCGCGCAGCAGTGCCGTCGTATGGGTCTCGTCCTCCCGGTACAGCTCGAAGCAGACGGGCGGATCCTGCGGCACCCGGGTCAGCGCGGGCAGGAACCAGGTGGCGAGCGAGTCCGCGTTGACCGCGATCGGCAGCCGTACGGGGACGGGTCCGCCGGCGGCGCCCAGGCCCAGTTCGGTGCGCGCGTCCAGCTCCAGGCGGGCCAGCTGCCGGGCGAAGCGGATCACCACCTGCCCGGACTCGGTCGGGCGGACCGGCTTGGTCCGCATCAGCAGCACCCGCCCGGTGCGCTGCTCCAGGGCCTTGACGCGCTGGCTGACGGCGGAGGGCGTCACGTGCAGGACCGCGGCGGCGGCGTCGAAGGTGCCCTCGTCGACGACCGCGAGCAGGGTCCGTACCTGTTCCAGGGGAAGCTCTTCCATCACGAGTGCTAAGGGTACGTAAAAATCTTTAGCTGTACTCATCCGCCACGCGCTGCCTACGGTCGAGACATGAACAACGGCATCACCACAGCAGCTCTGGCCGGCTTCGGCACCGGCCTCTCCCTCATCGTCGCGATCGGCGCCCAGAACGCCTTCGTCCTGCGCCAGGGCGCGCGGCGGCACGCCGTCCTCGCCGTGGTGGCCATCTGCGCCGTGTCCGACGCGGTCCTCATCACCCTCGGCGTGGCCGGGGTCGGCGCCTTCGTCACCGCCTGGCCGGCCGCCCTGACCGCCGTAGCCGTCGCGGGCGGCCTCTTCCTCGTCTCCTACGGGGTCCTCGCGGCGCGCCGGGTGCTGCGGCCCGCCCCGGACGCGGCCCTCACCCCCGGCGGCGCCCCGGCCGGTTCCGTCCGGACCGCCGTGCTGACCTGCCTGGCCATGACCTGGCTCAACCCGCACGTGTACCTGGACACCGTCCTGCTGATCGGCTCGCTCGCCGCCGACCGGGGCGACCTGCGGTGGGCCTTCGGCATCGGGGCGGCGCTGGCGAGCCTGATCTGGTTCGGCGCGCTCGGCTACGGAGCCCGGCTGCTCGGCGGCGTGCTCGCCCGGCCGGCGGCCTGGCGGGTGCTGGACGGCCTGGTCGCCGCCACGATGGTCACGATGGGCGGCCTCCTCCTGGCCCGCGCCTGACCCGCGCGGGCCGCACCCGGCCGCCCCCGGGGCGGGGCCGGGACCCTGGGGTGGGGCCGGGCCGGGCCGCCCCGCCGGTCGGAGGCAGGCCCCGCGCCCGGATGCCCGGGCGTCCTGGTCCGGCCGGGGCGGCGGGGGCGGTGCGGGGCGGCCGTGGTAGGGATGCTGGTGGGCGGGCGCCCGGCCCGCCGCCACCAGAGGAGCCGTACCGTGCCCGACCGCCCGTCTCCGCCCGTACCGACCCCGCCGGGTGCACCTCCGGCCGGGCGGCCCGCGCCCCGGGCGGCCACACCCGGACGGCCCGCCTCCGGGGTCCCCGCGACCGGACCGGCGGGGACGGCTTCCGCCGCGCGCGCCGCCCGGCCGCGCGGGGTCGCCGATGAGGGGTGCGCGGGAGAGGCGGCCCGTCCCGCTCCGCTCGTCGCCGTGAGCGCGGTCGTCCTGGACACCCTCGGGCGGGTCCTCGTACGCACCACTTCTCCCCAGGACCGCCCGGAACTGCCCGGCGGCGCCGTGCGGGACACCGAGACCCCCGAGGACGCGCTCGCCCGCGCGCTCGGGGAAGAGCTGGGGCGGCCGGCCGTCCCGGTCGGCCGGCTGCTGGCCGTGGACTCCTGCCCGCCCGGAGCGCCCGGCGTGCCCGGCCGTTCGATCGTGGTCCACGTCCACCTCGTGGGCCCCCTCGCCCCGGACCGCGCGGCCGCCGCCGCCCGCCCCCGCACCGGCGGCGGGGCCGGCGCCGCCGAGTGGCTCACCCCCGACGAGGCCGTCCGGCGGCTCCCCGACCGCGTCGCCCCCCGGCTGCGCGCCGCCGTGGCCGCGCTGCGCACCGGCTCCCTGGCACACCTCATCGACGGCGTCCCCCAGCCCGGCTCCCCCGCGGGTCTTGACCCGGCGGTGCGGGTGGCCCTGGAGAACGCGGGCGGCTACGACGAGGCCGCCCACCGCGCCGCCCGCCCCAAGGCCCTCACCGCCGCGAACGTCCTGTTCACCGACCGGGCCGGCGGGGTCCTGCTCGTCCGCCCCGGCTACGGCGAGCCCGGCCGCTGGCTGCTGCCCGGCGGCGGCGTCGACAGCGACCTCGGCGAAACCCCGCGGGCCGCCGCCGCGCGCGAGGTCCGCGAGGAGATCGGCCTGGACCTGGAGCCCGGCCGCCTCCTCGCCGTCAACTGGTCCCATCGGCCCGGCTTCCCGGCGCGGATCCGCTTCCTCTACGACGGCGGGGTCCTCGGCCCCGACGTCCTCGCCCGGATCCGTCTGCGGCCCGTCGAGCTGCTGGACTGGCGCACCGCCCAGCGCGGGGACCTGCGCGGTCTGGTCAAGCCGAAGCTGCGCCGCCAGATCAAGGCCGCTCTGCGCGCCCTGGCGGCGGGCACCGGCCCGCTGGAGCTCCACGAGGGACGTCCCGTGGGCCACCCGGGCTCCCCCGGCCCGTTCTGACCGACCGGCACATCCGACGAACATCGCCTCCGGACACTCCGGCCACCGGCGCCCGGACCCCCGGATCGCCCGGTTCATCGCCGAGGCCCTCGGCGGCGCCCGCACCGTCGTCATCGTGGGCGCGGGCACGGGCTCGTACGAGGGAGCGGCCCGGGCGGTCACGCCCGTCGAACCCTCGCACGCGATGCGGGACGGGCGCCCGGCCGGCCTGCCCCGGGCGGTCGACGCGACCGCCGGGGAACTGCCCTTCGCAGACGACGAGTTCGACGGTGCGATGACCCTCTTCAGCGTGCACCGGTGGAGCGACGTCAAGACGGGGCCGCGCGAGATGCGGCGGGTGACGCGCGGCCCGGTCGTCATCCTGACCTGCGACCCGAAGCTCGTGCGCGACGTCTGGCTCTGCGCGTACGCCCCGGAGGTGCTGGACACCGAGGCCCGGCGCTACCCGCCGATCGAGGACATGGCCGCCGCCCTCGGCGGCGCCGGGACCGTGGAGTCCGCGCCCGTCCCGCTGGACCGCACCGACGGCTTCAACGAGGCGTACTACGGCCGCCCCGAGATGCCGCTGGACCCGGCGGCCCGACAGGCCTGCTCGGCGTGAAGCTTCGTGGACGACGAGGTCCGGCGGCGGTTCACCGACTCGCTGCGCCGCGAGCTGGGCTCCGGTGCCTGGGACGCCCGCCACGGGCACCTGCGCCGGCTGCCCGCCTACGAGGGCTCCCCGGTCCTCGTCCGGGCCACGCCGTAACGGCGGCGCCCGCCATACCCCCTACCCCTTTGGAGTATCCGGACGCGGTCACCTACGATGCGGGCATGAGGACGCGGGCGGGATCGACGGCGGGGCCCCTGCGGCCGCCCGCGCGCCGGCTCCTGCTCTTCGCCCTGCTCACCGGGCTGCTGGCCATGCACGGCCTGGGCCCCGGCCCGGCCCCCTCGGCCGACGGTCACACCGCGCGGGCCGCGCACGCCCGGGCGACCGCCTCGCAGGCGATGGCCGCTCCCCGCGCGGGTGCCGCCTCGCACGCGGCGGCCGCGCCGCACGCGGGTGGCGCCTCCACCACGGCGGCCGCTTCCGAATCCGAGGCCCCCTGCGCCTGCGCCGACGACGGCGCCGACGACGGCGGCGGCGGCCACGGCCAGCACGCGGACCCCGCCTGCGCGGCGCCCGGCACCGCCGGCGCCCCCGTCCTGCCCGCCCCGGCGGCCGCCCCCGGCAGCCCGGCCGCCGCGACCGCGGCCGCGCTCGGGGTCCTGCCGGGCCCGGCGGTCTGCGGTCGGGCCCCTCCGTCCCTCAGTCAACTCCAGCTCCTGCGCATATGAGGCGGCCCCGGCGTACGCGCCGACGAGCCCGTCCTCACGTTCCCAGCACAGGAGAAGCACGACCATGACCACCCAGCGTTCTCTGATCCGCCGCGCCGCCGCCCTCACCGCGACCGCGACCGCCGCCCTCGTCCTCGCCGCCTGCGGCGGCTCCGGGACCGGATCCGGCTCCGGCTCCGCCCCGGGCGAGAGCCCCGCGCACGCCGGCCACGCCGCCCCCACCGCGCCGTCCTCCGGCGGCGCCTCCCCCCGTCAGGGCGTGAACAACACCGCCGACACGGCCTTCGCCCAGGGGATGATCCCGCACCACCGCCAGGCGGTGGAGATGGCCGGGCTCGCCGCGACCCGCTCCGGATCGGCCGAGGTCAAGGCCCTGGCCGAAGAGATCAAGAAGGCTCAGGACCCGGAGATCGCGACCCTCTCCGGCTGGCTCGGTTCCTGGGGCGAACAGGTCCCCGCCGCCGACGCCGGGCACGGCGGGCACACCATGTCCGGGATGATGACCGGCGGGGAGATGGACCAGCTGGCCAAGGCCTCCGGCCCGGAGTTCGACCGGGCGTTCCTCACCCTGATGGTCAAGCACCACGAAGGGGCCGTGGCCATGGCCCGGACCGAACAGCGGGACGGCGCCCACGGGCCCGCGAAGGACATGGCGGCCGCCATCATCAGCTCCCAGAGCGCCGAGATCACCCGCATGAACGGCCTCCTCGCCAAGAGCTGACGAGCCGTGGGCCCCGCCCGGGGCGCGTGGGCCCCCGCCCGGGGCGGGGCGCGCGTCAGCGCCGGGCGGCCTCGTCCCCGGGCATCGCGCCGGACGCTGCCGGATCCTCGTCGAGGAAGCCTCCCGACTGGTGCTGCCACAGCTTCGCGTAGGCACCCTCACCGGCGAGGAGCTCGTGGTGGGTGCCCTGTTCGACGATCCGGCCGCGGTCGAGGACGACCAGCCGGTCCATGCCCGCGACGGTGCTCAGCCGGTGCGCCACCACCAGCGCCGTCCGCCCCTCCATGAGCCGCCACAGCGCCTCCTGGACGAGGACCTCGCTCTCCGAGTCCAGGGCGCTGGTCGCCTCGTCGAGCAGCAGGACCGGCGCGTCGCGCAGGATCGCCCGGGCGAGGGCGACCCGCTGGCGCTGGCCGCCCGACAGCTTGATGCCGCGCTCGCCGACCATGGTGTCGAAGCCGTCCGGGAGGGCGTCCGCGAACTCCGTGACGTGCGCCGCCTCCGCCGCGCGGCGGATCTCGGCCTCGGTGGCGTCCGGCCGGGCGAAGGCGATGTTCTCCCGCAGCGTGCGGTGGAACATCGCCGGGTCCTGGGGTACGTAGCCGATCAGGCCGCGCAGGTCGGCCTGGCGCAGCCGGCTGATGTCCTGGCCGCCGATCAGGATCCGGCCGGCGTCGATGTCGGTCATCCTCAGCAGCAGCCGGGTGAGCGTGGTCTTGCCCCCGCCGGACCGGCCGACGAGACCGACCCGGTGGCCGCTGGGCACGGTCAGGTCGAGCCCCTCGAACAGCGGCTTCCCGCCCCCGTGGGCGAAGGTGACCCCTTCGAAGCGCACTTCAGCGGAAGTGGACCGCAGCGGCTCGGGCGCGGGCGGGTCGAGTACGGTCGGCGGGGTCTGGAGCAGTGCGGTGAACTGCGCGGCCTCCGTCATCGAGCTTTCCAGGCGGCGGTAGATCTGGTTGAACTCGAACATGATCCGCGTCGCGTTGGCGAAGTAGGTGAAGGCGACGACGACCGCCTCCACGCCGTGCTCTCCTCCGCCGAGGGTGACGGCGAGCAGCAGACCCAGCGCGTTGGTCAGTACGGACATCGGCGCGACCAGCGTGTCGATGCGCAGGTTGCCGTAGTCCCAGGAGCGGAGCATGAGCAGGCGCGACCGGGCGACGCGGGAGCGGTGTTCGGCGGCCTCGCGCCCTTCGGCGGCGAACGCGCGGACCGTCTCCATGTTCGTCAGGCTGTCGGCGACGTGCCCGGACACCTGGGCGATGGCCTCCTCGCGCTCGGCGACGAGGGCCTGGCGGCGGCGGACCAGGGGCATCACACAGAGCCCCGTCAGGGTGATGAGCGTCAGGAGCGCGACGACGAGGAGCGGTTCGTAGCGCCACAGGACGATCGATCCGAACAGCAGCGGGACGAAGCTGCCGATGACGGAGAAGGTCAGCGTGTCGACGAACTCCTCGAAGCGGGTGGCGAAGCTGAGGACGCGCTTGGTGAGCGAGCCGGCGAAGTTGTCGTGGAAGAACGCGGCGTCCTTGGCGAACAGCTCGTCCATGCCGATCACGTACAGGTTCTCGATGCCGCGGGCATCGAGGCGGTTGAGGCAGTGCAGTCCGACGCGCCACAGCGCCTCCGCGAGCAGCAGGACGCCGGCGAAGAGGAGTACGTAGGGCAGGGTCGCGGCGAAACCGGTGCCGGCGCCTCCCGCGATGCGGCCGACGAGCTTCGCGACGACCAGCGGGGCGATGTAGTTGATGCCGATGTTGCCGAGTGCCGGGAACAGCATGGCCGGTCCGGTCAGCAGGCGGAGCCGGGCCAGTTCCCTTCCGTAGTAGCGGAGCGCGAGGAGCACCGGGCCCCTGCGGGGTGAGCTTTCGTGCGATTCGGGCTTTCCCATCCCAACCCTTGCCTTGGCGGACGTTCAGGTCAGAAACCGGAGTGTCCCGCACGGGCGCCCGCCCGGTCCAAGCGTTTTCCCCTCACCGGAACGCCCCGCCGGGCCGCCCCGCCCGCGCGTTTTCTGGCCGAACTCCACCGGAATCCGACTGCCGTTCGCCTGGCGTATCCGCCGCCGTCACGCCAGGCTCCCCCTCCGGTACCCCGGGCGCGCTGTGCTGGGGGCGCTCCACCATCCGCAACCGCAGAGGTCGTTCCCCATGGCAGAACTCAACCGTCGCCGCTTCCTGCAGCTCGCGGGCGGCACCGCCGCCCTGACGATGCTGAACGAGAGCATCGCGCGCGCCGCCGCCATCCCCGCGCAGGGCGGCACCGGCACGATCGCCGACGTCGAGCACATCGTGGTCCTGATGCAGGAGAACCGTTCCTTCGACCACTACTTCGGCGCCCTGAACGGCATCCGCGGCTTCGGTGACCCCCGCCCGGTGACGCTGCCCAGCGGCAAGTCCGTCTGGCACCAGGCCGACAACGCGGGCAAGGAGACGCTGCCCTTCCGGCCGCCCTCCGACGACCTCGGCATGGAGTTCCTCCAGGGTCTCAACCACGACTGGGCGGGCGGCCAGAGCGCCTTCAACAAGGGCAAGTACGACAACTGGGTGCCCGCCAAGACACCCACCACCATGGCGTACCTGACCCGCGAGGACATCCCCTTCCACTACGCCCTCGCCGACGCGTTCACCATCTGCGACGCGTACCACTGCTCCTTCATCGGCTCCACCGACCCGAACCGCTACTACCTCTGGTCGGGCCACACCGGCAACGACGGCAAGGGCGGCGGCCCGGTCCTCAACAATGCGGAGGCCGGCTACGGCTGGACCACCTACCCGGAGCGGCTGGAGGCGGCCGGTGTCTCCTGGAAGGTCTACCAGGACATCGGCGACGGCCTGAACGCCGGCGGTTCCTGGGGCTGGATCAACGACGCCTACCGCGGCAACTACGGCGACAACTCCCTGCTCTACTTCGACAACTACCGCAACGCGCAGCCCGGCGACGCCCTCTACGAGAAGGCCCGCACCGGCACCGACGCCAAGGCCGGGGAGGACTACTTCGCCCGGCTGCGCGCCGACGTGGCCGCCGGCACCCTCTCCCAGGTCTCCTGGATCGCCGCCCCCGAGGCCTTCAGCGAGCACGCCAACTGGCCCTCGAACTATGGCGCCTGGTACATCGCCCAGGTACTGGACGCCCTCACCTCCAACCCGGACGTGTGGGCCCGCACCGCGCTGTTCATCACCTACGACGAGAACGACGGCTTCTTCGACCACGTCGTTCCGCCGTACGCCCCGGCGAGCGCCGCCCAGGGCCTGTCGACCACGCCCACCGCCCTGGACGTCTTCGCGGGCAAGACCGGGTACGTCGCCGGCCCGTACGGCCTCGGGCCGCGCGTGCCGATGCTCGTCGTCTCGCCGTGGAGCACCGGCGGGTACTCCTGCTCCGAGACCTTCGACCACACCTCCGTGATCCGCTTCATGGAGAAGCGCTTCGGCGTGCGGGAGCCCAACATCTCCCCCTGGCGCCGCGCCGTCTGCGGCGACCTGACCTCCGCCTTCGACTTCGCCCGCAAGGACACCGGCACGGTCCGGCTGCCCGACACCGGCGCCTGGTTCCCGCAGGACCGCGACCGCCACCCCGACTTCCGCCCCACCGCACCGGCCGAGGGCGCGATGCCGCGCCAGGAGAAGGGCCTGCGGCCCACCCGCGCCCTGAAGTACGCCCCGTACGTGGACGGCGCGGCGCTGGTCGCGGAGGGCAAGTTCCGGCTGACGTTCAGCGGCGGCCCGGACCTGGGCGCGCAGTTCTACGTCACCTCCGCCAACCGCACCGACGCCCCCTGGACCTACACCACCGAGGCCGGGAAGTCGATCGCGGACGCCTGGAACACCCGCTACTCGGCGGGCGTCACCGACCTGACCGTGCACGGACCCAACGGCTTCCTGCGCGGCTTCCGCAACCCGGGCACCACCGCCGGCCCCGAGGTCACCGCCCGCCACAACGCCGCCACCGGCAATCTGGACCTCACCCTCACCAACGCGGGCGCGGCGACCGCCACCCTGACGGTCACCAACGCCTACGGCGGCGGCCCGAAGCGCCTGACGGTCGCCAAGGGCGCGACCGTGACGTACACGGTGTCCCTGAAGAACACCCGCCGCTGGTACGACGTGACGGTGATCGCGTCCGAGACCCCCGACTTCCAGCGCCGCTTCGCGGGCAAGGTGGAGACCGGGTCCTCCGGCCTGTCGGACCCGGCCATCCTCACCGAACAGTCCTCATAACCCACCCCTCCCCGGCCGGCCGCCCCGGCTCAGGCGCGCGCCCCCACCGCGCCCGCCAGGGCTCCGGACACACGACGCTATTTGAGAGCGCGGAACGTGCATCAACGCGCGTGCCGTGCACCTGCGCGCAGCAGCGCTGGTCCCCAACTGGTCCCCAACCAGTCGTCACTCCGAGGCACCACTCCCGAGGTTCGGGCGGGTGTGGCCAGGCGTAGCCGTCGCCGACGCAGCGGCGGTGGCCGGCGTTCCGGCCTTCGGCCGCTGGCCGACCCTGGAGGGCGGTGCAAGCAGGGACTTGGAGCCATGCTTCGTTCGAGGGATCTCAACGTCGCATCACCACGACGACAGGCCAGGGTGGGACGTTTCTTCACCGCATTTGGCCGCCAGCCCGCGGCCATGCCGGGGAGAGCAGCTTGGGGATCATGCGTCGCATGGCGTTTCTGAAGAGTTTCAGGTGTCCGTGGTTCGCGCATGCGAGCGGTGATCCTCGGCAGGGTGGGGTCGCCCGGGCCGGAGGGGCCCGGTGATTCCCGTGCAGGGCGGCCGGCACGGACGGGATGCGCGGGTCATGGTGGTCGGAGCGGGGTTCTCGGGGCTCGGCGCCGCCATCCGGCTGCGTGAGGCAGGGTTTCGCGATGTGCTGGTGCTGGAGAAGGCGTCGCAGCCGGGCGGAACGTGGCGGGAGAACACCTACCCGGGCTGTGCCTGCGACGTACCCTCGACGCTCTACAGCTACTCCTTCACCCCGGACACGGCCTGGAGCCGCCTGTTCGCCGGACAGGAGGAGATCCACACCTACCTCGCCGCCACCGCCGAGCGGTACGGGCTCGGTGACGTGCTGCGCTGCGGCGTGCAGGTGCACGGAGCCCGCTGGGATCCGGCCGCCGGGCGCTGGCTGCTTCAGACCAGCGACGGGCCCTACAGCGCCGCGGTCCTGGTCATGGCCACCGGCCCCTGGGACGTCCCGCGCCCACTGGACGTGCCGGGGCTCGACGAATTCGCCGGGCCCGTGCTCCACACCGCCCGCTGGGACGACAGCGTCGACCTGGCCGGGAAGCGTGTGAGCGTGGTCGGCAGCGGCGCCTCCGCCGTGCAGGTCGTCCCGGCCATCATCGGCCGGGCGGCAGCCGTGCACCTCTTCCAACGCACCGCCCAGTGGATCCTGCCCAAACCCGACCTGGCCCTGTCCCCCGCTTTCAATCGTGTCGTCAATCGGCTGCCCGGCGCCCGACGCGGTCTGCGTGCCTCCCAGTACGCACTGCAGGAAAGCTTCGGCTACGCCTTCCGCCACCCCGAGCTCGCCCGCCTCCTCGAAGCTGGCGCCCGGGCGCACCTGCGACTCGCCGTTCCGGACCCGCAGCTGCGCCGGGCCCTCACCCCCGACTACCGGCTGGGCTGCAAGCGCGTGCTCACCTCCAGCACCTACTACCCGGCCCTGAACCGGTCGCATGTGCGCCTGCACCCCACCGCGGTGAGCGCCGTGCGCGGCAACACGATCGTCGGCGCCGACGGCACCACCGCCGAAACGGACGTCCTCATCACCGCCACCGGCTTTCGCGTCGGCGAACTACCACTGGCCCGGGACCTGTACGGCGCGGACGGCCGGACCCTGCACGACGTCTGGGGCGGCGAACCGCAGGCCTACCTCGGCACCACCGTCACCGGCTTCCCCAACCTCTTCCTGCTCCTGGGCCCCAACCTGCTCGGCGGATCCACCTCTGCCATCACCGTCCTGGAAGCCCAGCTCACCTACCTCACCACCGCCCTGGCCCACCTCGACCAGAGCGGCAGCCAGGCGCTGGAGGTCCGGCCCGCCGTCCAGGACACCCACAACAGCGCCGTGCAGAAGGCGCTGGCGACCACCGTCTACAACACCGGCGGCTGCACCAGCTACTACCTGACCTCCAGCGGCCGCAACACCTTCGCCTGGCCCTGGTCCACCGCACGCCTCACACGCCGGCTTCACCACTTCGACCCCACCTCCTACATCTGGCACACCCCCTTTCCACCCCTCTCCCTGCCCATCCCGCGAGCACCGCAGGAGGACAGCCTCGGGGCCTTCCGGCGCCGGCAAACCCGCGACTGAGCCGGGACGGGGGCCACGGAGGTGCCAGGGCTCAGGGGCAGCTCCCCGCTGGCACTGGAAAGCGACGGCGGCGTTGCCGAGCAGATCGCCGTCAGCGAGAGGTACCTCTGAGCTCCCCCATCGATCCGGGACGAGGGCTGTCACCAAGGGGTTACGGGCAGGCTACCGGCGGCGCAGCGAACGGGTGGCCGCCCGGCCACCTTCGGTGCACCGCACAGGATGTCTTGCAGATCAGGTTTCGTGTGGAGTGTTCTTGGCGAAGTACTTCCACCATGGGCTTATCACCGGTTGTCGGTCATCCTGCTGTCGCTGTCTTCCGAGAGCCCCGAGGCGGGCGTCCCGTCCCGATGTTGGGCCCAAGGGTCGATGCGGAGGCGAAGCGGACCGCGCGCGTGCTGGCCGGGCGGTCGACGCATGCCGGACCTGTCGAGCGGACCCTCGCGCTGCGGGAAGCCGCCGCGGCTGCAGGTGAGTTGGTGGCCGCACTGTCGGATCTGGCTCCGGCCGTGGTCGGTGAGGGACTGCCGGCGGAGTCGATCAGTCAGTCGTTCTTCCGGGTCCGTGAGGGGGAGCTGTCGGATCAGCAGGCTGCCCTGCACGGTGCGCTGGTCATCCACCGCGGCCTGGAAGACCTGTGTGACGCTCCCCTGTCGGGTTCCGACCTGGCCCTGGAGGTGGCCGGGATGCGGCAGGCGGTGCTCGACCTCATCGGCGTAGCGGCGGACGAAGACCGTGACGACGTACCGCCACCGCCGGTGGCCGTCCTCGAGCCTGGCGCGGGGGCGTCGTTGGAGAGTGTGTGGAGTGCCCGGTGGCTCATCGGTCACCAAGTCCATGTCCTTTTCAACGTCTGCGCCGCGGTCGCCGTGGCCGACGCCACCCGCCATCTGCGGGACAGCGACGGCGATGCCGCGCTGCTGCGGCTGGCGGACGCGACGGTGTACGTACGCGGTTTCCCGGCGGCCATGACCCACGCCAGTACGATCCCGGCCGACTACTACATGGCGGCGATACGCCACACCATGGCGCCTCCGTCGGTGGACATCCCGTTGAGCGGGCGCCAGCATCGCGGATACAAGCTGTTCCGGGCGGCGATGAAGGACCTGCTGTCCGTGGTGCCCGACTCCTACGAGCACTTGGCGGCCCGCGCCCCGGAGCTGGCCGAGGCCCGGGGCGCTCTCCTGGAAGCCGACATCGTGGACGGTGAACGGCACGTCACCCTCGCGTACTCCATGGTGCATCTGCGCCGGTCCATCGCCCAGAGAGCCGAAGGCCCCGACAACGCCGTCGCCGAACTACGCCTCATGCGCCATCGCCGCGCGGCCCAGTACGCCCCCCTGATCCGGTTCGGGGACCACTACGTCGCCGACGCCGTGGAGGGCTTGCGCCACTCGTGAGTCCGCGCGTCCGTCGCCCACGCCCCCGGCAGGAGACCCCGATGCCCGAGACGACGCCCGACACCACCCAAAGCACCGGCCTCGCCGCAGACCGGGAACTGGATCCGGCCGATGCCGGCGCGTGCGAGCGGCTGGCCCGCACCCTCTGCACCCGCGGGCACGACCAGGTCGACAACCCCGAGTGGGTGGCCCAGGCCCGGGACGCCTGGGAGGAGCTTCCGCTACGGCTGCGCCTCGAGGTACGTCGGTTTCGGAGGCATTCCGGCCCGAACGGCACCTTGGTGATCGGCGGCCTGCCCATCGATCAGGCGGCCCTGCCCGCGACACCGACCGTACCCGGCTCGGTCCAGCGCCAGGCCACCATCTCTTCGGCGGTGCTCACCATGGTGGCGTGCGGGCTCGGCGAGCCTCTCGCCTACCGGGCTGAGAAATCCGGCGCCCTCGTGCAGGATGTCGTGCCCGTGCCCGGGCAGGAGACCTTCCACGGCAACGCCGGATCGGTGCCGCTGTCCTTCCACACCGAGAACGGCTTCCACCCCCACCCACCCGACTACGTGGTCTTCCTGTGCCTGCGCGCCGACCACGACCAAATCGCCGGCATGCGCATCGCCGGAATCCGCCGAGCACTGCCGCTCCTCACCCAAGCCAGTCGCCAGACCCTGTTCGCACCGGAGTTCATCACCACACCACCGCCCTCGTTCGGCCCCGGCACTGCCGCGGGTGAGCCCGACGTCAAGCCCCGGCCGGTGCTGTCGGGAGCAGCCGAGGATCCCGACATACGCATGGCACAACTCGTCACCACCCCGCTCACCCCTCGGGCCGCCGCGGCGCTGACCGAATTCGGCCGCGCCTGCGAGGCGACCGCCCGCACCCTGCGCCTGACACCCGGCGACCTGGTCATCATCGACAACCGCGTCACCGTCCACGGCCGCACCGCCTTCCACCCTCGATACGACGGCGCAGACCGCTGGCTGCAACGCACGTACGTGACCACCGACCTGCGCCGCTCCCGCGACCACCGCCCCCACGACGGCCACATACTCGCCCGCTGACCAGCCACATCGTCGCCGTGTCGCCGATGAGAAACGACCCTGCGGCCGCCACGCGAACAGGACCGCCACGTGAGGACGCCGGCATCCTCCTGTGACGGGTCGGCCATCGGCTCCCACCCGGAGCCCAGGCGGCGCCCGCTACGGCAGCAAAGCGATGGCACCCCGGGGCGGACCAAGATCCCGGGCCAGTTGCGGACCAGCCCGCCGCCGCCCCCGTGACGCAGACGCGACAGCCAGCACGGCACCTGGAACTTCGCCGTCGACATCCCTACCCCCGACCGTCACCGCACCACCGTCCGCCGCGGCGGCTTCCGCAGCCAGGACGCGGCCGAGCAGGCCCTGGGCCGGTTCCTCGAGGGCGAGGCCGGCGGATACGACGCCGACCCCAGCCAGACCGTCGCCGCCTACCTGAACACCTGGCTCGCAGCGAAGACCCTGGTGCTGAAGCCAACCACGATGGCCCGCTACCGCGACTACGTCCGCAACGACCTCGTCCCGGCCTTCGGCGCCCTCAAGCTCGACCAGCCGGCCCATCGGCACATCTCGGCCTTCGTCACTTGCCAGCTCGCCGCCGGACGAGGCCGCACCACCCTCTACCGCTGCCTCGCCACCCTCTCCAGCGCCCTCGGCGACGCCGTCCGCCAACACCGCCTCCCCCACAACCCCGCCAGTCCCCCCGTCCTGCGGCGACCACCATCGCCAGAACGGAGGATATGGACAGCGGAAGAGGCCGCGCGCTTCTCGTGTACTGCCACCAGGCCGACCCCGATATGACCGACCTGTTCGAGTTCCTCCTCTACGTGCGCTGCACCCTCTCCGCCATCGACAACAACCGCCTGGTCATCACCACGCCGAAGACCCGATCGAGCCGCGGCTGGGTCGCCATCTCACCCCGCGTCACCACCGCCCTCCGACACCATGCACAAACAACGCCCTGAACACGCCGAGATCCTGACGACCCGTTCGCCGGACTCGTCTTCTGCCGACCCGACGGCCGCCCGCTCGGACCACACCAGGTTCTGGACCGGCTCCACCGACTCTCCGCCGAAGCCGGCGTCCCCAGGATCACGGTCCACGACCTGCGTCACCTGGCGGCCACGATCACCATCTCCGGCGTGCCCCTGACCGTCGTCTCCAAGACGCTGCGGCACTCCACCCTGTCGACCACCGCGAACATCTACAGCCACCTCACCCGGCAGGCAGCCCGCGAAGCCGTCGCCACCATCGACCGCACCCTCACCGGAGCCCAGAACACCGGCCGCGAAACGCGCCACCCGGCATGGCTGCGACCACCATGGCCCCGGACGCACCAAAGGCCGTCCTCTCATGGTTGAGAGAACGGCCTCCGACCTGCATAAAGCATGGTCGGGACGACAGGATTTGAACCTGCGACCCCTTGACCCCCAGTCAAGTGCGCTACCAAGCTGCGCCACGTCCCGATGGCCCGTTGACCTGGGGTTTCCCCTGGGCGGACCAGCACGAGAACAATACCGCACTTCCCGGGGTGGTCGCGCGCGGGTTTCGCGGGCCGGGCGGTGCTTGACCTCAAGTCGGCTTGAGGAAGCAGGATTGCCGCATGTCACAGGCAACCGCGGACGTCGATTTCCGCTTCGAGGATCTGGGCCGGCTCATCGCGCTCATGACAGGGGCCGAGAAGCACGGGCCCGCCGCCACCTCCACGCTCGACGCGCTGTGGGTGCTCTACGACCGGGTGCTGCGCGTACGGCCCGGGACCGCCGGGGATCCGGAGCGGGACCGGTTCCTGCTCTCCAAGGGGCACGGGCCCATGGCCTACTACGCCGTGCTCGCCGCCAAGGGGTTCTTCCCCGTCGAGTGGCTGAGCGGCTTCGGCTCCTACGACTCCCCGCTCGGGCACCACCCCGACCGGGTCCTGGTCCCCGGGGTCGAGATCGCCAGCGGCTCCCTCGGGCACGGGCTGCCGCTCGCCGTCGGCAGCGCGCTCGGGCTGCGCGCCCAGGGGCTGGACGACCCGGCCGTATGGGTGCTGATCGGGGACGCCGAGCTCGACGAGGGCAGCAACCACGAGGCCATCGCGTACGCCGGCCCGGCCGGGCTGGAACGGCTGCACACCCTGGTGATCGACAACGACTCCGCCACCCACGGCTGGCCCGGCGGGATCGCCTCCCGCTTCGAGGCCTCGGGCTGGTCGGCGCTCACCGTCGACGGCCGGGACCACGAGGCGCTGTACGCCGCCTTCACCGCACCGCATCCGGGCCGGCCGCACGCCGTCGTCGCCCGCGTCGAGAAGAAGTTCTGAGGAGGGGCGTCATGGACACCATGCGCGAACGGTTCGTCTCCGTCACGTCGGAGCTGCTCGACGAGGACGGGCGGCTGGCCCTGGTGCTCGCCGAGATCTCCATGGCCGCGTTCCGGCCGGCCCAGGAGCGGCATCCCGACCGGGTGGTCAACGTCGGGATCCGCGAGCAGCTGCTCCTCGGCGTGGGCGGCGGGCTGGCCCTGACCGGTCTGCGGCCGGTGGTGCACACCTTCGCCAGCTTCCTCGTGGAGCGCGCCTTCGAGCAGGTCAAGCTGGACTTCGGGCACCAGGGCTCGGGCGGGGTACTGGTGAGCGCCGCCGCCAGCTACGACTGGCCGGCCGGCGGGTTCACCCACATGGCGCCCGGTGACGTGGCCCTGCTGGACACCCTCGACGGCTGGACGGTCCACGTGCCCGGCCACCCCGACGAGGCCGAAGCGCTGCTGCGCCACGCGTACGCCGCCGGGGACGAGAAGGTGTACGTCCGGCTCACCGACCAGTCGAACGCCGAGCCGCGGCCGGTCGGCGCCGACCTGGGCTTCCGGACCGTGCGCGAGGGAGGGGCGGGCGTGGTCGTCGCCGTCGGGCCGCTGCTGGACAACGTCCTGGCCGCGGTCGAGGGCCTCGACGTCACCGTGCTCTACGCGGCCACCGTGCGCCCCTTCGACGACGCCGCCCTGCGCGCCGCCGTCGGGCGCGCCGCGCCGGACGTCGTGCTGGTCGAGCCCTACCTCGCCGGCACCTCCGCCACCGCCGCCGGGCAGGCCCTGCTGGAGGTCCCGCACCGGATCCTGCCGCTCGGGGTGGGGCGGGCCGAGCTGCGCCGGTACGGGACGATGGCGGAGCACGTCGCGGCGCACGGCCTGGACGCGGCCTCGCTGCGGCAGCGGATCACCGGTTTCCTGCGCTGACCGCTGACCGCTGACCGCTGACCGCTGACCGCCGGGGCCCGGGGCGGCCGGGGCCTCGGGGCGGCACCGCCGTCAGCCGTGCCCGTCCTCGCGCCGGTGGACCAGCGCCACCAGCTCGGCGGCGAGCGCCTTGACCGTGCCCAGGCCCTCGGTCCCCCAGCGCCTCGGCACCACGTCCACCGCGCACACGGTGCCGAGGACGATGCCCCGCCGGTCGGTCAGGGGCGCCCCCACGTACGAGCGGATCCCGCTGCCGTCCACGACCGCGTTGCCCGCGAAGCGCGCGAAGTCCCGTACGTCCTCCAGGACCAGCGCCCGGCGCCGCACCACCACGTGCGGGCAGTAGCCGTGGTCCCGGGGCAGGACCCGGGCCGGGTAACCGGCCTGCGCGGCGCCCGCGCCGTGGTGCAGGCCCGCGAAGAACTGCCGCTCCTCCCCGACGAAGTTGACGCCGGCGTGCGGGGCCCCCAGCGTCCGCGCGACCCGCGCCGCGAAGGCGTCGAGTTCCGGGTCCGCCCGCTCCCCCAGGCCCAGTTCGCGCAGCCGGGCGGTCCGCGCCGGGGCCTCCCGGTCCACCGGGGTCAGCAGCAGGTGGCCGGTCGATTCGTAGTACGTCATGGCGGTTCCCCCGGTTGCGGACGGTCTTGCCTGGCGGTGGAGAGCAGGTGGTGGACGAGGGCCGCGAGGGCCGAGGTGCCGGACCGGGTCAGCCGCGCGTCGCACCGTACGACGGGGACGGCCGGGCTGAGCCCGACCGCCTCGCGGACCTCCCCGGCGGTGTAGCGGTGGGCGCCGTCGAACTCGTTGACGGCGACGACGAAGCCGATCCCGCGCCGTTCCAGGAAGTCCACGGCGGGGAAGCAGTCGGCGAGTCGGCGGGTGTCGACGAGCACCACCGCCCCCAGGGCGCCCGCGCACAGCTCCTCCCACAGGAACCAGAAGCGCCGCTGGCCGGGCATGCCGAACAGGTACAGGACGTGCCGGTCGTCGAGGGTGAGCCGGCCGAAGTCCAGCGCGACCGTCGTGGCCGTCTTCGCCTCCACCCCGTCGAGCCGGTCACCGCCCTCGCCGGCCCCGCTCAGCAGTTCCTCCGTACACAGCGGTTCGATCTCGCTGACCGCGCCCACGAAGGTGGTCTTCCCCGCCCCGAACCCGCCCGCGACCAGGATCTTCAGGGTCGCGGGCGGGGCGGGCGCCGGGGCGTCACAGTCGCCGGCGCAGGCCATCGAGCACCGCCCGGAGCAGGGTCTGGTCGTCGTCGGCGAACGCGCCGCTGCCGCCCGGGAAGCGGGGTGCACGCACCGAGACGGCCCCGTACTCCATCAGGTCGGACAGCAGCACCTTGACCACCACCGCCGGGAGCCGCAGCTGCCCGGCGACCTCGGCCACGGTCACCGCCGCCGTGCCCGCGCAGATCCGCAGCGCGAGGGTGTGCTCGGCGCCGAGCGGGACGCGCGGGCGGGTTCCGGTGGCGGTCACCAGGGACAGCAGGTCGAGGTGGACGGCGGCCCGCGTGCGGCCGCCGCTCGCGGTGTACGGGCGCGTCACCCGGCCCGCCGAACCGTCCAGCCAGGGCGTGTCGCGCGGTGCGCCGGAGCCGCTCTCCCCCCTCGTACGGGCCCTCATCGCTCCACGTCGACGGCGGGCGCGGGCCGGCGCGGCGAGGCGGCCAGGTACGGGCGGACGCTCTTGACCAGCATCGCCATCTCGTAGCCGAGCACCCCCGCGTCCGCCTCGCGGCCCGCGAGCACCGCCAGGCAGGTCCCGGAGCCCGCCGCGGAGACGAAGACGAGGGCCGTGTCCAGCTCGACCACCACCTGCCGGACCTCGGCCCCGTCCCCGAAGCGGGCGCCGGCGCTGCGGCCCAGCGAGTAGAGCCCGGAGGCCAGGGCGGCCATGTGGTCGGCGCTGTCCGGGTCGAGGCCGTGCACACAGCTGACGAGCCCGTCGGCGGTCAGCAGCACCGCGCTGCGGGTGTAGGGGACGCGCTGGACCAGGCCGCCGAGCAGCCAGTCGAGGTCCGAGAGGGTGCTTGTCTTCGTCGCCACTTCGCCGGCCATGGGGATGTGCTCCTTGCTGGGGTGGGGGGTCCGGGCGCGGGGCCCGGTTCATGCCTGCTGCTCGGACTGGGCGAGTCCGAAGCCGCGCTGGAAGGCCGCCATCAGCCCCGGGTCGTGCAGGGGCTGTTCGGCTTCCGGGGCCCGCCGGGGGGCGGGGGCCTCGCGGAGCTGGGGCGCGAGGTGCTGCTGGGCCAGGCGACGGGGCAGCGTGGGCCGTTCCCCGTCGCCGTGGTCCACGGGCGCGGGCGAACGCGCCGGGACGGCGGCGGTGGGGGCGGCCGCCGTCCGTACCGTCTGCTGCGGGAACACCGGACCGGGCGCCGGGCCCGCGGCGGCGCCGGAACCGGCCGGCGGCGACGTCGCCTCGGGCGGCGGCGATGCGGCAACCGACGGCGGGGCGGCAACCGACGGCGATGCGGCAACCGACGGCGGTACGACGGCCGCCGCGGGCGCCCCGGCGCGGGCGTCGTCCCCGGCCGGGGGCTGCGCCCGCCAGGCGCCGAGCCACTGGTCCGGGGTTTCCGCTTCAAGGCCGGGTCCCGTCGCCCCGGCCCCGGCGCGCTCCCCCTCCGGCCAGGGGCCGGGCGCGGACACGCGTACGGGCTCCAGCGGAGGGACCGCGCCGCTCTCGCCGGTCCCCCAGGAGGTGGCCCGCGACCCGCCCGCCGCGTCGGCGGCGCTCGGGGCCCGTGCCCCCAGCAGCGTCCGGGGCAGTACGAGGACGGCGAGCACCCCGCCGTAGATGTTGGACTTCAGCTCGACGGCGATGCCGTGGCGGCGGGCCAGCGCCGCCACCACGTAGAGCCCGATCCGGCCGTCGGCCAGCAGATGCCGGACGCTGACCTGGTCGGGGTCGCCGAGCAGCGCGTTCATCCGGTGCTGCTCCTCGGGCGGCATGCCCAGTCCGCGGTCCTCGACCTCGATGGCGATCCCGGCGGTGACCTGCTCCGCCCGCACCACGACATCGGTGTCGGGGGCCGAGAACACGGTGGCGTTCTCGACGAGTTCGGCCAGCAGGTGCACCACGTCGGCGACGGCGTGTCCGCGCACGGTGCCGCCCGCCGGGGGCACGACCTTGACCCGGGTGTACTGCTCGACCTCGGCGACCGAGGAGCGCAGCACCTCGCTCAGGTCGATGGGCCGGGTCCACTGCCGCCGCGAGGCGGACCCCCCGAGCACGGCGAGGTTCTCGGCATGGCGGCGGATCCGGGTGGCGAGGTGGTCGACGTGGAAGAGCTCCTTGAGCAGGTCGGGGTCCTCGACCGTGTCTTCGAGCTCGTCGAGGAGGGCGATCTCGCGGTGCACGAGCGACTGAAGGCGGCGCGCGAGGTTGACGAACACCTCGACCTTGCGGTCGCTGTCGCTCGGAGCGACCGGGGCGGCGAGCCGTACCAGCGTCGTGTGCGCCTGTTCGCGGGCACCCCGCAACTCCTGCGCGAGCAGCCAGAACTCGTCCACCCCGGCCGGGTCGGCGGCGGGCGGCGGACCGCTGGGGCCGCCGCGCACGGGCCGGCCCGGGCTCTCGCCGCGCTCCAGCCGCTCGGCGGCCGTCCGCAGCTCCTGGCGGCCGCGCACGCTGGAGCGGCGCAGGGCCTCGCAGCGGTCACGGACGGTCTTGGCGGCCCGCTGGGCTCCGAGCAGGGCGGCGGCGAGGGCGCCGACGACGAGCAGGGCGCAGCCGGCGAGCACCGGCCACAGCCGGGCGTCCCGGGCGCCGGCGCCCCCGCCGAGCTGGAGGGTGAAGATCACGGCGGCGGCCCCGCTGAGCCCGGCGGCGAGGGTCGGCAGGAGGGCCGCGCGCAGCAGCTGGGGGCGTATCTGCCGACCGGGTCCGGTGACGGCGTGTCTCGACGGGGAGTGGCGGGCGGCGCGGGGTCCGGACATCGGCGTCCTCGGTACGTGGGGCCCGGCCCCCAGCGGTCGCGGGGTCCGGTGTTGATCACCGGATACCCACGCTAGACCGCACCCTCCCGCAGCCGGAGCCCAGTTGGGGAACTTCGGCGGGCTGCTTCCCGCTCCCGGTGGAGCGCTCGTACGGCCGCCCGAATGCGCCGGGAGCGCGTACGCGAGGACACCGCGGGGGCGTACGGCGCACCCGGCCGTCCTCACGCCCCCTGCGTCCCCCGCACCCCCTGCGGCCCGGGCGCCCCCCACCAAGCACCCGGACCCCACGGCCCACTCCGGCCCGGCGGGCGAACCGGCGTGCGCGCCGGCCTCCGCGGTCAGTACCGGCGGGGGCGCTTCCGCACCTGCCACATGTGCTGGTGCTCACGCATGATGCAGTCAGGCCTCCCCTCAGGGGGACTTGACGGGCTCCGACTCTCCTTGATCACTCACAGCCGCAGACGCGATGCGCGCCGCTGCCGCCGCCGCTGCGCCGGCCTGTCCGGCCGGAGTGGAGGACGTGTCTCCCGTGGAGCGGATGGAGTGGTCGTAGGTGAACGGCTTCCACCACTGCTCGGTGGGGACACCGGGCGAGGCCGGCTCGAAGGGCTGGCCCGGGATGGGCAGCGCGATCTTCTGGCCGGCCTTGTCCGCGGCGCTCACCGAACCCTCACCGGGCTCGTCCCACGGGTGGGGTGCGAGGTTGAAGGTGCCCCAGTGGATCGGGAGCATCACGCCGTGCGGCTCCCCGCCCTGGAGGTCCAGGTGCGCCCGCATCCCCTCTTCGGGGGTCATGTGGATCTCGGGCCAGTACTCGGAGTAGGCGCCGATCTGGATCATCGTGGCGTCGAAGGGGCCGTGCGCCGCGCCGATGCTCGCGAAGCTCGCCGTGCCGTCGGGCGTACTGGGCATGTAGCCGGTGTCTCCGCTGTGGAAGATCCGGTGTTCCTCGCCCGCCACGACCCAGGAGGCCCACAGGGTGAACTGCTGGTTGCGCAGACCGCGGCCGCAGAAGTGACGGGCCGGGGTGGCGGTCAGGGAGAGCCCCGCCACCTCGGTGCTCTCGTTCCAGTCGAGCTCGCGCAGCCGGTCGGGGCGCACGCCCCAGCGCTCCAGGTGCGCGCCGACGCCGAGCGGGACGGCGAAGACCGTGTCCGTGCTGGCCAGGGCCTTGATCGTGGGGAGGTCGAGGTGGTCGTAGTGGTCGTGGGAGATGACCACGACGTCGACCTCGCCGAGGGCGGCCAGCGGGACGGGGACCGGGTGCAGCCGCTTGGGTCCGGCGAAGGGGAAGGGGGAGCAGCGCTCGCCCCACACCGGGTCGAAGAGCACCCGGCGCCCGTCGATCTCGGCGAGGACGCTGGAGTGCCCCATCCACGTCAGGCGCAGCCCGCTGACCGGCGGCTTGGCCAGCTCGGCCAGGGTGGTCGGGTACACCGGGATGGGCGCGCCGGGGTTGCGCCGGAGCCGCTGCTCCTTGTGGAAGTAGATCTTGGCGAACTCGACCATCGACCCGGAGGGCCTGGTCCGGGCCCCCACGGGGTTCTGGAACACGCCGTCGGCGAAGTGGGGCGAGCGCAGGATCCGCTCCAGCCGGGCGCCGGACGGATCCGCGCCGAAGGCTTCGGGCCGCAGGGCGCGCAGCCGGGGACGCAGGGGAAGGGAGCCGGTCAAGGCGCCTCCTGGGAAAGGTGCAGGATGGAGTGGCACGGTGGTACGTCTACGACCATCCCAACGCACGCCGGGCCCCGAGGATTCCGCCCCGGGGCCACGTGTCCGCCCGTCCGCCCGCTCGTGCCTCCGCGCGCCCGCGCCGTCGCTAGAGCGGCAGCAGGTCGGGGCGCTTGGCCGCGACGTGGTCGCCGGAGGACTCCCCGCGCAGCCGGCGGCCGATCCAGGGCACGAGGTGCTCCCGCGCCCACTGGATGTTGTCCCGGGTGACGTCCACCGATCCGCGGGGCGGGGTCGGCGGCCACGGCTGGTCCGGATCGGTGGGGACCTCGTAGCCGAGGACCTGCGCGGCGCGCAGGGCGACCCGGGTGTGCCCCTCGGGTGAGAGGTGGAGCCGGTCGCCGTCCCAGGCCCGGCGGTCCTGTACGGACTTCAGGGACCAGAGGTCGAGGACCGGGCAGCCGTAGCGGTCGGCGATGGCGCGCACGTGGGCGTTGTACGTGGCGATCTTGCCCCGCAGGTGCTTGAGCACCGGCACGCCCCGGGTGTCGAAGCCGGTGGTGATCATGACGAGGCCCACGGCGCCGGTGAGGTCGGCCACGGCCGCCTCGAACCGCTCCGCCGCGTCGTCGGGGTCGCTGCCGGGCCGGATGATGTCGTTGCCGCCCGCGCAGAAGGTGACCAGGTCGGGGGCGAGCTCCTTGGCTCTGGGGACCTGTTCGGCCACGATCTGGTCGAGGAGTCTGCCGCGCACCGCGAGGTTCGCGTACCGGAAGTCGTGCTCGTCACGCCGGTCGGCCAGGAGTACGGCGAGCCGGTCCGCCCAGCCGAGATACGAATCCCCCGGTCCGGGGTCCCCCACGCCCTCGGTGAAGCTGTCCCCGATCGCCGCGTACGAGCCGATGGTCTTGGGTGTCGTCGTCGTCGCTGCCACGGGACACCATCCTTCACCCCCGCAACCAACCTACGCCAACGTAATGAGGGGTTGACGGACCGTGATCTATACCACGCGAGGGATAAGGAATAAGTACACGTGGGGCCGGGACCCCCCTCTGGCCCCGGCCCCACGCGTGTCCGAGCCGCCGCGGCGGCAGCCGTCAGACGCTCACGCCCTTGGAGCGGAGGTAGGCCAGCGGGTCGATGTCAGAGCCGTACGACGGTCCGGTGCGGATCTCGAAGTGGAGGTGCGGGCCGGTCACGTTGCCGGTGGCGCCGGAGAGGCCGATGCGCTGCCCGGCGGTGACGCTCTGGCCCGCCGAGACGGACAGCTGGGAGAGGTGGCCGTACTGGGAGTACTTGCCGTCGGCGTGCTTGATGATCACCTCGTTGCCGTACGCGCCTCCCCAGCCAGCGGAAACGACGGTGCCCGCGCCGACCGCCTTGACGGTGGTGCCGGTGCTCGCTATGAAGTCGACGCCGGTGTGGTAGCCGGAGGACCACATGCTGCCGCTCTGGTGGTACGGGGTGGAGGTGCCGCCGTCGACCGGGGCGACGAAACCGGAGCCGGTGGCGGGGGCGGCGGACTCGGCCGGGGCCGTGGACCCGGCGGGCGCCGGACGCTGGGCGGGGACCCGGGTGCGCTGCCCCTGCGGGGCGGCGGACTTCGGGGCCGGGGCCGCGTCGGCGGCGGTGTCACCGGTGGCGCCCTGGTCGGACGGCGCCTCGTCGGCCGCCGGAGCCTTGGTGGAGGATCCCTCGGCCGGGGCCTCAGGGGCCTTGGGGGCGGCGGCCCGGGCGGGGGCGCCGAGCGTCAGCCGGAGTCCCGGGTGGATGAGGGAGGGGTTCGCTCCGACGGCCTCGCGGTTGTCGTCGTAGAGCTTCTCCCAGCCCCCCGAGAGGTGGCGCTCGGCGGCGATCTTCGACAGGTAGTCGCCCGGTACGACGGTGTAGACGGCCGGGGCGGCGGCGGCCGACGCCGGCGCGGGGGCGGCGGTCCGGAGGGCCTCGGGGAGCGGCGCGGACAGCCCGGCCTGTGCGGGCGTCGCGGCCGGGGCGGCCGCCTGCGCGCCGGCGGCACCCATCAGCGGCAGCGCGAGGGCGGCGCCGCCGGTGCCGGCCACGGCGAGGCCGCGGGACAGGGATCGGGACTTCGGGCGGCGGTGCTTACCCTTTGCGGGCATGGCGAATTCCTCTCCGTCGCCTGCGAGGTGAGCTGTCGGGTTCGGACTGGAGATCTCCGGCCGTACCCGCGGTGCACGCGTACGACTTCACCCCGAGCCGTCCGGAAATGATCCGGAACGGCGGCTTACCTGGTTCCCCCGCTCCTGCCGCGAGCGTCGATGGTCGGGTGCGGTTCCCGGGCGGCGGCAGGATTAGGCGGTCCACCCGGATCGATCGCGAAGGTAATCGAGCGGGGCCGTACACAACAAGCCATGAATTCCCTGACGGAATCGCAGGTATGAGGGATCAACGGAATTCCCGTCACCCTGCGTCCATTCCTGGACGGCAACAGCCGCTCTGGCAAGGGAATTCACACATCGCGATCAGGCACGGACGGTCACCGTATGATCTGGCTCACGGGGCTTGGCGCGATCTCGCCTTCACCTATGGCAAGTTGGCCCCAAAGCGATCAATTCGGACACTCGCGACCACCAGGACCACCCGGAGGAGCACACGTGACCCAGCAGATACCCCAGCCCCTGCCCGGCGGCCCCGAGCCCGCACCGGAGTTGACCGGCGTCCGCAACTTCCGCGACGTGGGCGGCCTGGCCGGCGCCGACGGGCGGAGGGTCAGGCCGGGACGGCTGTTCCGAAGCGGACATCTCGCACATGCCACCGAAACCGATGCGGAGTTCCTCCGGACGCTCGGTCTGCACACCGTCTTCGACTTCCGCAACGGGGCGGACATGGCGCTGGAGGGCCCGGACGTCGAGCTGACGGGTGTCCGCAACGTGAACATCCCGCTGACGGACCCGGCCGACGGCCGGGAGTTCTGGAAGATGGTCCGCGAAGGGGACCTCGGCCAGCTCCGGACCGCGCTCGGCGAGGGCAGGGCGGCGGCCCGGATGACCCAGTCCTACCGGACCATGATCCTCTCCCGTACGGCCGAGCACGCCCGGGTGGTGCACGCGCTCGCCGAGGACAGCGTCCCGGCGCTGATGCACTGCGCCGCGGGCAAGGACCGGGCGGGCGTGTCGATCGCGGTGACCCTGCTCGCGCTCGGCGTCGGGCGCGAGGCGATCGTGGCGGACTACCTGGAGTCCAACGCCCCGCACAACCGCTACCGGGTGCGGCGCGGCGGCGACGCGGCCGAGGAACGCTCCCCCGAGGTGATGGAGCTGCTGGCGCCGCTGTTCGACGCGCGCGCCGAGTACCTGCTCGCCGCGTTCGGGACGATCGACGAGCGGTGGGGCGGAACGGAGCGCTACCTCACCGAGGGGCTCGGCCTGGCCCCCGCCACCCTGGAACGGCTGCGCGACCGGCTGCTGGACTGAGCCCCGGCCCCCGGCCCCGGCCCAGCCGGGGGCCGCGCCAGGGGGACGCGCCAAGGAGATCGCGCGCCAGGGGGCCCGGTGCGTACCGGGCCCCCCGGCGCGCACCGGGTCAGCGGTTGGCGACCGCCTGCTTCATCAGGGTCCGGCCGAAGTCCCACATCAGCCCGCCCCCGCCGTGTGCCTCGTCCATGACCTCCCGGAAGGCGCCGACGAACCGGTCCACGTCCCGCTCGTCGACGATCAGCGGCGGGATCAGCTTGATCACCTCCAGGTGGTCGCCCGAGACCTGGGTGAGGATCCGGTGCCTGCTCAGCAGCGGGGCCACCACCATCTGCGCGAACAGTCCCTTGCGGGCCGCCTGGAGCACGGCCCAGCGGCTGCGCAGCCCCAGGGAGGACGGCCGCCCGAACTCGATGCCGATCATCAGCCCGCGCCCCCGCACCTCGTGCAGCAGCTCGTACTCGTCCACCATGGCCGCGAGCCGGCCGCGCAGCAGGTCGCCCATGGCCCGGGCGTTCGCCACGACCTCCTCGTCCTCCATCACGCTGAGCACGGCCAGCCCGGCCGCCATCGCCTGCGCGTTGGAGCCGAAGCTCGCGGAGTGCACCAGCACCCGGTCCATGGAGGAGTAGACCCGCCGGAAGATCCAGTCCTTGCCCAGGGTCGCGCCGACGGGGACGTAGCCGCCGGAGAGGGCCTTGGCCACGCACACCAGGTCCGGTTCCACTCCCGGCTCGTGCTGGTACGCGTAGAAATCGCCGGTCCTGCCGAGGCCCGTCTGGACCTCGTCGGCGATCAGCAGCGCCTTGTGGCGGCGCAGCAGTTCCTGCGCGGCGAGCAGGAATCCGGGCGGGGCGGCGAGCACCCCCTTGCCCTGGACCGGCTCGACGATCAGCGCGGCGACGTCCCCGCGCGCCAGCTCGCGCTCCAGGGCGGCCAGGTCCCCGAGCGCGATCTTCGTATCGGGCAGCAGCGGGGCGAAGCCGTCCCGGAAGCCGCCTTCGCCGTTGACCGACAGGGAGCCCGTGGTGAGCCCGTGGAAGGCGTGGTCGCAGTAGAGGATCCTCCCCCGCCCGGTGGCGTACCGGGCGAACTTCAGGGCGGTCTCCACCGCCTCGGTGCCGCTGTTCCCGAAGAAGACCCGGTCCAGGTGGGGGCTGTACGAGAGCAGCTTCTCGGCCAGCAGCCCGGGCAGCGGCTGGCAGTCGAAGCGGGTCAGGTCGGCGAGCTGGGCGTCCAGTACGTCGTGCAGGGCCCGGCGCACCACGGGGTGGTGGCGGCCCAGGCCCATGACCCCGAACCCGGCCAGCATGTCGAGGTAGTCGTTGCCCTCGTCGTCCCAGAAGTGGGCGCCCTCGGCGCGCACGTACACCTTGTCGAAGCCGATGGTGTGCAGCATCCGGGGCAGCTGGTGGTTGAGGTGTCGGGCGTGCAGCTCGTACCGCTCCCCGCCGCGCTCGGCGAGGAGCGCGGCGAGGTCGAAGCCCCCGCCCCCTTCGGGCCGGGGCGTCATGACGAGGGGGCCCGGTTGCCGCCGATCGTCTCCCGGGCCGCGCGCAGGGACTCCTTGAGGGAGCCCATGGTGGCGAGGACGGCGGTGGGCTCGTAGCCGCAGTGCGCCATGCAGTTGGCGCAGCGCGGGTCCTTGCCGCGGCCGTACTTGCTCCAGTCGGTGTCGTTGATCAGTTCCCGGTACGTGGGCACGTAGCCGTCGCTCATCAGGTAGCAGGGGCGCTGCCAGCCGAAGAGCGAGTAATTGGGAATGGCCCAGGCCGTGCAGGGGAAATCCGCCTTTCCTTCCAGGAAGTCGAGGAAGAGCGGGGAGTGGTTGAGGCGCCAGCGCCGCCGGTTGCCGCCGGCGAATGCCTTCTTGAAGAGTTCCCGGGTCTGTTCGACGCCCAGGAAGTGTTCCTGGTCGGGTGCCTTTTCGTAGGCGTAGGCGGGCGAGATCATCATCTCGTCGACCTGGAGGTCGTCATTGAGGTAGTTCAGCACCTCGATGATCGTCTGGGGGGTGTCGGTGTTGAAGAAGGTCGAGTTGGTGGTGACCCGGAATCCCCGCCGCTTCGCCTCCTTGATCGCCGCCACGGCCTCGTCGAACACGCCTTCCTTGGCCACCGATTCGTCGTGGCGTTCGCGCAGTCCGTCGATGTGGACGGCGAAGGCGAAGTACGGGGACGGGGTGAACTTCTCGATCTTCTTGCGGAGCAGCATCGCGTTGGTGCAGAGGAAGACGTACTTCCGCTTCGCCACCAGCTGGCGCACGATCTCGTGGATCTGCGGATGCATCAGGGGCTCGCCGCCCGCGATGGACACCATCGGCGCCCCGGACTCCAGGACGGCGCCGACCGCCTGGGCGACCGGCATGCGCTGCTTGAGCACCCCGGCCGGGTGCTGGATCTTCCCGCACCCCTCACAGGCCAGGTTGCAGGCGTAGAGCGGCTCCAGCTCGACGATCAGCGGGAACTTCTCGCGCTTGCGGAGCTTCTGTTCGAGAAGATAGGTCCCGACCCTGATGGACTGTCGCAACGGCATGGCCATCTGGCTCACCTCCTGGGGAGCAGCAACGAACGGTGCCAGTCATAAAACGCGGGCCGTACGGCACGCAGCACACGGAAGGCCGATATTCCACCGCGGACCGTGCCGATACGGACGAGCTCGTGCTCCGGAGCGTCCACGATCACCCGGACGGCCGCAACCGGGCGGCCGCCGTGGTCGTGCGCGGTCCACAGGGTGGCCGCGGACTCCATGTCGACCGCGACGGCGCCGGTGGCGCGCAGCCGGGCGCGCTCCTGGCCGCGGACGACGTGGTCTGATCCGGTCAGTGCGCCGGTGTGCACGGTCCGGCCGGGAACGGCCCGGGCCAGTGCCTCGGCGAGCAGGGTGGGGCCGGTGCAGGCGACCGTGCCCCGTGGGTCCCGGGTCTCCTCGGCGACGACCAGGTCGCCGGGGTTCATGCCGGGGAGCAGACCGGCGCAGAAGCCGGTGGCCAGGACGGCGGCCCCCGCCATGCCGGGCCGCCCCAGGGCCCGTACGACGGCGCGCTCGGCCGCGCGCGGGCCCATGCCCGTGCGCAGCAGCGCCCCGTCCGGCGCGCCGCCGCCGCGCGCGGTGCGCAGGGCCGCCGCCTCGATGCGCAGGGCGCAGGCGATCAGCAGCGGGGGCCGGGCGGCGGAGGTCATCCGGCCTCCTCGGCGCGGGCCGCGGGGGTACGGGCGCGGCCGGGCACGGCGGGCTCGCCGTGGAGGTAGCGGCCGAGCGCGGTGAGCGGGAACACCTGCCGGTAGAGGTGGTAGTTGATGGAGAAGTCCCAGGGGAAACCGGTGCCGGTGAAGTAGGGCTCGTCCCAGGTCCCGTCGGGGCGCTGGGTCTCCACCAGGTACGCCAGTCCCCGCTCGACGGCCTTGCCCCCGCGCTCGCCCGCCGACAGCAGGGCCATCAACGCCCATGCGGTCTGCGAGGGGGTGGAGGCGCCCTTTCCGGCCCAGGAGCGGTCCTGGTAGGAGCGCTGGTCCTCGCCCCATCCCCCGTCCCCGTTCTGTACGGTTTCCAGCCAGCGCACGGCCCGCCGGATCGCGGGGTGCTCGGGGGCCACGCCGGCGGCGGTGAGGGCCGGGACCACCGAGCCCGTCCCGTACACGTAGTTGGTGCCCCAGCGGCCGAACCAGCCGCCGTCGGGCTCCTGTTCGGCGAGCAGCCAGGCGATGCCGCGGCGGGTGCGGGGGTCGGCGGCCTTCCCCTCGAAGGCGAGCATCTCCACCACGTGGGCGGTGACGTCGGCGGAGGGCGGGTCGATGACCTCCCCGAAGTCGCAGAAGGGCAGCCGGTTGGGCAGGGTGCTGGTGTTGTCGGCGTCGAAGGCGCCCCAGGCGCCGTTCTTCGACTGCATGCCGAGGTTCCAGGACACCCCGCGGGCGATGGCCGCCTCGACCTTCGCGGGTTCGGGGTGCCGGATGCGGCGCAGGGCCAGTACGACTTCGGCGGTGTCGTCGATGTCGGGGTAGTTGTCGTTGTGGAACTCGAAGGCCCAGCCGCCGGGTTCGAGGCCGGGGCGGCGCACGGCCCAGTCGCCGCTGCGCCGGATCTCCTCGCCGAGCATCCAGTCGGCGGCCTTGACCAGGGCCGGATGGTCGGGGGCCAGGCCCGCGTCGGCCAGCGCGATGGCGGCGAGGCAGGTGTCCCAGACCGGGGACTGGCAGGCTTCGATCATCCGGGCGCCGTCCTCGCGCCAGACGGCGAAGCGGTCGAGGGATTCCAGCCCGGCCCGCATCACCGGGTGCCGCAGGTCGTAGCCGAGCAGGTGCAGGGCGATGACCGAGTACACGGCGGGTGGCTGGATCCCGCCCCAGCAGCCGTCGTTCTCCTGGCGTTCGATGATCCAGCGGCCCGCGGCGGTCATGGCGGCCTTGCGCAGCCGGCGCGGGGCGAACCTGCGGTAGACGTGCAGGGCCTTGTCCATGCGCTGGAAGGCGCCGTCCCAACTGGCCAGCGGAGCAAGTGGTCTGGCCGCGTAGGGGGCGCGGGCGTCGGTGTGCAGCTCGTCCAGGGGGAAGGGCGCCGGGCGGACGGGCCGCAGCGCGGAGACGACGGTGAGGGGGACGATGGTCTGGCGGGCCCAGCAGCCGAAGTCGTAGATGTTCAGCGGCACCCAGGGTGGCAGGAAGACCAGCTCGGGCGGGAGTTCGGGCAGGTGGTCCCAGTTCCACCAGCCGAAGAGGGCCAGCCAGATCCGGGTGAACACCCGGGCGGAGGCGATCCCCCCGTGGGCCCGGATCCAGGCCGAGGCGCGGGCCATGTGGGGGACGTCGGGCGGGTCCCCGGCCAGCCGCAGGGCGACGTACGCCTCGATGGTCGCGGAGAGTTCGGGCGGTCCGCCGTGGAAGGTGGCCCAGGTGCCGTCGTCCCGTTGTTCGCCGCGGATGAAGAGGGCGGCGGCCCGGGTGACGGCCTCGTCGCGGATGCCGAGGAACTGCCGCAGCAGCAGGTCTTCGGCGTCCATGGTGACGTTGGTCTCCAGGTCGCCCTTCCACCAGCCGGCCGCGTCCTGGCGGTCCAGCAGCTCGCGGATGGCCCGGTCGGCGGCCTGCCGGACGCCGTGGCACAGTTCCCCGGCCGGGTCCGTGGCGCCGGGCGGCCTGTCGGCCACGGTGGCGCGTGCGGGCGGCGGTGGCGCCGTCGCGGCCACCGCGCCCTCGTGTTCCGGATCCGCGCCGCCGGCCATCGCACCGGGACCGTCGGTCGTCGCAGTCATGGCTTCTTCCCCTTCGAACAGTGTCCTCTGCTGTGCTGGGGTTCTGCCGTCGGCCGGTACGCCTCCCCGTGGGGAGAGGCGTACCGGCCGGCGACTCGCGCTATATCCGCTGCCGGGTGGCGATCACCTCTTGCGCACGACGACGAAGTCGGCGAGGGCGACGAGCTGGTCCCGCACCCGCTGCGGCATGTTCACGTCGTCGAGGGCGCGGATCGCCACCGCATGCTGGCGGCGCGCCTCGTCGGCGGTCCACTGGCGCCCGCCGGCGGCCTCGATGAGCGAGGCCCGGTGGGCGAATTCCGCTTCGGAGAAGTTCTCGAAGTCGTTGCTCTTGGCGTCGGCGGCGAGCAGCTCCGCCAGTTCCTCACAGGCGGGTCCGCCGGCCGCGAGGGCGGCGACCACCGGCAGGGACTTCTTGCGCTGGCGCAGGTCGCTCCAGGTCTGCTTGCCGGTGGCGTCCGGGTCGCCCCAGATGCCGAGGAGGTCGTCGACGGCCTGGAAGGCGAGGCCGAGGTGGTAGCCGTACTCCTCCAGCTTGTCGGCGGTGCGGTCGTCGGCGCCGCCGAGGACGGCGCCGATGGAGACCGCGCAGGCGAGCAGGGCGCCCGTCTTGTTGCCCTCCATCTCCAGGCACTCCTCGACGCTGACGCGCTCGCGGTGCTCGTAGGAGATGTCCTGGGCCTGGCCGTCGATGAGCTTGCGGCTGGCGGTGGTCAGCCGGCGGGCGGCACGGCCGGCCTCGACGGTGCCGAGCTCCAGCAGGACCTCGTTGGCCAGCGCGAAGAGGGCGTCGCCGACGAGGATCGCCAGCGCCGGTCCGTGCACCTTCCACACCGTGTCGCGGTGGCGGCGCTGCTCGTCGCCGTCCATCAGGTCGTCGTGCAGCAGCGAGAAGTTGTGGACGAGCTCCACGGCGACGGCTCCGGGAACGCCGACCTCCGCGGAGGCGCCCGCGGCCTCGGCGGAGAGCAGGGCGAGGGCGGGGCGCACCGCCTTGCCGCCGTCGCCGTCCGCCGGGTTGCCCTGGGCGTCGATCCAGCCGAAGTGGTAGGCGGCGACGGTGTCCATGGGCGCCGCGAGCCGGTCTACGGCGGCGCGGAGCACGGGGGTCGACAGCGTGCGGCCGCGCTCCAGGAGGGCGAGCGTGTCCGCCTTCTCCCCGCCGGCCGTGCCCACACTGGCAGCCGTGTTCTCGACAGCCGGGTTCCCCGGGTTCACTGGCTCTCCTCTGGTTCCTGTACGTGCTGTGCCGGTCGTGCTGGTGGTCGTGGTCGTCGTCATGCCGTCTCCCGCAGAGGATCTCCGGCGGGGCGGCCCAGGGTCTCCAGTGCCGCCCGCGCGGCGCCGAGGCCACTGCGTACGGCGCCCTCCATGGTCGCGGGCCAGCCGGTCGCGGTCCACGCACCGGCGAGATAGAGCCCCGGCGTGTCGGTGCGGTGGCCGGGGCGCAGCCGGCCGACGCCCGGGGTGGGGGCGAAGGTGGCGGTGCGCTCGCGGGTGACGAAGAAGTCGCGCACCTTCGCGCCGCGGGCCGCGGGCAGCAGCCGCTCCAGTTCGGGGAGGTACTTGGCGCGCAGGACGGAGACGGGTTCGTCGATGTCGTCCTGGGCCACCGACTGGGACAGGGCCAGGTACTGGCCGCCGTCGGTGAGGCCGGAGGCGTCGGTGCGGTCGAACACCCACTGGACGGGGGTGCCGAGCGCGGCGAAGAAGGGCTGCCGGAGCACCTTGCGGTCGTACACCACGTGCACGTTGAGGATGGGCGCGGTGGCGATGTCGAGGAGCTTGTCCGGGTCGGCCAGCGCGCCGGGCGGGAGCAGGGCGTGGGCCTCGCGCTGCGGGACGGCGAGGACGACGGTGCCCGCCCGCAGCGACTCCTCCTCGGTGTCCACGCGCCAGTGGCCTTCGTCGGTACGGGACAGGCAGGTGACGCGGCTGCGCAGTTCGGTGCGTACGCCGGCGGCGTCGAGGGCCTTGCGGGCGAGGGTGTCGTGGAGGTCGCCCAGCGGTACGCGGGCCCAGCCGATGTCTGCGGCGCCGTTCTCGGAGAGCAGGCCGGTCTTGAAGACCATGGCGGCCAGCCCCAGGGAGGACCGGTCGGCGGTGGCGTTGAGGGTGGCGATGCCGACGAGGTCCCAGAGGGCCTCGATGGTGCGCGGGGACTGGCCGTAGCGGGCGAGCCAGGTCGCGAAGTCGAGGCCGTCGAGGGCCGGGTCGGCGGGGTCGAGGCGGCGCAGGGCGAGGGCGGCGCGGCCGACGCTCAGCCGGTCGGCGAGGGAGAGGTGCGGGTAGCGGGCCAGCGAGGCGGCCAGGTGCAGGGGGACGGGCAGGGCGCTGCGGCGCAGTCGGCCCAGCCGGGGCCCGGCGGGGTGGGCGACGTCGAGGACGGGGACGTCGAGCCGGTCCTGGAGGGGTGCGAGGGCGGCGCCCTCGACGCGGTCCAGGAACCAGCGGTAGGCGGTGCAGCAGCGCAGGTAGACGTGCTGGCCGTTGTCGACGGTCAGGTCGCCGCGCTGGAAGGAGAAGGCGAGGCCGCCGAGCCGGGGGCGGCCTTCGAGGAGGGTCACCCGGAGTCCGGCGTCGGCGAGTTGCAGCGCGGCGGTGACGCCGGCGAGGCCGCCGCCGACGACAACGGCGCGCTGGCCGGCGTGCTCGTCGGCGTGCTGCGGTGCGGTGCTCATGCGTCCTCCCCCGTGGTGCGGTGGCCCTGCCGGGCGCTGCGGGTCGCCGGCCGCGGGGCGCGGACCGAGCCCGACCGGAGGGACGCCGGATCACCCCACGGGGTTGCCTCGCCCCGTCCCGCGAGTACGGCGCCTTCCCGCCCGGGCCGGGGCGCGATGGGCCGCTGGGTGGCGGGGCGGCGCGGGGCCGCCCCGGCGGCGGGCGCAAGCGCGCCGGACGCGGCAGCCGCCCGCGGGGCGGGGGTCCTCGGGCGGGACATCAGATGCGCCTCCGCGTGCTCTGGCGGGAGATGGTGCGGGCGTCGAGACCGGACAGGCCGCGGACGGCGACGTACGCCTTCTCGTGGGTCGGCAGCGAGACGCGTCCGCGCAGCACCGCCTCGGGTTCACGCTCGATGCGGTCCAGGAGCCGGCGGTAGATGCCGGCCATCGCCGCCACGCAGGCGCCGCTGCGCCGGTCGAGCATCGGCAGCAGCCGGTAGCCCTCGACGAACAGGGCCCGCGCGCGGCGCACTTCGTGGTGGACGAGGCCGGCGAAGTCGGCTCCGGCCGGGGCCCGGTCGGCGGCGAAGCCGTCGGAGCAGCCGAACTTGGCGAGGTCCTCGGCGGGCAGGTAGGTGCGGCCGTTGGCGGCGTCCTCCCGAACGTCCCTGAGGATGTTGGTGAGTTGCAGGGCCAGGCCCAGGGTGTCGGCGTATTCGTCGGCGCGGGCCGCCTCGGCGCCGAGGCCGCCGGTGTGCACCGTGCCGAAGACGCTGAGCGAGAGCCGTCCGATGGCTCCGGCCACGCAGCGGCAGTAGGCCTTGAGGTCGTCCCAGGTCTCGTATTCCTCGCCGCGGACGTCCATCAGGACCCCGTCGATGAGTTCGTCGAGGCCGCCGAGGGGGATGGGGAAGCGGCGCGCGGCGTGCGCGAGGGCGACGGCCACCGGGTCGGTGTCGTCCTCCTCGATCTCTCCGGCCCGGATCCGGCCGAGCAGGCTGCGCGTCTCCTCCAGCCGGACGAACTTGGCCTCGGGGGCGAGCGTGCCGTCGCCGATGTCGTCGACCCGCCGCGAGAAGGCGTACAGCGCGGACATCGCCTGCCGCTTGTCGGTGGGCAGCAGCCTGATGCCGTACGCGAAGTTCCGCGCCTGGGTTCCGGTGACGGCCTCGCAGTAGCTGTAGGCCGCGAGGACCGGAGCGGACGGTGCGGACGCGTGTGTGGGGCCCTCCACGTTCGGGCTCACCCCTTTCTCGGCGCTGTGCGCAAAACGGCGGCCACCTCGCGGAGCAGGAGGCTCCTGGTGGGCTTGGGCGGGCCGGGAAGCACGTCGAAACCGGTGGCCGAAATTGCTCGCAGGGCGGCTCGCCCCCCTCCCACGAATCCCGCGAGCAACAGCCGTAGCCTGCCGTTCACGCTACCCACGAGGGGGGTGCCTTCATTCAGGAGGTCGCGTGCGCGTTCAGTTTCGAATGCGACCAGGGAGCGCACGGATGCGCCGGCGGACGGGGCCCGCAGATCATTCTCGGCCACGTGGAAGCGGCGCATGTCCTCGGCGGGGAGGTAGATCCGGTCGCGGCCGAGATCCTCGGTGACGTCCTGGAGGTGCTCGGCGATCTGCAGGGCGGTGCAGACGGCGTCGGAACGGCGGATCCGCTCGGGGGTGCTCGTTCCGGTGAGGGAGAGCACGAGGCGGCCGACCGGATTGGCGGAGAGCTCGCAGTATCGCAGCAGGTCGCCGTAGGTGGCGTAGCGGGCGACGCGCTGGTCCTGGCGGTTGGCCTCGATGAGCCCGAGGAAGGGCTCGGGGGTGAGTCCGTGCGCGCGCACGACGGGGCGCAGGGCCAGCAGCAGGGGGTGGCGGGGCGGGCCGTCGGCCGCTCCGAACACGCGCATCAGGTCGGCCTCGAAGGCGTCGAGCATGGCGAGCCGGTCGTCGACGGCGTCCGGTTCCAGCCCCAGGAGCACGGCGTCGCGGCCGCCGGGGGCGAGGTCGCCGTCGCCGATGTCGTCGACGAGCCGGGCATAGCCGTAGACCGCCGTGAGTCCGTCGCGCCAGGCGCGCGGGAGGAAGGCGGGGGCGACCGGGAAGTTCTCCGCCGCGGCCTTGGCGAGGGTGGCGCGGGCGTGGGGGTCGAGTTCGGCGCCGGGAGCGCCGGTCCGGATGCCGGGCCCGGGGGTCACCGCCCGCCGCCCGTGGGGGGCACGGCCACTGTGCCTGGGAGCCGCAGAATTCCCGTAGCCATTGCCGTCACGTCTCCCGTTCTACACTGCCGACCCAAGTCATCCCATTTCGGACACGCCGCCGAAGTTTACCCAGGAGTATCCGGGCGGACCGGCTGCGGGGAATCGTCCCCTCTTGGCGCGATTGAGAACTGGTCCAGCTTACGCTGTACAACACCGCGGGGGCCTATCGGGTGGGCCCAGCCTCCCGGAATGTCGGGCTCCGGCCCGCCACCCGTTACGGCGAGGCCCCCGCCGCACGGAGCGACAGGGGCCTGGGCGACGGCCGCGGGCGGCCCGGACCGGGTGGACCGGTCGGTGACCCCGGTCAGTGAGTCCGGTCAGTGAGTCCGGTCAGTGAGTCCGGTCAGTGAGTCCGGTCAGTGACTGGTGGCCTTCTCGTACGCCGAGACGACTTCCTCGGTGGGCCCGTCCATCAGGAGCTCGCCCTTTTCCAGCCACAGCACCCGGCTACAGGTGTCGCGGATGGAGTTGTTGTTGTGGCTCACCAGGAAGACCGTTCCGGCCTTCTCCCGCAGCTCGCGGATGCGCGCCTCGGAACGGACCTGGAACTTGCGGTCACCCGTGGCGAGGGCCTCGTCGATCATGAGGACGTCGTGGTCCTTGGCGGCCGCGATCGAGAAGCGCAGGCGCGCGGCCATGCCCGAGGAGTAGGTGCGCATGGGAAGGGAGATGAAGTCCCCCTTCTCGTTGATCCCCGAGAAGTCGACGATGTCCTGGTAGCGCTCCCTGACCTGCTCGCGGGTCATGCCCATCGCGAGACCGCCGAGGACCACGTTGCGCTCGCCCGTGAGGTCGTTCATCAGGGCGGCGTTGACGCCCAGCAGCGAGGGCTGGCCGTCGGTGTAGACCTTGCCGGACTCGCAGGGCAGCAGGCCGGCGATGGCGCGCAGCAGGGTGGACTTGCCGGAACCGTTCGAGCCGATGAGGCCGATGGCCTCGCCCCGGTACGCCGTGAAGGAGACGCCCCGCACGGCGTGGACCCGGCGGACGCCCGGAGCGTCGCCCTTGCCGCGGCGGAGTATCTTGCTCAGCGCCGCGGTGGCGCTGCCCTTGCCGGAGCTGCCGGTGTTCACGCGGTACACGATGTGCACGTCGTCGGCGATGACGGTGGGCACCTCGGTCTTGATGATCTCAGCCACGGCCGTAACGCTCCTCAGCCTTCCAGAAGTACACGAAGCCGCCGGCGCCGATCAGGACGGCCCAGCCGACCGCGAAGAGCCAGACGTGCGGCGGCAGGTTCGACGCGCCGTAATCGTCGATCAGGGCGAAGCGCACCAGGTCCATGTAGATCGCCGCCGGATTCCACTGCAGGACGTCGGCGATCCAGGACGGCTTGTCCTTCAGCATCGCGCCGATCGAGAACATGACGCCCGAGGCGTACATCCACGTGCGTGTGAGGAAGGGCATCAGCTGCGCGAGGTCGGGGGTCTTGGAGCCCATCCGCGCGAAGATCAGGGCGAGGCCGGTGTTGAAGACGAACTGGAGAACCAGCGTCGGGATGACCAGCAGCCAGGCCGGCCGCGGGTAGTTCCCGAAGGCGACCGCCACGATGACCACGACGATCATCGAGTAGAGCAGCTGCTGGAGCTGCTGCATGGAGAAGGAGATCGGCAGCGAGGCGCGCGGGAAGTGCAGCGCGCGCACCAGGCCGAGGTTGGAGGGGATCGCCCGGACGCCCGCCATCAGCGAGTTCTGGGTGAAGGTGAAGACGAAGATGCCCATCACCAGGAAGGGGATGTACACCCCCTTCTCCATGCCCCGGCCCGCGTTCAGGATGAGGCCGAAGATCAGGTAGTAGACGAGCGCGTTCAGCAGCGGGGTGGCCACCTGCCAGATCTGGCCGAGCTTCGCCTGGCTGTACTGCGCCACCAGCTTGGCCCGCGAGAAGGCCATGATGAAGTGGCGCCGGCCCCAGAGCTGCCGCACGTATCCGCCCAGGCTGGGCCGAGCGCCACTGACCGACAGGCCGTACTTCCTGGCGAGCTCGGCGGGGCTCAGGCCCGCGTCGTCGGACGGCGGCTTGCTCGTGGCGAGGGCGCCGTCGTGGGTTGTGTCACTCACAAGTTGAAACTTTCCGTCTTCAAGATGCGGCAGGAGGGGCATCGGGGCTGGTGCGCCGGACCCGTGATGGGGCCCATGCTCCCAGACGCGAGCTTGTCAGATGACGGGCGGTCGGCCCAGCCGGGTCAGTCGCCAGACCGTACGCCACCGCATGGGGCGCCGGGGACCGCAGGGAGTGGTCCAGCCCTCCTTGAAGCCGCCGAACCACGCCTTCAGCGCCGGTGCGGAAGGCCTGCGGACGAGCGTCAGCGCGAGCCAGACGCCCAGGTAGACCGGGACCAGCGGTGCGGGCAGGTTGCGGCGGGCGAGCCACACCCGGTTACGAGCCACCATACGGTGGTAGACGGCGTGCCGGGACGGGGCGGTCGTCGGGTGCAGCAGCACCATGTCGGCGCGGTAGTCGATCAGCCACCCCGCGTCCAGCGCCCGCCAGGCCAGGTCGGTCTCCTCGTGGGCGTAGAAGAACTCCCCCGGCAGCGCGCCGACCTGCTCGAACACCGCCGTGCGGACGGCGTTGGCGCCGCCGAGGAAGGTGGTGACGCGGGAGGAGCGCATCGGGTCGGAGGCGCGCAGCCGCGGCACGTGGCGGCGCTGGGTCACACCGGTGTCCGGATCGGCGATGCGGAAGCTGATGATCCCGAGCCCGGGGTCCTCGGCGAAGGCCTGCCGGCACAGCTCGGCGGTGTCGGTGCGCTCCAGCAGCCCGTCGTCGTCGAGGAAGAGCAGGGCGTCCACCTCGCGGCCGCCGGGGCCGAAGGCCTCGATGCCGACGTTGCGGCCGCCCGGGATGCCCAGGTTCTCGGGCAGCGCGACGGTGCGGACGCCCTCGGGCAGCCCGGTGAGCTCGACGCCCTGGCCCACGACGACCACCTCGACGGGGTCCCCGTCCTGGCGGGCCACGGACTCCAGCAGCGCCTTGAGCTCGTCGGGGCGGTTGCCCATGGTGATGATCACGGCGCCCAGCCGCATCGGCGCGGTCACTTCAGCCTGCTGGAGGCCAGGATCGACACCAGGTGCAGCACGGTCTGGAGCAGGGCGATGCCCGCCAGTACGGCGACACCGAGCCGGGAGAAGAACAGGTCGCCGCGGACCTGGTCCAGGACGGCCAGCACCAGGATGAGCAGGGACGCCTCGATGCCGAGGACGAGCCGGTGGAACTTGAGCGCGGCGGCGGCCCGGCGGGCGAGCGCCATGCCGGAGGAGCGCGGCTCGGCGGCCGACTCCTGGACCGGGGGCTTGCCCGTCTGGTGGCGGGCGACGCCGACCAGGTCGGTCTCGGCCTTGATCAGGATCGCGCCGAGCGCCGCGAGGGTTCCCAGGAAGGCCCACAGCCAGTCGATCCGGCCGCCGCCCCACAGGTCGGCGGCGCGCAGGCCAAAGCCGACCAGGACGGCGGCGTCGCACAGGTAGGCGCCGACCCGGTCCAGGTACACCCCGGCGAGCGAGTACTGCTTCTTCCAGCGGGCCACCTCGCCGTCGACGCAGTCGAGCAGCAGGTACAGCTGGACCGCGACCACGCCGAGGACGGCGCCCCAGACGCCCGGCACCAGGAGGGCGGGCGCGGCGAGGACGCCGGCGAGGGTCATCACGTAGGTCAGCTGGTTCGGCGTGACCTTGGTGGTGACCAGGAGACGGGTGATGCGCAGCGAGATCTCGCGCATGTACAGGCGGCCGCCCCAGTGCTCGCCACTGCGCCGGTCCTTGACGCCCGGCGGGTGAACGACGGGCCGGAGTTCAGCTACGGATGGTCTGGGCATAGTCGGCGTAAGCGTCCCTGATCTCGGCTGCGGACAGGTTGAGGTGCTCCAGGACGGTGAAGCGTCCCGGGCGGGTCTGGGGGGCGTAGTCGACGGCCGCGACGAACTCGTCCACGCTGAAGCCGATCTCCTCGGGCAGCACGGGCAGGCCGTGGCGCCGCAGGACCTCGGTGAACAGCCCGGACTGCTCGGCGGCGCCGCGCAGGTGCATGGCGAAGGCGGCGCCGATGCCGACCTGCTCGCCGTGGAGCGCGGAGCGCCCCGGGTAGAGCAGGTCGAAGGCGTGGCTGATCTCGTGGCAGGCGCCGGACGAGGGCCGGCTGTCGCCGCTGATCGACATGGCGATGCCGGAGAGCACCAGGGCCTCGGAGAGCACGGTGAGGAACTCGTCGTCCCCGCATCCGCCGGGGTGGCGCAGGACGGACTCGCCCGCGGTGCGGGCCATGGCGGCGGCGAGGCCGTCGACGGCCTCGCCGGTGACCTCGTGCGAGAGCTCCCAGTCGGCGATGGCCGAGATGTTGGAGATCGCGTCGCCGATGCCCGCGCGGATGAACCGCACCGGGGCGTCCTTGATCACGTCGAGGTCGATCACCATGGCGATCGGCGTGGGCACGCCGTAGGAGCCGCGTCCGTTGTCGTTGTCCAGGATGGACACCGGGGAGCAGATCCCGTCGTGCGACAGGTTGGTGGCGACGGCCACCATGGGCAGGCCGACCCGCGCCGCGGCGTACTTCGCCACGTCGATGATCTTGCCGCCGCCCAGGCCCACGACGGCGTCGTAGCGGCGGCCCTTTATGTCGTCGGCCAGTTTGACCGCGGAATCGATGGTGCCGTCGACGACCGGGTACCAGTCGGCGTGCGGCAGGACGGGCTCCAGCTTGGCGCGCAGCGCCTGGCCGGATCCCCCGCTGATCGCGATGGCGAGCTTGCCGGACGCGGAGATGCGCTGGTCGGCCAGGAGGCCGGCCAGGTCGTCCATCGCCCCTCGGCTGATGTCGACGACGACGGGCGAGGGGATCAGCCGCGTCAGTACTGGCATGCGATCGTCCGGCCCTTGGCGAGGTCGTCGTGGTTGTCGATCTCGACCCACTTGACGTCGCCGATGGGGGCGACATCGATGGTGAAGCCGTCGTCGACGAGCTGCTGGTAGCCGTCCTCGTAGTAGAGGTCGGGGTCGCGCTCGAAGGTGGTCTTCAGGGCCTCGGCGAGCTGCTCGGCGGCCTCGGGCTCGATGAGGGTGACGCCGATGTACTCGCCCGTCGCCTCGGCGGGCTCCATCAGCTTGGTGATCGTCCGCACGCCCTTGCCCTCGGCGGTGACGACCTTCATCTCCTCCTCGGCCAGGCTCTTGACCGTGTCGAGCGCCAGGATGATCTTCCGGCCCTCGCCGCGGGCGGCGAGGAGGGTCTTCTCGACGGAGACGGGGTGGACGGTGTCGCCGTTGGCGAGGATCACGCCCTGCTTGAGGACGTCACGCGCGCACCACAGGGAGTAGGCGTTGTTCCACTCCTCGGCCTTGTCGTTGTCGATCAGCGTGATCTTGACGCCGTACTTGGCCTCCAGCGCCTCGCGGCGCTCGTACACGGCCTCCTTGCGGTAGCCGACGACGACGGCGACCTCGGTGAGGCCGACCTCGGCGAAGTTGCCCAGGGTCAGGTCGAGGACGGTGATGCTGTCCTCCTGCCCCTCGGGTCCGACCGGCACGAGGGCCTTGGGCAGGGTGTCGGTGTAGGGACGCAGGCGGCGTCCGGCACCGGCAGCGAGTACAAGGCCGATCATGCTGGTTCTCCTTCGTCATGTACGGCGGGTGCTCCGGCGGAGACCCAGAAGCGGATGCTCTCCACGAGCACCACCAGAGCCACGAACACGGCCAGGGCCGTGAGCGCGACGGGGAAGTCCGCTGCGCGCGACGCCAGCACGGCGGCCAGCACCGCGGTGAGCAGCACCCGGCCCTCGTGGCCGCCGATCGCCCGCACCAGCCAGTGCGGGGGCGCACCGGTGCCACCGCGGATGCGGTAGACCGTGTCGTAGTGATGGTAGGCGACCGCCGCGATCAGGCCGAATGCCGCCGGGAGGGCCCCGGGGACGTCCGCCTTGACGGCGAGGACCAGGACCGTGGTGTATTCGGCGGCCCGGAAGAGCGGCGGGAGCAGCCAGTCGAGCGGGCCCCCCAGCGGCCGGGCGACGGCGTCGCCGCTGAGCACGGCGTACAGCAGGGCGGCGTAGACGAGCGTCATGCCGCCGAAGGGCGCGTAGCAGGCGGCGCCGATCACCAGCGCCGCGCCGAGCACCGCGAAGGGCACGCTCAGGGTGCGCTTCGGGTGGGAGAGGAGCCTGGCGGCCAGTTCGGCGAGCGGCCCCGAGTCGGTGAGGTCGCGCAGGGCCTGGGCTGCGCGGTCGGTGCGGCGCGCCTTGCGGGTCAGGGAGCGCAGCACCCGGCCGGCGGTGGTGTAGAGGGCGCCGAAGGCGCAGCCGACGAGCAGGGCGTAGAAGACGGTCCGCGGGGTGGTGAGGGCGGTCAGGACCGCGATCATGGCCCAGCGTTCGCCGATCGGCAGGATGATCATGCGGCGGACCCAGACCGTCCAGCCCACGCTGTCGAGCCGGCCGGACAGCGCCGCCGTCGGGCTCGTGTTGGCCGTGGCGTCGTGGTTGGCCTCGTTGAAGGCGAAGTCGACGACGTGCCGGCAGGTCATGAGGATCATCGCGCCGAGCGCGAGGGCCCACACGTCGTCGCCGTTCCTGGCGGCGCCGAGCGCGAGGCCCGCGTAGAAGGAGTACTCCTTCGCGCGGTCGAAGGTGGCGTCGAGCCAGGCGCCCATCGTCGAGTACTTGAGCGCGTACCGGGCGAGCTGCCCGTCGGTGCAGTCCAGGACGAAGGAGACGAGCAGCAGCACCCCGGCGGCGACGTAGCCCCAGCGCTCGCCGGTGGCGGCGCAGCCCGCCGCGATCAGCGCGGTGAGCAGGGAGGCCGTGGTGACCTGGTTGGGGGTCAGGCCGCGGCGCGCGCACCAGCGGGCGATGTAGCGCGAGTACGGGCTGATGAAGAAGGTGGTGAAGAAGCCGTCGCGGGACTTGACGGCGGTGCGCAGGCGGACGGCCTCGTCGTCCACGGCGGCCACGGCGGCCTCGGCCTCGGCCCGCTCCGCCCCGGCGGCGGGCACGGCGGCGACCAGGCTGCCCAGCTCGGGCCGCTGGACGGTGGTCCCGGCGGCCTCGACGGCGGCGGCGAGGGCGTCGGCGTACGGTCCCGGGCCCCCGGGCGCGAGCGCGGCGGCCTTGTCCAGCGCCGCGCGGGCGCCGCGCTGGACGGCGAAGGCGCCGGTCACGGCGCAGGCGTCGAAGCGCGGGTCGGTCAGCGCGAGGCGCAGCGCGTGCGGGTGCCCGACGAAGGCACTGTCCACGACGGCCACCCGCTCGTCGGCGGGTACGCCGGCCAGCACGGCGGCGGTGTCTTCGGGGCCGGTGGCCGGGCGGACGTGGAACCCGAGCGAGCGGAGCTCGTCTTCGAGCGGTGATCCGGGAACCGGCGGGCCGGTGAGGATGACGGTCGACAGACGGACTCACTCCTTGCAGCGGACATCCAGCGAACATGCGCGACGGGTCGCCCGGTGGGGCGGCGGCACGTCGGCAGAGGCTATCGGATGAATGGAACGGGGTATTCATCAGCCGTTCGGGCCCCTCCGGGGCCGTTTGGCGCCGGATGTTAGGGTGGACGCCGATGTGTTCGGGTCCCGTGAACACGTCCGGAACGGGAAATGAGGTGGGGTTGATGACCGTCGCAGTGGCCGCTGCCGAGCGCGGCGCATTCCGGTACGTCCCCTCCCCCGCTTCCCGGGCTCCCCGCCAGGGCTGACCTCAGCGTTCGGCCCGTCGGCCGGAGCCCCCGTTCCAAGGGTTCACGTTGACCGACAAGAACACCGGCACGTCCCCGTCCGCCGCGGACGACTCCTTCCACACCGCTTTCATGGAGCTGCACCACGGCCTGCCCCGGCAGTCCCCCGGCTCCGACGCGACCACCCGCCGCCTGCTGTCCCTGTGCGGACCGCTGCCACAGCGGCCGCGCGTCCTCGACCTCGGCTGCGGTCCCGGCCGCAGTGCGCTGCTGCTCGCCGCCGAGGCGGGCGGGGCGGGCCTCGCCGAGGTGACCGCCGTCGACCTGCACGAGCCGTTCCTGGCCGAACTGCGCGCCGCCGCCGCTGCCCGGGGCCTGGCCGGCCGCGTGGAGGGCGTCCGGGCGGACATGGGGGCGCTGCCCTACGCGGACGGCTCCTTCGACCTCGTCTGGGCCGAGGGCTCCGCCTACTGCATCGGCTTCGACCGGGCGCTCGCCGAGTGGCGCCGGCTGCTCGCGCCGGGCGGCCGGCTCGTACTGAGCGAGTGCGAGTGGACCGCGGCCGAACCCTCGGCCGGGGCCCGGGCCTTCTGGGACCCGCGGTTCCCGCTGCGGTCCACCGCCCGCAACACCGCCGCCGCCCAGGCGGCCGGGTACCGGGTGCTGGGCACCCTCCTCCAGCCGGACTCCGACTGGGCGCGGTACTACGGTCCGCTCGGCGAGCGGGTCCGGGCCGCCCCGCCCGCCACCACCGAGGCGGGCCGGGCCGCGCTGGCCGAGACCCGCGAGGAGATCTCCGTACGGGAGCGGTACGGGCACGAGTACGGCTACCGGGGCTACGTCCTGGCCCCGGTGCGCGCCGGGGACGGGGACCGCCGGCCCGCCCGGCCGGAGACCCCGGCCGACGCGGCCGCGGTCCGGGCCGTCAACCTGGCGGCCTTCGACACCCCCATGGAGGCTGATCTCGTCGACGCGCTGCGCGCCGACGCCTCCTGGCTGCCGGGGCTCTCCTACGTGGCCGAGGGCCCGGACGGGTCGGTGGCGGCACACGCCCTGCTGACCCGCTGCGCGGTGGCCGGTGCCCCGGCGCTCGCGCTCGCGCCCGTCGCCGTCGATCCCGCGCTCCAGCGCTCGGGCGCGGGCAGCGCGGTCGTCCGGGCCGTGCTCGCGGCGGCCCGGGAGCGGGGGGAGTCGCTGGTGCTGGTGCTCGGAGATCCCGCGTACTACCCGCGCTTCGGGTTCGTCCCGGCGTCGCTCTTCGGGATCCGGGCGCCCTTCGAGGTGCCGGACGAGGCGATGATGGCGCTGGTGCTGGACGATTCGGTTCCGGTTCCGTCGGGCACGATCGGTTACCCGGCCCCCTTCGGCATCGGCTGACGCCGTCACAGGTCCGCCCCGCGCCGCCTATCACGCGGCGCGGGGCGGACATGCGTTGATCGGCGAAGTGGGGACAAGCCGCTTTTGTACGGCAGACTGAAGGCCGGAGTCCGAAGCGAAGGATGGGTATGCCGACCACACCAGCCACCGACGCGGGCAGCGCGTCCGCCGGCACCGGAACTCAGGAATCGATCATGCTCGAACTGGTCGACGAGTCCGGCAACACCATCGGCACGGCGGAGAAGCTCTCCGCACATCAGGCGCCCGGCCTGCTGCACCGGGCGTTCTCCGTGTTCCTCTTCGACGAGCGGGGCCGTCTGCTGCTCCAGCAGCGCGCCCTCGGGAAGTACCACTCCCCCGGCGTCTGGTCGAACACCTGCTGCGGCCACCCCTACCCCGGCGAGTCCCCGTTCGCGGCGGCGGCCCGGCGCACCCACGAGGAACTGGGCCTGTCGCCCTCCCTGCTCGCGGCGGCGGGGACGGTGCGCTACAACCACCCGGACCCCGCGTCCGGGCTGGTCGAGCAGGAGTACAACCACCTGTTCGTGGGACTTGCGCAGTCGGATCCGGCGCCGGATCCGGAGGAAGTCGGCGATACGGCCTTCGTCACGGCCGAGGAGCTGGCGAAGCGGCACGCCGAGCTGCCGTTCTCGGCCTGGTTCATGACGGTGCTGGACGCGGCGCGGCCCGCGATCCGCGAGCTGACCGGCGACGCGGCGGGCTGGTAGGAGCGGGCGGCCGGGCCCGGCCCGGCCGCGGCGGCGCCGCGGCCCCCGCCCCTCAGGGCGCGGGCGCCGGGGCGGTGAGCGGGAGGGCGGCCCAGATCACCTTGCCTCCGGTCGAGGTGTGCTCGACGTCGCAGACGCCGCCCGCCTCGCGGGTGATCTCGCGGACCAGGAGCAGGCCCCGGCCGCCGGTCTGGCCGAAGTCGGCCTCCAGCGCCTTGGGCCGGTACGGGTGGTTGTCCTCGACGGCCACCCGTACCCACTCGCGGCCCACCGCGACCTCGACGGCCACCTCCGGGGAGAGCAGGGCCGCGTGCCGGACCGAGTTCGTCACCAGTTCGGAGACGATCAGCAGCAGCGAGTACACCAGGTCCTGCGGGGCGGGCACCCCCTGGCGGCCGAGCAGGTCGCGGACCGCGCGGCGGGCCTGCGGAACGGATTCTTCTACCGCCGGCGCGGTGAAGCGCCACACTCCTTCGTACGCGAGGGGGTCCGCCGGAGCCGGCGCCTCACCCTCCCTGGCTGGCGGGACGCTCCCGCTGTCGGTCATCTTCCGGCCCCCGTCTTCGCGCTCGATCGTCTCCACGTGCCAAGAGTGGGGAAGCTGCTGGTCCGGACCGTGTCGCTGACCATAAGTCAGCGTCATTCGGACACTTTCTGACCATTGGCGTATGACAGAGTCAGTTGTTCGACTACTTCTGATCCGCTGCGGGCGTCTTCCCGGCCGTCTCCCGGACCCCGCCCACCACGCCCGGCCCGGCCGTCCCGTCGTCCTCGCCGACCAGGCCGAGGATGCGCCGGGCGCCGATGCCCAGCGCCACCAGGCTCAGCCCGTCGAACAGCAGGGCGAGCGAGAAGAAGGTGCCGATCACGTACAGGCTGCTGTCCGGCCAGCCGGCCAGGATCAGGATCCCGAGCAGCACCCCGAAGGCACCCTGTACCAGGGCCAGCCCGAAGTGGGTGCCGCGCACCACCAGCGCGCCGACGAGACGGAAAAGCCCTCCGGTGAGGAAGAGCAGCGCGGCGAACATGGTCAGCGCCTCGGCACTCGCCTCGGGACGCCGCAGGATCACGAACCCGGCGGCCAGGTTGATCGCGGCGACGATGACGGCGAGCCAGAAGTAGTTGCTCTTCCGCGACTGCACGGCCTGCGCCAGGCCCACCGCGCCACCGATCAGCAGCAGCCAGCCGAAGAGGAACATCGAGGTCAGGGTGGCCACCGCCGTGTAGACGAGGCCCACCAGGCCCGCCAGTACGAGGATCACCCCGAGCAGGGCCAGCACCCCGAAGCTGCGCCCCAGCTTCCTCTTCTCCCGCCCGGTTCCCGGGTCGGTGCGGCCGGTACGGTCGGCGCCCATGGGCGTACCACCTTTCAGCACCCCCCGGCACCCCCCGCGGACGGACTCCCCTTGATCATAGGATCGGCTGCCCGGGATAGCATCCGGCGCATGGACGCAGCCGCAGCCCTCCGCTCCACCGTCGCCGACGGCGTGGCCACCGTCGTCATCTCCCACCCCGCCAAGCGCAACGCCATGACCGCGCAGATGTGGCGCGCCCTGCCCCGGCTGCTGCCCGGCCTCGCCGCCGATCCGGCCGTACGGGTCCTGGTGCTGACCGGGGAGGGGGCGACCTTCTGCGCGGGCGCCGACATCTCCTCCCTCACCGGCGACGACGATCCGCAGGCGCTGGCGGTGGCCGCCGAGGAGGCGCTCGCCGCCTTCCCCAAGCCGACGGTGGCGGCCGTCAGGGGGTTCTGCGTGGGCGGCGGGAGCCAGCTGGCGGCCGCCTGCGACCTGCGGTTCGCGGAGGAGGGCGCCTCCTTCGGGGTGACCCCGGCGAAGCTGGGCATCGTCTACCCGGCCTCCTCCACCCGGCGGCTGGCCTCGGTGGTCGGCCCGGCCTGGGCCAAGTACCTGCTGTACTCGGCGGAGCTGATCGGTGCGGAGCAGGCGCTGCGCGCCGGGTTCCTGCACGAGCTGCTGCCGGCCGGGCAACTGGACAAGCGGGTGGCGGAGTTCACCCGGATCCTGACCGCCCGCTCGCAACTGACGCAGGCGGCGGCGAAGGAGTTCGCGGACGGCCGCACGGACCGGGACGCGTACTGGGCGGGGCAGGCGGCCGCGAGCGGCGACACCGCGGAGGGCGTCGCCGCGTTCCTGGAGCGGCGGGCGCCGCGGTTCAGCTGGCCGTCTGCGGATTAGCGGCGCGCAGCCGGGCGACGATCGCGGCCGGGGCCTTCTCCGGGGAACCGGCGTCGTAGGGCGGCTGCGGATCGTACTCGCACATCAGCTGCACGGTCTGGGCGTACTCGTCCCCGGCGATCTTCCCGAGCAGGCCGAGGCCCATGTCGATGCCGGAGGACACCCCGGCGGCGGTGACGTACTTGCCGTCGTAGACCACCCGCTCCCCGGTGGGGCGGGCGCCGAAGGCGGGCAGCCGGTCGAGGTAGAGCCAGTGGCTGGTGGCCCGGCGGCCGTCGAGCAGCCCGGCGGCGGCGAGCAGGAGCGAGCCGGTGCAGACGGAAGTGGTCCAGGTGGTGGTGGCGTCGACGGCCCGCAGCCAGTCGAGGACGGCCGGGTTCTTCATCCCCTCCTCGGGGTGCGGCCCGCCGGGGACGACGACCACGTCCGGCCGCGTGACCTCGTCGAGCCCCTTGTCCGCGACGAGCGCGAGGGCCCCGTTGTCGGTCCGTACGGGTCCGGGGCGCTCGGCGACGAAGACGGTCTCCGCGCCCTGGAGCCGGCCGAGCGTGTCGAAGGGCCCGATGGCGTCGAGGGCGGTGAAACGGTCGTAGAGCAGTACGGCGATCTGCATGGCTCCTCCGGAGCGCTCGCTGGAACGGATCCGGCGGGAGACCCCCACCGGAACGGGTACGCATGCCCCACCGGGGCGGCGCGGGGTCGCGGCCGGCGTCCCGGCGGGGAGGTCCGGCGGGGGCGTCACGGGCCGGTCTGCGGGCCGAAGCGGCGGCGGTATTCCGCCGGAGGCTGGCCGAGGTTGCGGACGAAGGCGCGGCGCAGGGCCTCGGGGGTGCCGTAGCCGCAGGACCGGGCGACCTGCGCCACCCCTTCCCCGCCCTCCTCCAGGAGCCTGCGCGCGTGTTCCACCCGTACCCGCTCCACGTACCGCCCCGGCGTCACGCCCGTCTCCGCGTGGAAGGCCCGCGCGAAGTGCCGCGGCGACAGCGCCGCCCGCGCGGCGAGGGCCTCCACGCTCAGGTCCCCGCCCGGGTGCTCGGTGATCCACTGCTGGACGTCCCGCAGCGGTTCGCGCCGCGCGGTCTGCGCCGCCAGCTGTGCGCTGAACTGCGCCTGGTTGCCCGGGCGGCGCAGGAACACCACCAGGTGGCGGGCGATCAGCAGGGCCACGTCCCGCCCGAGGTCCTCCTCCACCAGCGCCAACGCCAGGTCGATCCCGGCGGTGACCCCGGCCGAGGTGGCGACCGGGCCGTCCCGTACGTAGATGGGGTCCGGTTCCACCGCCACCCGCGGGTAGTCCCGCGCCATCCCCGCGCAGGCGTCCCAGTGTGTCGTCGCCCGCCGCCCGTCGAGCAGCCCGGCCTCGGCGAGCAGCAGTCCGCCGGTGCAGACCGAGACCAGGCGCTCCGCACGTCCCCCGTACGCGCGGAGCCAGTCGGTGAGCCGGGGCTCGAAGTCGGCACGGTAGCGGCCCCCGGGGACCAGCAGCGTGGTCCCCGGACCGGGCCGGGCGCCCTCCAGGTCCCCGTCCGGGACCAGGGTCAGTCCGCTGCCCGTCCGGACCGGGGCCCCGCCCGGGGACACCGTCCGGATCGCGTACCCGCCGTCGCCGCCGGGGCACCGCCGGGCCCCGTCGAAGACCTCGACCGGCCCGCTGACGTCCAGGCTCTGGACCCCGTCGTAGAGGACGACCAGCACGTTTCGCAGCGGCATGCCTCCATGGTGTGACGCGGACACGATGGCCGCAATGACGGCTCTCCCACCTATCCGGCCATGCGAGCGGACCGCACCGGGCGGGGCGGGACGCCCGTGGGGCGCGGATAGGATCGGGGCATCATGACTGCAACCCTCGTCGCCAAGAACCTCACCGCCGCGCACGGTGAGCGCACGCTCTTCGCCGATCTCGACCTCGTCGTCGCGCCCGGCGACGTCATCGGACTCGTCGGCGTCAACGGCGCCGGGAAGTCGACCCTGCTGCGGATGCTCGCCGGGCTCGACGCCCCGGAGACCGGTGAGCTGCGGCTCTCCCCGCCCGGCGCGGCCGTCGGGCACCTCCCGCAGGAGCCCGAGCGGCGCCCCGGCGAGTCGGTGCGCGAGTTCCTCGCCCGCCGTACCGGGGTCGCCGCCGCGCAGGCCGCGCTCGACGAGGCCACGCAGGGCCTGGTCGACGGCACCCCGGGCGCGGACGACGCGTACGCGGACACCCTCGACCGCTGGCTGAACCTGGGCGGCGCCGACCTCGACGAGCGGGCCCAGGAGGTCGCGGACGAGCTGGGGCTGTCCGTGGGCCTGGACCTGCCGATGACCGCCCTCTCCGGCGGCCAGGCCGCCCGGGCCGGGCTCGCCTCGCTGCTGCTGTCCCGGTACGACGTGTTCCTCCTGGACGAGCCCACCAACGACCTGGACCTGGCCGGTCTGGAGCGGCTGGAGCAGTTCGTGAAGGGGCTGCGCGCGGGCACGGTCGTCATCAGCCACGACCGCGAGTTCCTGACCCGCACGGTCACCAAGGTCCTCGAACTCGATCTGGTCCAGCAGCAGATCAACCTCTACGGCGGCGGCTACGAGTCCTACCTGGAGGAGCGCGAGCGGGCCCGCGGCCACGCCCGCGAGGAGTTCGACGAGTACGCGGGCAAGAAGGCGGCCCTGGAGGGCCGGGCCCAGATGCAGCGCAACTGGATGGACAAGGGCGTGCGCAACGCCCGCCGCAAGGCGAGCGACAACGACAAGATCGGCAAGAACCTCCGCGGGGAGTCCAGCGAGAAGCAGGCCGCCAAGGCCCGGCAGACGCAGCGCGCGATCGAGCGGCTGGACGTCGTCGAGGAGCCGCGCAAGGAGTGGGAGCTGCGCATGGAGATCGCGGCGGCCCCGCGCTCCGGCTCGGTCGTCGCCACCCTGCGCGAAGCGGCCGTGCGGCGCGGGGACTTCTCCTTCGGTCCGGCCAGCCTGCAGATCGACTGGGCGGACCGGGTCGCGATCACCGGGGCCAACGGCGCCGGCAAGTCCACCCTGCTCTCGGTCCTGCTGGGCCGGCTCGCCCCGGACTCCGGCGCCGCCACGCTCGGTTCGGGCGTACTGGTCGGCGAGGTGGACCAGGCGCGCGGGCTGTTCCTCGGTGACGAGCCGCTGCTGGAGGCCTTCTGCGCCGCCGTCCCGGACACCGAGCCGGCAGAAGTGCGCACGCTGCTGGCCAAGTTCGGCCTGAAGGCGGCGCACGTGCTGCGCCCGGCGGCGACCCTCTCCCCCGGCGAGCGCACCCGCGCGGCGCTGGCGCTGCTCCAGGGCCGCGGGGTGAACCTGCTCGTCCTGGACGAGCCGACGAACCACCTCGACCTGCCCGCGATCGAGCAGCTGGAGGCGGCGCTGGAGACCTACGAGGGCACGCTGCTCCTGGTCACGCACGACCGCCGCATGCTGGACGCCGTCCACGTGACCCGCCGCCTGGAAGTGGTGGACGGCAAGGTCACGGAGATCTAGGGCCCTACGGGCGGCGGCGGCGCGGCGTCCGGTTCGTCAGTCGGACCGGACCGCCGCCGGCGCCCTGCGCGTACGGGCCATCCTCTCGGCCACGAAACGGCGCGGGAGGTGCCGGACGGCGAGCGCGTACGCCTGGTAGTGGCGGCCGGTGACGCTGAGCGGGCGGCGCCGGGCAAGGTCGCGCAGCGCCTTGGCGACGACCGCGCCGGGCTCCAGCCAGACCGCGTCGCGCAGGGCGCTGACGTCCATCCCGGCGCGCTGCTGGAACTCGGTCCGGGTGAAGCCGGGGACCACGGCCAGCACCCGCACCCCGTAGGGCTCCATGTCCACCCGCAGGGATTCGCTGAAGGCCGTGAGCCAGGCCTTCGCCGCCCCGTAGGTGCCGGTGGGCAGCAGGCCGGCGACGGAGGCGACGTTGAGCACGGCGCCCCGGCGGCGCTCGCGCAGGCCGGGCAGCAGGGCGTGGGTGAGCCGGAGCGGGACCTTCACGAGCAGGTCCAGCATCCGTTCCTCGTCCGCGACCGGGTTGTACGGGAACGGCGCGGGCAGCCCGAAGCCGGCGTTGTTGACCAGCATGTCCACGGGCCGGGTCCGGTCGGCGAGCCTCGCCTCGACGGCGGCGCACTGCTCCGGCTCCAGCAGGTCGGCGGCCAGCACCTCGCAGGAGGCGCCGAACTCCCGGCCGAGGTCCGCGGCGACGGCCTCCAGCCGGGCCTTGTCCCGGGCGACGAGGACGAGGTCGCAGCCCTTGGCGGCGAAGCCGCGCGCGAAGGCGGCGCCGAGGCCGGCGCTGGCCCCGGTGATCAGAACGGTGGTGGGCACGTGCGTGTCACTTCCTGTGCGGTGCGGCGGGGGTGAAGGCGGTGGTGTCCGGGGAGGCGTAGGCCTGGGCGACGTCCACCAGGAAGCGGGTCTCCTCCTCCAGCCCGCGGCCCTCCTCGCCGGGCTGCATCGCGGAGGGCAGGTCCAGGGAGGTGGCCAGGCCCGGCTGTCCGGGCAGCCCGGCCAGCTTCGCCCGCCGCGCTTCCTTCAGGACGCAGGCCAGCGCCGCCGCCGTGCGCCGCCGGTCGGGTATCCGGCAGCCGGCGACGTGGCTGCGGGCCAGGTCGGGAACCTCCGGGGACACGTACTCCCCGAGGATCAGGATCGCGTCGCGGGTCTCGATGACCTTGCGGTAGACGAGCAGGTTGCGCGGTACGGGCGGCCACAGCAGCTCCAGCACCCGCCCGGTGCGGGGTTCGGAGAGGACCACGTGCGGAACGGCCTGGACGAGGTCCCGCCACAGGGGCCACAGACGCCAGGCGGTGGCGACGTCGGCGGTGGTGCGGCGCAGCGTGAACAGGGTGGGCACGAGGATCGCGGCGGCGCGCAGCAGCCCGTGCAGGTTCATCATCAGCGGCAGGGCGGGCATCGCCCAGCTGCTGCCGAACAGGGCTTTGAGCAGGTACGCGAACCAGAACAGGCCGGCCAGCGCGGTGCCCAGGCCGAACAGCCGCAGCCCGGCCGCCAGGCCCCGGCTCTCGGTGCGCCGGCCGTAGCGCCAGCAGACGTACACGCAGACGGTGTTGGCGAGGAGGTGGGCGCAGATCAGGACGAGCCAGTACGCGAGCGAGGGCACGGGCGGCCCGCTGGGCGGGATGGTGTGCGTGCCGTGGCCGGGGGCGGCGGCGTCCAGCGCGACGAGGGCGCAGAGCCACAGGACCGTGCCGGCCCGGGCGGCGAGCTGGAGCCGGCGGCCGCGGGTGGCGGCGGCGACGAAGTAGAGCACGGCGCCCGCCGACAGGACCCCGATGAGGTTGCGGACGAGCCCGACGGTGTGCGCGTAGCCGGGGGTGCGGCTCGTGGCGTACGCGACGACGTCGGGCAGGTTCAGGGTCATGGCCGCGGCGGCGGTGGCGACGGCCAGCCACAGGCCGCGCTGCTGCGGGGCGCGCAGGGCGCCGGGGGCCCGCAGCAGGACGGCGGCCCACAGGCAGATCACGCTGGGAACGGCGAGCCAGTCCCCGAGGGCGGTGAGCTCAGCCGGCATCGCGCGGGCCCCGCTCGTACCCCATGGCGGACTCCAGGCGGGCCAGGGCGCCGCGGGGCGGGGTGGCCGCGCGGGGGTGGCCGGGGCCCGAGGTCCGGATGCGGATCATGCTCGCGAGCATTTCCGCCTCCTGCTCCTGGCGGCTGGTGTAGTTGGTGCGGCCGAGGATCACGGGCGCGCGGCCGTGGTTCTCCTCGCCCTCGACGGAGTGGTGGCCGAAGAGGATGTGGCCGAGCTCGTGGAGCACGATGTGCTCCCGGTGCAGGGGGGTGGTCTGGGCCTCGTAGAAGACGTAGTCCACGGTTTCGGTGCCCACCCACAGCCCGCAGACGCCGGATTCGGCGGCCTCCCTGGGCAGCGGGTGCAGCCGGATCGGGCGGCCCCGCTGCTCGGCCAGCCGCGCGCACAGCGCGTCGAGGGAGAACGGGTGCGTCAGGTCCATGTGACCGAGAATCACCTCGCACCGTTTGCGCAGGCTGAGATTCCGGTGGGGCATGTGTTCCCTCTGGGGACCCTTCCTGGGGCAGCGTCGGTAGGCGTGGGTGGGCATCGGCATGGCGTCCTGTGCCTGGAGGCGGCCTCGGGAGGGGGGCTCCTGAGGGGGAGAAAGGCGGAAGCCCGTCCGCACTGCGAACGGGCGTTCCACCATCCCTACAGATCGTTCACGCGGGTTGGCAAGACGGCTCCCCCCGCAGGGTGCCGATCCGGCCACTCCTTCCGGTTGCCCGGAACAGCAGGTTCCGCCAGCCGCCCACGACCGCCTACGACCGCTTGCGACGCTCCTGCGGTCCGGTGAGGCCGGCCCGGCGCAGGGCGTCGGCCATGGCGCTGTTGGCGGGGGCCGGGGCGCCGGAGCGCTGTCCCCCGCCGCCCTGACCGCCCTGCCGGCGTCCGTCCTGGGCGCCGCCGCGCGCGCCCTGGCCCTGACTCTGACTCTGGCCCTGGCCCTGGCCCTGACCCTGGCCTTGGTTCCCGCCCTGGGCCCCGCCACGCCGGCCCTGGCCGCCCTGGTCACCGCCGCGCTGCTGCGGCGGACGGCCGCCGCCCGCGCGTCGCTCCGGGCGTTCCTGGCGCTCCTCCCGCTGGCGGGGTGCGCCCGCCTGCCGCTCGGAGTCGTCCTCCAGCCGCAGCGTCAGCGAGATCCGCTTGCGCGGGATGTCCACGTCCATGACCTTGACCCGGACGATGTCGCCCGGCTTCACCACGTCGCGCGGGTCCTTCACGAAGGTCTTCGAGAGGGCCGACACGTGCGCCAGGCCGTCCTGGTGGACACCGATGTCGATGAAGGCGCCGAAGGCGGCCACGTTGGTGACCACGCCCTCCAGGATCATCCCGGGGGCCAGATCGCCGATCTTCTCCACGCCCTCCTTGAAGGTGGCCGTCTTGAAGGCGGGCCGCGGGTCACGGCCCGGCTTCTCCAGCTCGCGCAGGATGTCGGAGACCGTGGGCAGGCCGAAGGCCTCCGTGACGAACTGCTCGGGCCGCAGGGACCGCAGGACGGCGGAGTTGCCGATCAGCGCGGCGACCTCGGTGCCGGCCGTCTTGCCCATCGCCCGGACCACCGGGTAGGCCTCGGGGTGCACGCTGGAGAAGTCCAGCGGGTCGTCGCCGCCGCGGATGCGCAGGAAGCCCGCGCACTGCTCGTACGCCTTCGGGCCGAGGCGGGCCACGTCCTTGAGGCCCTTGCGGCTGCGGAAGGGGCCGTTGGCGTCGCGGTGGGCCACGATGTTCTCCGCGAGGGTGCCGCTGATGCCCGACACCCGGGAGAGCAGCGGGGCGGAGGCGGTGTTGACGTCGACGCCGACGCCGTTCACGCAGTCCTCGACGACCGCGTCCAGCGAGCGGGACAGCTTCGTCTCGGACAGGTCGTGCTGGTACTGGCCCACGCCGATCGACTTCGGGTCGATCTTGACCAGCTCGGCGAGCGGGTCCTGGAGGCGGCGGGCGATGGACACGGCGCCGCGCAACGAGACGTCCATGTCGGGGAGTTCCTGCGAGGCGAAGGCGGAGGCCGAGTACACCGAGGCGCCGGCCTCGGAGACCATCACCTTGGTGAGCTTCAGCTCGGGGTGGCGCGCGATGAGGTCCCCGGCGAGCTTGTCCGTCTCGCGGGAGGCGGTGCCGTTGCCGATGGCGACGAGATCGACCGCGTGCTCCCGCGCGAGGCGGGCGAGCGTGGCGAGGGAGGCGTCCCACTTGTTGGCGGGAACGTGCGGGTGGATCACGTCGGTGGCCACGACCTTGCCCGTCGCGTCGACCACGGCCACCTTGACCCCGGTGCGGAAGCCCGGGTCGAGGCCGAGCGTGGCGCGGGTGCCGGCGGGGGCGGCGAGCAGCAGGTCGCGCAGGTTGGCGGCGAAGACCCGTACGGCCTCGTCCTCGGCGGCGGCGCGCAGCCGGGTCCGCAGGTCGATGCCCAGGTGCACCTGGATCTTGGTGCGCCAGGCCCAGCGGACCGTGTCGGCCAGCCACTTGTCGCCGGGGCGGCCGCGGTCGGCGATGCCGAAGCGGCGGGCGACGATGCCCTCGTACGTGGACGGCCCGGGCGTCTCGGACGGCTCCTCGGGCTCCAGGTCGAGGGTGAGCACCTCCTCCTTCTCGCCGCGCAGCATCGCGAGGACGCGGTGGGAGGGCAGGGCGGTGAAGGGCTCGGCGAAGTCGAAGTAGTCGGCGAACTTGGCGCCCGCCTCCTCCTTGCCCTCGCGGACCTTCGCGGCGAGGCGGCCGCGGCTCCACATGCGCTCGCGCAGGTCGCCGATCAGGTCGGCGTCCTCGGCGAACTTCTCGGTGAGGACGGCGCGGGCGCCCTCCAGGGCGGCGGCCGCGTCGGCGACGCCCTTGTCCGCGTCGACGAAGGCGGCCGCGGCCACGGCCGGGTCGGCGGACGGGTCGGCCAGCAGGGCCTCGGCCAGCGGCTCCAGGCCGGCCTCGCGGGCGATCTGGGCCTTGGTGCGGCGCTTGGGCTTGAAGGGGAGGTAGATGTCCTCCAGCCGGGCCTTGGTGTCGGCCGCGTTGATCCGGGCCTCCAGCGCCTCGTCGAGCTTGCCCTGCTCCCGTACGGAGTCGAGGACCGCCGCGCGGCGGTCCTCCAGCTCGCGCAGGTAGCGCAGCCGCTCCTCCAGGGTGCGCAGCTGGGCGTCGTCGAGCATCTCGGTCGCTTCCTTGCGGTAGCGCGCGATGAACGGCACGGTGGAGCCGCCGTCGAGCAGCTCGACGGCGGCCTTGACCTGCCGCTCCCGTACGCCGAGCTCCTCGGCGATCCTGCCTTCGATGGACATCGTCACTGTGCGGTCCCGCCTGCCTTCGTTTGCGTGGAAGGCTGCCAATTGTGGCAGGTGGCGGTGACGGACGGCGGGAGCCCCTCAGGCCTTTCCGGTGAGGTCCCGGGGGAAGGCCCCGGCGGCGAGGACCTGGCGGACGAATCCGCCGCCCAGTTCGTGGAGCCGGGCGAGGCCCTCCGCACCGAGGTGCTCGTACGGGGCCGCGTCGAGGCGGTCGGTCTCGGTCTCCAGCCGTTCGCGCAGCGCCCGCCCCTCCTCGGTGAGTTCGCCGTCGGCGTCCAGGATCCCGCGGGCGCGCAGCCGGGCGGCGGCGGCGTCGAGGTCGTCCTGCTCCCAGCCGCGGATGGCCATGTCCCACTTCGGGGTCATGCCGCGGCCGGTGGCGGCGTGGCTGACCAGGGCCTCCACCGGGTCGAGGCCGGTCAGGAGGAGCGCGGCCACGTGGCCGTCGCCGCGGTGCTCGCGCAGCAGGGTGGTGGCGTGCCACAGGCGCAGGTGCGGCTCCGCGGGGACGGGGAGGTCGGCGTGGGCGGCGTAGAGGGTGCGGCCGGGCCGGACGCAGCCCTCGGTCGCGCGCAGGGCGAGGGCGGCGGCCTCGGCGAGCTCGGGCGAGGCGATGGTCTCGGGGCCCAGGAGGCGGCGCAGGGTGGTGTCGGCGGCCCGCAGCCGGGCGGCCAGGGCCTGCTCGGGGGTGATGGTCCGCCAGACGGCGGGCAGGTGCCGGGCGACGTGGTCGTGGCGGTAGTTGTAGAAGGCGGCGGTCACCGCGCCGGGGCCGACGGCGCCCAGGGCGGCGGAGCGGCTGGCGAGGTTGACGGCGACCCGGTGGGTGACGCCGAGGGCGGCGAACTCGGTGGCGAGGTCGGGCGAGAAGTAGATCGTGGAGTGGAGGGGGTTGACGGCGGCGTGCCAGGTGCGGCGGGCGGCGTGCGGAGGGAGCGTCATGCGCCGCAGGTTACCGACTGTTCGGTATGTCGGGTACCCCCGGCCCCGGCCCTCCGCCGGCGCGGGCGGACCGGCGCTTTCCGGTCAATGTGGCCCCGGCCGCGCACCGGCGGACGTACGGCCCCGGGCGCCCCCCCGGGAGCGGCGACGGCACGGCGACGCCGCGGTGGCCGCCCGGCGGCGGGGCGGCGGGAGCGGCTCCCGCCACCGGTTCCTTGCGGCCGGATGGCGATCGTGTGACACGAGGGGCCATGGACATGACGTGAGCGGCCAGGGGTGAATACGGTCGAACGACGAGACCCCGAACCGATCTGTCTCCCCTACCCCTTGGAGCTCTTCGTGCGCCGCAAAGTCATCGCCCCGAGCGTGCTCGCCGCCTCCCTGCTGCTGGTGATCCCGGCATCCGCGGCCAGTGCCGGTCCGGGCGCGCCGGGTATCGGCGACCCCTATTACCCGGCCAGCGGGAACGGCGGCTACGACGTCTCCCACTACGACCTGCGCCTGCAGTACCAGCCCGCGACCGACCTGCTGGAGGGCACGGCCACCCTGCTCACCACCGCCAAGCAGGACCTGTCGCGCTTCAACCTGGACTTCGGCCTGAAGGTGAGCGAGATCCGGGTCAACGGGGTCAAGGCGACGTTCGCCACCTCCGGCACCCAGGAGCTGGAGGTGACCCCCGCCAAGCCGCTCCAGAAGGGCAAGCAGGCCAGCGTCGTCGTCAAGTACGCGGGCAAGCCCTCGGAGTTCAAGGTCGACGGCTGGTCCGCCTGGCAGCGCACTCCGGACGGCGGCATCGCTGCGCAGGAGCCCGACTCGGCGGCCTGGTGGTTCCCGAGCAACGACCACCCGCTGGACAAGGCCACCTTCGACGTGTCGGTCAACGTCCCGGACGGTACGCAGGCCATCAGCAACGGCGTGCTCCAGTCGCAGAGCTCCAAGCTCGGCTGGACCCGCTACAACTGGCGCTCCAACAAGCCGCAGGCCACCTACCTGGCCACCCTCGCCATCGGCAAGTTCGACATCACCACCGACAAGACGGCGAGCGGCCTGCCGGTCCTCAACGCCTACAGCAAGGACCTCGGCGACAACGACGGCGCGGCCCGCGCGAGCGTCGAGCGGACCACCGAGGTCGCGGAGTGGCTGGAGGGCGTGTTCGGCCCGTATCCGTTCAACGCGCTCGGGGGCTACGTCCCGAACGTGCCCTCCGGTTTCGCGCTGGAGACGCAGACCCGGCCGTTCTACAGCCCCCGGCAGTTCGCGAACGGCGCGAACGTCTCGGTGGTCGTGCACGAGCTGGCCCACCAGTGGTACGGCGACAGCGTGTCCGTCGACAACTGGAAGGACATCTGGGTCAACGAGGGCTTCGCCCGCTACAGCCAGTGGCTGTGGTCGGAGAAGGAGGGCGAGGGCACCGCGCAGGAGCTCGCCGACTGGACCTACGCCTCCCGCCCGGCCGAGGACCCGTTCTGGCAGGTCAAGCCGGGTGACCCGGGCCCGGAGAACCAGTTCCACGGAGCCGTCTACGACCGCGGCGCCATCGCCATCCAGGCGCTGCGCAACGAGATCGGCGACGAGAAGTTCTTCAAGATCCTCAAGGGCTGGCCGACCGAGCGCGCCTACGGCAACGCCAAGGTCGGGGACTTCGTCCGGTACGCGGAGAAGATCTCGGGCAAGCCGCTCGCGCAGCTCTTCGAGACCTGGCTCTACACCCCGGGCAAGCCCGCCTTCGCCCCGCCGGCCACGAACAAGGCCCCGGGCGCCCGCTCCCAGGCGCCGGCCAAGCCCGCCGTCGAGCCGAAGTCCTGGAAGAAGATCGCCGCGACGAACAACCTGCACGAGCACTGACCCCGGGTCCGGGCCGGCCCGGACCGGCCCGCTACCGCGCCGGTGCCCCTCAGCGGGCGGCGGCGCGGTGGCGGGCGCGGGCCGTGCGGGCGAGGGGGAGGTAGCGCAGGCGTTCCGGGAGGAGCGGGACGAGGATCCGTACGGCCGTGCTGAAACGCCGGAGCCGGCGCTCCTGGGCGGGGGTCCACGCCAGGCCGAGGGCGGCCCGGGCCTCGGGCGGCAGGTACCCGACGGTGACGAAGGCCCGGAAGCGCAGGTACGCGGTGCGCAGCAGCGGCCAGCCGATCCGCAGCAGCAGCCGCAGGGCCGGGGAGGCGGCGTCGGGGCGGGGCACGTCGGTGTCGGTGGCGAGCAGTTCGCGGGCCACCTTCGTCGGCTCGATCTCCTCGGCCAGCATCCGGTGGTAGTAGGGCCAGAACTCCTCGACCGTCTGCGGCATGTCCCGGTCGCGCAGCCCCAGGATGCGGCCCACCTGAAGCCATTCGCGGTACAGCTGCCGCTCCTGGGCCGGGGTGACGCGGCGGAAGAGGTAGCGGCCGGAGTACAGGGCGACGGGGAAGCCCGTGGCGTGGACCCACGCGTAGCAGGCCGGGTCCAGGGAGTGGTAGCGGCGCCCCCGGGTGTCGGTGCCCCGGATCTCCTTGTGCAGCCGGCGCACCCGGCGGCCCTCCTCGGCGGCCCGGTCGCCGCCGTACACCCAGAGCAGGACGGAGCGCAGCGAGCGTTCGCCGCGGCCCCAGGGGTCGGTGCGGAAGACGGAGTACTGGTCGACGCCGGCGCCGACGGCGGGGTGGGCGACCTGGAGGGTGAAGGCGGCGGGCAGGCTCAGCAGCGAGCGGACGTCCCCGGCGTTGGTCCACAGCACCCCGCCGGGCGGGGGCGGCTCGGGGTCGCGGCCGCGTCCGGCGGTGGCCGCCCTGGTGGTGTCCGTGCCCATCGGTGCTCCCCCGGTCGTGCCCCGCGCGCCTCGCGGTGCTTCCAGTATCGCCGCAGGCCGCCGCGCGGCGACCGGCGGCGGCCAGGCGGCGTCTGCGGCGCGCCGGGGCACGGGGCTCGCGCGGGGGCCCGCGAGAGCCCGCCCCCACGTTGTCGTGGGCAGGACAGAAAGTCTTGTCATGGGTGTTACCCCGAAGTAACCGCGGCTGCTTGGATGACGGCGTCGATCTTCCCCGCCGGACTGACGGAGACCCACATGCCGCACACCTCGAACCGCCGCACCCGCGCCGCCGCCACGGCCGTCGCGGCGATCGCCGCGGGAGCCCTGGCCGTCACCACCGCGCCCGCCGCCACGGCCGCGGAGAGCGCCCAGGGCGCCGCGCCGCGGCTCAGCGTGCTGACGTACAACACGTTCTTGATGAGCAAGAACCTGTACCCGAACTGGGGTCAGGACCACCGGGCCGCGGAGATCCCCAAGGCGTCCTTCTTCCAGGGTCACGACGTGGTCGTGGTCCAGGAGGCCTTCGACAACGGCGCCTCGGACGCGCTGAAGGCGGGCTCGGCCGCGCAGTACCCGTACCAGACCCCGGTCGTGGGCCGCGGCAAGGGCGGCTGGGACGCGACGGGCGGCTCCTACTCCGCCACCACCCCGGAGGACGGCGGCGTCGCGGTCCTGAGCAAGTGGCCGATCGTCCGCAAGGAGCAGGTGGTCTACAAGGACGCCTGCGGCGCCGACTGGTGGTCCAACAAGGGCTTCGCCTACGTCGTGCTCGACGTGAACGGCGTCCGCGTGCACGTGGTGGGGACCCACGCCCAGTCCACCGACCCGGGCTGCGGCGCCGGGGAGGCCGCGCAAACGCGCAGCCGGCAGTTCAAGGCGATCGGCGCCTTCCTGGACGCCAAGAACATCCCCTCGGGCGAGCAGGTGATCGTGGCGGGCGACATGAACGTCGACTCGCGCAGCCCGGAGTACGCCTCCATGCTCGCGGACGCGGGCCTGGCCGGCGCCGACTCGCGCACGGGCCACCCGTACTCCTTCGACACGGCGCTGAACTCGATCGCGAACTACCGCTACCCGACGGACCCGCGCGAGGACCTGGACTACGTCCTGTACCGCAAGGCCAACGCCCGCCCGGCGAACTGGAACAACAACGTCGTCAAGGAGCAGTCGGCGCCCTGGACGGTCTCCAGCTGGGGCACCTCCTACACCTACTCCAACCTCTCGGACCACTACCCGCTGATCGGTTCCTGACGCGGGTCCGCGCGGGCGCCGCCCCGGCCGGGGCGGCGCCCGCGCGGACGGTTCAGTCCGCGGCCTTCGCGCGCTGCCACTCCGAGGCGTAGTCGTTGAAGATCTGCCGGAGGTGGTGGCCGATCTTGAGGTAGTCGAGGTCGTCGAGATTGGCCAGGGAGACCCGGACCGACCATTCGGGGCCGTCGAAGCCGCCGCCGTTCAGGAGGACCACCGAGGTCTGCTCGGCGAGGCGGAAGAGCGGGTCGACGGGCTCGTAGTTCTTCTCCAGGAAGTCGGCGAAGTCCTTGCCGTGGACGCGTTCGGCCTCGGCGAGCAGGTCGAGCTCGATGTAGTAGCCGGCCCGCTGGTCGTCCTCGCTGATCTTCATCTGGGCCCCCTCCAGGAGCAGGTCCAGGCGGCGGTGGACGATCGCGCGGATGCGCTCCTTGTACGCCTGGCCCTCGTCGAGGAGGTCGAAGAGGGAGAAGAGCACCATCATCGTCTGCTGGGGCAGGGACAGCCCCGCCGTGTGGTTGAGGGCCACGGACCGCGAGTCGGCCACGAGGCGGTCGATGAAGCGGATCTTGCCCGGTTCCAGGGTGAGGGTGCCGTAGCGCTTGGCGAGGCGGTCCTTCTGCTCCTGCGGGAAGTTCGCGATCATCTCGTCGACGACGTTGTCGTCGTGCAGCCCGATGACGCCGAGCCGCCAGCCCGTGCAGCCGTAGTGCTTCGAGTACGAGTACACGAGCAGGGTGTTGCGCGGGAGGTCGGCGGCGAGCGAGCGGAAGCCGGGGACGAAGGTGCCGTAGACGTCGTCGGTGACGATCAGCAGGTTGGGGTTGCTGGTGGCGACGATGTCCCTGATCTGGTCGGCGACCCGCCGGCTCATCGCCAGCGAGGGCGGGTTGCTGGGGTTGACCACGCACACCAGCTTCACGGCGGGGTCGGCGAGCTTGGCGACCTCCTCCTGCGGGTAGCGCCACTGGCGCACGCCGGTCTCCGCGAAGAGGCCGGCCGAGACGTTGACGACGTCGAACTCGAAGGTGTCCAGCTCGGGGATCTCGATGTACGGGGTGAACACGGGGGTCATCAAGGCGATCTTGTCGCCCTTCGCCAGGACCGCGTTCTTCATCAGGGAGTCGAAGATGTAGCACATGGCGGCGGTGCCGCCCTCGGTCGCGAAGAGCGAGAGGTTGTCGCCGGGCGGCCGCTTGTCGAACATCTCGTCGGCGAGGTAGCCGCGCACGATGTGCTCGGCGTGCGTCAGCATCCGGTCCGGTACGGGGTAGTTGTCCCCGGTGATCGAGTCGGTCAGCTCGTGGACGAAGGCGTCCTTGTCGAAGGGCCAGCGCTTGAGGGCGTACGCGACGCAGGCGGACAGCAGCTCGACCCCCGGCAGGTCCGGGTGCCGGCGCACCCAGGAGTCGAAGCGGTCGCCGATGCCGCTCTTCTCCGGCATCCCGCCGAGGTTGTCGGCGGTCCACACGCGCCGGGACTCGTCCAGCGCGAAGTAGCCCAGCGCGTAGAAGGCCTCGCGGGGCCCGGTGGCGACCCAGTTGGGGTTGCCGCGGCCGGCGTTGAGCATGGCGCGGGCGGTGGTGCCCTTCTGGCCCGGCTTGTCCTCCTGGGCGGCGGTGGCGAGCTGGATGAACTTGTCCTTCAGCTCGAAGGGGCTGAGCTGGGCGAGGGACTGGATCTCCTCGCGGCTGAAGCTGGTCTGCGGCACGGGGATTCCTTTGCGGCTCGGGGGTGGTCTGGCGGCGGACGTCAGTGGTGGAGGAGGACGATCACGGCTCCCCAGATGGTCAGCAGCACGTTGCTGATGGCGTACGGGATCGTGTAGCCGAGCACCGGCACCTGGGACTTGGACTGTTCGACGACCGCACCGATCGCGGCCGTGGTGGTCTGGCCACCCGCGAGGACGCCCATCAGGATCGGGAAGCGGATCTTCTGGATGTGGTGGCCCACGAGGAAGCCCACGACCAGCGGGATCACGGTGGCGATGGCGCCGAACAGGAGCAGGCCCCAGCCCGCGGCCGCCAGGCCACTGGTGAAGCTCGGTCCGGCGTTGATGCCGACGACGGCGACGAAGAGGCACAGGCCGAGCGTGTCCATGATCCACTGGGCCCCGGGCGGAACGTTGCCGAAGGTCGGGTAGCGGCCCCGGATCCAGCCGAACACCAGGCCCATGATCAGCGCCCCGCCCGAGGTGGACAGCGAGATGGGGACCCCGCCCGCCGTGAGGGCGGGGATGCCGATGCAGCCGCCGAGGAAGATGCCCAGGCCCACCCAGATCATATCGGTGGCGAAGCTGGTGGGCACCGGCTTGCCGATGGCCGTGCCGGCGGGGCCGACGAGGCGGGCGGGCCCGGACAGGATCAGCGTGTCCCCGCGCTCGACGGGGGTGGTGAGCCGGTAGGGGAACTCCGAGCCGGCCCGGTAGAGCTTGTCGATGTACACACCGACCATGAAGGGCTCCGCGCGCAGCTGCGCGATGGTCTTGCCGAGCTGCTCCTTCTCGGAGACCACCACGTGCAGGTTCTCGGTCTGGTAGCCGAGCAGCTCGACGTCGTCGCTCTCCGGGCCGATGTGGGTGCGGGCGTCGAAGGCCACGAGGGAGTCGCGCAGGGCGCTGACGGCGACGACGTCCCCGCTCTCCAGCACGGTCTGCTGGGTGTGGTCGAGGATCGCCCCGGCCCGGCGGATGCGGGTGAGGTAGACGCGCCGGCCGAGCGCCTTCTGCTGCTGCTCGAAGTCCTCGATGGTGCGGCCCACCAGGTCCGGCTGGACGATGGTGTACGCCCGCAGGACGGCCTCGTAGTAGCCCTCGTGGAGGTCGGGGTTGTCGGCCGGGGCGTCCAGTTCCCGGGCCAGCCGGGCGCTCTCGGCGGCCAGGTCGCGGCGGTAGATCCGGGGCAGGACGGAGGCCAGCAGGACCGCGCACAGGATGGTGCCGAGCGGATAGGTGACCGCGTAGCCCACCGCGACGAGGTTCTCCTGCTCCTTCATCTGGTCGGCGCTCAACCCCGGGAGGTTGCCGATCGCGTCCTGCGCCACACCGATCACGGCGGACTGGGTCAGCGCGCCGCCGAGCAGGCCGGCGCTGAGCCCGGGACCGTAGCCGAGGAAGGCCGCGAACCCCCAGCAGACCAGCAGGCCCGTGACGCAGACGACGACGGCGTTCAGGACCTGGGGCAGGCCGTCCTTCTTGAGGCCGCGGAAGAACTGCGGGCCCACCTTGTAGCCGAGGGCGAAGAGGAACATCGTGAAGAACAGGTTCTTCACGGTGGCCTCGATGGTGACCTTGAACTGCGCGCCGAAGAGCAGCCCCACGATCAGGCAGCCGGTCACCGCGCCGAGCGCGATCGCCTTGTAGCGGAGCTTGCCGACGAGGAAGCCGACCGCGACCGTGAGGAAGACGAGCAGCTCCGGGTGGGGCTGGAAGACGTTCCGGTTGAGGAAATCGATCATGAACAGCCGTCCAGCGAGATCAGGCGCCGAGAATGCCGACGAGGATCGGACCGGTCAGGGGCAGCAGGAAGTTGGAGAGCGCGTAGGTGATCGTGTAGCCGAGCATCGGGACGGAGCTCTGCGCGACCTGGGTGACCGAGGTGATCGCCGGGGTGGAGCACTGCTGCCCGGCGATGGCGCCGATGAGCAGCGGCTTCTCGATCTTCAGCAGTCTGGCGCCGATGAACAGGGAGAGCGTGGCCGGTACGAGGACCATCGCGATCCCGGCGAACGGCAAAAGGGCCCCGTACTCCTTGAGCAGCGGCCAGGCCTGCGGGCCGGAGGTCAGGCCGGTGCAGGCGATGAACACCGCGAGGCCCATGTCCTTGATGGTGGTCGCGGCTTGCGGGGGGAAGGCTCCGAAGGTCTGGCGGCGGGAGCGGAACCAGCCGAAGAGCAGCCCGGAGACCAGACAGCCGCCGCCCGTGCCCAACGAGAGCGGCACCCCGCCGATGCGGACGACGACCTGGCCGAGGAGCGAGCCGGCGGCGATGCCGAGGCCGAGGTAGATGAAGTCGGTGGCGTCGTTCTTCGCGACGGTGCCGATCTTCGCGACGATCTTGTTCAGTCCGGAGCGGGCGCCCACCAGGGTGACGACGTCGCCGCGCTGGATGACCGTCTCGGGGGTGGCGGGCAGGTTCTGGTCGCCGCGCAGCACGTCGGTGACGTAGACGCCGTCGCGGGCGAACTCGGGGTGCTCGCGCTGGATCCGGTCGATGGACTTCCCGGAGACGCCCCGGTCGGTCACCGCGATCTGGCTGGTGGCGAGCGGCGTGTCCACGCCCGGGATGCCGGGGGTCTCGGGGCCGATGGCGCGGCCGGCCTCGATGGTGTTGGCGCGGCGGCCGACGACCAGGACGAGGTCGGAGAGGGTGAGTTCGAGGCCGGGGGCGGGATCGAGGGTGCGGGAGCCGCGTTTGACGGCCTCCACGGTCACCCGGCCGCCGAAGGCGCTCTCCAGGTCCCCGACCGTGCGGCCGTCGGCGTGGGTCACCAGGTAGGTACGGCCGACCAGCGCGGGCAGGGCCTCGCGCTCGTCGCTCTCCAGGGAGACGCCGCCCCCGCGCATCTTCTCCCACAGCCGGCGCGAGGCGTCGCGCAGGTTGATGCGCAGCAGCATCGGCATGATCTGGCTGGTGTAGATCACGATGGTGACCAGCCCGAAGAGGTAGCAGACGGTGTAGGCCGTGGCCACGTGGCCCTGGTAGGTGGCGATCTGGTCCGCGGTGAGCCCCGGCAGCTTGGCGATCGACTCCGTGGCGGTGCCGACGACGGCCGATTCGGTGGCGGCGCCGGCGAGGATCCCGGAAGCGGTGCCGACGTCCAGGTCGAAGGCCTGCGCCAGCAGATAGGCGAGGCCGAGGACGGACACCAGCTCGATCAGGCAGAGGGCGAAGAAGCGCAGACTCCCGCGGTTGAGGTTGGCGAAGAACTGCGGACCCGCGAGGTAGCCGAGGGCGAAGATGAACAGCGCGAAGAAGACCGTCTTGACGTCCGCGTCGATCTGGACGTGCGCCCAGGCACCCAGCAGCAGGGAGACGATCAGCGTGCCGCAGATGCCGCCGAGGGTGATGGGCCCCACCCGCAGCTTCCCGACGAGGTAACCGACCGCCAGGCAGAGGAAGAGGGCGAGTTCCGGGTTGTCACTCAGCACGCCCACGGGCGCTCACCCCGCCCTCGCAGGCCCGCGCGTGGATGCCGGAGCAGGTCTGTCCGCATGCCCCCCACCCTCACCCGGAGGGTGGGCGTCCGCCCTCCGGGTGAGGCCGTACGAGCTACTGCGGGGGCGCCGCCGGAGCGGCGTAGAGCTCCTCGATCAACGGTCCGTACTTCTCCCGGATCACGCGGCGGCGCAGCTTCAGCGAGGGGGTGAGCTCACCGGTCAGCGGGCCCCACTCCTCGGCGAGCAGCCGGTGGCGCTTGATCTGCTCGGTGCGGTTGAGGCGGGCGTTGGCGGCGGCCACCGCGCGCGCGGTCTCCTCCAGGACGGCCGGGTGCTCGGCGAGGTCGGCGAGCGAGGCGGCCCCGATCCCTCGGGCGGCGGCCCAGGCGGGGGCCAGTTCGGGGTCCAGGACGAGCAGGGCGACGAGGTAGGAGCGGCCGTCGCCGTGCACCAGGGCCTGGCCGATCAGCGGGTGTTCCTTGACCGTGTTCTCCACCAGCGCCGGGGAGACGTTCTTGCCCGTCGAGGTGATGATCAGCTCCTTCTTGCGGTCGGTGATCCACAGGAAGCCGTCGGCGTCGATCCGGCCGACGTCCCCGGTGGGGAACCAGCCCTCGGCGTCGCGGGCGCCCTCCACCGTCCCGTCGGCCCGCAGGTAGCCGTCGAAGACGGTCGCCCCCCGCGTGAGGACCTCCCCGTCCTCGGCGATCCGCAGCTCCAGCCCCTCGATCGGCAGGCCCACCGAGCCCAGCCGGAACCGGTCGGGCCGGTTGACGGTGCACACGCCGGAGGTCTCGGTCAGCCCCCAGGCGTCCATGATGGTGATCCCCCAGGCCGCCCAGAAGCGGACCACGTCGATCGGCATCGGCGCGGTGGCGCTGGCCGTCCAGACGAGCCGGTCCATCCCGGCCCGCTCCAGCAGCGGGTCCAGCACCCGTTCCTTGGCCAGGGCGTACGAGGCTTCGAGCGCGGCGGGCACCTCCTCGCCTCGCTCCCGGTGCCCGGCCCGGGCCAGGGCCAGGGCGCCCGCGTCCTCGATGGCCCGGCGCTGCTCCTCGGGGAGCCGGGCGACGACGGCCTTGACGGCGGCGGCCAGCTTCTCCCAGACCCGGGGCACGCCGAAGAACTGCACGGGGTGCAGCTCGCGGACCGCGCCCGCGACGGCGGCGGGGTCCGCGACCAGCCGGACGTGGGCGGCGCGCAGCAGCGGCAGGTAGATGCCGAGGATGCGCTCGGCTATGTGCGCGAACGGCAGGTAGCAGACGTGCTCGGCGTGTTCGGGCAGTTCGGTGTTGCGGTCGAGGCGGACCGACTGGAGCCAGATGTTGCGGTGGGTCAGGCGCACGCCCTTGGGGTCGCCGGTGGTGCCCGAGGTGTAGACGACCGTCAGCGGGTCCTCGGGGCGGCTCTCGCGCCAGCCCTTCTCGAAGTCCTCGGCGCGGTGCCGCCGGGCGCCGCTCGCGTACACGGAGGCGTACGTGTGGTGCGTCCCGGCCGCCGCGGCCTCGGCGACCACGAGCCGCTCCAGGGGAATGCCGGGGGCCGCCAGCAGCGGTTCCCAGCGGGGCAGTTCGCGGGCCCCCTCGACGACGGCGAGGCGGGCCCGGCTGTGGCGGGCGATGTGGGCGACCTGCTCGGGGGCGGAGGTCCCGTAGACGGTGACGGGGACGGCGCCGAGGTGGACGAGCGCGAGGTCGCTCAGCCAGTGCTCGGGCCGGTTGCCCATCATCAGCAGGACGTGTTCGCCGCGCTCGACGCCGAGGGCTGCGTAGCCGGCGGCGAGGAGGGCGACCTGGTGGCGGACCTCGCTCCAGGTGAGCGTCCGCCAGCCGTCACCCCCTTGGCGCCCTTCGCGCCCCTCGGGCCCCGCGCGCCAGGAGAGGGCGGGCAGCTCGCCGTGTTCGGCGGCGTTGCGCAGCAGCAGGGCGGGGAGGGTGAGCTCCTCGGGTCGTCCGGGCAGTCGCAGGTTCGTGGTCATGGGCAGCTCCTGGCCGTTTCACATCGTTGGTGCGACAGCAATACTGTTGAACCCAAGCTGTGGAGCAGAGAGCGAGGAGCGGACGATGGCCGACCGGGCGACCGAGCCGGTGCTCACCGTGGACGAGCTGGCGTCGAAGGCCGGGGTCACCGTCCGCACCGTACGGTTCTACAGCACGCGCGGGCTTTTGCCCCCTCCCGTGATCGGAGCCCGCCGGGTGGGCCACTACGGCCCGGAACACCTCTCGCGGCTGGCGCTCATCGAGGAGTTGCAGCACCAGGGCATGACCCTGTCCGCGATCCAGCGCTACCTGGACGCGCTCCCCGACGACCTGAGCGCGCACGACCTGGCGATCCACCGGGCCCTGGTGGCCACCTGGGCGCCCGACGAGGCGCGGGAGCTCTCGCGGGCGGAACTGGAGCAGCGGGCCGGGCGGAGCCTGTCGGAGGGCGACCTGCGCCGGCTCGCCGCGATGAACGTGCTCGCCGGGGCGGGCGACGGGTTCCGGGTGGACGTGGGTCTGCTGCGGCTCGGGGTCGCGCTGCTCGACGTACCGATCGCGCACGAGACGATCCTCGCGGCCCGCACGGTGCTGATGGAGCACGCCCGGACGGCGGCGCACGAACTGACGGCGCTGTTCCGGGACGAGGTCTGGGGGCCGTTCACCGAGGGCGAGAGCGACCCGGAGCGGGTGGAGTCGATGAAGGCGCTGTCGGCCCACATGCAGCCGATGGTGGTGCAGGCCCTGGTGACGGCCTTCCAGCGCTCGCTGAAGGCGGAATTGCGCGCCGCGTTCGTCCCCGACGGCGGGTAGGTTCGGCCCATGGCAGTCATCCATCACACCACGTTGTCCCCGACCAAACTCGAACTCCTCGCCGCATGGCTCCCCTTGAAGCCGTGGTACCGCGGGGCCGGGGACCTCACCCGGCTCGCGAACGCGGGCGGGTTCCGCCTCGACGACCCGGAGGGCGAGGTGGGCATCGAGTTCATGGTGGTCACCGACACCTCCGGCGGCGAGCCGGTCGCCCACCTGGTCCCGCTCACCTATCGCGGGGCCCCGCTGGACGACGCCGGGGACGGGCTCGTCGGCACCCTGGAACACGGGGTACTGGGCCCGCGCTGGGTCTACGACGGCGCCCACGACCCGGTCCTGGTACGGCAGCTGGCGGAGCTGCTGGCGGGCCGCGCCACGGCGCAGGCCCAGAGCGAGAGCGACGCTCCCGACCCGACGGTGGAGGTGCGCCCCCTGCGGGCGGCCCCGGCGGCGGCCCCGGCCGGCTCGGGGAAGGTGGCCGACACCGCCGACGCCACCGTCATCGGGCTGGGCCCGGCCGAGGGGGCGGGGCCCCTGTTCGACCTCACCCTGGCGCGGGTGCTGCGCCCCCGCCCGGCCGCCGACGGTGACGGGGTCCTCGGCCAGGTGCTGGCCGGCTGGACCGCCCCGGACGGCGCCGCGCGGCGCGGGGTCTTCGCCCTGCTGCGCGCCGCCGGCCACTGAGACGGCCCCCGGCCCTGCCGGCGTCCCGCCCGCCCCGGACCCGCTCGCGCGGCGGGTCCGGGGCGGGCCGGGGCGGGCCGGGGCGGGGCGGGCCGGGGCGGGCCGTCCGCTCAGTCCGCGTACGTCTCGCCCCGTTCGGCCTTCGCCACGAGGGAGGCCGGCGGGGTGAAGCGCTCGCCGTAGGTGGCGGCCAGCTCGCGGGCACGGGCCACGAATCCCGCCAGGCCGCCCTCGTACCCGTTGATGTACTGGATGACGCCGCCGGTCCAGGCCGGGAAGCCGATGCCCATGACGGAGCCGATGTTGGCGTCGGCGATCGAGGTGAGCACGCCCTCGTCCAGGCAGCGCACGGTGTCGAGGGCCTCGGAGAAGAGCATCCGCTCCTTCATGTCCTCGAAGGGGATGCCGGCGTCCGGCTTGGCGAAGTGCTCGCGCAGGCCGGGCCAGATGCGGGTGCGCCGCCCCGACTCGTCGTACTCGTAGAAGCCGGCGCCGCCGCTGCGGCCGGGGCGGCCGAACTCGTCCACCATCCGGTCGATGACGGCGTCCGCCGGGTGCTGCGCCCAGGCGCGGCCCTCGGCCTCGAAGGCCTTGCGGGTCTCGTTGCGGATCTTGCGCGGCAGGGTGAGGGTGAGCTCGTCCATCAGCGAGAGGACCTTCGCCGGGTACCCGGCCTGGGCGGCGGCCTGCTCGACGGAGGCGGGCTCCACGCCCTCGCCGACCATCGCCACGCCCTCGTTGATGAACTGGCCGATGACGCGCGAGGTGAAGAAGCCGCGCGAGTCGTTGACGACGATCGGGGTCTTGCCGATCTGGCGGACCAGGTCGAAGGCGCGGGCGATGGCCTCGTCGCCGGTGCGCTCGCCCTTGATGATCTCGACCAGCGGCATCTTGTCGACGGGCGAGAAGAAGTGCAGGCCGATGAAGTCGGCGGGCCGCTTGACGCCCTCCGCGAGCCCGGTGATGGGCAGGGTGGAGGTGTTGGAACACAGCAGCGCGTCGGGGGCGATGACGTCCTGGATCTCCTGGAACACCGTGTGCTTGAGCGCGGTGTCCTCGAAGACGGCCTCGATGACGGCGTCACAGCCCGCCAGGTCGGCGGGGTCGGCGGTCGGGGTGATGCGGGCCAGCAGTTCGGCGCGCTTGGCCTCGGTGGTGCGGCCCCGGGAGAGCGCCTTGTCGAGGAGCTTCTCCGAGTAGGCCTTGCCCTTGGCGGCGGCTTCGGGGGTGACGTCCTTGAGGAGGACCTCGATGCCCGCGCGGGCGCAGGAGTAGGCGATGCCCGCGCCCATCATCCCGGCGCCGAGGACGGCGACCTTGCGGACCGTGCGGGGTTCGATGCCCTGGGGGCGGCTGCGTCCCGCGTTGACGGCCTGGAGGTCGAAGAAGAACGCCTGGATCATGTTCTTGGCGGTCTGGCCGGTCACCAGCTCGGTGAAGTACCGGGCCTCGATGGTCAGCGCGGTCTCGAAGTCCACCTGGGCGCCCTCGACGGCGGCGGCCAGGATGTTGCGCGGCGCCGGGTACGGGGCCCCGCCCAGCTGCTTCTTGAGGCTGGCCGGGAAGGCCGGGAGGTTGGCGGCGAAGCGCGGGTTGGACGGGGTGCCGCCGGGGATCTTGTAGCCGGGTACGTCCCAGGGCTGCTGCGACTCGGGGTGCGCGTCGATGAAGGCGCGGGCCTTGGCGAGCATCTCCTCGGGGGTGGCCGCCAGTTCGTGCACGAGCCCGTTGTCGAGGGCGCGCTGCGGGCTGTACTGGGTGCCCTGGAGCAGCACCTTGAGCAGGGCGTCGGCGATGCCCATCAGGCGCACGGTGCGGGTGACGCCGCCGCCGGCCGGGAGCAGGCCGAGGGTGACCTCGGGCAGGCCGATCTTGGAGCCCGGCGCGTCGAGGGCGATCCGGTGGTGGGAGGCCAGGCAGATCTCGTAACCGCCCCCGAGCGCGGCGCCGTTGATGGCGGCCACGACGGGCTTGCCCAGGGTCTCGATGCGGCGCAGGGAGCGCTTGATGGCGGTGCCGGTCTCGAAGGCGAGGGCCGCGTCCTCGGGGCGCAGCCGGATCATGTCCTTGAGGTCGCCGCCCGCGAAGAACGTCTTCTTCGCGGAGGTGTAGACGATGCCGCGGATGGAGTCCTTCTCGGCCTCGGCGCGGTCGGCGACGGCCTCGATGGAGTCCTTGAAGGCCTGGTTCATCGTGTTGGCGGACTGGCCCGGGTCGTCGAGGACGAGGGTGACGACGCCGGTCTCGTCCTGTTCCCAGCGGATCGTGGTGGACTCGCTCATGTTCGCTACTTCCGTGTGAGAGGAGGGATCAGGGGATCAGGACGGGTCAGACGCGTTCGACGATGGTGGCGACGCCCATGCCGCCGCCGACGCAGAGGGTGACGAGCCCGTAGCGCTTGTCCTGGCGCTCCAGTTCGTCGACGATCGTGCCGAGGATCATGGCCCCGGTGGCGCCGAGCGGGTGGCCCAGGGCGATGGCGCCGCCGTTGACGTTGACCTTGTCGAGGGACAGGCCCATGTCCTTGACGAAGCGCAGCACGACGCCCGCGAAGGCCTCGTTGATCTCGACGAGGTCGATGTCGTCGATGGTCAGGCCGGCCTTGGCGAGGGCCTTGCGGGTGGCCGGCGCGGGGCCGGTGAGCATGATGGTGGGTTCGGAGCCGGAGACGGCCGCCGAGACGATCCGGGCGCGCGGGCGCAGGCCGGCCCGCTCGCCGGCCTCGCGGGAGCCGATGGCGACGAGCGAGGCGCCGTCGACGATGCCGGAGGAGTTGCCCGCGTGGTGGACGTGGTCGATCTTCTCGATCCAGTGGTACTTCTGCAGGGCGACGGCGTCGAAGCCGCCGAGCTCGCCGATGTCGGCGAAGGAGGGCTTCAGCCGGGCCAGGCTGTCGGCGGTGGTCCCGGGGCGGACGAACTCCTCGTGGTCCAGGACGACCAGGCCGTTGCGGTCGGTGACCGGGACCACGGACTTGCCGAACCGGCCGTCCTTGATGGCCGCGGCGGCGCGTTCCTGGGAGAGGGCGGCGTACTCGTCGACGTCGCGGCGGGTGAAGCCCTCGATGGTGGCGATCAGGTCGGCGCCGATGCCCTGCGGGACGAAGTTGACGTCCCAGTTCGTCATCGGGTCGTTGAACCAGGCGCCGCCGTCGGAGGCCATGGGGACGCGGGACATGGACTCCACGCCGCCCGCGAGGACCAGGTCCTCCCAGCCGGAGCGGACCTTGGCGGCGGCCAGGTTGACCGCTTCCAGGCCGGAGGCACAGAAGCGGTTCTCCTGGACGCCGGCCACGGTGTCGGGCAGTCCGGCGGCGATGGCCGCGACGCGGGCGATGTCGGAGCCCTGGTCGCCGACCGGGCCGACGACGCCGAGGACGATGTCGTCGATGGCGGCCGGGTCCAGGCCGGGGTTGCGCTCGCGCAGGGCGTGGATGAGGCCGACGACCAGGTCGATCGGCTTCGTGCCGTGCAGGGCGCCGTTGGCCTTGCCGCGGCCGCGCGGCGTGCGGATCGCGTCGTACACGTACGCTTCGGTGCTCACTGGTCAAGCCTTTCTGAAGGTCTGGCGTCAGCCGAGGAGGGAGCGGCCGATGATCTCTTTCATGATCTCGGTCGTGCCGCCGTAGATGGTCTGGATGCGGCCGTCGGTGAAGGCACGGGCGACCCGGTATTCGCTCATGTAGCCGTAGCCGCCGTGCAGCTGGAGGCAGCGGTCGGCGACGCGCTTTTGCAGTTCGGTGGCCCACCACTTGGCCATCGAGGCGTGGACGTGGTCCAGTTCGCCGGCGGTGTGGTCGGTGATGCAGCGGTCGAGGAAGGCGCGGGTGACGGCGCACTCGGTGGCCATCTCCGCGATCTCGAAACGGATGTGCTGGAGCTTGGAGAGGGGACGGCCGAAGGCCTCGCGCTCCTTCACGTACGTGGTGGTGATCTCCAGCAGGTGTTCGGCGGCGGCGATGGCGGCCATGGCGATGCCCATGCGCTCCTGCGCGAGGTTGGTCATCAGGTGCGCGAAGGCGCCGTCCCGCTCGCCGAGGAGGTTCTCCTTGGGGACGCGCACGTCGTGGAAGAACAGTTCGGCGGTGTCCTGGGCCTTCTGGCCGATCTTGTCCAGGTTGCGGCCGCGCTCGAAGCCCTCCGTGCCCCGTTCGACGACCAGCAGGGACAGGCCGTGGGCGCCGCCCTCGGGGGTGGTCTTCGCGACGACGATCACCAGGTCGGCGAGGATGCCGTTGGAGATGAAGGTCTTGGAACCGTTGAGCAGCCAGTGGTCGCCCCGGTCCTCGGCGGTGGTGCGGATGCCCTGGAGGTCGGAGCCGGCGCCCGGTTCGGTCATCGCGATGGCGGTGATGGTTTCGCCGGAGCAGAAGCCCGGCAGCCAGCGGCGCTTCTGCTCCTCGGTGGCCAGCGAGGTCAGGTAGGGCCCGATGATGTCGTTGTGCAGGCCGATGGCGAGGCCGGGGGCCCCGGCGCGGGTGAACTCCTCGGCGATCACTGCGGCGTAGCGGAAATCGGGGTTCCCGCCGCCTCCGTACTCCTCGGGGACGGCCAGGCCCAGCAGGCCCTGGCGGCCCGCGGCCCGCCAGGCCTCGCGGCTGACGATGCCGTCCTTCTCCCATTGGCCGTAGTGCGGAAGCACCTCTTTCGTCAGGAAGGTGCGGACGGTCTCGCGGAACGCCTCGTGGTCGGCGTCGAAGATGCGGCGTTGCATCGGTGGGTCCCCCTACAGCCAGCTCTTGACGGTTTCGATCAGCCGGGCCGGCTCGGGGCCGACGGGCGTGACGTTGAGCATGGTGACGCCCGCCTCCCGGAAGGCCTCGACGCGCTCGCGCACGTACCCCGCGGGCCCGCACAGGGTCATGAGTTCGCAGAACTCGTCGGGGACGGCGGCCGCGGCGTCGCGCACGCGCCCGGACAGGTACAGCTCCTGGATCCTGCGGGCCTGCTCGCCGTAGCCGTAGGCGACGGCGAGGTCGTTGTAGAAGTTCTTCCCCGGAGCGCCCATCCCGCCGACGTACAGGGCGATCTGCGGGCGGGCCAGGTCCCGCGCGGCGGCGGCGTCCTCGCCGATGGCCAGCAGGCCGCCCGCGACGGTCTGGAGCGGGCCCAGCTCCGGCGCCCGCTTCGCGGCGCCCTCGGCCAGGGCGCTCCCCCACACCGCGGAGGCCTTCTCGGGGAGGAAGAGGGTGGGCAGCCAGCCGTCGGCGATCTCGGCGGTCAGCGCGACGTTGGCGGGACCGAGGGAGGCGATGTAGACCGGGATCCGGTCGCGGACCGGCTTGGTGAGCATCTTCAGCGGTTTGCCGTGCCGGCCGCCCTTGTCCGCCGGCAGCGGCATGTCGGTGATGCCGTGGTGGTCGATGGTCTCGCGGCGCCAGATCCGCCGGCACAGCCCGACGGTCTCGCGGGTCCGGCCGAGCGGCTTGTCGTACGGCTTCCCGTGCCAGCCCTCGACGACCTGCGGGCCGGAGGCACCGAGGCCGAGCAGGGCCCGGCCGCCCGAGATCGCGTCCAGTCCGGCGGCGGTCTGGGCGATGAGGGCGGGGGTGCGGGAGTAGACGTTGAGGATGGCCGAGCCGATCTTCATCCGCTCGGTCCTGGCCGCCAGGTAACCCATGATCGTCGGGGAGTCGAAGCCCCAGGCCTCGGCCACCCACACGGCGTCGAGCCCGGCCGCCTCCAGGGCGGCGGCCCCGTCGGCGGCCGCGCGCGGGTCGCCCGCGTAGTCGAGCATCATGGACAGTTCCATCAGGCGTCCCCGCCCTTCGCGGTCAGGCCCGGCACGTCCCAGTCGGCGGCCACGGAGGCGGTGTCGGCGCCCGGCAGCGCGGGGCCGCCGGTGAGGGCGGCCGGGGTCGCGGAGAAGCGGGGCGCGGGGGCGGGCTGGGTGATCCCGCCGAAGTCGGTGAAGGTGGAGCGGGCGGCGAGGTGCGGGTGGTGCGGGGCCTCGCGCAGGGACAGGACGGGCGCCACGCAGGCGTCGGTGCCTTCGAAGACCTCCGTCCATTCGGCGCGGGTACGGGACTTGAAGCGGGCGGCGACGCTCTCGCGCAGTTCTCCCCAGCGGGCCAGGTCCTTGCGGGCGGGGGCCTGCTCCCCGATGCCCAGCAGGTCCACGAAGGTGTCGTAGAACTGCTGCTCCAGCGCGCCGACCGCCATGTAGAGGCCGTCGGAGGTCTCGTAGGTGCCGTAGAACGGGCAGCCGCCGTCGAGGAGGTTGGCCCCGCGCCGGTCCTGCCAGCCGCCGGCCGCGACCATGCCGTGGATCATCGCGGTGAGGTGGGCGGTGCCGTCGACGATCGCGGCGTCGACGACCTGGCCGCGGCCGCCGGGGGTACGGGCGTGGTGGAGCGCCGCGAGGACCCCGATGACGAGGTACAGGGAGCCGCCCGCGTAGTCGCCGACCAGATTGGCCGGAACGGCCGGGGGTCCGTCGGGGGCGCCGATCATGCCGAGGGCACCGGTGACGGCGATGTACGCGATGTCGTGCCCGGCGGTGTGGGCGAGCGGGCCCTCCTGGCCCCACCCGGTCATCCGGCCGTACACCAGCCGCGGGTTGCGGGCGTGGCAGTCGGCCGGGCCGACGCCGAGCCGCTCGGCGACGCCGGGCCGGAACCCCTCGATCAGTACGTCGGCCCGCTCGACCAGGTCCAGCACCAGGTCCGGGCCCCCGGCGGACTTGAGGTCGACCAGCACGGAGCGCTTGTTCCGGTTGGTGACGTCGTGGGCGGGGTCGATGGCGAGGCCGCCGCCGCCCGGCCGGTCCACGCGCACCACGTCCGCGCCGAGGTCGGCCAGGAGCATGGCGGCGAACGGGCCCGGGCCGATGCCCGCCAGCTCGACCACGCGTACTCCGGCGAGCGGGCCGGAGCCCGCCCGCGGGCCGTTCCCTGTCACTGCCATCGAGCCCCCAGCGCCCCTGGTGCGAGTGTGTGACACAACCGATGTAACACCAGTGATGCTAGGAACGCGTTCCATTCAGCACAAGAGCAAGCGCTTAGCCGATTGGCGGGATCGGTCCGCCCCTCCCGCTTACCGCCGGTCACACCCGCTCGTACGGACAGCCGGTCCCCACGCTAACCTCAGCCACCCACACCAGCCGGGAGGAGCGGTTCATGAACGCGCAGGTCCACCAGGAAGGTCCGCAACGGGCCCACGACATCGTCCTCTTCGGCGCCACCGGTTTCGTGGGGACGCTCACCGCCGAGTACCTCGCCGAGCACGCCCCCGCCGGACTGCGCTGGGCGCTGGCCGGCCGCGACCTCGGCAAGCTGGAGCGGCTGCGGGACCGCCTGGCCGCCCGCCACCCGCACTGCGCCGCCCTGCCGCTGCTGCGGGCCGACGCCGGGGACGCCGGCGCCGTGCGCGAACTGGCCGCCGCCACCAGGGTGCTGGCCACCACCGTCGGCCCGTACGTCTGGTACGGGGCGGAGCTGGTCGCCGCCTGCGCCGAGGAGGGCACCGACTACCTGGACCTCACCGGGGAGCCGGAGTTCGTCGACCGCATGTACGTCGCGCACGACGCGCGCGCCCGTGAGACGGGGGCCCGGCTGGTGCACGCCTGCGGGTTCGACTCGGTACCGGCCGACCTCGGGGCGTACTTCACCGTGCACCGGCTGCCCGAGGGGGTCCCGCTGCGGATCGACGGCTTCGTCCGCTCCAACGCGCTCTTCTCCGGCGGCACGCTCGCCTCCGCCCTCACCGCCCTCGGCCGGGGCCCGCAGACCCTGGCCGCCGCGCACGCCCGGCGGCTGCACGAGCCCCGGATCGCGGGCCGGCGCGTACGGGGACCCGTGGGCCCGCCGCGCTTCAGCCGCGAGACCGGAACCTGGGCGCTGCCGCTGCCCACCCTGGACCCGGCGGTCGTGGCCCGGTCGGCGGCCGCACTGGAGCGCTACGGACCGGACTTCCGCTACCGGCACTACGCCTCGGTGCGCCGGCTCCCGGTCGCCCTCGGCGGGACCGCCGCGATGGGTGCGACGCTGGCCCTGGCACAGGTCCCGGCAGCCCGGCGGTGGCTGATGTCCCGCTGGGAGCCGGGCAGCGGCCCCGGCGCCGAACGCCGCGCGCGCAGCTGGTTCACGCTCCGCTTCGTCGGCGAGGGCGGCGGCCGGCGGGTGTTCACCGAGGTGTCGGGCGGCGACCCCGGCTACGGGGAGACGGCGAAGATGCTGGCGGAGTCCGCGCTGTGCCTGGCCCTGGACGCCCTGCCGGAGCGCGCCGGGCAGCTCACCACCGCGGTGGCCATGGGCGACGCCCTGCTGGACCGGCTCCGCAAGGCCGGCCTGCGCTTCCGGGTGGCCGACGCGCGCTGATCCGGGCCGCCCGCGCCCGCGCCGGCCGGTCAGGAGGCCTCGCGCAGGGCCCGTCGGCACAGGGAGTCGGCGTGACGGGTGGTCTCCGGGATCCGGAAGCGGGGGCTCAGGGCGAGGGCGTGGGCGCAGGCGCCGTCCAGCGAGACGCGGTGGCCCACCGACACGTACACCGGCTTGATCCCGTCCTGGGTGCGCAGGGCCCGCCCGACGACTGCTCCGTCGGACGCCAGCAGGGGGGAGGAGTCGCCGCGCCGGGCGCCCGGTTCCTCGTAGGTGAAGGTGAACGGGTTCTTCGCGACGCCGATGCTGGGCAGGCCGGTGACCACCCCGAGGTGGCAGGCGAGGCCGAAGCGGCGGGGGTGGGCGAGGCCGTAGCCGTCGCAGACGACGAGGTCCGGGACGACGGTGAGGGCGTCGAGGGCGGCCAGTACGGTCGGCAGCTCACGGAAGGCCAGCAGCCCGGGCACGTAGGGGAAGCTGACGCGTCCGACGGCGGTCGACTCCGCGGCCACCTCCAGGGTGGCCGCGTCGAGCACGACGGCCGCGGCGGCGACCAGGTCGCGCTCGTCGTCGTAGGCCACGTCCACTCCGGCGATCAGGCCGCGCCCCGGGGGCGGTCCGGGGGCGTCCAGCACCACCCCGGCCCGCAGTTCGTCCTGTATCGCGCGGGCCTCGGCTTCGTCGGCGGGGGTCTTCACTGTCGTCATGAGGTGCGAGGGTAGCCTGACGATCATGTTCGTCATGGAGCTCACCTACACCGCGCCCGTCGAAGCCGTCGATGCCGAGCTGGAGGCCCACATCGCCTGGCTCGACGGCCATTACGCCTCCGGGCTCTTCCTCGCCTCGGGCCGCAAGGTGCCCCGCGAGGGCGGGATCATCCTGGCCGCCGGCGTCTCCCGCGCCGAGATCGAGGAGATCGCGGCCCAGGACCCCTTCGCGGTGGCGGGCGTCTGCGCCTACCGCATCACCGAGTTCATCGCCACGAAGACCTCCCCGGCCCTCGCCGCGGCCCGCGAGACCCTTCCGGCTTGACCCTTCCGGTGCACCCCCTCCGGTGTACCCCCTCCGACCCGGCCCCCCTGGAAACAGCCGTGCAGGTCCGTCCCGCCGCCCTGGACGACGTACCCGAGCTGATCCGGCTGCGCGCCGTCGCCCTGGACTCGCTCGGCACCGGTCCCGGCCCCGCCGACGCCCCCTGGCGGGTGGCCGCCGACGGGCGGTTCCGGGTCCACCTCGTCCAACTGCATGCGAGCGCCGACGGCGAGCCCGTCTGCCGGGCCGCCGGGTTCACCGCGGCCCGCTACCCGGGGATGGACCTGGTCATCGGCCCGGACGCCTGAGCGGCTCCAGCCGGGCCACCCGGCCCCGCTCCCCCGCCGCCCAGCAGCCGCCGTCGGGCGCGCAGTCGACGGTGTCGAAGGAGCCCGCGTCCAGGCTCCGCCAGGTGCGGCCCGCGTCGGTGGTGACGTCCGTGCCGGTCGGGCCGACCGCCAGGGCCGTGGCGCGCCCGTACGGGAGCCAGGCCGCGCCCGAGCGGTAGGCCGGCGGCGGGGTGGCCGCCTGGCTCCACTCCCGGCCGGAGTCGGCGGAGCGGGCCGCGGCCCGGGGCGAGGGCCGGCCGGCGCGGTAGTCGCCGCCGACCGCGAGGCCCGTCGTACGGTCGCGGAAGGCCAGGGCGAAGGCCCCGCGGGCCGGATCCCCGGCCGGGAGGGTGGCGTCGGCGGCCCGCCAGGTCAGCCCCCGGTCGGCGGAGTGCAGTACCCGGGCCACCGGGCCGCCGCCGGTGGCCAGCCAGACGTCGCGGGGCCCGGAGCCCACCAGGCACTGGCCGCTCGCGGCGAAACCGGCCTCCCCGGGCAGCGCGGCGGGCATCCCGGTGTCCGGCAGCACCCGCCAGGCGCGGCCGCCGTCGTCGGTGGCCAGGATGCGGAACTTGCCGTCCACCGGGTCGCTCACGGCCAGCCCGTGGCGGGAGTCGAGGAAGGTGAGGCAGTCGTAGAAGGCGCGCGGGTCGGGGTTGCGGAAGGCCTCGGTCCAGGTGGCGCCGCCGTCCTCGGTGCGCAGGATCCGCGAGGCCTCTCCCTCGCCGATCGACAGGGCCACCGCCCGGCGGGCGTCGAACGCCTCGATGTCGCGCAGCTCCAGCCCCTCGGCGGCCGCGCCGGGCGGCGAGACGTCCTGCCAGGTGCGCCCGCCGTCGCCGGTGCGCAGCACGGTGCCCCCGGACCCGGCCACCCAGGCGGCGTCGTGGCCGACGGCCGCGAGGCCCCGGAACCGGGAGTCCTTGCCCGTCGCCTTGAGCGCCCAGCCGGCGCCCCGTAAGCCCGTGTCGGCGGTGGTGTCCGCCCCGCCGCCGGCGTCCGCCCGCGCGGGCGCGGCCACCAGCCCCACCAGCAGGGCCGCCGCGCAGGTACCCACTCCCAGAAGTCTCATGGCGCCGGAAGCTAACGCAGCCCCCGTTCGCCGTCCAGGGTGCCTCTCCCGGAGGGCCCGTTGCGCCGGTGGGGTGAGCGGTAACCGGACGAATTGGAATCACTCCGGGTCCCGGGCAACCGCGCACCGCCCCCGCTCCCCCATCCCTCCCTTCCTCTCTCTGTGTGATCACACGGCCTGGATCAAGCCAATCGGTGACACAGCTCACGTCATCCGCCGTGCACGGATTTGCCGATTCCGGCGTCTATCCGGTTGCCGGGTCCCACCCCACGGCCCGGCAGCAGATCCGCCGCAAGGGAGTGAGCCTTGATCACTGTCATCGAGCAGGCCGTGCAGGCCCGACTGGTCGCCACCGCGCCGAAGGTCGAGACCGTGCCCGTCACCCTCTGCTACGACCGCGCGGATCCCTTCGCCGTCCGCATGTCCTTCCCCGCCCTGGCCACGCTGGAGGGCGTCGAGGTCTCCTGGACCTTCGCGCGCGAGCTGCTCCACTCCGGGCTGCGGCACCCGGCCGGGTGCGGGGACGTGCGCGTGCGCCCGTACGACGGGGACCGGACCACGGTCGAGTTCCACGCACCGGAGGGCGTCGCGATCGTGCTGATGGTGACGGCCGAGCTCCAGCGGTTCCTGGAACGGGCGGCCACCATCGTGCCGCCAGGACGGGAACACGTGTACCTCGACATGGACCACAGCCTGGACGAGCTGATGCGCGGCTCCCTCTGACGCCCGACCCTCGCTGACGCCCGACCCTCGCTGATGCCCGACTCCCGCTGACGCCCGACTCCCGCTGATCCGGACGGTCCGCGTGGCCGGTCCCGGTGGAGCACGCCGCTCGTGCGCTCCACCGGGACCGGCCACAATTCGTTTGCGGACGCCGGCCGCCCCCGCGTAGCTTCGTGAACGCCCCATTGCCGCCGAAACGGAGCAGGACATTGCTCGTCTGAGGTCCGAGACACCGACCGCGACCACATCTTCGTGACCCGTCGGCTGTCTCCCCGCGTTGCACGCACCATCCACGCAACCTGGAGGCCTCCATGAGTCATCCCACTGCTTTCATCACCTGCTCCGCCCTGTCCTTCGACTGGCCCGACGGAACCCCCCTCTTCGAGGATTTCCAGCTGGCCGTCGGCCCCGGCCGCACGGGTCTGATCGGGCTCAACGGCTCGGGAAAATCAACCCTGTTGAAACTCGCGGCGGGCGAGCTGACCCCGTCCGCGGGCCAGATCTCCGTCGCCGGGACCGTCGGCTACCTGCCGCAGAACGCCACCCTGGACACCGCCCTGCGCGTGGACGAGGCGCTCGGCATCCACGCCACCCGCGCGGCCCTGCACGCCATCGAGGCCGGCGAGGCCACTGAGGCCAACTTCGCCGCCGTGGGCGACGACTGGGACGTGGAAGAACGGGCCCTGGCCACCCTCGACCAGCTGGGACTCGCCCGCATCGGGCTCGACCGCACCGTCGGCGAGCTGTCGGGCGGCGAATGCGTCCTGCTGCGGCTGGCGGCGCTGCTGCTGGCCCGCCCGGACGTACTGCTGCTCGACGAACCCACCAACAACCTCGACCTGTCGGCCCGTCGGCGCCTGTACGCGGCCGTGAACGCCTGGTCCGGAGTGCTGCTGCTGGTCAGCCACGACCGGGAACTGCTGGACCGGGTCGACCAGATCGCCGACCTGCGGGACGGCGAAGTCCGCTGGTACGGCGGGAACTTCACCGACTACGAGCGGATGCTCGCCGCCGAGCAGGAGTCGGCCGAGCGGATGGTCCGGGTCGCCGAGGCCGACGTACACCGCCAGAAGCGCGAACTGGCGGATGCACAGGTCAAGTTGGCCCGCCGCAAGCGGTACGGCCAGAAGATGAACGACAACAAGCGCGAGCCGAAGATCGTCATGGGCAACCGCAAGCGCGCCGCCCAGGAATCGGCGGGCAAACACCGGACCCTGCACACCGAGAGGCTGGCGGACGCCCGCGAGCGGCTGGACCAGGCGGCGGAGGCGGTCCGTGACGACGCCGAGATCCGGATCGAGCTGCCCGCGACCCAGGTGCCACCGGGCCGGCGCGTCCTGACCCTGCGGGACCTGCGCCTGGCCCACGGGGCGTCGGTGCCGGGCGAGTGGGAGGTCCGCGGTCCGGAGCGGATCGCCCTGGTCGGCGGCAACGGCTCGGGCAAGACCACCCTGCTGCGGACCGTGGCCGGGCTGGTGCCGCCCGCGTCCGGGGAGGCGGTGGCGCACGTGCCGGCCCGCTTCCTGCCGCAGCGGCTCGACGTGCTGGACGACGAGCGCTCGGTCGTGGAGAACGTGGCGCGGTTCGCCCCGCACGCCACGAACAACCTGATCCGGGCGCGGCTCGCGCACTTCCTGTTCCGGGGCGCCCGGGCGGACCGGGCGGCCGGCACCCTCTCCGGCGGCGAACGCTTCCGGGCCGCGCTGGCGGCTCTGCTGCTGGCCGAGCCGGCCCCGCAGCTGCTGATGCTGGACGAACCGACGAACAACCTGGACCTGGCGAGCGCACGCCAGCTCTCCGGCGCCCTGGAGGCATACGAGGGGGCGCTGGTGGTGGCGAGCCACGACGTGCCGTTCCTGGAGTCGATCGGCATCACCCGGTGGCTGCTCCTCGACGGAACGCTGCGGCCGTCCTCGGCCGAGGAGGTCCGGGAGGCGCTCTGGCACGACTGACCGGCACGACTCACCGGACGGCCGCGCGGTACCTCCGCGCGGCCGTCCCCGCGATCTCGCGGCCGTCAAGGCGAGAAACCGGGGACCACCTTCTGGCGTGATTCTGACCTTTCTGAAGCCGCCTGAGGGGGGCTTCATATGCACAGATAACCGGTGGTAACCGGACACAACGACCCCTGGGGCTTGGCTGGCCTTGATGCCGCGCTTAACCTACGAGTCCGTAGGCTACGGAACCGTAGGTAATTCGCTTTGTCCCCAGGAGCACCCGTGACGATCACCTCTCCCCACCTCGGCAGCTCGGAGGCGTGGACCGACGCCAAGCTGCTGTACGCGCTGGAAGAGGTGGTGGAGAAGGAACTCAACCGCCATCTGCAGGTCACCAAGGACTGGATGCCCCACGAGTACGTCCCGTGGAGCGACGGCCGGAACTTCCCCGGCTTCTTCGAGGACGGCGAGGCCTGGGACCCGCAGCAGTCCAAGGTCACCGACATCGGCAAGATCGCGCTGGTCGTGAACCTGCTGACCGAGGACAACCTCCCCAGCTACCACCACGAGATCGCGACCCTCTTCGGCCGCAACGGCGCCTGGGGTACCTGGGTGCACCGCTGGACCGCGGAGGAGGGCCGGCACGGCATCGTGATGCGCGACTACCTGCTGGCCTCGCGCGCCGTGGACCCGGACAAGCTCGAGGCGTTCCGGATGCAGCACATGTCGGAGGGCTTCGAGTCCGACAACAGCCACTCGATGCTGCACTCGGTGGCGTACGTCGCCTTCCAGGAGCTGGCCACCCGCATCTCGCACCGCAACACCGGCCACCAGTCCGGTGACCCGGTCTGCGACCGGATGCTGGCCCGCATCGCGCAGGACGAGAACCTGCACATGATCTTCTACCGCAACCTGCTGGGCGCGGCCTTCGAGATCGCCCCGGACCTGACGATGCAGGCCGTGCGGGACGTGGTCGTCAACTTCCGGATGCCCGGCCACGGCATGCCCGGCTTCGAGCGGATGGCCGCGCAGATGGCGATCGGCGGGGTCTACAACCTGCGGATCCACCACGACGACGTGCTGAGCCCCGTGATCCGCTTCCTCAAGATCATGGACATCGACGGGCTCGGTCCGGAAGGCCAGAAGGCCCAGGAGGAGCTCGGGCTCTTCATGAACGGCCTGGACTCCGAGGCCAGCAAGTTCGACGAGCGCCTCGCGGCGCGCGCCGCGCGCGTGGCCGCCCGCAAGGGCTGACCGGCCGGCTGAAGCAGTGGAGCCCCGGCGGGCAGGTCCCGCCGGGGCTCCACGGCGTCCCGGCGGCGTCCCGGCCCGGGTCAGCCGCGCGGGCGCAGGGCCTGGCGCTCCGTTTCGGAGAGGCCGCCCCACACCCCGAAGCGCTCGTCGTTGGCCAGGGCGTACTCCAGGCAGGCCCGCCGCCCCTCGCACGCCCCGCACAGCCGCTTCGCGTCGCGGAGCGAGGAACCCGGCTCCGGGAAGAAGAACGACGGGCCCGTCTGGGCGCACAGCGCGAGGTCGTACCAGGCGGGAGCGGAAGTGGCAGTGGTGTTCATCGACATGCCGCCGATCCTGCTGCGGCCCGATGGACGTCCGATCAACAGGTCATCAACACCTGCCCCGGACCACCCCGGCCAGCCAGCGCGCGAGGACCTCGAAGTCGGCGGCCGTCAGCCCGGTACGGGGATCGACGCGGTGCAGCAGGACGGGGGCCGTGTGGCGGGCGGCCGCCCAGGCCCGGTCGGCGGCGGTGATCTCGTCGTCGACCCAGGCGAAGGGGCGTCCGGCCGCCCGGGCGAGCAGCGGCCGGGTCTTCCAGTGCAGGCCGGCCCACCCCTCCTGCGCCTCCCGCGCCGAGGGCTCGGGCCAGTCGGCCACCTCCAGCGCGGGCAGCCCGATCCTCGGCGCGATGACCTCGTTGGCCTCGTCGCCCCAGGTCGTGGCCCACACCAGCTCGCAGGGCAGCGCGAGCAGCCGGCGCCCGTGCTCCGGGTCGAGCCTGGCCAGCAGGGGATGGCCGGTGGCGTCCCCGGCGGGGTAGCCCGTACCCCCGAAAGGAATGAGCGGGCCGTCCACATCGAGGAAGAGCAGGGGCCACGGCCCGGACGAGGTCATGCCCCGAGCCTAGGGCGGCCCCCGACGCGCGCGGTCAGTCCTCGTGCTTCGCGCGGCTCGGCTGGACGCGCTTGGGCTCGCCCGGCATCTTCGGGTAGTCCGGCGGATAGGGCATGTCGCCCAGACCGTGGTCCTGCTCGTCCCGCGCCGCGAGTTCCAGCACCGCGTCCAGGGCGAAGGCGTGCTCGTCCATCTCGGCGTGCAGGTCGCCCAGCTCGGCGAAGCGCGCCGGCATGGTCACGATGTCGAAGTCGCGCGGCTCCGCGTCGTCGACCTCGTCCCAGCGCAGCGGCGCCGAGACCGGGGCGTGCGGGCGCGGGCGGACGGAGTAGGCCGAGGCGATGGTCCGGTCGCGGGCGGTCTGGTTGTAATCGACGAAGATGCGCTCGCCGCGCTCCTCCTTCCACCAGGCGGTGGTGACCTTGCCGGGCATCCGCCGCTCCAGCTCCCGCCCCAGGGCGATCGCGCACCGGCGGACCTCGGTGAAGGTCCAGCGCGGGGCGATCGGCACGAACACGTGCAGCCCGCGGCCGCCCGAGGTCTTGGGCCAGCCGCGCAGACCCAGCTCCTCCAGCAGGGCCCGCAGTTCGTGGGCGGCGGCCACCGCGTGGTGGTAGTCGGTGCCCGGCTGCGGGTCCAGGTCGATGCGCAGCTCGTCCGGCCGGTCGGTGTCCCCGCGTCGCACCGGCCAGGGGTGGAAGGTGAGACAGCCCAGGTTGGCGGCCCACAGGACGGCGGCGGGCTCGGTCGGGCAGATCTCGTCCGCGCTGCGGCCGCTGGGGAAGGCGATGTGGGCGGTCGGAATCCAGTCGGGGAGGTTCTTCGGGGCGCGCTTCTGGAAGAAGGACTCGCCCTCCACCCCATCGGGGAACCGCTCCAGGGTCGTGGGGCGGTCGCGCAGTGCCCGGGTGATCCCGTCCGCGACGGCCAGGTAGTACTCGGCGACGTCCCTCTTGGTGAGGCCGCGCTCCGGGAAGTAGACCTTGTCCGGGCTGGACAGCCGTACCTTGCGCCCGCCGGCTTCGAGCTCGATCGCACCACCCGCAGCACCCATGTGCGCCACGGTAGGCGCGCCCGGCCGGGCGCGCACACCGGGCGGGTCCGGACGTACCACCGCAGAATCGATGACATGGATCTGCCGGTGATGCCCCCCGTGAAGCCGATGCTCGCCAAGTCCGTGGCGAAGATCCCGCCCGGCATGCAGTACGAGGCGAAGTGGGACGGCTTCCGCGCGATCGTCCACCGCGACGGCGACGAGATCGAGATCGGCAGCCGCACCGGCAAGACGCTGACCCGGTACTTCCCCGAGCTGGTGGCGGCCCTGAAGGAGAACCTGCCGCCCCGCTGCGTGGTGGACGGGGAGATCGTGATCGTGCAGGGCGGGCGGCTCGACTTCGACCGGCTGACCGAGCGGATCCATCCCGCCGCGTCCCGCGTGAAGCTGCTCGCCGGGACCACCCCGGCCAGCTTCGTCGCCTTCGACCTGCTCGCCCTCGGCGACGAGTCCCTGCTGGACACCCCGCTGAGCGAGCGCCGCAGCGCCCTCGTCAACGCCCTTTCCACCGCTCTGCCCCCCGTGCACGTCGCGCCCGCCACCACCGACCCCGCGCTCGCGCGGCAGTGGTTCGAGCAGTTCGAAGGCGCCGGTCTGGACGGGGTCGTCGCGAAACCCCTCGACCTCCCCTACCGGCCCGACGCCCGCCTGATGTTCAAGATCAAGCACGAGCGTACGGCCGACGTCGTCCTCGCCGGCCTGCGTTTCCACAAGAGCGGTCCGATTGTCGGATCGCTGCTCCTGGGCCTGTACGACGACCACGGCGCGCTCCAGCACGTCGGGGTCTGCGCCGCCTTCCCGATGAAGCGCCGCGCCGAGCTGGTCGAGGAGCTGGAGCCGCTGCGCATGCCCGACCCCTCGGGCCACCCCTGGGCGTCCTGGGCCGAGGAGTCCGCGCACGAGAGCGCCCGGCTGCCGGGGGCGCAGAGCCGCTGGACGGGGAAGAAGGACCTGTCCTGGGTGCCGCTGCGCCCGGAGCGGGTCCTGGAGGTGAAGTACGACCACATGGAGGGCGACCGCTTCCGGCACACCGCCCAGTTCGGCCGCTGGCGCCCGGACCGCACGCCGGAGGGCTGTACGTACGCCCAGCTGGAGGAGGTCGTCGGCTACGACCTCGCCGAAGTCCTCGGCGCCCCCGTCTGACACCCGCACCGGCCGCACCGGCCGAACACCGGCGGACCGGGCCCCGGGCCGCCCGCACCGGCCGGCCCCGTCCGGCCCCCAGCTCACCCCGCCGTCAGCTTCTCCCACTCCGCACGGTCCGGGCCCACCGCGTTCGGGGCGTACTCCGGGCGGGCCGCGAGCCAGCGCGCCACGCGGGCCCGGATCAGCGGGTGCGCGTAGGCCCGCCCGGGCGTCTCCACGAGGTGCCGGACGCGTGCCCGGGCCCGCATCACCTCCGGGTCCTCCAACGCGCATTCGAACAGCGCGGCGGCCTCGCGGGCCGTCCCCGTCCGCCCGGCCCGGGTGGCGAAGCGCGCCCCGATCGCCGCGTCGGCGACGACCTGGAAGTCGAACCAGGGCTTGACGGTGCGCACCGCCCACGCGTGGTAGTCGGCGGCGAAGCCGGCCGATCCGGGGTCCTGGTGTGCGGTCCGGGCCACCCGGTGGGCGGCCCACAGGGCGAGCGAGGTCCCCTGCCCCAGGGTCGGATTGGTGTGCGTGAGGGCGTCCCCGACGGGCACCAGTCCGCTGACCACCGGGCCCCGCTCGTCCGCGAGGGCGCTCCACCGGTTGTCCAGGCTCGCCGTCGCCAGGACCCCGGACAGCGGCGCGGCTCCCAGTTCCAGCCAGGCCGCGCCGGGCGGGAAGGCGCGTGCGGCGGCCTCGAAGACGGCCGGCTCGCGCAGCGCCGCACGGGTGGGGTCCTCGGTGTGCACGAACAGGGTGACGGCGAAGACCCCGTTGTCGGCGGGGAAGACCGCGCACCCGGCGAAGCCGCCGCCGGTCACCGCCCACGGCCGGCGCGGCCCCTCCCGCACCCCGGGAGGCAGCCGGTACCAGCGGCAGAAGTACGCGAGGCCGGTCCGGTGCCGTTCGACGGTGCCCGGCCGGCAGCCGGCGGCGGCCAGCCAGCGTTCGGCGCCGCCGCGCCGCCCGCCCGCGTCCACGACGAGGTCCCCCGCGTACGCGCCGTCGCGCGTGTTCACCCCGGTGACGCGGATCCCCGGATCGGAACCGGCCGTCGGACAGACCGCCGGTCCGGCGCCGGCCCCGGCCCCGGCTGCGGCCCCGGCCCCGGCCGCCCCCGAGACGGCCGTCACCCCGCAGACCGGCTCCCCGTAGTGCACCACCGCGCCCGGCTCGGCGCGCAGCGCGGTGGCCAGGGCGCTCTCCAGCACGATGCGGCGGGCCTGGAGCATGACCAGGTCCTCGTCTCCGGGCCGCGCGGGCGGCCGTACGTCGAACCAGTCCAGCTCGTGCCACTCCCGGGCCCCGAGCCGGAGCATCTCGGCGTGGACGTCGGGCAGTTCGCTGACCAGCACCTTGCGGGCGGCGCCGAGCAGCGCGTGCGGCTGGGCCGCCTGGGGCACGGAGGGGCGGCGCCAGCCGAAGAAGTCCCGGTCCAGGGCGGTGCCGGGGGCGCGGGTGTCCCGTTCGAACAGCTCGACGGTGTGCCCCCGCCGCGCGGCGAGCAGCGCGGCCGCGAGGCCCGCGACCCCTCCGCCGATGACCAGCACGTGTGCCATGCGCATCCCCCCGAGCCGGCGAACCGTACGACGATCGGACCGCCCAGAGCCTGCGCGAACGGGCCCTGACCGAAACCCGCACAACTGTCTGATTATCCGCCTCTCGCCCCGATCGCCCCTCACACCTGCGGGGTTTGACAAACCGTCGCACCGGCCCGGCAAATGGAGTTATGGCTACCGAACACCAGAACCGGGCCGACCGCACCGACCAGCCGGAACGGCCCGACCAGCCGGAAGCGGCCGTACGAGCCGTCCCGCGGCCCAACGCCGTCGTCGGCGTCGGGCTGATCGTGCTCGGCGACGACGGCCGTGTCCTGCTCGGCCAGGCCCACGACGGCCGGTGGGAACTGCCCGGCGGCAAGGTGGATCCCGGGGAGGGCTTCGAGCAGGCCGCCGCGCGCGAGCTCGCCGAGGAAACGGCTCTGCGGGCCGCTCCCGAGGGCATCGAGGTGCTCGCGGTCCAGATCGATGCGACATCCGGCCTGACCCGGCTGACCGCGGCCGCCCTCACCCGGACCGCCGAGGGCGCCCCCACCGTCACCGAGCCGCACAAGATCGCCCGCTGGCAGTGGTTCTCCCCGGCCGAGGTGCCCTCCGCCCTCTACCCGCCCACGGCCGCCGTGCTCCGCATCTGGCGCCCGGACCTTTCGATGCTGCCGCACGTGCCCTCGTACGACTATCCGACGGGCCCGGCGGCCGCCGCCGCCCCGCCGCACACCCGGTAGGGCGCACCGCGCCCGCCGGACTCCGCCTCAGAGCGCCGCCCTCGGACCGCCTCAGACCGCCGCCCTCAGACCGCCGCCGCGGCCGTGAACACCGTGACGGCGGCCACCGCGGCCCGCATGTCCCGGACGGCCGCGCGGACCCTCTCCCCCGCCCACTGACCGGCGGCTATCTCCCCCATCCGCGGGGCCACCTCCCGGGCCGGCCGGTCCGGGAAGGCGGGCCCGTGCAGCCCGGCCGCGTGCAGCAGGGCGATGAGTCCGGCCGTGCGCGCGTCGGGCTCCGCACCCCCCAGGACGGCGGCCCCGAGCCGCTCCCGCAGCTCCCGCTCCACCGTCGCGTCGGACCCGGGGTGGCGGCGCTGCGGGAACACGCCCGCCACCTTGGGCACCTCCGACCCGACGACGCCCCGCTCGCCGAGGCCGTCCAGCGCCGCGCCCACCGCCATGGCGTGGTCCTTCGTCAGCCAGTCCGTCACCCGCCGCTTGCTGCGGCCCCTCAGCCACGATCCGATGAGCTGGATGCGGCTGTCGAGCAGCCGCTCCCCGGTCGGCGCCGGGTCCCGCAGTTCCAGGTACGTGCCGGTCACCGCCACCCGCTCCGCCATGACCAGTTCGAGGAGTATGCCGCCCGCGACGGCCCAGCCCACCGCCTGCCGGCGCGCCGCCGCCCCGGACCGCGCGTCCAGGGACAGCAATACGACTTCCTCCGCCAATGTCATCGCCATGAGCGGTACCCCCCACCTCGCCCGCACGCCCGCACGCCTCGCACGCGGATCCGTACGCGCAGGGAAGGACGACCGGGCCGCGCCCTGGGTTCCCCGCGCTACCCCCGCCTCACCAGCCGTGGCGCGAAATTGCCGTCGCCGAGGTCCTCGGCCAGCAGCCGCTTCGCGATCGCGTCCGCCGCCACCCTCAGCTCGGCGCTGCGCGGCCGCCCCCGGTCCTTCTCCAGCTGGTCGCCGAGCCAGGCCGCCCACGCCCCCGAGATCACGCCCGCCTCCCGCTCCCCCGCCGGGGTGAGCGCGAAGAAACCGTTCTGCCGGGTCAGGAAGCCCTCCTCCGACATCCGGTCGAAGACCGGCAGGAGCACCTCGGGCGGCAGCGAACGCCGCGCCCCGATCAGGCCGAGACTGGCGTGGCCGACCGTCCGCGTGAGCAGGTCCACCTGCATGACGGCCCAGGCGCCCGCGATGTCCAGCCGCGTGTCGGAGGCGTCGACGATCCCGCGCGCCGTGTCCGGGCCCATGCCGCGTACGAGCTTGGCGACCGCCAGCTCCAGCAATTTGGCCGAATCCCCCGAGGCCGTGGCGGGCGAGCCGAAGCCGTCGCCCATGTCCGTGGACCCCGCGCGGGCGCTGTCGCGCAGCGGGACCTGCTTGAGGAAGAGCGCGACGACGAAGCCCACCGCGGCCACCGGCACCGTCCACAGGAACACCGTCTGCAGGGCCTCGGTGTACGCGGCGATGACGGGCCCGGCGGCCGCCGGATCGAGCCCGTGCACCCCCTGGGGGCTCTGCGCGGCCGCGGCCAGCTCCGCCGGATCGGCCCCGGTGGCGCGGGCGGCCTGCGCCACGGCCGCCCTCAGCTCGGGCTCCAGGGTGTTGGCGTAGATCGTCCCGAACACCGCGGTCCCGAACGCGCTGCCGAGCGTACGGAAGAAGGTGACGCCGGAGGTGGCCGTGCCGAGGTCGGCGTAGTCGACGGTGTTCTGCACGGCGATGGTGAGCACCTGCATGCACAGGCCGATTCCGGCGCCCAGCACGAACATGTACAGCGATTCCAGCCAGGCACCGGTCTGCGGCCCCATCCGCGACAGCAGGTACAGGCCCACGCCCATGACCGCGCTGCCCACGATCGGGAAGATCCGGTAGTGCCCGGTCTTGCTGGTGACGTTGCCGCTGAAGACGGACGCGATGAGCAGGCCGATGACCAGGGGCAGGGTGCGCACGCCGGAGACGGTCGCCGAATCCCCGTCCACGTACTGCAGGTAGGTCGGCAGGAAGGTCATCGCGCCGAGCATGGCGAAGCCGACGACGAAGCTCAGCACCGAGCACACCGAGAAGACCGGGTTGTGGAACAGCCGCATCGGCAGCATCGGTTCGGCGGCCCGCGTCTCCACCAGGCAGAACAGCCCCAGGGCCAGCACGCCGGCCGCGAACAGCCCGATGATGGCGGGCGAGCTCCACGCGTACTCGTTCCCGCCCCAGCTCGTGGCCAGGATCAGCGCGCTGGCGCCGGCCGCGACGAGCGCGATGCCCAGGTAGTCGATGACCGGCCGGCCGGCGACCCGTACCGAGGGGATGGTGCGGGCGGCCGCGATGACGACCAGGATCGCGATCGGGACGTTGACGTAGAAGGCCCAGCGCCAGCTCAGATGGTCGGTGAAGAGGCCGCCGAGCAGCGGGCCGATCACCGTCGCGACGCCGAAGACCGCCCCGATCGCGCCCTGGTACTTGCCGCGTTCGCGCAGCGGCACCACGTCGGCGATCAGCGCCATCGAGGTGACCATCAGACCGCCGGCGCCGATGCCCTGCACACCCCGCCACAGGATGAGCAGGGTCATGTTGCCGGCGAGGCCGCAGAGGAAGGAGCCGGTGATGAAGACGACGGCGGAGATCTGGAAGATGAGCTTGCGGCCGAAGAGGTCGCCGAACTTGCCCACCAGCACCGTCGCGACGGTCTCCGCGAGGAGGTACGCGGTCACCACCCACGACATGTGGGCCGCCCCGCCCAGGTCGGCGACGATCGTGGGCAGGGCCGTGCCCACGATCGTCTGGTCGAGTGCGGCCAGCAGCACGCCCAGCATGATCGTGCCGAAGATGACGTTGCGCCGCCGCCGGTCCAGCACGGGGGGCGCGGCGGCTGTGGCGGGGGCAGTGGTCACTCTCGCACTGTCACAGCGCGCCCCCGCCCCCGCATGCCGCAAGCCGCCGTACGGGTGAACCGGACGCGAGGGCCGGCTTCGGCCACGCCCCGCACGCCGCGCCCCGCCCCGCCGCGCCCCGCCGCGGTCAACGCAGGTACGCGAGACCCGGGTGCTCCGCCGCATAGCCGTCCAGCAGCCTGCGTGCCACCGTCACCGAGTCCACCAGCGGGTGCAGCGCGAAGGCCTTCACCGCGTCGGCCCGCGCCCCGCTCGCGGAGGCGGCGAGGACCGCCCGCTCGGCCGCCTTGACGGAGGTCACCAGCCCCACCGCGTGCAGCGGCAGCGGGTCGACGGCCACCGGGTGGGCCCCGTTGGCGTCGACCAGGCAGGGCACCTCGATCACGGCCGCGGCGTCGAGCACCGACAGGGTGCCGCCGTTGCGGACGTTGAGGATGAGGGTGGCGCGCTCGTCCCGCGCGATGGCCCGCATCAGGGCGAGGGCGACCTTCTCGTACCCGCCCGACTCCAGGTCGCTGTCCTCGCGCGCCCCGACGCCCGCCACCTCCCGGTTCTCGGACATGTACGTGGCCTCGCGCTCGGCCCGGGTCCGGTCCCAGGCGGCCAGCGCCCGCCCGGCGTGGCCGTCCGCCGCCCGTCCGGCCTCGGCGTAGAAGGAGCGCTGCTGGTCGCGCAGGAAGGCGCCGCGCGTCTGCTCGGCCTCCTGGTACGCCCGGACGGTGTCCCGGTTGAAGTAGTAGTAGTGCAGGTACTCGTTGGGGATCGCGCCGAGCGAGCGCAGCCAGTCCGCGCCGAAGAGGCGGCCCTCCTCGAAGGACTCCAGCGCCCGCTCGTCGGCCAGCAGCCGGGGCAGCTCGTCCCGGCCTCCGACGCGCAGGCCGCGCACCCAGCCGAGGTGGTTGAGGCCGACGTAGTCGATCCAGGCGTCCTGGGGGCGGGCGCCGAGCAGCCGGGCGATCCGGCGGCCGAGTCCGACCGGCGAGTCGCAGATGCCGATGACCCGGTCGCCGAGCACCTCGGCCATCGCCTCGGTCACCACCCCGGCCGGGTTGGTGAAGTTGATGACCCAGGCGTCCGGGGCGTGGCGGGCGATCCGGCGGGCGATCTCGCGCACCACGGGAACGGTCCGCAGGCCGTAGGCGATCCCGCCCGCGCCGACCGTCTCCTGGCCCAGGACCCCCTCGGCCAGGGCGATCCGCTCGTCGGCGGCGCGTCCCTCCAGTCCGCCGACGCGGATGGCGGAGAAGACGAAGTCGGCTCCGCGCAGGGCCTCGTCGAGGTCCCGGGTGGCCGTGACGGCCGGGGCGCCGGGCACCTCGCAGGCCGCGGCCTGGTCGGCGAGGACGCGGGCCATGGCGGTGAGCCGGCCGGGGTCCTCGTCGTAGAGCGTCACGTGCGACACCCGGCCCTCGCCGCGGTCCGCGAGGAGGGCTCCGTAGACGAGCGGGACGCGGAATCCGCCCCCGCCGAGGATGGTCAACCGCACGCCCCTACCGCCTTTCGCCGTCACGACCGCTGCCGTGGATCACCGGTCCAGGGAACCACGGACGGCGCCGGGAGCGCCCGGACCGACCCGGATGCCACGATCGGTGACATCCGCGCGATGGCGCGGATCGTGGCACGCACCCGTCGGAGGCATCCGCGGCGCACGCCACGGGGCCGGCCCGCGGCACGCACCGCGGCCCGGCCCCGCGGCCCGGCCCTGGGAAACCCGCTCCCCGGTCAGTCCACCGGCGACGGCACGGCCCTCAGCCGCGCGCCCTGCTGCTGCGGGAACCCGGTCCCACCGCGCACGGGACCTGACGGCAGGCCCTGCGGGGCGGACAGCACCAGGGTGACCCGGGTCAGTCCCATGCCCTCCAGCATTCGGCTGGATTCCGCCACCATCCGGCACCGCACGACGCCGTATCCGGGGTCGGGGTGACGGACCGTCCGCACCGCGCCGTCCTGCTCGGCGGCCAGCTCCCCGTGGGTGCTGAGCCAGTGCGGGACCCCGTACCGGTAGGCCGCCTCCATGAACGGGTCGCGGGCCACCTCCTGACGGATGCTCCGCAGTCCCTCGTCGTCCGGGGCCGCGCCGAGCGCGGTCGCGAACTGGGCCAGCAGCGGTACGCACCAGGCCGGTTCGTGGTCCTCCAGCACGGCCGCGGCGTCCGGGTGGAACAGCACGAAGCGCAGGAAGTTGTCGTCCGGCAGGGCCGTCGGATGCGGGCGCACCGACTGGAAGAGCCGGTCGAAGGCCGAATTGGTCAGGGCGACGTCCCAGCGGTGGTCCACCAGGAAGCTCGGGTAGGGGACGGCCTCCATGAGGGCCGCGTAGTCACACAGGTAGTCGCGCTGGGCCGGGTCCTGGGGCAGTCGGTTGTCCTCGGCCGCGCGCCAGGTGGGCGGCGGATCCCGGTCGACCATGACCCTGAACAGCCAGAAGCACTGCCGCTCGCTCATCTCCAAGGCCTCGGCCAGGGCGAGGAGTTTGCGGTCCGTCCACTCCTTGACGAGCCCGCGCTCCCAGTTTCCGTACGCACGTACGCTGATGCGCAGGCGGGACGCGAGGTCCTCCTGGCTCAGGCCCAGCTCCTCGCGGCGCTGGCGCAAAATCTCCTTGCGTCGCTCCGACCGCACTGCGCCACGGACGGACTCCTCGCCCGCCAGGCGTTCCTCACCGGCTCGGACGAGGCCATCAGACGGGCCCACCGCTGCGAGATGTGGCACCGAGAGCTCCCCCTCCTCACGGTCTGGATCTTCATTTCCGTGTGGCGATCCTGCTACCGACTTCATTCGAGTGTCAACTATTGTGGCAATTCCAGCCTCGCGACAGCTCATTCCCGCCACAGCTGTGGCAAGTTCTAGCTCTCCCGGGGTAGACCGGATAGATTCCCTGAGGCCGACCACGTGCCCACTGACCTCGCGCGATCTAGGAGAACCACTGGTGACAGACGGCTTCCCGGCTCCCGTCGCGGTGGCCAACGCGCCCCTGGCAGCGACCGTCACGCGGGTCGCCGAACTCGCGAACAAATTGGGCCGATCCAGAAACCAGGTCTTCGACCTGCGACGGCTCTCCGAAGCCTCCGGGGTCCCCACGGACGTGATCAAGACCCTGCTCGACGGCCGCCCCGCCGGCGAACCCGATCTCCAGGCGCGCTTCCTCCAGCGTCTCGACCTGCTGCGGCGCACCCGGGTGAAGCCCAACGGCCGCCGCTACACCCAGCAGGAGATCGCGGACGGCGCCGGCATGTCGCGGCAGCAGGCGGGCGCCCTGATCAACGGCGACCGCCGCCCCACCATGGAGCACTGTGACGCCATCCAGCGCTTCTTCGGCGTGCACGCGGGCTTCCTCACCGCCCACGACGCCGACGCCCTCACCGATGCCCTCCAGCGGACCGAGCAGCAGCTGCTCCAGGACTTCGCGGGGCGCGAGCGGCAAACCGTACCGGCCGAGGCCGCTTCGGCCGGCGATCCGCTGGCAAGACTCCTGCAGAACCACGGTGTACGGGGCATCGCCTGGCGGGCCGCCCAACTCCCCAGCGACAAGCACCGGGACAAGGTGACCGAATGGCTGGACATGCTTCTGGAAAGCGTCAAACCGAACGAATCATGACCCAGTCGAAAGTCTGGATCTGATCCTTGAGTCCTGATCCGGATCCGCGCCGACGGGGAGAACGGTGAGCATAGGCAGAGCGCAGCGGCGACTGTGCGGGGAGCTGGTGGGCGGCATCAAGCTCCCCGCCCCCGTGGAGCCCCTGGACCTCTACGCCGCCCTCTGCGAGGGCATGAGCCGGCACCGCGGGCGCCCGGTGGAGTTCCGGATGGCCGCCTTTCCGCAGGGGACGGCCAGCGGGCTCTGGCTCGACATGGCGGACCGCGACCTGGTGGTCATCGAGGAGCGCACCGCACCCGACCACCAGCTGGTGATCCTGGGCCACGAACTGTGGCACATGAAGGCGGGCCACTGCAGTCACCACGTCGACGGCGCCGCCGTCGCCGCGCGGCTGCTCGCCGACGGCGCCGACCTCGGCGAGACGGTGCGCAGCGTCGCGGCGCGCACGCGTGCGGACGTACAGGAGGAGACGGAGGCCGAGACCTTCGGGCTCCTGCTGGGCAGCCGGTGCCGCACCTGGCTGGCCGGTTCCGCCGGAGTGCGGGCGCCGGCCCAGCGCGACGAGCTGGCCGGCCGCATCGAGACCTCCCTCGGCTACCGGGGGCACAGGAACGACCGTTGAACGGACAGGACTACTACATCCCGGCAGTGGCGATGGCGGTCTCCCTCGTCTTCAAGCTGCCGGCGCTGCGCACCCACTGGCGCGATCCGCTCCTGCGGTCGGTCTGTGTCCTGCTGGTCCTGGCCACCTTGGTGTTCACCTTCGCCGCCCCGCCCACCATCGAGGCCGTCAACCGCTGGACCGGGATCCCCAACGTCTCGGCCCCGCTGGTCTACTGCCTGATGACGGCCTTCAGCGCCTCGTGCCTGATCCTGATGTTCAACTGGCGCGGCGGCCCTGCGCGGGAGATCCGGCGCACCACCCAGCGCTGGATCGCGGGCTACTCCGTCGTGATCGTGGCGATCGTGGTGTTCGCCGCCCTGGGGGACATGCCCGTCGAGCGGCTGCGCGACTTCGACACCTTCTACGCGAACACCCCGTACGTCCGTCTGATGATCATGTCCTATCTGCTGGCGCACAGCGTGGCCGCCGTGACCATGGTCGCGATGTGCTGGCACTGGTCGGTGCAGGTGCGCGGCTGGCTGCGGGCCGGACTGGTGATCATCGTGTCGGGGTACTCGATCAGCCTCACCTACGACGCCACGAAGCTGTCCGCGGTCGCCGCGCGCTGGCTCGGCCACGACCTCGACTTCCTGAGCACCTACGTCGCCCCGCCCCTGGCCTCGGCCGCCGCGCTGGTCAGCGCGGTCGGCTTCGTCCTGCCGCTGGTGTGCCAGCGGGTGTCGGACAGCTGGCACACCTGGACGACGTACCGGCGGCTCGGCGCGCTGTGGCACGAGGTGCGCAGCACCGCCCCCGGCACCCCCTGCGTGCGGATGTCCTGGTGGTCCCCGGCCGAGATCCGGGTGATCCAGCGGGAGTCCGACATCCACGACGGCTTCCTGCGCCTCGGCCCCTGCTTCGACCGCCGCCACCGCGACTCCGCCTACGAGCGGGCCCGCGCGGCCGGGGCGGACGAGGAGACGGCCCGCGCCGTCGCGGACGCCGCGATGGTCGCGGCCGCCGTGCGCACGAGCGCCGCCGCCCCCGAGGGGGCGGCGGAGGCGGACGGCGACGGGGACGGGGAGCAGGTGCTGGTGGCGGCCGACGGCCCGCGCGACCTCGTCCGGATCTCCGACGCCCTGCGGCACTCCCCGGTGGTGGCGGCGGCCCGGCGGCAGGCGGCCCTGACGGCGAGCTGACCGGCTCAGCGCGAGGCCGTCACCGTCACCGCCGGGAACAGGTCCTGGAAGGGCCCGGCGGAATCGGTGCCGTCCCGCCCGTACGGCGCGTCGAAGCTCCACACCATGAACAGCAGGAACACGATCAGCGCGCTGAACAGGCCCGCCAGCAGCAGTTCGCGGCCCGAGCGCCGGATCTGCAGGGTGAAGATCAGCCCGATGGTGACGAGCCCGCCGACCACCAGCCCGAACCAGATCACGCTCGGCAGGGTGGACTCGTCGCTCTGGGTGCGGGAGTGGCGGGCGTCGTCGGCGGCCGCGATGTGGTCCAGCAACGGCTGGTAGGCCTGCGCCTGGAGTTCATTGGCGGGGCTCTGGTGGGTGACGTCCGTGCGCAGCTTGCCGAGCAGCTGCGCGCCCTCGTCGGAGGCGCCCTGCCCGGAGACCAGCCGCGGCCAGTCCACGCTGACGGTGTGGGAGACGTACGCGTCCACCTCGCCGCGGATCCGGTCCCGGACGGGCGCCGGGTAGACGTCGGCGCGCTGGGTGACCTCGTACAGGGACTGCGCCTCGCGGCGCACGCTGTCCTCGGCCGAGCCGCGCGCCTCCCAGACCCCGGCGATGGCCAGGCCCAGGACGATCGCGTAGACCACCCCGACCATCATCGTCATGTACTCGATGACGTCAGGGGTTTCGCTGGTGTCCTCGTCGGCCGCGACCCGGCGGTGCCGGATCGTGGTGATGGCGAGGACGACGGCGCAGACGAGCGCCATGGCGATGGCCAGGACCAGCCATTCGGACACGAGAAATCTCCCGTTCGTGGGTGCGTGGGTTCATCGGCTGCGTCAGCCGCGGCTCTTGGAGCGGGGGCGCAGCGCGGCGGCGGCGAGCACGGCCGGGGTGGTGACGACCACCAAGAGCATCATGGTCGTCATGCCTTTCGGGCCGCGCCGCTCCGAGGCCGCGGAACGGTACGAGGGCACGTGGAAGGCGCTCACCCGGGTGAGGGCGGCCCCGACCGCGGGCGGGGCGGGAGCGGCGGGCGGGACCGGCTCGGGTCCGGGCCCGGCGGCCGGCGCGGGCGGGGCCGGCTGCGCCGGCGCCCCCGGCACCGGGGCGGCGGGCCCGGGCGCCTGCGCGAGACCGGGCGCGTCGCCCGGGTGGCGCACCGTGGGCCGGTCCGCTCCGGGCGGGGTGACCCGCACGGAGGGCACGGCCACGGGCGGCGCCGGCACCCCGGGCGGGGGAGAGGCGGGCGGCCGCACGGCGGGCGGGTGCGCGGGCCCGCCCGGCACGCAGACGTCGACCCGCGCCCCGTGGCCGTGACCGTCGCTCGCGACCGCCACGTGGCCGTGCAGCGGGCATAGCGCCGCCACCAGACCCGCCCCGGCGAAGTACTGCCAAGCCGTCACCGCACGCCTCCCGATTCGGCAGCCGATGTGAGGGTTACGGCTGAAGAAACGATCAAGGGGCCGGTTCGACACGCGGCATACAGGTCAAGATCCTTGTGCGAGTGCCGATTTCGGGCGGCCGGACGGGCACGGTGTCCGCCCGCTCCCGGTCAGCGCCCGCGAACGGCCTGCGCCACGGTCAGCGCCACGGCCTGCGCCACGGTCAGCGGCCCCGCCGCACCGGGCCCCGGCCGCCCGGTCGCCCGGGGGCCGGTTCGCGCTCCGGACGGCGCGCGCCCGCGCCGTCGGCGGGGCCGTCGCCGCCGGCCGCGTACGCGGCGCCGCCGGCGCCGGCGCCGACGCCGCCCGCGCCGTCGCTCCGGCCGTCGGTCGTCGCCGCCGCGAGGATCCGTAGCGCCGCCTCGGAGGGCGAGCCGGCCTCCACCGTGTAGGCGATCAGGAACTGGTCGGGATCGTCGGGCAGCCGCAGGCACTCGTAGGCGACGGTGAACTCGCCGGCCAGGGGGTGGCGCAGGTGGTAGCCGCCGTGCGTCTTCTCCGCCACCTCCTGCTCCTGCCACAGCTCCACGAACTCCGGGCTGTGTGCGGACAGTTCCTCGATCAGCGCGGCGAACCGGGCATCGTGCGGATGCCGTGCGAGGTCGAAGCGGAGGTAGGCGACCAGGTCCCGCGCCTTGGCCCGCCAGCCGGCGTAGCGGCCGCGTACCTCCGGGTCCAGGAACACCAGCCGGGCCTTGTTGCGGCGCTCGGGCGGGAGGGCGCCGAAGTCCGTGAGCAGGGCGGCGCCCAGCGGGTTCCAGGCGAGTATGTCGGTGCGCCGGCCCACCACGAAGGCGGGGGTCCCGGGCATCGAGTCCAGGAGCCGGCGCAGCCCCGGCCGGACCCGCTGGGCCTCCTCGGTGTCGCGGGCCTCGCCCTGCGCCGCCGTACGGGACCCCGCGCGCCCGGCGTTGCGTACGAGCCGGGTCAGGTGCGCGGTCTCGGCGGCGTCCAGCCGCAGGGCTACCGCCACGGCGCCGAGGACGGCTTCCGAGACGTTCTCGGCGCGGCCCTGTTCGAAGCGGGTGTAGTAGTCCACGCTGACCCCGGCCAGCTGGGCGAGCTCCTCGCGGCGCAGCCCCGGTACCCGGCGGCGTCCGCCGAAGGCGGTCAGGCCCGCCTCCTCGGGGCGGATCCGGGCACGGCGGGACCGCAGGAAGTCGCCGAGCTCGGTCTTGGTGCTGGTCCGCGTCATGCTCTGATCCTAAAACGGGGTACGCGCCCCGGACCACGCCGCGAAACGGCCGCCACGCGCCGCTGACCGGCCCGGGGCGCACCTCCGGTCCCGAGGCGCCCCCGGAGCGCCCGTTCACCCGTACGGGCCCGCCGCCACGGCGCGCACCGCTCCCCCGGCCGATGATCGGAACACGCGGGACGGCGGACGGTGAACGGCGGATGGCCGGCCGCGCGTCCCGGGTCACGAACCCCGGATCCGGTCGCAGGTCGCGGGTCGCGGGTCGCAGGTCGCACCAGAGGGACGGTGGCGCGTGGCAGCAGACGATCAGGCCGCTCCGGCGGAGACGGGCCACCGGCCCGACGGGGCCGGCCCCGGGGGTCCTCCCCCGCCGCCCCCGCCCGCCGCCGGGAACGAACCCCCGGCCCCCGCCAAACGGCTCGCGTTCCCCAGTGCCCTGACCGTCCTGGCCCTGGTCACGGTGGCGGTCTGGCTGCTGGCGTTCCTCGTCCCGGCCGGTCAGTACGAGCGCAACGACAGCGGCGCCCCGCTGTCGGGCACCTACCACCGCGTCCACGGCACCCAGAGCTTCACCGACCGGCTGAACGACCTCTTCCTCTCCCCCGTCAACGGCCTGTACGGCATCCAGGACCTCACCACCCACGAGGTCGGTCCGAGCTTCACCGGCGCCCTGTACGGCAGCGCGGGCGTCTTCCTCTTCGTCCTCGCCATCGGCGCCTTCATCACCGTCGTCTTCGCCACCGGCGCCCTCGACCGGGGCATCGCCCGCCTCGCCCACCGGCTGCGCGACCGCGGCGCCCTGCTGATCGCCGCCGTGATGCTCGCCTTCTCCGTGCTCGGCACGGTGGAGGGCTTCGCGGAGGAGACCCTCGGCTTCTACGGCCTGCTCGTCCCGATGATGCTCGCGCTCGGCTACGACCGGCTCGTCGCGGCCGGCGCCGCCATCCTCGGTGCGGGCATCGGGGTGCTCTGCTCCACGGTCAACCCCTTCGCGACGGGCGTGGCCTCCTCGGCCGCGGACATCTCGCTGGGCGACGGCATCGGGCTGCGCTTCGTGATGTGGATCGTGCTGACGGCAGTCACCATCCTCTACGTCGTCCGCTACGCGCGGCGCGTCCAGAAGGACCCGTCGAAGTCCCTGTGCGGGTTCCTGCCGGGCGACCGGATGCAGAAGGCCGCCGCCGACTCCGGCGAGGAGCCGGTGCTGACCGGGCTGCACCGGACGGTGCTGGTGCTGCTGGTCCTCGTCTTCGGCTTCATGATCTTCTCGGTGGTGCCCTGGTCCGGCGCGCTCACCGGCGACGCCGATGCCGCCCCGTACTCCTGGGAGCTGGACTGGTCCTTCCCGCAGCTCTCGGCGCTCTTCCTGTGCGCGGCGGTGCTGGTCGGCCTGGTGGCCGGGATGGGCGAGGCGAAGCTGAGCTCCACGATCATCCAGGGCGCCGCCGACTTCGTCTCCCCGGCCCTGGTAATCATGCTGGCGCGCGGGGTCACCGTCATCATGAACAACTCGAAGATCACCGACACGGTCCTGCACTCCATCGAGGGCGTGGTCAAGGGCACCTCGTCCAGCCTCTTCGCGGTGATCGTCTTCCTGGTCAACCTCCCGCTGGCCTTCCTGATCCCCTCGACCTCCGGCCACGCCACCCTCGCCATGCCCATCCTGGCCCCGCTCGCCGACTTCGCGGGTGTCTCCCGCGCGGTCGTGGTGACCGCCTGGCAGGCCTCCAGCGGCTGGATGAACCTCTGGGTCCCCACCACGGCCGTCACCATCGGCGGCGTCGCCCTGGCGAAGGTGGGCTACGACCGCTACCTGCGCTTCGTCTGGCCGCTGCTGGCCATCCCCCTCGTGCTGATCTGCGGCTTCCTGGCCTTGGGCGCCGCCATGTGACGGCCCGTCTGCGGGCCGGACGGCCCGGCCGGCGCCCCGCCCGGACGGCCTAGGCTGGACCGCATGTCCGCGATCACCGCCCCCCTGCCCGCTCCACCGGTGGCCGTGTGGGAGGTGGCGCGGCGGCCCCTGCGGTTCCTCGGCTCCTGGTGGCCCTGGCGGTGCTGGGCCTACCTGGGCGGCGGGTTCCTCCTCGGCTACCCGGTGCTCGTCGCGCTGGTGCTGCTCACCGGCCTCGGGGTGCTGCTGGCCGTGACCGGGGTCGGACTGCTGCTGCTGACCGCCGCCCTGGCCGGCGCGGTGCCGCTCGGTGAACTGGAGCGCAACCGGCTGCGCTGGGTCGACCCCGAGCCGGTGCCCGATCCGCACACCTCGCTCGCCGGGGCCGGCGCGGCCGCCTGGCTGCGGACCCGGCTGCGCGAGCGCGCGACCCGGCGGGAGTTCGGGTACGCCGCCCTGCTCGGGACGGTCTTCGGCGCGGCCGGCTTCGGGGTGCTGGCCCTGGTCGCGTTCTCGCTGCTCCTCGTGGCCTCCCCGGCCGTCGTGTGGGCGCTCGCCCCGGAACCGGTGATGCTGGTGCCCGGCCGGGCCGTTTCGGGCCCGCTGGAGGCCCTGGGCGGGACGGCCGCCGGGCTGGCCGGGCTGGTGCTGGCCGCGTACGCGGGCGCGCTGATCGCCGGGGCCCAGGTGAAGACGGCCCGGCTGCTGCTCGGGCCGCGCGGGGAGGACGGCCGGGTCCTGGAGCTCACCCGCTCGCGGGTCCGGCTGGTGGAGGCCTTCGAGGCCGAGCGGCGCCGCATCGAACGCGACCTCCACGACGGCGCCCAGCAGCAGCTGGTGGCCCTCAGCATGACCCTGGGCCTGGCGGAGATGCGGCTGCGCGGGATCCCGGAGGCGGCCCCGGCCGCGGCGCTCGTCGCGCGGGGCCGCGACGAGGCGAAGCTCGCCCTGGAGCAACTGCGCGACCTCGTACGCGGGATCCACCCGCAGGTGCTCACCGACCACGGGCTGGCGGCGGCGGTCGCCGAGGTCGCGCTGCGCCATCCCGTACCGGTCACGGTGGACCTGGCCCACCTGCCCCGGCTGCCCGAACCGGTGGAGACCACCGCCTACTTCACCATCACCGAGGCCCTCGCCAACGCCGCCAAGCACAGCGGTGCCTCGCGGGTCGGCGTCGCCGGTAGGGTCGAGGGCGACCGGCTCACCCTCACCATCAGCGATGACGGCCGCGGCGGGGCCGATCCCGGCGCGGGGGCGGGCCTGGCGGGACTCGCGGACAGGGTGGCGATGTTGCGGGGCAGGCTGACGGTGTCCAGTCCGCTGGGCGGACCGACCGAACTGCGGGTGGAGGTGCCGTGCTCCGAGTGATCCTCGCCGAGGACTCCGTACTGCTGCGCGCCGGGCTGACGGAGCTGCTGACCCTGGGCGGTCACCGGGTCCTCGCCGCCGTCGGCGACGCCCCCGCGCTGCTGCGGGCGGTTCGGGCCGAGCGGCCCGACGTGGTCGTCACGGACGTGCGGATGCCGCCCGGGCTGCGCGACGAGGGCCTGCGGGCGGCGCTGGAACTACGGGAGGAGGACCCGGGGCTGCCGGTCCTGGTGCTCTCCCAGTACGTGGCCACGGCGTACGCGACCCAGCTGTTCGGCGGGGGCTCGGCGGCCGGGCTGGGCTACCTGCTCAAGGACCGGGTCGGCGAGGTGACGGAGTTCCTCGACGCCCTGGAACGGGTCCACGGGGGCCAGACCGTCATCGACCCGGAGGTGGTCCGGGTGCTGCTCGCGCCCCGGGACGAGCGGGACCGCCCGCTGGCCCGGCTGACGCCGCGCGAGCGCGAGGTGCTGGCGCTCATGGCCGAGGGGCTCAACAACCAGGCGCTCGCGGCCCGGCTGTTCGTCACCGAGGCGGCCGTCGTCAAGCACGCGTCCAGCATCTTCATGAAGCTGGACCTGGACCCGACGGAGGGCAACCGCCGCGTCCTGGCCGTCCTGGCCCATCTCCGCGGCGCGAACGCCCGCCCCTGACCCTGACCCCTGACCCCTGACCCTGACCCCGGGCGCGGGCTAGCGGGCTTCCGCCGGGCGGCGTTCCCGGGGGCCCGAGCGGGCCACGACGCGGGAGGGGGCCGGCCGCGGGGCGGTCGAGCGGGCCCACAGCACCAGCAGCACCGGCAGGGCCAGGTACCCGAAGCGGCCCGCCGGAGCCAGCAGGAAGGCCAGGGTCAACCCGAGGGCGAGCCGGTCGGCGGCGGCGACGAGGGTGCGCGGCGGGCGCGCCCACAGCGAGAGCGCCACCGCCAGGCCGCCCAGCGCCAGCAGGGCCACCGTCAGGTACCAGCCCCACGGCCCGAGACCGGCCAGCAGGTGCCCCGGCAGCGGACTGCTCGCCGGGGTCGCCACCTCCGCCCGGCCCGTCGGGAACGCGAACACCTGCCGCCACAGCTCCTCCGGCTGGAGCAGCACCCCCGGCAGCACCAGCACGGCCGTGCCCGACGCCGCCACCGCCGCGCAGCGCCCCGCGGCGCGGGCGCCCCGGCAGGCCAGCAGGACGGCGAGGACCACCGCCACCGCGGGCAGGGCCGTCCACTTGAGGGCGCACGCCGCCGCGAGCGCCGCCCCCGCCACCGCCGGGCGGCCCGAGACGGCCGCCGCGAGCGCCAGGCAGCACAGGCCCGCCAGCGGCAGGTCCACCCCGCTCACCACCAGCGGAAGGGCCACCACCGGCGAAGCCACCAGGACCGGGAGCAGCGGCGAGGCGGGCCCGCCCAGCATCCGGCGGCCGGCCCACAGGGCGGCGAACAGCGCCGCCGCGCACCAGATGCGGGCATCGCCGAGGAGCCGGACCGCCCAGCCGTCGCCGCCGCCCAGCAGGGCGCGGGGGAGGCCGAGGAGGGCCATGCCCGGCAGGTAGGGGGTGTACTCCTCGACCCCGGCGGGCCGGTCCACGTAGAGCCGTCCGGATTCCAGCAGGAGCCGCCCGGACCGTTCGATCACCCCGACCTCGGACTGCCCCTGCCCGGTGAGGACCAGGTACAGCAGGGGGACGGCGACGGCTCCCAGCAGGGCCGCGCCCAGCGCCGTCCGGCGGCGCCCCAGCACGGTGGCCCCGGCGGCGGCCAGGTACCCGGCGGCCGCGCACCACCCCCACAGCCGGTGCGGGCCGAGCGAGGAGAACAGCGGGAACGACAGGGCCCAGGCGGCCGCGAGCAGCCACCCGGCGGTCCACCGGACGGTGGGGGATGCGGCGCGGAGACGGGAGGAAGGGGTCATGGACCCATTCCAGCCGCGCGGCCCGCTCCGGTCTGCACGGTCAGGCGGAGCCTTCGCGGTCGGGTTTTCCCTACCTGCGGGCCCGAGGAGAACCGCGTCCGGCGGCCGCTCGCGCCGAAGGGCGCGACCTCGGCAGGTCGCGCCCTTCGGGAGCCGGATGCGGGGACCGTCAGGCCTCCGGGGTGCCGCCGAAGCGCTCCCGGTAGGACTCCAGGTCCTCCTCGGTGATCTTCGCGAAGAGCACCGGCGGCACGGTGAACGGGGTCCCGGCCGGGACCGCGTCCAGCGCCTTGGCCTGCTCCGCCGTCACCCACGTCGCGGTGTCGCCGGCGAGGGCGAACGCGGAGCGCATGGCGCGCGCCGAGGACGGGATGAAGGGCTCGGAGACCACCGAGTAGAGGTGGATGAGGTTCATCGCGGTGCGCAGGGTCAGCGCCGCGCCCTCCGCGTCGGTCTTGACCTCCAGCCAGGGGGCCTTCTCGTCGAGGTACGCGTTTCCGGCCGACCACAGGGCGCGCAGCGCGGCCGCCGCCTTGCGGTACTGGAGGGTGTCCATGTGGCCCTCGTACTCGGCGAGCAGCTCGGCGATCTGCTCGCCCAGCTTGGCCTCGGTCTCGCCCGCGGGGCTGCCGGCCGGGACCTCGTCGCCGAACTTCTTGCGGGAGAAGGTCAGCACGCGGTTGACGAAGTTGCCGAGGGTGCCGCCGAGGTCCTTGTTGACCGTGGCGGTGAAGTGCTCCCACGTGAACGAGGAGTCGTCGGACTCGGGCGCGTTGGCGATGAGGAAGTAGCGCCAGAAGTCGGCCGGGAGGATCTCCAGCGCCTGGTCGGTGAAGACGCCGCGCTTCTGGGAGGTGGAGAACTTGCCGCCGTAGTACGTCAGCCAGTTGAAGGCCTTGACGTAGTCGACCTTCTTCCACGGCTCGCGGGTGGCCAGTTCGGTGGCGGGGAACATCACCGTGTGGAACGGGACGTTGTCCTTGGCCATGAACTGGGTGTAGCGGACGTCGTCGGCCTCGTACCACCACGACGTGTAGTCGCGGTTCGCCGGGTCCAGGTCGGCCCACTCCTTGGTGGCGCCGATGTACTCGATCGGGGCGTCGAACCAGACGTAGAAGACCTTGCCCTCGGCGGCCAGTTCGGGCCAGGTGTCCGCGGGGACCGGCACGCCCCAGTCGAGGTCACGGGTGATGGCGCGGTCGTGCAGGCCCTCGGTCAGCCACTTGCGGGCGATGGAGGAGGCGAGCTGCGGCCACTCCTCCTCGTGCTCCGCGACCCAGGCCTCGACCTCGTGCTGGAGCACGGACTGGCGCAGGAAGAGGTGCTTGGTCTCGCGGACCTCCAGCTCGGTGGAGCCGGAGATGGCCGAGCGGGGCTCGATCAGGTCCGTGGGGTCCAGGACGCGGGTGCAGTTCTCGCACTGGTCGCCGCGGGCCTTGTCGTAGCCGCAGTGCGGGCAGGTGCCCTCGACGTAGCGGTCCGGCAGGAAGCGGCCGTCGACCGGCGAGTAGACCTGCCGGATCGCGCGCTCCTCGATGAAGCCGTTCTCCTGGAGCTTGCGCGCGAAGTGCTGGGTGATCTCCCGGTTCTGCGCGGACGAGCTGCGGCCGAAGTAGTCGAAGGACAGCTGGAAGCCGTCGTAGACCGCCTTCTGGGCGTCGTGGGCCTGCGCGCAGAACTCGGCGACCGAGATCCCGGCCTCCTTGGCGGCGAGTTCGGCGGGGGTGCCGTGCTCGTCGGTGGCGCAGATGTACAGGACGTCGTGGCCGCGCTGGCGGAGGTACCGGGAGTACACATCCGCCGGAAGCATCGACCCGACCATGTTGCCCAGGTGCTTGATCCCGTTGATGTAGGGAAGCGCGCTGGTGATCAGGTGTCGAGCCATCCTCGGATGCTCCATTCGTTTCATTTGTACGGTTCGTACGGATTCATGCGTGACGGCGTGCCGTGACGGATTGTGATGCGGTTCATCGTATCGAACCGCCGAAAGGGCACGCGCCCGCATTTCGCCCGGGTGGTCGTGACGCGAAAACGCAGCGAGGGCGGTGACCTCTGCGTCACGGCCCTCGCAAGGGGCCCATGCTACAGGCGCGGAACGCAGGCCCCGACCGGCGTCCGGGGGCCGGACGGGCGGCCGGACGAACGGCCGGACGGGCGGTCGGACGGGCGCCAAGACCGCGCGCGGGGGCCGGTCGGAAAGCCCGTCGGAAGCTGGTCCGCACCGCTCAGTCGCGCCCGCCCGCCCCGCCGTCCAGGGCGGTGATCCGGGCGCCGCTCGCGAGCCGGGCCGTCAGGGAGACGGGGGCGCCCTCCGGCCCCGCGGGCACGGCGAGGCTGCGGCCGCCCGCCTCCGCCCGGACGGCTCCGCTCGCGGTGATGGCGGTGACCTCCCGGCTCCCGGCGGCCAGCAGGTGCCAGCGGCCCGCCGGGGAGCGCCACCGGGTGCCCGCGAGCAGGTGCTGGCCGAAGCGGCCGCAGGCGGCGGTGGACCGGGCCCGGGCGACCTCCTGCGGGGGCCCGGCGGGCGGGCGCAGCTGGACGAGGACGTCGCCCGGCCCGGCCCAGCCGGAGGCGCGGGTACAGCTCCAGACGGCCCGGCCGCCCCCGTCGGGGAGGTCGGAGTCGGCGAAGTCCCAGACGTTGACGGCCCGTACGCCGTCCCCGCGCAGGGCGCGCAGTCCGCAGGCGCCGGGCGCCCAGGCCGCGCGGGCGGCCGCTCCTGTGGCCTCGCGGGGCTGCCGGGCGGGCACGGCGCCGGGGCCGTCGGGGAGCGGGGTGTAGGTGAGGTGGACGGGGGTGAGGGTGCCCAGGTCGGCGAGGACGAAGGAGTGCTTCTCGACGATGCGGGCGGAGGAGGTGAGTTCGACCACGGGCCAGGCGTCGCAGGCCCCGGCCCCCCGGGGGACGGCGACCGGGGCGGTGACCCCGTCGGCGGCGACCGCCAGGGGCCGGGTGGTGTCCCCGGCACGGAGCAGGTCGCGGGTGCCGGCGGAGGCGATCCACGGCGCGAGCAGATAGCGCGCCGCCGTCCCGTCGGGGGCCCGGGTCAGGGTGAGGGCGGCGGCGGTGGTGACGCCCGCCTCGTCGGTACGGGCCAGGTCGAGGGTGCGCGTTCCGCTGCCGCCGGACCCGCCGCCACCGCTGCCGCCGCGCGCGGGCTCGGTGTAGCGGACGACGCGGTCATCTTCGGCGTCGAGCAGGACCACCACGGCCGTCGCCACGCCGGCGCCCTCCCCCGGGGCGGCGGCCACGTCCCCCGCGTACAGCAGGCGCGGCGGACGCCCGGGCGCGTCGGTCGGGGTGCCCGGCGCGGCCGTGGTGCGGATGCCCCCGGGCCGGGCCGCCCAGGCGCCCAGGGCCCGGGTCAGCAGGGCCCGGTCGGCGGTGCGGGCGCCCCGCGCGGGCCAGGCGGTGAAGTCGACCCGGGCGGTGTCGGCCCAGGCCTCGGCGGGTACCCGGACCAGCCGGGCCGGGTCCAGCACCCCGGCGGCCACCGGCCCGGCAGCGGGGGCCGCTTCGGTGCGCGGGGGCGAGACGTCGGCGACGAGGATCCCGCCGGCCAGGGCCACGGTGGCCGCGGCGGCCCACCCGGCGCGGACCCAGCGGCGGCGGCGCAGCAGGTCGGTGGGGCGGGCGCTGACCACGGTGGCGTCGAACTCCGGGTTCAGCAGCGCCGGCGGGAGGGGTTCGCCGGCCGCCACGGCCTGGGCTTCGCGGACAGCGTCCGCCGGACCGGCCGCTCCGGCCGCGCCGAGCAGCCGTACGACGGCCTCCTCGGGCAGTCCGTCCAGCCGGTGCAGGACGAACGCGGCCCGGACCGGGCCGGGTGCCTCCCCCAGCAGCCGGGCCGCCTCGTCGATGCCGCCCGCCGGAGGCCACAGCCGCAGCCCCCACACGAAGGGCGGGGCGGGCGGCCAGCCGGTCCGGGCCAGCAGACCGCGGGCGCCGCCCGCCGGGGCGAGGGCGGCGCGCAGCACCCGTACCCGCAGTTCCTCCAGCGGGCCGCCCGGACTGTCGGGGCTGCCCGTCCCGCCGGGGTCGCGGCCGCCGCCGGCGCGGGGCAGGGCGTGCTGGACGGCGCGGTGCGCGAGGAGGACCCGGGTGTGCCGGCCGAGGGAGGGCGGGAGGGTCACGTAGGCGAGGCGCACCAGCCGGGGGTACTGCTCGACCAGGACGGCTTCGGCCCGCTCGACCGCGCCGCCCGCGGGGGGCGCCGGAGGCTGCGGGTCTGTCTCGGGCTCGGAACCGGATCGCGGTGTTGTGGCCACGGCCGGACAAACGAGTGAATCATGGGATGGTCACACGTTGCCGAGCGCCGCCGCCCCGGAGCGCCGGAGCGCCGGAGTGCCGAACACCGGAGCACCGGAGCACCGGAGCACCGAACACCGGCCCGTCGGACCGGTCGGCTTCGATCACGAACCGGTCATCACCGAACGTAATATTTCCAGGTTTCTTCTCTGCGCCCTCCGAGTGCGCCCGCGCTGCTTCCATGGACCCGCACAGGGGATGAGGTGGGGAACGGTGAACGATGGCGGACCGGAGGAGTCCGGCGGGGCCGTGGGACTGCCCAGCCGGAGGCGGCAGCCGACGCCCATGAGCCAGTGGGATCCGACCGCGCGCCTGGCGTACTGGGCCTTCCACGCCAACCGCCGGCCCGCGTACATGCGCTTCGCGTACCTCCAGCTCGGCTCCGACGCGGCCGCCGAGGACGCCGTGGACGCGACCTTCGAATCGATCATGGACGACTGGCTCCGCATGCTGCACATGGACCGGCTCGACGCCTACGCCTGGACCGTGCTCAAACAGCGGATCGTCGACGGCAGGCAGCGCTGGGACCCGCGCCGGCAGCGGCCCGAGCCGATGGACACCACCGCCTTCGAGGCGGCCCTCAAGGAGGCGCACGCCGACCGGTACGAGGTGCTCGCCGACACCATCCGCTTCTACTCGGCGGTCTCCCGCCTCGCCGAACGCCAGCGCGACACCGTGATCCTGCGCTACGGACTCCAGTGCACCCCCGGCGAGGCCGCCGCCGTGATGGGCGTGGACGAGGCCACCGTCCGCTCCCAGCTGGGCCAGGCCCACCGCCGCCTCGCCCGGCTGCTCGACGCCTCCGCCGGATCATGAGGCCCCGCGAACACACCGGCGTACCCGCAGGGCCGCCGCGCGCCCTGGCCGAGTTCCTGGCGCGGGCGGGCGTGCGCGACCGCTACCCGCACTACGACCTCGGCGCCGCCGAGTCCCGGCTGCTGCGCAGCCCCCGCGTCCCGGGCGCCCCCGCGCCGGCGGCCCGCAACCGGCGCCGCCCCTTCGGCTGGAGCGATCCGGCCCGCGACTGCCCCCTGGACTCCGAGCGGGCCCGCCGCGACCTCAAGGCCGCCTGCCTCGTCGCGGTCTGCGACCCCCGCGCCGGGCAGGACCTCGGCCGCTTCCTCGACAGCGGGCACGCGGACCCGCCCGGCGCGGCCGTCTTCGGCTGCCTGCTGCACCTGGCGGGGCTGCGCGAGGGCTCCCGCTTCTGGTGGCAGTTCGCCGCGGGCGCCGGAACCCGGCGCACCGCCCCCGCCGCGTACTGCCTCTTCCTCGACCACTCCCGGCGCGGCGAGCACCACGACGCCCGCTTCTGGGCCCGGGAGCTGGGCCGTCACGACTTCCGGCCGGGCGGCCGCCGCGAACTGCGCGAGATCCGGCTGTGCGCGCAGGCCGCGGTCCTGCGCCACGTCGACCAGCACGACGACCCCGACCTGGGCCCGGTCCCGCTGCCCAGACCCGGCCTGCCCTCGGTGCTCGCCGCCTTCCTGCCGCCGTCCCCGCTCCCGGCCCGCCGCCCCCGCCCGGACCCGGGCCCGCTGCGCCACCCCGCGCTGACCTCCGCCGCGCGGGCGACGGTCGTCCAGAGCGACTCGGGCGACGCCCTGGCGCACGCGCGGCGCGCGCTGGCCGTCGTACGGGTCCTGGAGCACCACCCGTTGGGCGTCCGGGCCGCCCGGCTCGCGCGCGAGTCGGGCCTCACCGAGCGGGCCCTGCGCCCCCTGCTGACCATGCTGTGCGAGGAGGAGTACGCCTGCCGCCCGGGCGCGGGGGTGTACGCGCGGGGGCCGGCCCTGGACCGGCTCGGCGCCTGCGGCGGCACCGGCCTGGCCGCCCAGCTCCAGCGCACCCTGGCCCTGGCCCGGGACAGCGCGGGCGCCGCCGTGTACCTCAGCCGGTACGCGGAGGGCGAGGTCCGCATCACGCAGATGGCGGACGGCCCGGGGGCTCCGCCGGTGCGGGAATGGGTGGACTTCCGGGCTGCCGCGCACGCCAGCGCCGTCGGCAAGTGCCTGCTGACCCAGCTCGACCACCACGGCCGGGCCGACCACGTGACCCGTCACCGCCCGGCCCGGCTCACCGCGCGGACCATCACCGACAGCCGGACCCTGTTCGGCGCCCTGGACGCCCTGACGCCGGGGGCCCCCGTCTTCGACCTGCGCGAGTACTCCCCCGGGGTCGTCTGCGCGGCCGTGCCCATCGCGACCGGGGGCGCCGCCGGAAGCCTCGCGCTCTCCCTGCCCGCGAGCCACGCGCACCGGCTGCCCTCCGCCACCGAAGCCCTGCGCCACAAGGCGGTACCGGTCCTCCTCGCGCTGCTCCTGTCCGGCGCCATCCCCCCGGACCCCCCACCGCCCCCCGGCCCGCGCCGCACGCACACCCCGCACACCCCGCCCCACGCGCACCCCGCGCACCCCGCGGACCCCGCCCCGTCGACCCGGATCACCCCCGAGACGCTCCGTCTGCTGGGCCGGCTCTTCCGCACCCCGCTGACCCGCGTCACCGCCCAGGACGGCCCCCACCTGGTCAACGACCCCGCCTCGGCGGCGGCCTACCTCTTCGAAGCCGACCCCGACCCGACCCGCCTCACCCTCCCCCGCACCTTCACGGACATCACCCCGGGCTCGCTCCCCCACCCCGACGGCCTGGTGGTCCTGCGCATGTGACGGGCTCGCCCCGTTGGCCGACCCGGCCGGTCCGCGCCGGGGCGAAGGTGGCACTGCCAGTGACAGTCTCGGCAGGAGTGCCCTCAGAAGGGATCTGGCTGGGGCGGGCCGGTCCGCCGAGGCTGGGGGCATGACAACCGCTGATACCGCCCCTGCCACCGCCGCGCACGCGGCGCCTGTCCGTATGACGGGGCGCCAAGTCGCCGCCCTGGTGGTGCTGCTGGCGTCCCAGTTCATGATGGCCGCCGACTTCTCCGTGCTGAACGTCGCGCTGCCCGAGGTCGGCGTCTCCCTCGGGTTCTCGACGGGGAGCCTGCAGTGGATCACCACGACGTTCGCCCTGTGCGCCGCCGGATGCACCCTCGTCTTCGGCCGCGTCGGCGACTACGTGGGGCGCCGGCGCATCTTCACCGCCGGAATGGTCGTCCTGGCCGTCTCCTCGCTCATCGGCGGCGTCTCCGACTCGGCCGCGATGCTGCTGGTCGCGCGTACCCTCCAGGGTCTGGCCACCGCGGCGGTCACCCCCGCCGCGCTCGCCCTGCTCACGACGACCTTCTCCGAGCCCGCGCTGCGGACCCGCGCGCTGGGCCTCAACAGCGTGATGATGAGCTCCGGTTTCAGCGTCGGCGCGATCCTCGGCGGTGTCCTGACGGACGTGTTCTCCTGGCGCTGGGCCTTCTTCATCAACATCCCCGTGGCCATCGCGGCGATCGTCGTCGTGCCGTTCGTCGTCGCCGAGGGCCGGGCGGCGCAGCGCAGTCGGATCGACCTGCCGGGCGCGCTGCTGATCACCCTGGGCCTGTTCACCGCGATCTACGGCGTCACCCGCGTCGGCGAGGAGGGCCTGGACCTGACGGCGGGCCTCGCGCTGATCGCCTCGGCCGTCCTGCTGGGCGTCTTCTGGGCCGTGGAGAGCCGCACCACCGACGCCCTGGTCCCGGTGAAGGTCCTGAAGAAGCCCGACATCGCGTGGGGCAACGTGGCCGCGCTGTTCATCTTCGGCGGGGAGACCGCGCTGATCTTCTTCACCGGTCTGTACGTCCAGAACGTGCTCGGCCTGTCGTCCCTGGTCGCCGGCCTGGTGCTGCTCGGCATCGGCGTGGGCCAGATCATCGCGGGCGTCGTCGGTCCGCGCCTCCTCCAGCGTGTCCCGCCGCGTACGATGCTCGGCGTCTCGCTGGCCCTGCAGGGCGCGTTCATGCTGCCGGCGCTGTGGGCGACCTCGGACTCGCGCTGGCTGATCCCCCTGATCATCACCCAGTTCGTGAACGCCTTCTTCTCCATGACGGCGGCCCTGTCCTTCATGGTCATCGCCACCTCGTCCGTCGACGCCGACGAACAGGGCATGGCGACCGGGATGGCCACCCAGAGCCAGCAGGTCGGCATCGCGATCGGCATTCCCCTGGTGAGCGCGGTGTTCGCGGCCGTCATCGGGCGGGGCACCGTGACCGCCGCCGAGCAGCTCACCGGCATCCACGTGGCGATCGGCGTGGCCGGCTCCTCCCAGCTCGCCGTCGGCCTGCTCCTGTGGCTGCTGTTGCGCGCCAAGTCCCGGTAGTCGCAGGCGGCCGGGAGAGCGGTGCACCCCGCTCTCCCGGCCGTCCTCGCGGCGGCCACCGCGATCAGGGACCCTTGCCGACGCCGCTCGGCACTTCATAATGAGAAGGATGGAACAGATCGTGAACACGGACCTCGGCGGTTACCTGCGGCAGATGCGCGAGCGTGTCCGGCCGGAGCAGAGGGGGCTGCGCACCAGCAACTCCCGGCGCGTTCCGGGACTTCGCCGCGAGGAAGTGGCCGCGCTGGCGGGCGTGAGCCAGACCTATTACACGCGGCTCGAACAGTCGCAGACCGCGCACGCCTCGCCGCAGGTCCTGCTCTCCATCGCCCGCGCACTGGATCTGAGCCCCGACGAGCAGGACTACCTGCTCAAGATCGGCACGCCCGTGCAGAATCCGCAGCGGCCCACTCCCAGCGACGATCAACTCAGCGCGAGCACACGCATGCTGATGTCGTCGCTCGGCAATGTGGCGGCGGCCGTGCTGAATTACCGGTGCGACATCCTGGCCTGGAATTCGCTGTACCACAAACTGTTCGCGCCCCACCTCGCTTTCGATGTCCCCGAGGACGCCGCACAACGCCCCAACATCATCAAGATGAACTTTCTCGACGACAGCGTCCAGGCCCTGTACGCGGACTGGGCCGCCGAGTCGGAGTCGAACGTGACGTATCTGCGGTTCATCTCCGGGAATCACCGGCACGATCCGCGACTGGCCGAACTGATCGGCGAACTGACCATTCACAGCGAGGAATTCGCGGCGCTCTGGTGCCGCCAGCGGGTGGCGAACTGCATCGAGGGCACCAAGCTATTCGACCATCCCGTGGTGGGCGAGCTGGAGTTGATGTACCAGTCCGCCGACCTCCAGGACGGCAACATCCTGAAGTTCTACCACGCGGAGCCCGACTCCCCGCACGAGGCGGCCCTCCAGCTCCTGACGGTGGACCTGGACTCCGTCCACCGGCGCTGACGGACGGACGCCGTGGCCCCCGGTCCATACGGACCGGGGGCCACGGCGTCTGCCGCGCGGGCGGCTACCTCCGGCGGATCGCCGTCACTCCCCAGGTGAAGCCGGAGCCCGCCGTCACGCGCTGACCGTGACATTGCGGGCGTCCATCGACTCGGGAACTGCGTCTGATCGTCGAGGAGGCCGGGCGCCACGGCCTGGGCGTGGCCGCGCACGCGCACGGTTCGCAGACCATCGCGGACTGCGTCGCCGCCGGCGTGCGGACGATCGAGCATTGCTCCTGGCGGACCGCGGAGGGCATCGTCCACGATCCGGCGGTCATCCGCCGCATGGCCGAGGACGACGTGGCCGTCTGCCGGTGCGTGTCCGGGGACTGGCGGCTGTTCCTCGATCAGATGGGGCCCGAGCGCGCGAAGGCGATGGCCGAGGTCATCCTGGAGATGCGCGAGGCCGGTGTCCGGTTCATCGCCGGCACCGACGCGGGCGTGCCGGGAGCCCGCTTCGGCGACTACGTCGGCATGCTGGAATTCTTCGCCTCGCTCGGTTTCACCCGGCGCGAGATCCTCGACATGGCCACCGTCAACGCGGCCCACGCCCTGGGGCTGGCCGACACGGGCGTCCTGGCCCCCGGCAAGCGCGCCGACCTCATCGTCGTCGACGGCGACCCGCTGACCGACCTGAACGCCCTCCGCCGCATCCGCCACGTCTTCACGGCCGGCCGCCGGGCCGCCGGCCCGGACGCCCCCACGCACGAGAGCGGATCATGACCGGTAGGTCATGATCCGCTCTCGTGTACTGACTCTGTGTCCGAGGGGGGACTTGAACCCCCACGCCCGATAAAGGGCACTAGCACCTCAAGCTAGCGCGTCTGCCATTCCGCCACCCGGACTAGGTGGTCGGCCCCGGTTTCCCGCGGCGACATGGACAACAATAGCAAAGGATCGGCGGGCCTCCGACCACTTATCCGGGCGGTCGGACGGGAGACGCGCCGCGCTGACCTGCGGGCATGTCCGGCGGCGTGGGCGGGACGAGGCGCCTTGGTCAGCGGCCGGCGCCGTCCTTGATCCAGTCGTCGTTGAGCTGCCAGGCGTAGAGGGTGTCGCCCTGGACGTAGGCGTAGTACAGGCCGCAGCGCGCGGTGGCCCTGTCCTCGGCGCCCTGCGGGAACCAGGACGCCGCCAGCTCCGGCTTGCCCGCGCCGGAGCGCGGGGCGTCGGTGCATTGGGGTGGGAGGCCCCCGGTCGGGAGGGTGGCCTTCAGGAGGCGCCGGCCGCCGGTGGTGCCCATCGCGTACTCCACGGACGTCGCGCCGTCCGGGAGCCAGCGCGGGACCGAGGCCCGTGCGCCCTTCGCCTCGGCGCCGGTCGCGTAGCTGCCCGACTCCTGGTGCCGTCCGCCGTACCAGTGCGCCGCGGCCGGGAGGGCCGCCACGGCCGCCAGGCCGACGGCGATGGCGCTTGCGGCGGTGGTCAGGGCGAGGGTCCTGCGGCGGCTCATGGGGATCGCGCTCCTGGTTTCGGCGGGGGGCGGGGTGCGTACTGCCATCCTGGGGCGGGCCGGGGCCGGAAGGCGTCACTCCGGCGGGCCACATCCGCTACCTCTCAGGTCGCACGCACCGCAGGCCCGCCCCCGGGGTGGGAACGGGCCTGCGGCGTGGTGCGAGGGGGGCGGGGCTACGGGCAGCGGATGACCTGGCCGGCGTAGGAGAGGTTGCCGCCGAAGCCGAAGAGGAGGACCGGGGCGCCCGAGGGGATCTCGCCGCGTTCCACCAGCTTGGACAGGGCCATGGGGATGCTGGCGGCGGAGGTGTTCCCGGAGTCGACGACATCGCGGGCGACGACGGCGTTCACGGCCCCGATCTTGGCCGCGAGCGGCTCGATGATCCGGAGGTTGGCCTGGTGCAGTACGACCCCGGCCAGGTCCTCGGGGGTGATTCCGGCCTTCTCGCACACCCTGCGGGCGAGCGGCGGGAGCTGGCTGGTGGTCCAGCGGTAGACGGCCTGGCCCTCCTGCGCGAAGACCGGGGGCGTGCCCTCGATGCGGACCGCGTGGCCCATCTCCGGCACCGAGCCCCACAGCACCGGGCCGATGCCCGGCTCCGCGCAGCCCTCGACCACGGCCGCGCCCGCGCCGTCGCCGGTCAGCACGCAGGTGGTGCGGTCGCTGTAGTCGGTGATCTCGGTCATCTTGTCGGCGCCGATGACGAGCGCGCGGGTGGCGGCGCCCGCCCGGATCGCGTGGTCGGCGGTGGCCAGGGCGTGGGTGAAGCCCGAGCAGACGACGTTGATGTCCATCACGGCCGGGCCGCCGCCCATGCCCAGCTTGGCGGCGACGCGCGCGGCCATGTTGGGGGAACGGTCGATGGCCGTGGAGGTGGCCACCAGGACGAGGTCGACGTCGTCCGGGAGCAGACCGGCATTGGCGAGGGCCTTGCCGGCGGCCTGGTAGGCCAGCTCGTCCACCGGCTCCTCGGGGCCCGCGACGTGCCGGGTCCGGATGCCGACCCGGGACCGGATCCACTCGTCATTGGTGTCGACCATGGCCGAGAGGTCCTCGTTGGTGAGCACTTTCGCGGGCTGGTAGTGCCCAAGCGCCACCACGCGTGAACCGGTCATGGGCGGGGTCCCCCTTTGTACGACGGTCAGGATCACCCAGCTTGGCCTGCTACCGATGGGTACGGGTGCGCGTGACCCGACAGGATTCACACACCGTAATTTGGAGAATTCCGAGCAACTTGCTGCCGGGGAGCCTCGTACACCGTGGATCCGGGAGAATGTGCTCGTCAGGTGCACGACCAAGACAGAACGGGTGGCTGATCGCCATGGGACGGGTCACCGAGCGGCGCCGCGTCGTGCGGATCCGGGGCGGGGCGGTCGTCATGCGCCCCGACACGCTGGTCGCGGAGGAGCCGCTGGAGATACGGCTGAACGGCAAGCCGCTGGCCATCACGATGCGGACGCCGGGGGACGACTTCGCGCTGGCCGTGGGTTTCCTGGCCAGCGAGGGCGTGATCGCGCATGCGTCGGACGTCCGGGCCGTGACCTACTGCGAGGGCGCGACCGACCGGGGGCCCCTCCCAGCGGTAGCTGGGGGAGGCTCCAACACCTACAACGTGGTCAACGTGCAGCTGGCGCCCGGAGTGCCGGTGCCGGACATCACGCTGGAGCGGAACGTCTACACCACCTCCTCCTGCGGGCTGTGCGGGAAGGCCAGCCTGGACGCGGTCCGTACGGCGACCCGGTTCCCGGGGCTGGCCGATGATCCCGTACGGGTGCGGGCGGAGCTGCTGGCCGAGCTGCCGGACCGGCTGCGCGCGGCGCAGAAGGTCTTCGACCGCACGGGCGGGCTGCACGCCGCCGGGCTGTTCACCATCGGCGGCGAGCTGCTCGACGTACGGGAGGACGTGGGGCGGCACAACGCGGTGGACAAGATCGTGGGGCGGGCGCTGCAGGCCGGGCGGCTGCCGCTGGCCGGTGCGGTGCTGCTGGTGTCGGGCCGGGCCTCCTTCGAGCTGGCGCAGAAGGCGGTCATGGCGGGCATCCCGGTGCTGGCGGCCGTCTCGGCGCCGTCCTCGCTGGCGGTGGACCTGGCGGTGGAGTCCGGGCTGACGCTGGTGGGGTTCCTCCGGGGCCGGGACATGAACGTCTACGCGGGCGAGGAGCGCGTGATCCTGCCCTCCGGCCCCGCCTCCCGGCCGGAGGCCTGACCCTGGAGGCCTGACCCCGGCGGCCTGACCGGCGGCCTAGCGCCGGCGCCCCTTGCGCGGCGCCGGGGCCGGCTTCGGTTCCGGCGGGTCGATGCGGTGCAGGTCCAGGGTGGCCGGGAGCGGCGTGACGCCCGGGCCGCCGGACTGCGCCCAGGCGATGACCTCGTCGGTCGCGGTGTCGTCCAGGGCCCAGCCGAACCAGGCGGCCCGCGCTCCCCGGCGGCGGGCTTCGCTGGTGGGCTGGACCACGATGACGTTGGCCTGGGCGCAGGGCCCGAGGCAGTCGCTGGTCCGGACGGCCAGGCGCCCCTCGGAGGCGGCGGCGGCCTCCCGCAGCCGGGCGAGCTGGCCCGCGTGGTCGGTGCCGGGGTTCTTGCGGGGGTCCCCGCAGCAGCAGCCGCGGCAGACCACGAGGGTGCAGGGGCGCGGGGCGGAGGCGGCGAGCGGGCGTATCCAGGTCACCGACGCACGTTACCGGCCCCGTGCGGCGGGGTGTTGGGCCGGGGGCGAGACCTCCGCCACACGCCCGCCGGGGAGTTCGGGCCCGGGTGCCAGCGGGTCGCGGGCGCGGCGCCGGGCCAGGACGGCGCAGACCATCAGCTGCATCTGGTGGAACACCATCAGCGGCAGCACGGCGAGGCCGGCCTGGGCCCCGAACAGCACGCTGGCCATGGGGAGTCCGGCGGCCAGGCTCTTCTTGGACCCGGCGAACTGGATGGCGATGCGGTCCTCGCGGCCGAAGCCGAGCCGGCCCGCCCCGTACCAGGTGACCAGGAGCATGACGGTGAGGAGTACGGCCTCCACCGCCAGCAGGGCCCCGAGGCGCGGGAGGCTGACCTGGTGCCAGACCCCGGCGGCCATGCCCGCGCTGAAGGCGGCGTAGACGACGAGGAGGATCGAGCCCCGGTCGACGTAGCCGAGGGCCGGCTTGTGGCGGACCAGGAAGCCGCCGATCCGGGGGCGCAGGAGCCGGCCGAGCAGGAACGGCAGCAGCAGCTGGACGACGATCTTGCCGAGGGCCCCGGCGGAGAAGCCGCCCGTGCCGGCGCCGAGCAGGGTGGCGGCCAGGAGGGGGGTGAGGACGATGCCCGCGAGGCTGGAGAAGGATCCGGCGCAGATCGCGGCGGGCACGTTGCCCCGGGCGATGGAGGTGAAGGCGATCGAGGACTGGACGGTCGAGGGGACCAGGCACAGGAAGAGCAGTCCGCTGTAGAGGGGCTGGGTGAGCAGGCCGGGGGCCATCCAGCGGGCCGCCAGGCCGAGCACCGGGAAGAGGACGAAGGTGCAGGCGAGGACGGTGAGGTGGAGCCGCCAGTGGCGCAGGCCGTCGAGGGCTTCGCGGGTGGAGAGGCGGGCCCCGTAGAGGAAGAACAGCAGGGCCACGGCGGCGGTGGACACGCCGTCGGCGACGGGGGCGGCGGCGCCCCGGGCGGGGAGCAGGGCGGCGAGGCCCACGGTGGCGAGCAGCGCGAGGACGTACGGGTCCAGGGGCAGCCGGGCGGGGAGGCGGGGGCGTCGCATGGTCGGTGCTCACTCGGGGTCGGGACGGCCGGGGGGCAGGGGGCACTGGGGGCGAGGGGGGGAAGGCGGGGCGCCGATGGGGTCCCCCTTCATGCTCGCCGCCGCGCGCCCATCGGGAAACCCGCACACCAGACTCACTGTCATCACGGAACGCGATGGACCGCCCTATGCTGTCCCCATGTACGACCCCGTCCAGCTGCGCACCTTCCTCACCGTGGCCCAGACGCTCAGCTTCACCCAGGCCGCGGCCCGGCTCGGCGTGCGGCAGTCCACCGTCAGCCAGCACGTGCGGCGGCTGGAGGGGGCCACCGGGCGCCCGCTCTTCGCCCGGGACACGCACAGCGTGGCCCTGACGGAGGACGGCGAGGCGCTGCTGGGGTTCGCGCGGACCATCCTGGAGGCGCACGAGCGGGCGGCGGCCTTCTTCACCGGGACCCGGCTGCGCGGGCGGCTGCGGTTCGGGGCGTCCGAGGACTTCGTGCTGACCCGGCTGCCGGAGATCCTGGAGGGGTTCCGGCACGAGCACCCCGAGGTGGACCTGGAGCTGTCGGTCGAGCTGTCGGGCACCCTGCACGAGCGGCTGGACGCGGGCCGGCTGGACCTGGTGCTGGCCAAGCGGCGCGGCCCGGAGGACGAGCGGGGCCGGCTGGTGTGGCGGGACCGGATGGTGTGGATCGGGGCGGAGGGGGTGCGGGTGGACCCGGAGCGCCCGGTGCCGCTGATCGTCTTCCCGCCGCCGGGAATCACCCGGGCGAGGGCGCTGGAGGTGCTGGAACGGGACGGGCGGGCCTGGCGGATCGCGTGTACGAGCGGCAGCCTCAGCGGTCTGGTCGCGGCGGCCCGTGCGGGACTCGGGGTGATGGCGCACACCCGGGGGCTGATCCCGCCGGGCCTGGTCCGGGTGGGCGGCCTGCCGGAACTGGGGCCGGTGGAGTTCGCGCTGCTCCAGGGCCGCCGCCCCGCCCCGGCCGCGGAAGCCCTGGCGGCCGCCGTCCTGAGGGGCGCCGACCGCCTGAGCCGTCCGGCCTGAACCGGCCCCCCGCCACCGCCGCCGTAGGGATCTTGTGGAGGTTTTCCGGGGGGTGCCGGCCGACGGGGTGGGTGGGGTAGCGTCGCGGCGCCCAGCACGGAGAGGAGCGGGATGTTGCGCGAGTTCACCGTGCCACCCGTGGTCACAGGAGCGCCGGTCGGCGGTCTGGCCGACGTCGTCTTCCAGCATGCGGCACAGGATCCGCACCGGGTCGTGCTCGGGCGCAAGACCGACGGGATCTGGCGCGATGTCACCTCCCGGGAGCTGGCCGGCGAGGTGCTGGCGCTCGCCAAGGGGCTCCTCGCGCAGGGGATCCGGTTCGGGGACCGGGTGGCCGTGATGTCCCGCACCCGCTACGAGTGGACCCTGTTCGACTTCGCGCTGTGGGCGATCGGCGCGCAGCCGGTGCCCGTCTACCCCTCCTCCTCCGCCGAGCAGGTGCACTGGATCCTCTACGACTCCTCCTGCACCGGGTGCGTCGTGGAGGACGAGGACCAGGCCATGACCGTCGGCTCGGTGATCGAGCGGCTGCCGCAGCTGCGGATGCTGTGGCAGCTCGACGCGGGGGCGGTGGCGGAGCTGGTGGCGCAGGGCGAGCCGGTGGCCGAGGACGTGGTGCACCGCCACCGCCGGGCGGTGACCCCGGACGCCGTCGCCACCGTCATCTACACCTCGGGCACCACGGGCCGCCCCAAGGGCTGTGTGCTCACCCACGCGAACTTCATGTTCGAGGCCGACACGATGGTGGCCCGCTGGGAGTCGGTGTTCCAGGCGGGCGGCGGTGAGCAGCCCTCCACCCTGCTGTTCCTGCCGCTGGCACACGTCTTCGGGCGGATGGTGGAGGTGGCCGCCGTGCGGGCCCGGGTGAAGCTGGGGCACCAGCCGGTGATGGCGGCGTCCGAGCTGCTGCCGGACCTCGCCGCCTTCCGGCCGACCTTCGTGCTGGGGGTTCCGTACGTCTTCGAGAAGGTGTTCGCGGCGGCCCGCCGCACGGCGGAGGCGGAGGGGCGCCGGGGGCCCTTCGACCGGGCGGTGGAGACGGCCGTGCGGTACGCGGAGGCGCGCGAGCAGAAGGCGTTCGGCACCGGGCCGGGGCCCTCCGCCGGGCTGCGGATGGAGCACCAGCTGTTCGAGAAGCTGGTGTACGGAAAGGTGCGCGCGGCGCTCGGCGGCCGGGTGCGGCACGCGATGTCGGGCGGCTCGGCGATGTCCCGGCGGCTCGGGCTGTTCTTCGAAGGCGCCGGGATCACGGTGTACGAGGGGTACGGGCTGACGGAGACCTCCGCCGCCGCCACCGCGAATCCGCCGGGCGCGACGAAGTACGGGACGGTGGGGCGGCCGATCCCGGGCTGCACCGTGCACATCGCCGACGACGGGGAGGTGTGGCTGAGCGGCGGCCACGTCTTCTCCGGGTACCTGAACGACCCCCGGGGGACGGAGGAGGTGCTGCGCGGCGGCTGGCTGGCGACCGGGGACCTGGGGCGCCTGGACCAGGACGGGTACCTGACGATCACCGGCCGCAAGAAGGAGATCCTGGTGACCTCCAACGGCAAGAGCGTGGCGCCGACCGCGCTGGAGGAGCGGGTGCGTTCGCATCCGCTGGTGTCGCACTGCGTACTGGTGGGCAACGACAGGCCGTTCATCGCGGCGCTGGTGACCCTGGACCCGGAGGGCATCGCGCACTGGCTGTCGATGCGCGGGCTGGCGCAGCGGCCCGCCGAGGAGCTGGTGGACGATCCGGAGCTGGCGGCGGAGGTGCGGCGGGCGGTGGTGGCGGCCAACACGCTGGTCTCGCAGGCCGAGGGGATCCGGGCCTTCCGGGTGCTGCCCGGGCAGTTCACCGAGGAGCGCGGGCTGCTGACGCCGTCGCTGAAGCTGAAGCGGCGGGCGATCGAGAAGGCGTACGCGCGGGAGGTGGCGGCCCTCTACCCCGCGTGAGCCGCCGCGTTGCTGCTGGTGGAGGAGAGGGCCGCCGAGGTGCTCGGGATCGCCGACACCGTGGCCTGCCTCTCCCGGGGCCGGGTCTCCTGGTGCGGCCCCCGGGCCGGGATGGAGCCGGACCGGCTCACCGAGGCCTACCCGGGGACGGCGCCATGAGCGGACGCGCGTACGTACCGGAGGCGCGCGGGGTCACCGTGCGCTTCGGCGGGGCCCGGGCCCTGGCCGGGGTCGGCCTCGGCATCCGGGCCGGGGAGGTGTGCGGGCTGATCGGGCCGAACGGGGCCGGTAAGACCACCGTGTTCGACGTGCTGTCCGGGCTGTCGGCGCCCGAGCGGGACCGGCTGGCCTCGGTGGTGCGGGGGCCGGCCGAACGGGAGGGCTGCGCGGTGCTGCTCGTCGAGCACGACGTGGCCTTCGTGATGGGCCTGTGCGCACGGGTCGTCGTACTCGACCTCGGCAGCGTGCTGGCCGAGGGCACCGCGGCCGAGGTCCGGGCGGATCCCCTGGTCCGTGAGGCGTACCTGGGTCCGGCCTCAGCGGCCGGCGCGAAAGACCGTCCGGATGGCGGGAATACGGCGTCCGGGGGGCTGGTTGTCGCCCCTCGTACGCCGTGGCACGGGCCACACCGCACCGACCCCGAGGGAACGACACCACGTGAACCAGGTCCCCACCGTCACGCTCAACAACGGCACGCTCATGCCCCGGCTCGGCTACGGGGTCTGGCAGGTCCCGGACTCCGAGGCCGAGCGGGCCGTCGGGACGGCGCTGGAGGCCGGCTACCGGAGCGTCGACACGGCGGCGGTCTACGGCAACGAGCGCGGCACCGGGCGGGCCCTGGCCGCGTCCGGGGTGCCGCGCGGGGAGCTGTTCGTCACCACCAAGCTGTGGAACGGCCCGAAGGTGCGCTGGGGCCGCGACGAGGTGCTGCGCGCCTTCGACGAGTCGCTCGGCAAGCTGGGCCTCGACCAGGTCGACCTGTACCTGATCCACTGGCCGCGCCCGATGCGCGAGGACTTCCTCGCGATCTGGAAGACCTTCGAGGAGATCGCCGCGAGCGGCCGCGCCAAGGCGGTCGGCGTGTCGAACTTCCGCCCGGCGGACCTGGAGCGGCTGGCGGCCGAGAGCGCCCTGGTGCCGGCCGTGAACCAGATCGAGCTGCACCCGCTCTTCCCGCAGGAGGAACTGCGGGCCCTGCACGCCGCGCGCGGCATCGTCACCGAGGCCTGGTCCCCGCTGGGCCAGGGCAAGGAGCTGCTGACCCTGCCGGCCGTCGCCGCCGTCGCCGCCAAGCACGGCCGCAGCGCCGCGCAGGTGGTGCTGCGCTGGCACCTCCAGCTCGGCCACGTGGTGATCCCGAAGTCGGTGACGCCCGAGCGGATCCGGGAGAACCTGGACGTGTTCGGCTTCGAGCTCGACGCCGGGGACCTCGCGGCGCTGGACGCCCTGGGTGCGAGCGCGGCGGGCCGCCGGATCGGTCCCGACCCGGCCGTCTTCGACGTCTGAGGGCGGCGTGAACCTTCCGGACGGGATCTACCGGATCCGCAACGTCGACAGTGGGCTGGTGCTCCAGCTGGAGGGTGCCTCGCGGGTGCGGGTCGGCCCGGACGGGCCGCCCGCGCCGGCGGCCGCCCGCCGGTGGCGGATCTCGCCGGTGCACAGCGGCGGCGGGATCTTCCACGTGGTGAGCGAGGACAACGGCCGCCGCCTCGACGTCGCGAACGCCTCGACGGACAGCGGGGCCCGGGTGCAGGTGTGGCGGGCCAACGCGTTCGGGGCGCAGGAGTGGCTCGTCGAGGAGCACCTCGACGAGCCGGGGGTGGTCTCGCTGATCGCGTGCATCAGCGGCCTCCCGCTGGAGGCCGACGCGCAGGGCCGCGCCCGCCAGGCCGAGGACACCGACTCCGCGTCCCAGTGGTGGCGCCTGGAACGGGCGTAGACCCCGGGCCCGGCGCTCGCCCTCAGACGCGCACGAAGCTCCGTACGCGGTACGTGGGCTCCGCGCGCGGGGCGTCCTGCCCGGGCAGGTCCGCCGGCCGGGCGGCCGGGGCGGCCGCGGTGGTCCCGCGCGGGCTGATCCGCGAGGCGTAGCGCCCGGCCAGCAGAGCGGTGGCCGCGCCGCGCGGGGTGCGGCCCTGGCCGTGGCCGGTGAACCGGGTCTCGCGGCCCGGGCCGCGTACGCCTCGACCTCGTGGGAGGCGTCGGCGGGTCCGGCCGTCAGGTGCGGGGCGAGCAGGGCGTCTATGTCGCTGCCGACGTCGTGCGCGGCGTCCTTGTCGACGGTGGTGACGAGCACCCCGCCGGGCCGCAGCACCCGCCCCGCTTCCGCCACCGCGCCGGGGCCGCGCAGCAGGTGCAGCGGCAGCCGGGTCCCGGAGGCGAGGAGGGCCGGGACGCCGCGCCGCACGGCCGCGGAGGCCATCCCGTACGAGGTGTCCGCGCCGAGGACGCGGAGCCCTGGCCGGGTGAGCCGGGCGGTGACGATGCCGGTGCCGCAGCCGGGGTCGAGCAGGGTGCGGGCCGGCGTGCGCCGGGAGCAGGCCGAGCACCTCCGCGGCGGCGGCCTAGGCGCGCGGGACCCCGCCGCGCGTGGCGTCGTAGACCCCGGCCTCGGCGTCGTAGTCGACGAGCAGCGGTCGCGCTCCCGCCATCAGGCGGCTCCATGGGCGGGGGCGAGGGCCTCGACGCGTTCGGCGAGGCCGAAGTCCTTCTCGGTGACGAGTCCGCCGGCGTCGTGGCTGTGCACGGCGAGGCGGACGGTGTCGTAGCCGAGGGTGAGGTCCGAGTGGTGGTTCAACTCGTCCTGGACGACGGCGATGTGGGCGACCAGGGCGCTGGCGGCCCGGTGCGTGGCCAGCCGGTAGGTGCGCAGGATCCGGTCGTCCTCGAAGGCCCAGCCGGGGAGCTCCCGCAGCCGGTCCTCGATCTCCTTCTGCGAAAGCGGCTCGCTCTGCATCCGCGTTCTCCTTCCGTGTGACGTGTGGTCAGTTTCCCACAGGGAGCGCCGGCGGGACCCTTCCGCGCCCCGGTGCGCCAGAGCGCTCCCGGCGCACGGGCACACCCCGGGCGCCGGGCGGCGCCGTCCGGGTCTTCGCCGTCCGGGCGGCCGCCGGTGGGCCGCGTCCCGCGCTCGGCTACCGTCGGGGCATGACGACGGCGAGTGTGGGTGCGCTGCTGCGGGCCTGGCGGGAGCGGCGGGGGGTCAGCCAGCTGGAGCTGGCGGGGCGCGCCGACTCCTCGTCCCGGCACATCAGCTTCGTGGAGACCGGCCGGTCCCGGCCGAGCGAGGAGATGGTGCTGCGGCTGGCCGAGCACCTGGACGTGCCGGTGCGGGACCGCAACGCCCTGCTGGTGGCGGCCGGTTACGCCCCGCGGTACGCGCACACCCCGCTGGACGCGCCCGCCATGGGTGCGCTGCGCGAGGGCATCGAGCAGCTGCTGACCGGCTACGAGCCGTACCCGGCGCTGGTGGTGGACGGGACGTACACGGTGGTGGCGGCCAACCGGGGCATCGCGATGCTGCTGGACGGGATCCCGGAGGAGCTGCTCGCGCCGCCGCTGAACGCCATGCGGCTGACCCTGCACCCGCGCGGGCTCGCCCCGCGGATCCGCAACCTGCGGCAGTGGCGGGGCCACCTGCTGGAGCAGATGGAGCGGCAGATGGCTCTGGTGCGCTCGGAGCCGCTGCGCGCCCTGTACGAGGAGGTCGCGGCCTACCCCGTACCGCTGCCGGAAGAGGAGGGGGAGGCCGGGGCGGAGGCCGGCGCGGAGGGGTACCCGTGCGTCGCCCTGCCGCTGCGGATCGAACACGAAGGGCAGTTGCTCTCCTTCGTGTCGTCGGTGTCCACCTTCAACACGCCGCTGGACGTGACCGTCGCCGAGCTGGCCATCGAGACCTTCCTCCCGGCCGATCCGGCGACGGTGAAGTACCTGCGCTCACTGGGCCCCTGAGCCGGCCCGGCGCAGCGCCAGCTGCTGGAGGAGGGCGAAGGCGGCGACGACGAGGGCCTGTGCGGGGATCCACACCGCTCCGGCCGCGGTGGGCGAGAACCACAGGGCGAGCGAGAGCAGGCTGAGGACCGGCCAGGCGCAGTTGGCCCCGATGACGCACCGCACCTGCCACACAGGCGGCCTGCGCCGCGCGGCCAGCCGGCCGACCCCGGCGCCGTAGCCGGTCAGGACGAGGCCGAGGACGAACAGGGCCGGGCGGTCCACGCCGAGCAGCCGGCCGAGGGGTCCGGCGAAGACGGCGTAGGCGAGGCCGTTGCCGGCGGTGACCACGGCGTCGAGGGCGAGGAAGCGGCGCAGCGCGGTCTGCGGGGCGCTCGTGCGGGCGAGGGCGGCGAAGAGGGTCGCGGACATGGCGGATCGGCCTCCGTCGGGGGGTGGGTGCGGTGGGCGGGTGCGGTTCCCGGGGCCGTGTGCGCGGCCCCGGAACCCGTACCCCTACGGTGCCGGGGCACCGGGGCGGGGTCGATTACCTCCGGGGTCAACGCGGTGGGCGGGTGGGGTCCTCCGCACGGGTTCCGCCTTTTGGGAAGGCGCTGGTCGGGCGCCGGGAGCGGGGACTAGGCTGCGCAGAGCCCCCCACTCGAACGTCTTGTCGACAAACGGAGAATGACCCGGTGCGAGCCGCCGCCCGACCCGAAGCCACCGTGGCCCCGGACCCCGCCGCGGGGACGGCGTCATGAGGACCACGCGGGAGATGCGCAGGCTCGGCGCGGAGCTGCTGGCCGAGGTGCGCTCCGCGCCGCCCGCCGATGTCGCCGGGCTCATCCGCGCCCTGTGCACCGCGTTGGGGCGCCGGCGCGGCGGGCGGCCGGTCGACTTCCACTTCACCGCCTTCCCGCCGGACTCGGCCAGTGGGCTCTGGCTGGAGCTGGAGGACGTCGACCTGGTCGTCATCGAGGAGCGCACGCGCCCCGAGCACCAGATCGTCATCGCCTGCCACGAGCTGTGGCACGTGGCCGAGGGCACGGGCTACGAGCTCGGGCCGGGCATGGCGGTGGCCGCCCGGCTGACGGCACGCCACGCCGGTCTCGCCGAGCTGCTGGCCCGCGAGGGCGGTCTGGACGCGGTGGTCCGGCAGGCCGCCGCCCGGGCCGACCAGGGGGATCCCGCGGAGATCCGGGCCGAGACCTTCGGCCTGCACCTGGGCATGCTCCTGCGGCCCTATCTGCCGGCCCGCCGGGAGGAACGTTTCCCCGGGGCGCTGGAGCGCATCAACACCTCGCTCGGCTGGGGAAGCCCCACGTCCCGCGGGTGACCCGCCCCCGCACACCGACCCACCGGAACACCGACTCACCGGCACACCGGCACACGCGCACGCCGACCCACCGGCACACCGGCACACCGACCCGGACCGTCGCACGCCGCGTGCCGAGGCCCCGATACGGCCCGAGACAGAGAGCACGACACGATGAACCAGTCCCCACCGCGCCGCCACGCCGTCGTCATCGGCGGCAGTCTGACCGGGCTGCTCGCCGCCGCCGTCCTCGCCGAGCACGCGGCGGTCACCGTCATCGAAGCGGACGCGCTGACCGAGGGCCCGGCCCCGCGCAGGGGGCTTCCGCAGGGCCGCCACACCCACCTGCTGTGGTCGGGCGGCGCCCGCGCCATGGAGGGGATACTCCCGGGCATCCTCGACGAGCTGACGGGCGCGGGGGCGCTGCGCCGCAGCCTGCCCGCCGACCTGGTCACCCTGACCGCCCGGGGCTGGATCCCGCGCCGCGGCGGGACGCAGTTCGCCCTCGCGTGCAGCCGCGGCCTCCTCGACTCGGTGCTCCGCGCCCGGGTGGGCGGCCTGGAGGGGGTCACCACGCTCCGGCGGAGCCGGGTCGGGGGCCTTGCGGGCACGGCGGCCCGGGTCACCGGGGTCCGCGTCGACACGCCCGGGGAGCGGGGCCGACTGCTGGCGGCCGACCTCGTGGTCGACGCGAGCGGACGCGGCTCGCGGGCGGTGGCCTGGCTCGGGGCACTGGGCGTGGCCGGCATCCGGCGGGCCGAGGTCGACTCCGGGCTGGTCTACGCGACCCGGATCTTCGAGGCCCCGGCCGGGGCGCACGCGTCGGGGTTCCCCATCGTCAACGTGCAGTCCGACCCGCGGGCGCCCGTACCCGGGCGGACGGGCACGATCGTGCCGATCGAGGACGGGCGCTGGCAGGCCACCCTCTCCGGCACCCGGGGCGGCCGGCCGACCGCCGATCCGGAGCTGTTCGTCCCGTTCGCCAAGGGTCTGCGGCACCCGGTCGTCGGTGAACTCCTGGAGGGCAGGAAGCCCCTGACCGATGTGGCCGTCACCCCGGGCACCGCCAACCGGCGCGTCTACTTCGAGAAGGCCGCGCTGCCCGACGGCTTCTTCGCCGTCGGCGACTCGGTCGCCACCTTCAACCCGCTGTACGGGCAGGGCATGACGGTCGCCGCCCAGGGGCTGCTGGCCGTGCGCGCCCTGCTCCGGGAGAGGGACCTCGCCGACCCCGGGACCGGCCGCGCGGCGCAGCGCGCGATCACCCCGCAGGTGGCCACCGCCTGGGAGCTGGCGACCTCGCAGGACATCCTGTACCCGGGGGCCACCGGGATGAAGCCGAAGGCCGGGTCCGGTCTGCTCGAGCGGTACGTCGGCCGGCTGATGACGGGGGCCACCACCGACGGGGTGCTGACCGACGCCCTGTTCAAGGTGATCACCATGAGCGGGCCGCCGGGTGACTGGCTGCGGCCCTCGGTGGTCTGGCACGTGCTGCGCGCCTCGGAGCGCGGCGCGCTCCGGGAACCGCCGCTCACCGCGGCCGAGCGCGCCGTCGCCGGGCTGGGACGGACCCGGTGAACGGCGGGCTGCTGCGCTTCCTGCCGGGTTCGCTGATGGTCTTGGCGCTGCTGGTCAAGGTGCCGTCGCTGCGCCGGGAGTGGGACCGGCCGCTGAACCGGACCGCGTGCCTCCTGCTCGTACTGGGCGCCCCGATCACCTTCCTGGCGTCACCGCCGACGATCTCGGCGGTCAACCGGGCGACCGGGGTGGTCAACTTCTCGGCGCCGCTTGTGTTCTCCCTCGCCACCCTGTTCTCCGGGACCTGTGTGGTCCTGGTCCTGCGGTGGCGCGGCGGGCCGGCCGCGGCGGTGCGCCGGGCCACGCGGCTGACGGCGGCCGTGTTCGGCGGGGCGGCCGTGGCGATCGTCGTCCTGTTCGTGATCGGTGACGCGCCGGTGGAGCGGCTGCGGGACCTGGACACGTACTACGCCACGACGCCCTGGATCCGCGAGATGATCGTCTGCTTCCTGCTGGCGCACACCGTCGGCGCTCTGGCCCTGACGGCGCTGTGCGCGCAGTGGTGGCGGCGGGCCGACCGCTCGCTGCGGCCGTTGCGCACCGGGCTGGCCCTGATCGTGCTCAGCGGGCTGCTGGACCTGGCCTACCTCGCCGCCAAGTGGGCCGCTTTCGCCGCCCATTGGGCCGGCCGAGACTGGGTGGTGCTGTCCACGGACGTGGCGCCGCCGCTGGCCTCCGGGGCCTCCCTGACGCTGGGCGCGGGGTTCCTCGTACCGCTGGCCGGCGGCTCGTCCGCCTGGCGGGACCTGCGCCACCACCACGGGCTGCGTCCGCTGTGGAAGGCGCTGCGCGCGTTCGCGTCCCGCAGCGTGACGACGGTGCCGCTGGCCTGGTGGTCGCCGCTCGGGATCCGGCTGGTCCACCGGGAGTCGGTGATCGACGACGGGCTGCTGGCCCTGGCCGGCTGGTTCGACCCCGCCGTCCGCGAGGCGGCGTACGCGGCCGCGCGCCGTCGGGGTCTGGACGAGGGGGCCGCCTCGGTGGTGGCCGACGCGGCCGTCCTGGCCGCGGCCTGCCGCAGCCGGGAGGCCGCGGACCGCGCGGGCACGGCGCAGCCCCCGCCCCCGCCCTGGCCCGTCGGGGAGGGCGCCGGGCAGCTCCCGGAGCGTCCGCCGCTGCGCGCCCTCGCCCGGGCGCTGCGCACCTCCCCGATCGTGGCGGCGGCGGCCCGGGGGGAACCGCCAGGCTGAGGGCGCGGCCGCCCGGCAGGCGGCCGGCACCGGTACGGGGCCCGCGGCGGCCGTCGCGGCCCCGCGCGGGATGACGGACGCCCCGGACCGAGGGGTCCGGGGCGTCGCGTCATCCCGCGCCCAGTGGCGCGCGGTGGGGTGGGTCAGAGGTCCGCGAGGAGGTCCGCGAGGTCAAGACCGGCCTGTGCGGCGGCGGCGTGCACGGTCTGCTCCAGCAGGACCGCGATGGTCATCGGGCCGACCCCGCCGGGCACCGGGGTGATCAGGGAGGCGCGGGCGGCGGCCGACTCGAAGTGGACGTCGCCGACGTTGCCCTCGTTGTAGCCGGCGTCGAGGACGACCGCGCCGGGCTTGATGTCCTCGCCGCGGATGAACTCGGCCTTGCCGACGGCGGCGACCAGTACGTCGGCCTGGCGGACGATCGAGGGCAGGTCCACGGTGCGGGAGTGACAGTAGGTGACGGTGGCGTTGCGCTCCAGCAGCAGCATGCCGGCGGGCTTGCCCAGGATCGCGCTGCGGCCGACGACGACGGCGTGCTTGCCGGTGAGGTCGACGTCATAGGCCTCCAGCAGGCGCATGATGCCGCCGGGGGTGCAGGAGACGAAGCCCGGCAGGCCGAAGCCCATCGCGGCGAAGGAGTGCATGGTGACCCCGTCGACGTCCTTGCCCGGGGCGATGGCCTCGAAGGCGGCGCGCTCGTCGATGTGGTGCGGGACGGGGTGCTGGAGCAGGATGCCGCTGATCTCCGGGTCCTCGGAGAGGGCCGTGATCTGCGCGACGAGCTCCTCGGTGGTGGTCGAGGCGGGCAGCTCCACGTGGCGGGAGGTGATCCCGGCCTTGGCGCAACGGTTCTGCTTCATCCGTACGTAGGTCACGGACGCGGGGTCCTCGCCGACCAGGACGGTGGCGAGACAGGGCGCGGTGCCGGTGCTGCCGGTGATCTTCGCCGCGAGGGCGGCGGTCCGCTCGGCGGTGCGGCGGGCGAGGGCGGTGCCGTCCATCAGGCGGGCGGTGGCGGTCGTCATGGGGTCTCCTGGACGTCGCAGCGGAACGCGGATCGCGGATCGCCCAGGCGCGCGGCAGTCGGCGTACGGGAGTGGGTGTACGCCGGGCCGCTCCCCGGTGGTGATCCACCCGAACGCCAGTCACGGCCCGCCGCACAGTCTAGTCGACATATCCGGTGGTCGCCGGGGGCCCGGCCTGGGACGATCGGGGCATGACGCGCACTTTCGACCATCTCGTCGCAGAAGCGGAGTCCGTCTCCGTGGACGGCTGGGACTTCTCGTGGCTCGACGGCCGGGCCACCGAGCAGCGGCCCTCCTGGGGCTACCAGAAGCTGCTGGGCGAGCATCTGGCGCGGGTCCGCTCCGCACTGGACATCCAGACCGGCGGCGGCGAGGTGCTCGCCGGAGCCGGTCCGCTGCCCCCGCTGACGGCCGCCACGGAGTCCTGGCCGCCGAACATCGAGAAGGCGACCCGGCTGCTGCACCCCCTGGGCGCGGTCGTGGTCGCGGACGCCGACGAGCCGCCGCTGCCCTTCGGCGACGCCGCCTTCGAGCTGGTCGCCAGCCGACACCCGGTGACCATCTGGTGGGACGAGATCGCCCGGGTGCTGACACCGGGCGGCACCTACCTCTCGCAGCAGGTCGGTCCGGCGAGCGTATTCGAGCTCGTCGAGTACTTCCTGGGCCCCCAGCCCGAGGAGGTGCGGCGCGGCCGGCACCCCGACGACGCGGTCGCCGACGCCACGAAAGCGGGCCTGGAAGTCGTCGATCTGCGCTCCGAGCGACTGCGGACGGAGTTCCACGACATCGGAGCCGTGATCTACTTTCTCCGGAAGGTGATCTGGATGGTGCCCGGCTTCACGGTCGGGCAGTACCGGGACCGGCTGCGCGAGCTCCACGAACGGATCGAGCGCGACGGCCCGTTCGTCGCGCACACCGCCCGGTTCTTGATCCAAGCCCGCAGAACGGGCTGACGTCGGGACCGGCGGAAGGCGCGAATCCGGGGCGGACGGATCCTCGTGGGATCGGTTGCGCGGCCACAGCGTGGCGCAGGTCACTCAATTCAGCGCGTAACGAATCGACTCGGGCATGCGATGAACCGACAGGTGTCCTCGCGCGGCCCCGGAATACAGACCCCCCTCGGGTCTGTTTCCCGAGTTCGCGCGATGATGTCCCGCCCACTCCCTATCTGTTCGCAACGAGAGGCTCCTTGTGTCGCTCAGCCCGTCCCGTACGTTCCCTCCGGAGATCGCCGAATCGGAGGCCCTCGTCGCGCTCGTCGAGCGCGGCCGCGAGCAGGGTCACATCAACGGTGACGATGTGCGTCAGGCCTTCGAGGCCGGCCGCATCCCGGTGGACCAGTGGAAGCGGGTCCTGCGCAGCCTGAACCAGGTCCTGGACGAGGAGGGTGTCGCCCTCCACGTCAGCGCCGCCCCCGCCACGAAGGCCGCCGCCAAGAAGCCCCGCAAGGCGGCAGCCGCCCCCGCCCGCACCGTGACGAAGAAGGCCGCCGCGCCGCGCCCCATCGGCGCGCGCAAGACCGCGGCCACCGCCGCCCCGGCCACCGCCGCGGCGATATCCGCTTCGCCGGCCGGCGCCGAGGACGAGGTGACGGCCGGAGCCGCTGCCGAGCCGAAGAAGCGCGCGGTCAAGAAGACCGCCGCGAAGAAGGCCACGGCCACGAAGAAGACCGCCGCCACGAAGAAGGCCGGCGGCAAGGACGGCGACGACGCCGAGACCCCCGCCGCCGAGGGCGAGGACTGGGCGGCCGAAGACCTCGCCGACGAGCCCGAGGAGGAGGCGCCCAAGACGGGCGGCACCCAGGGCTTCGTCCTGTCCGACGACGACGAGGACGACGCCCCGGCGCAGACGGTCATGGTGGCCGGCGCCACCGCCGACCCCGTCAAGGACTACCTGAAGCTGATCGGCAAGGTGCCGCTCCTCAACGCCGAGCAGGAGGTCGAGCTCGCCAAGCGCATCGAGGCGGGCCTGTTCTCCGAGTACAAGCTCGAAGAGGAGGAGGACCACAAGCCCGCGTTCAAGCGCGAGCTGGAGATCCTCGTCGAGGACGGCCGCCGCGCCAAGAACCACCTGCTGGAGGCCAACCTCCGTCTCGTGGTCTCCCTGGCCAAGCGCTACACCGGCCGCGGCATGCTCTTCCTGGACCTGATCCAGGAGGGCAACGTCGGTCTGATCCGCGCGGTGGAGAAGTTCGACTACACCAAGGGCTTCAAGTTCTCCACGTACGCGACCTGGTGGATCCGGCAGGCGATCACGCGTGCCATGGCCGACCAGTCGCGCACCATCCGCATCCCCGTCCACATGGTCGAGATCATCAACAAGCTCGCCCGCGTGCAGCGCCAGATGCTCCAGGACCTCGGCCGGGAGCCCACTCCGGAGGAGCTGGGCAAGGAACTCGACATGACCCCCGAGAAGGTCATCGAGGTCCAGAAGTACGGCCGCGAGCCGATCTCCCTGCACACCCCCCTGGGTGAGGAGGGCGACAGCGAGTTCGGTGACCTCATCGAGGACTCCGAGGCGGTCGTCCCGGCGGACGCCGTGTCCTTCACGTTCCTCCAGGAGCAGCTCCAGTCCATCCTGGGCACGCTCTCCGAGCGCGAGGCGGGCGTGGTCTCCATGCGCTACGGCCTCAACGACGGCCAGCCGAAGACGCTGGACGAGATCGGCCGCGTGTACGGGGTCACCCGTGAGCGCATCCGCCAGATCGAGTCCAAGACCATGTCGAAGCTGCGCCACCCCTCGCGTTCGCAGGTGCTGCGCGACTACCTCGACTAAGCCCTCGGGCCGGTCGCGGGACACAGCCCGCGTCGTACGGCGCCGCCTCGTGGAACACGACGCGGCCGCCGCTACGGCGCGGGCTTCGGCGTCAGGCCCCCCGCCCGGCGGCGCGCTGCTTGCGGGCCGCCATCAGGGCGTAGCCGAGGACGCCCGCGAAGAGGAAGAGCACGCCCTGGTAGACGGCCGCGTAGCCGGATCCGGCGACCAGCCACATCGAGAAGCCGAAGGCCAGGGAGGCCAGGACGGCGTCGCGCACCAGCCGCCCGCGGTGGACGCGCCCGCCCTGGCCGGAGGCCAGGAAGTAGAGCTGCGCGGCCGTGGACAGCAGGTACGGGACGGTCGCCGTGAAGGTGGTGACCAGGACCAGGACCTCGAAGACGCCTTCGGAGCCGGCGGTGTAGTTGTAGACGGTGAGCGCGGAGGCCAGGGCGGCCGTGACGAGGACGCCGACGACGGGGACCCCGCGCCGCTTGATCTCGAAGACCTTCGGGAAGAGCCCGTCCTTGGCGGCCGCGTACGGGGTCTGCGCGCTGAGCAGGGTCCAGCCGTTGAGGGCGCCGAGCATCGAGATCACGGCGGCGCAGGCGACGAGGGTGCCGCCCCAGGTGCCGCCGAACATCGCGTTGACGGCGTCGGTGAAGGGGGCCTGGGAGTCGACCAGCTTCGCGTGGGAGACCAGGCCGAAGACGGAAAGGGTGCCGAGGAGGTAGACGACGGCGGCGCCGCCGGTGCCGAGGAGGGTGGCCCGGGCGACGTTGCGGGCCGGGTCGCGGACCTCGCCGGCGCTGACGGCGGCGGACTCCATTCCGAGGTAGCTGAAGAGCAGGATCGCGGCCGAGGCCGAGACGGCCCCGACCGGCCCCTGGCCGGTGGCCTGGAAGGGCCCGAGGTTCGCCGGGTCGAAGAAGAACAGCCCGCCCACGGCCACCAGGAGCAGCGGGACCAGCTTCAGCACGGTCGCCACCAGCTGCACGGCGCCCACGTACCGGGTGCCGGCCAGGTTGGCGAGTGCCGGCAGCCACTGGACCGCGAGGGCCGCCAGGCACATGGACCACTTGTGGGCGCCGACGGCGGGGAAGAGCACGCCGAGGTAGCCGACGGCCGCCACGGCGAGGGCCGCGTTGGAGACCCAGGCGGTGATCCAGTAGCTGTAGGCGGCGAGGAAGCCCGCGAAGTCGCCGAAGGCCGCGCGGACGTACACGTACGGGCCGCCGGTGCGCGGGTGGCGTTCGGCGAGCCGGCCGAAGACGAGAGCGAGGGCCATCGCACCGGCGGTGAGGACGGCGAACGCGACGAGGCTGATGGTGCCGAAGGGGGCGACCGAGGCGGGGAGCAGGAAGATCCCGCCGCCGATGATGTTGCCCATGACCAGGCAGATGGCGACCGGGAGGCCGAAGCGGCGGGCGTGCCGGTCGCCGCCCTGGCCGGGGGCCGGGGCGGCCGTGCCGGTGGCGGTGGCCGCCGAGGAGGCCGCGGGGGTCGCGGGGGTCGCGGGGGCCGTGTCGGTCACGGCGGATGGGACTGCGGTGCTGGTCATCGGGGGTGCGCCTCGGAACGTCTCACATGGTGGGCAGGTCCCCACATGGTTGACCACGCCGAAGTCGGCATCAAATCACCGGGTTTCGTCCGGTGCGGGGACCCCTGCGGAAGGAAGGGTTCCACTCGATTCCGGCTCCGGCCGGTGATCCTCCCGCGCACGCTCAGGCGGCGGCTGCGGGGCCGCCCCGCGCAGGGGCTCGCGCACCGGTTCCCGTACCGGATCCCCGCCGGTCAGCGGGATCTGGGGGCCGTCGGCCTCCCGTAGCCAGCGGCGCAGCACGCCGTGCACGGCCTCGGCGCCCACCGGCTCCGGGCCGGGGTCCGACAGCACCGTCGGCCACATCAGGAACGGGTGCCCCTGCTCCCCGCCGAGGCCCCCGTGCGAGCCGATCTGCTCCTCGAAGGCGTGCACGGCCCCGGTCTCCGGGTCGTAGGCGGAGTTGACCATGATGTCGGCCACGTGCGGAAAGGAGTCGGTCCGCCGGACCGCGTCGGCCGCGCCCGGACCGAAGGCCGCCAGCAGTTCCTCCGCCGCCCCCGGCACGTCCAGCCGGGCGCTCGCCCCGCCCGGACCCAGCACCTCCCCGTCCACCAGCAGGAAGCCCACTCCCGGGTGGTGGGCCAGGGTGGGCAGCAGGGCCGGGTGCGCGCGCTCGATCCACTCCCGGGTGGCCCGGCCCCGCACCTCGGGGAAGGAGACCAGCCCGAGGTTGCCCGAGGCCAGCACCACCGGATCGGAGCCGGGCGCCGGGCGGGCCTCCTCGCCCGCCTCCTCCACCGGCCGGTGCAGGGCCGCCAGGACGGCCGCGCGGGCCTCGGCGCCGCTGCGGGTACGGCCCGCCCGGCGCGGGACGGGCAGTCCGCAGCCGGCCCGGACCAGGTCCTTCAGGGTCAGGCCGTAGCGGGCGAGGAAGGTCTCCCCCGGGCTCTGGCCGTGGTCCGACAGCAGCACCAGGCGGTACTCCCGGGGCGCGTGCTCGGCGACCCGGGCGATCAGCGCCAGGCTCCGGTCCAGCCGGGCCAGCACCTGGTCGGTGTCGCGGCCGCGCGGCCCGGAGTGGTGCGCGACCTCGTCGTAGGCCACCAGGTCCGCGTATACGGCGGCCCGGCCCGCCAGCACGTCCCCGATCACCGCCGAGACGACCACGTCCCGTTCGATGACCGTGGCGAAGGCCCTGATCACCGGGTACAGGCCGCCCCGCGACACCCGGGGCGTCACCTTGCGCGCCCGCGCCCGCAGCGACTGACCGATCTCCCGGGCCACCTCCGCGACCAGGGACAGGGCGGTGCGCACCGCGTTGGCCGGGTCGCGGAAGTACGCGAAGTAGCCCGCGCGGGAGCGGTTGGCGCGGCCCCGGCGGGCGGCGACCGAGAGCACCAGCGCCAGTTGGTCGGCGCCGCCGCTGAAGAGGTTGCCCCGGCTGGCGCCGTCGAGGGTGAGCAGGCCGCCGTCCGCGGTCCGCTCGATCGCCCGGCGCTGGAGTTCGGCGGCGCTGGTGGGCCGGTTGCAGACCATCACCTCGCCCGTGTCCTTCTCGTACCAGCGGAAGGCCGGGACGTCGAAGCTGGAGCCGTGCAGGATGCCGAGCTGGCTCGCGCCGGTCTGGCTGGACCAGTCCGTGCGCCAGGGCGTCAGCCGGTGGGTGCGCTCCAGCAGGCCGGCCACCGTCGGCATCAGGCCGTCGGCCGCCGCCCGCCGCAGCACCTCGTACCCGACGCCGTCGAGCTGGAGGAAGACCAGCCCGGGGCCGGCGCCGCCCGGGGGCGCCCCGTGGCGGCGCCGGCGCCGGCGCCGGTCGGCCAGCCGGTGCAGGCGGCGGCTGTACGCCTCGTCGCCCCGCATCGCGAGGGCGGTGGAGGTGGCCGACGCCACGGCGGACATGGCGGCGGCGACGACCACCGCGGTCTCGGGGGCGACCCTCGCTCCCCGCGCGTCGGGGATCAGGTCGAGCGCCATCAGCAGCAGCGAGCCGTTGAGGAAGAACACGAGGAGCCCGAGCACGAGGGCGGGCACGAGCAGCAGGGCCCGGACCAGGACCGGCCATACCAGCGCGCTGAGCAGGCCGAAGGCTCCGGCGGCCCAGGCGGCGGTCAGCGCGACCCGGGAGACGCTGTCCCCGTCGGGCGACTGGAGGCGGAAGTCGGGCAGGACCGCGGCGAGCGCGAGCATCGTGAGGGTGGACGCGGCCCAGACGAGGACCACCCGTACCAGTGCCCCGCCCGCGGCCCGCCACCGCAACCGCCCTCGCCACACGCCGTACCGCCTCGCTCCACGGTCCGCGCCCCGCCCGCGGACCCCTCGCCAGCGTCGCACAGCGCACGCGTTCCGGCTGGCCGGCGAGACGCCCGCACGCGCGTTCGGCGGGGCCCGGGCGGGGCGGCCCGGGCGCGGGTCCGCAGGGGGAGGCGCGGCCTAGGGCGTGTCCGCAATGTAGGTCGGTCGTTGCTCCGTTCGTGGTGCGACGTCATGAGGTGACTGATCAGGCCTGGGATGTGATCGGGCCGTTG